>CAKRRD010000039.1 GCA_934394815.1 uncultured Acetatifactor sp. | reverse complement strand
GGATTGAAATCCAAACCTCGCCAAATTCCTTTTCGTGGCGTTTTGGTCGCTCCCCTCGTGGGAGCGTGGATTGAAATTGCAAAATGATATAATTATTATATCAAAAAAGAGTCGCTCCCCTCGTGGGAGCGTGGATTGAAATTGGTCATCGTAAACACCATGATCCAGGAATCTAGTCGCTCCCCTCGTGGGAGCGTGGATTGAAATACCGGCCTGCTGGCTCAAAATCACACTCTCTGCACGTCGCTCCCCTCGTGGGAGCGTGGATTGAAATTTTTATCAATATCAATGACAACTGCATATGGAGTCGCTCCCCTCGTGGGAGCGTGGATTGAAATACAAGAGCAATAGATTCTGTGGACTGGGAAAAAAGTCGCTCCCCTCGTGGGAGCGTGGATTGAAATACTGCTATACGGTAATTCTAACGATACAAAGCTAGTCGCTCCCCTCGTGGGAGCGTGGATTGAAATGCTCTTATATCCAGCCTTAGCAGCACTGAATACAGTCGCTCCCCTCGTGGGAGCGTGGATTGAAATCGCATCACTGCAAATGGCTTTACATCACCCAACTGCGTCGCTCCCCTCGTGGGAGCGTGGATTGAAATCTGTTCTGCCGGTCCCTCTGCCTGTACTGCTGCGTCGCTCCCCTCGTGGGAGCGTGGATTGAAATGTTCCCTGTTCGCCCGTGGGGGTAACTCCGTCAACGTCGCTCCCCTCGTGGGAGCGTGGATTGAAATAGCTTTTCAACTCTGATAGGATCCATAAGCTTATGTCGCTCCCCTCGTGGGAGAGTGGATTGAAATTACCGTTATCACTTGTGATTTTGAAGCACTGAATCGTCGCTCCCCTCGTGGGAGCGTGGATTGAAATAATGTTGGTGATATTCAGGGGTGCAAAAGTTTGAGTCGCTCCCCTCGTGGGAGCGTGGATTGAAACTAAACCACAAATGCGCAATATACCACATGATAAAGTCGCTCCCCTCGCGGGAGTAAGGATTGAAGTATTTTTGTTTAAACATAAGTAAACATTGTTGATATCGCGCTCTATGGGGCAGAGTTTTTGCAGACAAGAAAAGACTGTGATACTTTCTTATATTATTCTATTTTATGTCTGATATCGTACAGAATGCTGATAACTACGATATTTTATAAAGTCAATTTTAACAGAATCACTTTATATTTCCCATGTAACAATGTGAATTATTAATGCTATAAATGACACATAATTATTTGCGTGAAATTGTGTATTTCACTATTGATTTTGTGTAAAATTGTGTATAATATAAAAGGAGAAAAGAATGCATCCACGAAAGAAAACAATTAAAGAATTGGAAAAGAATGGTTTTATTTTTAAAAGGCATGGAGTGAGTCATGATTTGTATTTTCAACCGGATACAAAACAGACAATTCCGGTAAAACGACATGATTTTAATGAAAATGATATGTACTATATCTTCAAAGAAGCAAACATAGAAGGAGGCAAATGACATGCAATACACATATACCGCTGTTATTACAGAAAAAGACGGCACTTTCTATGCGAGAGTTCCGGATGTGGACGGATGTATTACAACAGCACCGACTTTGGCAGAAGCGATTGCGCTTATTACAGATGCATTGAATCTTTGTCTTGTTGGGCTGGAAGATGAAGAAATTACACCAAACGAGGCTACGCCACAGGCAGAGATTCCTCATTTACCGACAGATATCCTTACGATTATCCAGGCAGATACCATTAAATACCGTAGCCTGACTGACACCAAGGCAGTCCGAAAAAATGTTTCGCTTCCTGCATGGATGTCAAAGCTTGCCGATAAGCGTGGAATCAACTGCTCCAAAGTATTGCAGGAAGCACTTGCAACTATACTTCTGTAACAACAGAAAAAATCAGAATTTTTACAAAGGAGGCCCCCCATGTCCCACCCCATCCAATCCGAAGCACACCTCACGACCTTCGAAGCCATCAGCATGATCGTCGGCAACAGCATCGGCACGGGCATCATCGCCGTTCCGTATCTTGCCACGAAGAATAGTATGCTGGATGTCGTGTGGATGGTATTGATCGCCTATTGTGTGAACGTGATCCTGCACCTGATCATTGCCGAGTTATCCTATAACAACGGCGGAGTCCAACTGGTAAAAAGTTTTGAAGGAGAGCTGTTCCACGGCAAAATGAAACAGATTTTCAGCTGGGGCATATTTATTGTCTATGGGCTGGCCATCATGATCGGTGTCAGCGGCAATATCAACGGCGGCGCCCAGATCTTCGTGAACTGGTTCGGAATGCCCTTCGTGGCGGCGCAGATTTTGTATTATGTGATCGCCGGAGTGGTGGTGTTTATCGGTATGAAAGCCGTTGGTATCGCGCAGAAATACGCGGTTATCGTCCTGATGGGAATCGTGGCGGTGATGACGGTGGGAACCTTTTTGCATCCGTTGAATTCTTTGCAGCGGGCGGAGTTCCACTGGAACAATCTGCTGGCACTGTACAGCATGGTAGTATTTGCCACTTCCGCCAATCAGGCGGTGATTCAGGTGGTAAAAGGACTGGACGGCAACGCGAAAAAAATCCGCAGTTCCATCTTCATCGGCTTCGGACTTTCTTCTGTGTTTGTCCTGATCGTGACCGGTACAGTACTTCTGGGAACCAGGGGCGCGCTGGAAAAAGAACTGGCTTATATGCAGCTGGGAGAGAGCATCGGCACCTGGGCCATGATCCTGGCAGGCGTCTTTTCCCTGTTTGCGTTACTGACGACGTTCTGGAGCAATACCCTGGCTCTCCGCGACGTGGTACATGAACAGATAGGCATCGGCAACCGCATCAGCTGGCTGATCGCCACAGTCCCCTGCATTCTGTTTGCCGTGTTTGGCGTGAACAGCTTTATTGTTCTGACCCGGATCATGAGCGGCGTCGTGGTACTGGTGAGCATTATGCTGGTACTGACGTACGGAAAATCGAGAAAAAAGGCGGGCAGCAGTCCGATCTGCGGCGTGATTGGCACGGTACCGTTTCAGGTGCTGATGGTGATTTCAACGGTACTTTCTGCAATAGGAGCATTGATTCCGCTGAGTTAAGTCAAAAAAAGAAAAGAGATTCGTATGTATACTTCCAAAAACTTTCAGATACGGGACGAAGAGACCTTTTCTCTTCGGATTCCCACGGACAGAGATTATAAAATATTGCAGCTGACGGATCTGCACCTTGGCTTCGGACTCTTTTCCCGGAAAAAGGATAAACTGGCCATGGCGGCGGTGACGGAACTGATCCTCCGGACAGAGCCGGATCTGATGGTTCTGACCGGAGATTCCATTTTCCCGTTTTTCCCGAAAAGCGGCACGATGAACAACAAAAAGCAGGCGGAAAAGCTGCTGGCATTTCTGGATGGTTTTCAGATTCCCTACACCATGGTGTTCGGAAACCATGACTGTGAAATGGGTTCCGGCTGCAATAAGGAGCAGCTGGCGGAGATTTTTGCCGCGGGAAAATATGCTGTTTTTACCAAAGGAAGATATGAACACAGCCCGGAAAACCCGATTGCCGGTGTGGGAAATTTTGTATTGGATCTCGTAGATGACAATGGAAAAACGGTGCTTCCGCTGATCATGCTGGATTCCAATATGTACGGTGATGGCTGGTTTTTCAGCGGATTTGACTGCATCCATGAAGATCAGACGGACTGGTGTATGGAAAAATTAAATGAGAGAAAAGTGCCTGCCATGGCTTTTTTCCACATGCCGCCCGCAGAGTTCAAGGAAGCCTATGAGAAGATGAAACTGGGCGATCACAGCGTGATCTATGGACATGGCAGTATCGGAGAAAAGGACGAGTACTTCGGAATATCCAATCAGCCGCCGCATTTTTTTGAAAAAGCGGTGGATAACGGCTGGCTGAAATGGATCTTCTGTGGACACGATCACCTGAATACCTTGTCCCTGACATATCAGGGCATCTGCATGACCTACGGAATGTCCATTGATTATCTGGGATATTCCGGCATTGCGAAGCAATATATCCAGCGGGGAGCTACGCTGATCACGCGTAAAACAGACGGAAACATAACCATCAATATGGTGCCGTTGACAACAGTAGTTTCCACAAGAGTAGGGGGAGCCTGACAAAAGGCTCCCCCAAAACGTTCCGAACAAAATTAATAATTGATACCGCTGATTCCCAGCACACCGTTCTGCACATTGAAAGTAATATTAGGCGCATCACCGGTGCTGTAGAGGGTAAATCCTGCCATGCTGGCACTTAAGTCTGACAGATCAGCATTGGCGATGGAATCTTTCATTTCCTTGGTGAAGATCTTGTCAGCACCCAGAGCGAGCAGATCTTCTTTGCTTTCGATAACACTGCCGTCACCCAGAGCTAAATAGACCGGGTAATTGGCCAGATCCGCCAGGGCTTCCAGATCTTCATCGGCTACTGCCGCCTGAATTTTCTCGGCGAAAGCCACGGCATCTTCCGTGGGAACCGCGAAGTTGTCCTCGTAAGAAGCGCCGCCGGCTGTTTCGGTAGTTGTCCCGGCATTTGCTTCTGCAGCAGAACTTTCAGAGCCGGAAGCCTCAGCACTGCCTTCCACAGTCTGGCTTTCAGAAGCTGCCGTGCTTTCGGCAGAAGCCGCAGTCCCATTTCCCTGACTGCCGCAGGCAGCAAAAGACAATACCATAACGGTTGTTAAAAGTGCACAGATCATTTTATTTTTCATAATAAGAACTCCTTTCATAATAACCACTTTTTCGTGTCTCTGATGGTTAGACTATGGAGTCTCCCAAAAAGTTTCAAAAAAATAAATTTTTTTCAAAACCTCCCCCAAAAGAACAACCTTCTGTTAAAATAGGAAAATAGGATCGTTTAAGAAAAAGAACAGGAAATTACCATGGAAGCATATTACTATCAGAAAATGAATAAACCCCAGCAGGCCGCCTATCACGCCATGCAGCAGGGAGTTCTGGCACTGGCAGATGAGATCCAGCTGCCGCGGATCCCGGCAGAGGAATTGTATGACGTATTTTTCCGGCTGCGGCTGGATCATCCGGAGATTTTCTGGGTGGTGAGCTATCGGTACAAATATTATCAGGACTCCCCCAACATCATTTTCGTGCCGGAGTATCTGTTTGAGAAAAATAAGATCCGAGAGCACCAGAAGGCCCTGCAGTCCCGTGTGGAAAAACTGGCGCGTCCTGCCACAAAATTCACGGAGTGGGAAAAAGAGAAGTACATTCATGATTTCATCTGCGAAAATATTACCTACGATAAGCTGAAAAAGCCCTATTCCCACGAGATTATCGGTCCTCTGGGACAGGGCGTGGGTGTCTGCGAAGGCATTGCCAAGTCGGTGAAAGTACTGTGTGATGCTCTGGGGGTGTGGTGCGTCATAGCCATTTGCGGCAACAATCCCGAGAAAGGGATCAAGTACCGCCACACCTGGAATATTGTGCGGATCGGCGGGCAGTATTATCATCTGGATGCCACCTTCGACAATACGTTGGGAAAGCATCAGGGAAATGGAGCGTTACCCGGAGAAATCCGTTATGACTATTTTAACCTGGGAGACAAGGCGGTGTTCCGGGATCATGAGCCGTTGATCGCTCCGGCCCCC
The DNA here is from genome assembly GCA_934394815.1 of uncultured Acetatifactor sp. Lineage (GTDB taxonomy): Bacteria > Bacillota > Clostridia > Lachnospirales > Lachnospiraceae > Acetatifactor. The sequence goes on along the minus strand of CAKRRD010000039.1, from coordinate 26,124 downwards.
GGCTGTCCGGATAATGACCATTTTTATTATAAAGAGAAAAAACTTTCCTTTACGAAGACGGAAGAAGTATATAAAAGAGCCGGGCAGATGGCAAAAAAAGGCCGGGCCATGACGTTCCAGTGGCGGGGAGGCTATCTGACGAGAGAAGTCCTGCAGGAGTTATTGGAACTGATTCGCAAGGCAGGCGAAGAGCGGCAGAAAACCGCCCGGATCAGCCTCAACTGGCCCCAGGCGGTCATTCATTTCAGCTATGTGGACAATGCGGGCATCCCGGAGCCGGAAGTTATCATGGAGGATGCCAACGAAGGAGAACAGTTCGACACCGGGGAATGAGCGCACCGGACTATTTCAGTGAGCATTCCCGGAACAGCGCATGGACTGCCAGCTTATAATCGCAGATATCCGTGGCTTTGCGGATCTTTTTCACATATTTGTCCGGTGATTCGAAGCTGTGGCTTAAGAAAGTCCAGAGATCCTTCATTTTATACAATGTATTGGTATCGCCGGACATGATTTCCTGATAGCCGGTCAGGAGGGAATTGTGGAATTCCTTCAGGACAGCCAGACGTTCCTCCGAAGACGGCAGGGAAACACCCTCCGATGCAGCGGCCTTCAACTGCAGTAACAGCCTCGGATTCTGCAGAATCCCCCTTCCGATCATAACGGTATCGACCATGGGCAGCTGCGTCAGAATCTGCGAGAGTGTCTCCGGAGAGGTAATATCTCCGTTATAACACAGCGGATATGGCAAGGTGGTTGCGGCTTCTGCAAAAGCGTCCAGATGGGGCGTTCCCTTGTAGCCTTCCTTTTGCAGTCTGGGATGAATGATCAGTTCCTTCATGGGAAACTTCTGATATATTTTAAGCAGGGGAGCCCATTCGTCCGTATATTCCATACCGATGCGGGTCTTAATGGAGATTTCCAGCGGACATTTTTCGAAGATCTCGTCCAGAAAAGCTTCCAGTTCCTGGGGTGTGCCTAAGAAGCCGGCACCGCGCTTCCTGGCCACCACCGTCCCGGAAGGACAGCCCAGATTCAGATTGACCTCGTGGTAGCCATATCCGGACAGCTGTTCCGTCAGCGACAGGAATTCCTCCGCCTTGTTGGCCAGGATCTGCGGTACCGTGTACATACCTACATTATGCTCCGGCAGCACATCGTTGCGTTCCCTGCTGTTCATGTGCCGATTGGAGATAAACGGGGTAAAATATTTGTCCATGCCGCCGTAATAGCGGTTCCAGTTGGTGCGGAAATTATAAGTGGTCAGTCCCTCCATGGGGGCGAGATAATATTTCATAAAATCTTATGCCTTTCCGTAACCTGCAAACTTTCAGGTACTTTAATACCATGTACAGGCACAAAGTAGTAAATGCTTCCGAATCCCGTTTGCAAAATCCCCCGTGTGGGGATATCCTAAATAGCGGGGATACTGTTTTTGCATGACTTTGAACAGTTACTATTATAATGAAGATAGAAGAAATTGCAAAGAAAACCATTAGGATCCGAAATTAGAATCTACCAAAACAATCAGGAAGGAAAACAGAAGCATGGCTGAAAAAACAGAAAATAATATCATAAAATCTCCCACAGACGAACGCACCCAGCAGGAAATCACCATTTCCGGCAACCCCGGAAAACCTGTCGGAGAGGATGGGGAGAAAATGCTGCAGCGCATGAATGAAAGCCACTACGCAGTGACCGGCTGGGCGCTGGAACATTGGAAGATCCGGGAGAACGATCGGATTCTGGACATTGGCTGCGGTGGAGGAGCAACGCTGAAACGCATGAGCGGGCAAGTGCGTGACGGTCATCTGACAGGGGTGGACTATTCCGTTACATCGCTGGAACTTTCCGGAAAAACCAACGCCGGGGCACTGCAGCAGGGCAAGATGGATCTCGTGGAGGCCTCTGTGGAAAAGCTTCCTTTTGCGGATAATACTTTTGATAAGATCATCACGGTGGAGAGCTTTTATTTCTGGCCGGATCCGCCGGAGAATCTGAAGGAAGTTTACCGGGTGTTGAAGGAACAGGGAACCTTTCTGCTGGTGGCCGATATTTACCAGAAGGAGAATCTGCCGGAACAGGTGCGGGAAAACATTCAGAGATTCCATCTGTTCAACCCAACGCCGGAAGAACTCAGGGAACTGTTTAAAAATGCAGGATTTGGAGAGATACAGATTCACTTGAAAGACGGCGAGGACTGGATCTGCGCGGAAGGACACAAATAAGCAGTAGAACCCATCGGAAAAACGCAAAAACCGGGTGGAAGTCCGAAACGGAACACGATAGAATCAGAAACGTATGAAATGCGAAAGCACCCAAAGGAGACAAGGATAACTATGTATAACGAAACTTATAAAGTAGAACTTCCCCAGTTCCCGGACAGGGAGGTGTCCATAACGGAATATGGCGCAAAAAGCGGCGATCTACAGATCGAGACCGGAAGACACAATGCAGAAGTCATTAACCGGGCGATTTGTGAGGTGTCGGAGCAGGGCGGCGGTATGGTGAGAGTTCCCGCAGGCATCTGGGCGGTGGCACCGATCCGGCTGTTAAGCGGTGTTAACCTACATCTCGACAGTCAGGCAATGTTAAAATTCATCAAGTCCAAAGAGGATTATCCCCTGCGGATCACCAGCTATGAAGGACAGGACTGCATCCGCACGGTCTCTCCCGTTACTGCGGAAAATGCAGAGAATATCGCCATCACCGGCGAAGGCATCATTGACGGCAGCGGCGACAAATGGCGCCCGGTCAAGCGTTTCAAGACGACGGACAAGCAGTGGGAGGCACTTTTAAAATTAAGCCCCCATGTACTGAATACGAAGGAGACCGAGATCTGGATGCCCACCGAGACTATTCTGGAGGGCAATCATCAGAATATTCAGGGAACCACCGAAGAGGCATTGTCCGCTGCGGCTCCCTATTATGATTTTTACCGTCCGGTGATGCTCAGCCTGCGCCACTGCAAAAAGGTACTTCTGCAGGGGGTGACGTTTATGAATTCCCCGGCGTGGAACATTCATCCCTATTTCTGCGAGAGCCTTACGGTGGACAGCGTACAGGTCCGCAATCCCTATTATGCCCAGAACGGTGACGGCATCGATGTGGAATCCTGCACCAATGTGCATATCCATCACAGTATTTTTGAAACCGGGGATGATGCCATCTGCATGAAATCCGGCAAAAATGCTGTTGCCCGCCAGATCGAAGGCCCCTGCAGCAATGTTTACATCCATGACTGTCTGGTGAACGAAGGCCACGGTGGCTTCGTCATCGGCAGTGAGATGTCCCGCGGGGTAAAAGATATTCTGGTGGAGAACTGCACGTTTGCGGGAACTGACGTGGGTGTCCGCATGAAGAGTGCGCTGGGCCGCGGCGGTGTGGTGGAGGATATTACCCTCCGCAACATCCATATGAGCGAGATCAAGGGTGAAGCAGTGATCCTGACCATGTCCTATGTCCTCAATTCCCTGAACCGCGAGGAGACCATTGCCATGGAGAACGAGGAGGATATCCCGTATTTCCGGAATCTGCAGATGGAAAATATCGAAGTCACCGGCTGCAGACAGTTTACGAAGATTGAGCCTCTGCAGGGCAGACCGGAGACGATTCAGAACGTAGTCATCAACGGACAGAAACTGGTGTAAGTGCCAGACCGGGAAAACAGCTTTCCGATGTCCGGAGAAGAAAAATATGTAATATAACAGGAGGTAATGATTATGCCATGTACAACCATATTAGTAGGAAAAAAGGCGTCTTATGACGGCTCCACCATGATCGCCCGCAACGACGATTCCCCCTCCGGGCAGTTCACCCCGAAGAAATTCGTCGTGGTGCATTCCGAAGATCAGCCGAAAAAATACAAATCGGTGCTTTCCCATGTGGAGATCGACCTGCCGGAGGACCCCATGCGTTATACCGCAGTACCCAATGCGTTGGCGGGAGAGGGCATCTGGGCGGCTCACGGTATCAATGCGGCAGGCGTGGGCATGACGGCTACGGAGACCATTACTTCCAATGCCAGAGTTCTGGGAGCGGATCCGCTGGTGGAATATGTTCCGGCAAAGGATGGTGCGGAGGAGATCCCCGGCGGCATCGGCGAGGAAGATATTGTGTCTCTGGTGCTTCCGTATATTCACAGTGCCAGAGAAGGTGTCACACGTCTGGGAGGCCTGTTGGAAAAATACGGCACTTATGAGATGAATGGAATTGCCTTTTCGGACAAAAACGAGATCTGGTGGCTGGAGACCATCGGCGGTCATCACTGGATCGCCCGGAGAGTGCCGGATGATGCGTATGTGGTGATGCCGAACCAGTTTGGCATTGATGCCTTCGATCTGGAGGATGCCCTGAGCACACAGGAAAATCATATGTGCTCTGCGGATCTGAAAGAATTTATCGAAAAGAATCATCTGGATCTGTCCCAGGACGGCAGCTTTTCTGCCAGAGATGCTTTCGGCAGCCATGACGATTCCGACCATGTATACAATACCGCAAGAGCCTGGTATATGCTGCGGACCCTGAATCCCCGGACGAAAATCTGGGACGGTCCAAATGCAGAGTACACACCGTTTTCCGATGATCTGCCCTGGTGCATGGTGCCGGAGAAGAAGATCACGGTGGAGGATGTAAAATACGTGTTATCCTCCCATTATCAGGGAACACCCTACGATCCCTATGCGGCCTATGGGGATAAGTCCATGCGGGGAGCCTATCGTTCCATCGGTATCAACCGGAATGATGTCATGACTCTGATCCAGATGCGCCCGGAGGGAGAACCGGTTCAGTGGCTGGCATTTGCCTCCAATGCCTTTAATGTACTGGCACCTTTTTATACCGGTATCGACAGGACGCCGGAGTACCTGTCTTCGACCACCGGGAAAGTATCCACAGAGAACTTCTACTGGATGAGCCGTATGATCGCATCCATGGCGGATGCCTCCTACAATAAATCCGTATTCCATATCGAGCGCTATCAGGAAAACGTGGCGGCGAAGAGCCACGAGATCCTGAATTGCTATGACACGCTGCTGGCACAGGAGACCGGGGAGGAGAAGCGCAGAAAATTACAGGAAGAAGCCAATGAAAAGACTGCCCAAATGCTGCGGGAGGCAGCAGCCGACACACTGGATAAGGTGCTGTACGAGCTCAGCGGACAGATGAAAAACGCCTATGCCAGATCGGACGCGTAAACGTTTCTTTACGAAATGAAGGTCATATTTAGCAGAGACGGATAGAAAAAAGAATAAGTCAGAGAAACAGCAGATTTTCGAAAGGAGTCTGCTGTTTTTATTTATAGAAATATCTTATTGACAAATCGGAAATGGTCTCATATAATTACCAAAGATAATTATCAAAGGTAACTAAGCAAACAGAAGAAATACCTTATACAACAATATCAGAAAGGGAAAAGAATGAAAGTTCAGACCATAAAACGGATGATGGATGCCTGTTATCAGGCAAAGCGGATCCGGGAAATGCTTCCCGCGCTGCCTTCCGGAGTGACACCCTCTTATATTCATTTTCTTGACGTGATCGCTATCATGGAACAGCAGGGAATCTCCGTGAAAATCTCGGATATCAGCGATTTTCTGAAGATCCCCAGACCCGGTGTGACCCGGACGGTGCGGGAAATGGAACAAAAAGGGTATCTCAGGAAACAGGTGGCTGCGGAGGATGGCAGAGTGACCTATATCTCCATCACGGAGAAGGGCAGAGCCTTGTCCCGCAAATACAACGACGATGTGTTCAACAGTCTGGTAGAACCGTTATCCGGAATTTCAGAAGAGGACGCGGGGACGATGATACAGACGATAGAGACCTTTTATCAGGTCATGTGCGAGAGGAGAGATCATTTTGAAAAATATTGAAAATGACAGGATGGATTTTACACAGGGAAGTATCCTGAAAAAGCTGCTTCGTTTCATGGTTCCCATTCTGGGAGCGTTGATCCTACAGGCAGCTTACGGCGCGGTGGATCTGCTGGTAGTGGGACGCTTCGGCTCCACTTCCGGACTTTCCGGGGTATCTACCGGAAGCCAGGTACTGAATCTGGTGACCTTCGTGGTGACCCAGCTTGCTATGGGGATTACGGTGCTGATCGCCCGGTATCTCGGAGAGAAGAGAGAGGATCGGATCGGCATCATCATCGGTGGAGGAACCGTTGTGTTTGCGGTAATTTCACTGGTACTGTTCGTGATCATGGTGGGCTTTGCCCGCCCTATCGCGGTTCTCATGCAGGCACCGGAAGAGGCGGTAGAGCTGACCGCTGCCTACGTCCGGATCTGCGGTGCCGGAATCTTCTTTATTGTGGCCTATAATGTATTGTCCGCCATTTTCCGTGGACTGGGGGACAGCAATTCTCCGCTTTTATTTGTTTTTGTGGCGTGTATCGTCAATATCGTGGGAGATCTGGTACTGGTGGCAGGACTGGGCATGGATGCCATGGGAGCTGCGCTGGCAACAGTATTTGCACAGGCATTAAGTGTTCTGTTTGCCATTGTACGGCTGGTGAAAAGGGGATTGCCCTTTACCATTACCAGACAGGATTTCCGCTGGAACCCCCAGTGTGGTAAATTCTTACAGATTGGTCTGCCGTTAGCCCTGCAGGAGTGTCTGACCCAGGGATCCTTTCTGGCATTATGCGCATTTGTGAACCGCCTGGGACTGGAAGCGTCCTCCGGCTACGGTGTAGCCTGTAAGATCGTTAATTTTGCCATGTTGATCCCCAGTGCCCTGATGCAGTCCACCTCTTCCTTTGTGTCGCAGAATGTAGGTGCCGGAGAGCAGAAGCGGGCGAAGAAGACCATGTTCACCGGTATCAGCATCGGGCTTCTGGTGGGATGTTTTGCGTTTTTGCTGGTGTTCTTCAAGGGAGATATGCTGGCGGGTATTTTCTCCACGGATGCGGCAGTGGTGCAGAGGGGATATGAGTACCTGAAAGGTTTCGCTCCGGAGACTCTGGCAACTGCGGTACTGTTCAGCATGATGGGCTATTTTAACGGTAACGGCAAGACTGTGTGGGTCATGACCCAAGGGCTGATCCAGACCCTCCTTGTCCGCCTTCCCTTCGCCTATTATATGAGCATCCAGCCGGATGCCGGCCTCACCAATATCGGCCTGGCCGCTCCCGCCTCCACCGCGGTTGGTATCGTGCTGAACGTGGCATTCTTCCTCCATCTCGAGCGCGCTGCGAAGTGTAGTAAATAGAAAGTTAATGGAATGTCCCCGTAGCCCGCATTGGGGGTAAGGACAGCAGACCCGCTTTCGCTTCAAAGCAGAGCGTAGCGGTACATAAGCGAGGAAAGTACCCTCGCTAAGTACCGACGTCTGCTTAGAGTCTGCTGTCCTTACCCCCAATGTGGGCTACTGGTTTCTTGAAATCTTTCAAAATGGGCATAGTGAAATAGAAGGTACCGCTTTGTACCCTCGACTTGTCCGAATCAGGGTACAGAGTAAGAGAAGATGCCGCTTTGCACCCTCGGCTTGTCCGAATCAGGGCACAGCATGAGAAAAGATGCCACTTTGTACCCATGACTTATCCGGATCAGGGTACAGAGCCAGAGAAGATACTGTTTTGTACCCACGGTGTGTCCGAATCAGGGCACAGCGTGAGAAAAGATACCTTTCTGTACCCTCGACTTGTCTTAATGTGGGTACAGCGCAGGAAGATATATCGCTCTGTACCCATAATTCTCGTTAGCGAGGGTACAACACCAGAATAATAAGAGTTTGTGCCCATGAAATATCAAATGCGGTCGCAAAAACAATGCTCACGTCGAACAGTAATTTTCGCCGTGAGCATTTGTTAACTCATTCATTAACTTTCCATTTATATTATAAAGGAAAAGTCCTGTTGTCTCCCTACATCAACTTGTTGTATACTTATTCTTATGACAACAAATAGACAGGCATAGAACCATTTTCACAGGAGTAAAAAGTGCGTTATCAGATCAGGCATGCAAAAGTCCAGTACGGCGGGGACATCATACTGGAGGATGTGAATTTTGAAATACATGACAAAGAGAAAATTGCCGTAGTCGGCAGAAACGGCTGCGGCAAAACGACGCTTCTGAAGTTGATTGCCGGGGATCTGACCATGAGTAATCCGGACAGCGATGAGGAGTGCGGCATCACCATGGCGGGCCGACAGGAGATCGGGTTCCTGCGGCAGGTGAATTTTACTGACACAGAAGTGACGGTGGAAGAAGAAATCAAGAAAGCTTTTGCTCCGGTATTCGCCTGCGAAGAGCGGATGCATGCATTGGAAGAGCAGATGCGCCTCACAGGAGAGCCGGACCGGGCACTGACCAATGAATATGACAGCCTGCAGCGCAAGATGGAGGCTCTGCGGGGCTATTCCTGGCGACAGGATATGGAGACCATGTTCCAACGCTTCGGCTTTTCACTGGAAGACCTGACGCGTCCTATCGGCAGTTTTTCCGGAGGACAGCAGACCAGGGTGGCTTTCATGAAACTGCTGCTGGGGCGCCCGGATATCATGCTTCTGGATGAGCCCACGAACCATCTGGATCTCCCCACCATCGAATGGCTGGAAGGATATCTCAAGACCTACGATAAGGTAGTGGTCATCGTATCCCATGACCGGATGTTCTTAGACCGCGTCATCGACGTGACCTACGAGATCGAATACCACCGGATGAAGCGCTATGCCGGCAGCTACACGGCATTCATGCAGCAGAAGGAAGAGGCACTGCGCAAGCAGGAGAAGGACTACGAGGAACAGCAGAAAGAGATCAAACGTCTGACCGACTGGATCGAAAAATGGAAAAATACACCCACCAAGGTGGCAGCCACCCATTCCAAGCGGATGGCGCTGGAGCATATGGTAAAGATCGAGAAGCCAAGACACTTTGATACGAAAGCATTCCACGGTCGTTACATCCCCCGCATCGAAAGCTATACCAACGTGGTGCAGGCAAAACAACTTCAGATCGGCTACGACAGCTCCTTAAGTACCATATCTTTTTTGCTGCAGAAAAAAGAGCGCCTTGCTATCATCGGCGAAAACGGCAAGGGAAAATCCACACTTTTAAAGACGCTGGTAGGGCAGATCCCGCCACTGGGCGGAGAATTCAAGTTCGGACAGAACGTGGAATGGGCTTATTTTGACCAGCAGAAAGCGGTGCAGGAAAAGATAGATCCCGAACAGACCGTCATGGAGAATTTCTGGGCGGATTACCCGGAATATCTGCGGGAAGAAGTGCAGAGTGCACTGGGCGGATTTCTGTTTTCCGGAGAAGAGGTACAGAAGAAAATGGGCCAGCTCTCCGGCGGAGAGAAAGTGCGTCTGGCATTGTGCAAAATGTTCCAGACCAGACCGAATCTACTGATTCTGGATGAGCCTACGAACCATATGGATATCATCGGCAAGGAAGCACTGGAACAGATGCTTCGGGAATACGAGGGGACTGTGCTGTTCGTATCCCACGACCGTTATTTTATCCGTCGGATTGCCACCGGCATTCTGGAATTCGAGGGTGGAAAAGCCACCCAGTACAGCGGCAGCTACGAGGAGTATCTGGAGCAGAAGGCAAAGCTTGCGGGGATGCCGGACAGATCCGGCATGACAGGCGGAGGAAAATCACAGAAAACCGGAGCTGTAAAAGACAACATCACATCAAACACACCGGCAGGAGAACCCGGAATGGTGAAAAACGAGCCGACTCTAAGTGATGTCTTCGACAAGAAGACTTACTATAATCCCGGCAAGATCCGTTCCCGCCTGCAGCGTCAGTTGGAAAAATACGAACGCCTCCTGTCCGAGAGCGAACAGAAGCTGTCGGAACTGCAATTACAGATTCTGGATCCGGTATTGTCCAGCGATTATTCGAAGCTTATGGAGATTCAGAACGCCATCGACACCGAGGAGAAAAATCAGGAAAGCCTTCTGGAACGAATGCTGGAGACGGAGACGGATCTGGAAGAACTGGATACTGTAGAGGAATAATACGGGGGAATTATGAACGCAGTAGCAAGAGATATTTTCCGTGCAATCCATGAAGGAAAATGGTTGAGCATAGAATACCGCAACAAGGGAAATGAAATCACAAAATACTGGATAGGTATTCGGAGTCTGGATGCCGCAAGGCGGACACTGAAAGTGGACGGGCTGCATCTGGGACAATATAAAATGAAGACATTGGATTATCCAATCAAAATAGACTCCATTCTGTCCTCGGAGCTGATAGAAGGGTCTTATTGTGATGTGAATGAGGCTCTTGTGAGGGATATTTATCTCAATCCTCATAAATATAATGAACTTTTCGATAATGCGGCGAACCTGAAGATATTGAATTATCTGGAAATGTGCAACCGTATGGACACCACACCTTATAAAAAGGATTTTGCCCTGGTGCGTTATCTGGACCGGGAAAGAATCCAGGGAGAAACCTATCCTCTGGATCCGGAACAGTTTCAGACCATCGTTAAAAGTTTTCAGCACAATGTAGAGCAGAGGGAAAATGCGGGCGGTACATTAAAACTGCAACAACTGGCAATGAATATTCTGAGCATTCATACCCAGAAAGGACTCTATGTGCTGGCCTACCGCAAACTCCATCTGGATGTGAAAAAGCATGTTTTGCGGCCGGATGAGGATATTACCATATGCACAGAATTCACACTGGACGGAAGTAAACAAAGTGTGCGCCGTTTTCTGGATGCGGATGACTATGAGCTTTTAAAAGAATTTACGAAAAATCAGGAAAAAATCAAGGACTGCATTTGTAGAAAAAAATATATGGTGGATGATATGCCCTATATTATAGGGTTGGGGATGGACATAGCGCTGGATCTGCATTCGGAATATGCTTCTATCATGAAAATGTTTTACAGAGGAGAGAAAACCGAGATCCCCGTGCCGGTCAGGGCCTTTTTCGGAGACCTGCTGGAGCGCCCGAAAGGAAAACCACTGCCTATCGCTCTCATCAATAAAAATATTAATATGGATCAACTTCTGGCCATCAACAATGCCATGATCTATCCGGTGGCCTATATTCAGGGACCTCCGGGAACGGGGAAGACCAATACCATTATCAACACGATCACGACCGCTTTCTTTAATGAAAAAACGGTTCTCTTTGCGTCCTACAATAATCATCCGATCAACGGCGTCTATGAAAAACTTTCGCAGATTTCTTACCGTGGAAGAACCATTCCGTTCCCCATACTCCGGCTGGGCAATTCTGAAAAAGTAAAAGAGGCCGTACAGACCATCAAAAGACTTTACCGTGACGTACAGAAGGTTCAGATATTTGAGGGAACCTTGGAACGCAACAAAGATGACAGAAAGCGCAGAGCCAGAAAACTCTCCGTTTTGCTGGAAAGCTATGAAGAAATACTGGATCTGAAGGAGCGGGAGGAGACCATCGACCGCCTGCTTGATTATGAGAAACAGAATGCCGGTTCCCTGCAGATGTTGTCCTTTGAAGCGGATTTGAACGGACGACAGCGTAACAAGATCAGGAATCGCCTGGAAAACAGGGGAGAAGTCTCGGAGGAAGCAGCCATTTCGCTTCTGGATCATGATACAGAGGAATTGTTGAAATATCTGTATTATACTTCAGCGAGGTACATCCGCAGACTGGGGGAAGAAGAACATACGAAGCTGAGAAACATCGTGGAAACGGAAGATGCGGACAAAGCCGCAGAAGCCTTCAGCAAGTACCTGGGCGAAAAAAAGAATATTGCAAAGCTGCAAAAAATATTTCCCATAATTGCCACGACCTGTATTTCCGCACACCGGCTGGGAGATCCGGAACCCATGTTTGATATGACTATCATGGATGAGGCAAGCCAGTGCAACAATGCGGTTTCTCTGGTTCCGATCATCCGCGGAAGAAATCTGATGCTGGTGGGGGATCCGCAGCAGTTGAACCCGGTCATCCTGTTGGATCCGGTGGTAAACGACAAGCTGAAAAAGAAATACGGAGTGTCGGAGGAATACGATTATTGCAAAAATTCCATTTACAAGACATTTTTGACCTGCGATGCGGTCAGTGATGAGATCCTGCTGCACAATCATTACCGGTGCCACCCCGCCATCATTGGTTTCAATAATCAAAAATATTACAATTCCCAGTTACATGTACTGTCGCAAAGCAGAGAGGAAAACCCTCTGATCTATGCGGATATGCCGAATGCTCACACGGATTATAAAAACACAGCACCGGGAGAGGCAAGAGCCATCGCCCAGTATGCAGCGCAGAACAGAGAGAAAAGTATCGGCGTGATCACTCCCTTTGTCAATCAGAAAAATCTCATCGAAGAGGAATTGAAAAAAGAGGGAATAGAGAATGTGATATGTGGAACCGTGCATGCCTTTCAGGGAGACGAAAAGGATGTGATCCTTTTTTCTACGGCTATTACGGATCAGACACAGGCTGGGACTTACGAATGGCTGAAAAACAATAAGGAACTGATCAATGTGGCAACATCCCGGGCCAGAGACCGGCTGATCCTGCTGTCCAGCCGGAAAAATCTGGAGAGGCTGCATAAAGAGGGGGATGAAGATGATTTGTACGAACTGGTGCAATATGTACAGACAAAGGGCAAAAGTGTGGTGACCCCCAAACCGGCAATCTCCAGGGCGTTGGGAGTAAAGCCTTTCAGCAGTGCTACGGAAGATGCATTTCTGCAAAATCTGAACCATGCACTGGAAAACATCTGGATGACACAAAGCAGATATACGGTACATAAGGAAGTGGCGATTTCTCATGTTTTCTGGGAAAATGAGGAATGGAATGATCTTTTTTACAAAGGCCGGTTTGACTTTGTGGTATACGAGAAACAGGGACAGGAAGAGATTCCCATGCTGGCTATTGAGCTGGATGGAAAAGAGCATTTCAGCGATGACGTGGTAAAAGAGAGAGACCGCAAGAAGAATGAGATTTGCAAAGCCCATAATCTGCAGATCATCCGGGTGGAAAACTCCTATGCCAGAAGGTACAACCACATAAAAGAGATACTGATTAACTATTTTTCCGTAAAACATTAATCATAAAAAGTAAAACCACAAGGAAAGACATTATATTACGGCACGAGAACGAGACCTCACGACCGGCAGCACACAGGATCAGGCAAAAGTGTCCTCCGGTGATGCGGCGGATAAAAGTCAATGTTCGCGTGGCACAAACAAAAGATTCCATATAAAAGACAATTTATTATTGCATGTCGAAATAAAGTGTGTTATTATATTTTTATTGCCGCAGTAACGCGGTAACGGTTTACTCTGGAGAGTCCTTCCGCGGAAAGCTTCAAGGTTTTACCTGGAAAGTTCCGTATAGAAGGCGCCGAAGGTGTACGGCAGCAGCGCTGCCAATCTCTCAGGCAAAAGGACAGAGCACCAACGTGCTTATTCCCGTTCTCTTCGGAAGAAATCAATCTACTATAGGACGTCACAAAAGTGACGGGAGGAGAGGGAATATGTTAGAAACAATTAGCAACTTTCTGAGTACAGTGGATGATTTCGTCTGGGGCATTCCCCTGATCGTCCTGATTCTGGCCACCGGTCTTTTCCTTACGGCCCGACTTCGATTTCTGCAGATCACGAAGCTGCCCCATGCAATCAAACACTTAATCGCCAATGAGAAGACAGGTGAAGACGGCGAAGTATCCAGCTTTGCAGCCCTGTGTACCGCATTGTCCGCTACCATCGGAACCGGTAATATTGTCGGTGTGGCAACGGCTATTGTAGCGGGTGGCCCCGGCGCCCTGTTCTGGATGTGGATCGCTGCGTTGGTAGGCACGGCAACAAAGTATTCCGAATGCCTGCTGGCTGTGAAGTATCGTGTGGTAGCCGAAGACGGACATATCATCGGCGGACCGTTCTACTATATCGAGAACGGTATGGGGAAAAACTGGAAATGGCTGGCAAAGATATTTGCTTTTATGGGTGTCTGTGTAGGTCTGTTCGGGATCGGAACTTTCACTCAGATCAACGGTATCACCAGTGCGGTACATAATTTCTTTGATGCGGACAATACACATACCGTACAGCTTTTCGGCATGGATTATTCCTGGAGTGTTGTGATCTCCGGCATTCTGTTGACCATCTGCGTGGCATTGGTAGTCATCGGTGGATTAAAGCGCATCTCTACCGTGGCACAGGTCGTTGTTCCTTTTATGGCAGTTACCTATGTAATATCCTGCCTGCTGGTACTGATTTTTAACGTAACTGCAATTCCTTCCGCAATCGTGACCATCGTACAGAGTGCGTTTGGTATGCGTGCCGTAGCCGGCGGTGCATTGGGTGCTATTCTGATGGCCATGCAGAAGGGTATTGCGAGAGGTATCTTCTCCAACGAAGCCGGTATCGGCAGCGCACCGATTGCGGCAGCGGCAGCACAGACCGATTCTCCGGCCAAGCAGGGTCTGATCTCCATGATGGGTACCATCATCGACACCCTGATCATCTGTACCATGACCGGTCTTACCATTGTCATCACGGATTCCTGGAACGTAGGGCTGGACGGTGTGGACGTTACCACCAGAGCTTTCCAGCAGGGTCTGCCTTTCAACAGTTCCATTGCTTCCTTTATCCTGATGATCTGTCTGGTATTCTTCGCATTTACTACGATCCTGGGATGGGATTACTACAGTGAGAGATGTCTGGAGTACCTGATCGGCCAGAAGCCGAAGGCTATCAAGGCATACCGCTGGCTGTATATCGGCTGTGTATTCATCGGACCCTACATGACGGTTAAGGCAGTCTGGACCATCGCAGATATTTTCAATGGCCTGATGGCGATTCCGAATCTGATCGCACTGCTGGCACTGAACGGTGTGGTAGTGGCCGAGACCAAGAAATATCTTGACAATGCAAAGAAAAAGTTTTAAAAAAGTTCTGTAGCCCTATCATGCGGGGAATGCTATGTTTTCTCCGGCAGTATAGAAGTGAGGAACTATATGAAAGATCTGACTAAGGGCAAACCGTCGGTGCTGATACTGACGTTTGCCCTTCCTATTTTTTTGGCTAATTTATTACAACTGACCTATAGTCTGGTGGATACCCGTATTGTCGGTACCTATTTGGGAGAAAGTGCGTTGGCGGCGGTGGGCGCTACCACGACATTGAGCAATCTGATCGTGCAGTTTTTGATGGGAATGTGCAATGGTTTTGCCATTATCTCGGCCCAGCATTTCGGTGCAAAGGATATGGTAAAACTACGGAAATCTCTGGGAAACGCGTTGGTGCTGGGAGTTTTTGTGGCAGTGATCCTGACGGTGTCGGGGCTTTTGTTCCTGCAGCCGATCTTACGTTTTCTGAATGTCCCGGCAGATCTGATGGACACGGCGGCACAGTATGTGGCAGTGATCATTGCAGGACTGATCGTTACTTTATTATATGATGTGCTGTCGGCAACTCTCCGGGCCATCGGAGATACCGTGACACCCCTGATCGTGCTGGCAATTTCCGTTGCCATGAATATCGGCGGAGATCTGTTCTTCATCGTTGTGCTGAAAGCGGGTGTACGGGGAGCAGCCATTGCCACCGTATTGTCCCAATGCGTGGCGGTAGTGGTGTGCGCAGTATATTTATGGAAGAAATACGAGATTCTGCGGATCGGAAGAGAGGATCTGAGATTGGCAAAGGACGGAATGCTCCGCAATTTGTTAAGTTCCGGTCTCTCCATGGGATTTATGAGTTCTCTGGTGAACATCGGTACACTGACCCTGCAGACCTCCATCAACAAACTGGGGCAGGATATCATCATTGCCCATACGGCGGCCCGTAAGATTTCGGAGATTTTCATGATTATGTTCAGTGTCTTCGGACAGACTATGGCCACCTACTGTGGTCAGAACCTGGGAGCAGGCAAGATCGACCGGATCCGCAGAGGCATTTTGCTGGCGACCGGATATACCTGTATCTGGTGTACCTTGAACATTGTGACCAGCTATACGATTGGTGACTGGCTGGTATGGCTGGTCACAGGCAGCAGAAAGCCGGAAGTTATCTACAATGCGACACTTTATCTGAAAGTGGACACATTGTTCTATTATGTGACGGCAGTGATCTGCATCGTGCGGAATGCCATGCAGGGACTGGGAGAGCGTATTGTTCCGCTGATCTCCAGTTCTCTGGAAATGGTGGGGAAAATTGTGATCGCGGGCACACTGGTACCGTGGTTTGGATACCTCGGAGTGATTGCGGCGGAACCCATCGTGTGGTTTATCATGATCATTCCTCTTTTGATCAAAATATTCCGGATGCCTGTGTGGAAAGGAGAGAATACTTAACGTTTTCGCTGATGTAAGCGGTAACACCCTTAACGTTAAGTAAAATTAGCCAAAAATGTTGTCTGATTACTTGCTATTTTGTCGAATTGTTTTACCATTTGGAAAATGATACAATAATTTTACCGAGGAAATACTTAAACGTTTTCGATATAAACCTGTTGTGACGAAGTCATTTACAGAAAGGCAGATGTGGTAAGTATGAGGAAGACAGAGAGCAAGAAAACGGAAGTAAAGGGGAATGCAGTAAAACGGGAAAAAAAGAAGAAGCCTTTTTTCACTATCTCCAAAAAGATCCTGTCATTGAGTCTGCTGCCGATGATCATTGTGTGTGGACTGGTGGCGACTGTGGGTTCCAGAGCATTGGAAGCGGGTATCGAGAAACAGATTGAAAAAGCATTGCAGATCGTAGGCGTCAGCGTGGACGAGACCTATACGAATCTGTATGAAGGAGATTACACCCGGGACAAGGGCGGTAAGGTGAGTAAGGGCGGTGTCTCCATCTCCGGAGATACGCAGCTGATCGACGGTCTGCAGGATAAGACGGGATTCCAGGTGTCTTTCCTATACGGAAACATGCGTCTGATTACGACACTGACGAAGCCGGAAGGAGGCCGCATTAACGGTACGGGTCTGGAATCGGAGATTTATGAGCAGATCAAGACCGGAGAACCACTGTTTTTGAAGGACAGTATGATCTCCGAGGTAGACTATTATGTGTATTATCAGCCGCTGATCAACTCTGATGGCTCGGTGATCGGTGCCATTGAGGTGGCAACACCGGTACAGGGGGTCCGGAATACCATTCGTACTCAGGTGAAGGACATTATTCTGATTGCCGTGGTATGTGTGCTTGTGGCAGCGACATTGGTCAGCGTATTGTCTCGCAGCATGGTGAAGACCATGAAGAAGACAAAACATTTTCTGGGCAGGATCGTAAACGGAGAACTGGACGCACAGCCGGATGAAAAGCAGTGCCGCAGAAAGGACGAACTGGGAGATGTCTACCGGATCTCTGTAAAATTACAGAAGACACTGCGCACCATTGTAACGGATATCAAGGATTCTGCGGATAATCTGACAGAGTCCTCCAACAAGCTGATCAAGATGGCACAGGATACACAGGAATCTGTGAATGATGTATATCAGGCGGTAGGGGAAATTTCCGAAGGTGCCAGAAATCAGGCAAACGAGACGACGGACGCCAATGAGAATGTGGTACGCATCGGCGAACAGATCGAGTATATCTCCGAGGAAGTGAACTCTCTGACGGATTATGCCGGACGGATGGCTGAGGCGGAGAAAGCCTCCGAAGAGATCATGAAGGAACTGAACAGCTCCAACGAAAGCACCAGGGAATCTGTACTGCGGGTAGCGGAGCAGATCACAGACATGAACGGGGCAATCCAGAACATTACCAAAGCGGTATCCATGATCCAGGATATTGCGGACGAGACAGATCTGCTGTCGCTGAATGCCAGCATTGAGGCGGCCAGAGCCGGAGAAGCGGGAAGAGGATTCGCAGTGGTGGCAGAGCAGATCAGTAAGCTGGCGGATCAGTCCAAACGTTCCGCTACCGAGATCGAGCAAATCATCAAAAACATCATGGAATCTTCCGGAAGAATGGTGGAGATCATGGGCGAAGTGGAAGCCAATATGAACCATCAGCAGAGCAAGCTGGAGGAGACCGGTGTCAAGACGGCGGCAGTGGCAGACGGTGTGGAGAATTCGCTGCATCATATCGGAGGCATTCAGGAGAAAATGGATGTTCTGGGACAGTCCGGAAGCGCCATCCGCGATGTGGTGGAAGGTCTGTCGGCAATCTCCGAGCAGAATGCGGCATCGGCGGACAGCACCATGCAGGCAGCGCATGGCATGAGCGACACCATGACGGAACTGATGACCTCTTCCGAGAAACTACGGGCACTGGCAGATAAACTGGAAAAGGTATTGGATGTTTTCCGGGTATAAAAGCTATAAGAAGGGCGCCGGGACCGATCCGGCAGGGAGATAAATACTATATAGAAAAGATACAGCGCTGTTTCTTTATTGAGAAAAACAGCGCTGTATTTTTGTGCCGTTTTATTGACGGGAAAATCAGTATGATTTACAATAAAATAGATTGGACATTCAGATGGAATAAGTGGAAACATTACTTATATTTACATATTAATATTTGACAGCGAAAACAGGACGACAAAAGGGGGAGCAGAGACGAATGAAAGAATTGGAACGAAGTAATTGGGTGGCAATGGTGTCACACTTTGCAGTGAATATCTGTATGCTGATTTTTGGCGTGGCGGAGACCGTAAACGGAACGGTAGGAGCGCCGGTATTGGTGCTGATGCTGATCTTTGGACTGGGGCCGCTGGCGGCGGAAGTGATCTTCTGGAAAAAAAGCCATGATTCCGGTGCAATCAAGCATCTGGTAACCATCGGCTATGCACTGTTTTATTCTATTGTATTGTTTACGACGGAATCCAATATGGTTTTCGTCTTTGTAGTGCCGATGATGTTTGCGGTTATGCTGTATCATGATGTGAAGGCCTTTGTTATGATCAATGTGGGTACGGTACTGGAGAGCATTCTGGTGGTGATCCTGGGTGCCAGAACAGGTGGTTTCGGCTATCTGGGCCTGGAGGCAGGCATTATCCAGATCGTCATGATGGTGCTTCTGTGTTTTGTATCCATCTATGCCACGACGGCAAATCAGAAAAATGCCAATGAGAATATGAACGAAATCCGGGATGCGCAGGAGCGTACGGAAGCAACCCTGAAGGATGTAACCGACATGAGTAACCGTCTGGAGAACTCTGTAGAGGAGATTACCGTAGAACTGAACAAACTGGAGATGGCATTCGTCAGCACAAAGAGCGCCATGGAAGAGGTATCCATGGGATCTCAGGAATCTGCGGTGGCAGTCCAGAAGCAGACCACCCAGACGGAGGCAATTCAGGAAAAGGTAAATGCGGTGGATACCACGGCGGAGACCATTTGCGAAGATATGGAGCAGACCCTGTCTGTGCTGGATACCGGCAAAATGGATATGGCAGGACTGAAGAAGCAGGCAGAAGATTCCGCACAGAACAGCGAGCAGGCAGCGAAAAAGCTGGAAACACTGGATCATTATATGCAGGAGATGCATTCTATCTTAGAGATCATCAGCAAGATTGCCACCCAGACAAGCCTGCTGGCGCTGAATGCCAGTATCGAGGCGGCCAGAGCCGGAGAAGCGGGCAGAGGTTTCTCGGTGGTAGCTTCCGAGATCTCCGGAATGGCGACGCAGACCAAGGATGCTACCGGCAATATTGCCGCATTGATTGGTAATGTATCCCATGCCATTGATGAAGTAGTGACCGTAATCCGCCAGATGATGGACGGTATCAGTAACCAGCGGGAAGGAATCATACGGGCAGCAGACAGTTTTGTGGAGATCGAGAACAGCAGCTATGCCATTGTGGACAACCTGGGCCGTATGCTTCAGGATGTGGAGGCATTGAAAGCGGCCAACCAGGAGATCGTGGAATCCATTCAGACGATTTCCGCTACCACAGAAGAAGTATCCGCCCATGCCAGTGAGACACTGGAGGCGGAAGAGAGAAACAGTGAGATTCTGAAGAAGATCACAGAGGAAATGAATGCCGTGGCAGCAAAGAGATAAGAAACTGCAAAGTGGCAGGCAAAGGGTGAAAATGACAGAGACGGAGTGACAGAATATGTATGACAACGGGGAAATCTTACAGAAGAAAATATTACAGAATCTGGATGTGAAGTATTCCTATGAACTGGCCAAGCGGATGGAACAGTTCAAATCCCATCCGGTTCTGGGGTATCGTACGGCGGGATCCAAAGCGGAATTCCAGACCGGTGAGATGTTAAAGGCGGAGATGGAAGCTTTAGGACTGTCGGAAGTGACCAAGGATGCCGTCACGGTGGACGGCTGGGAATTCCATAAGGCGACGTTAAGCTATGAGAATGCTGCAGGAGAACCGGCAGCGGTGGAATTGGGGGCTTATCAGACCACTTTTGTGACAGACGGACCGAAAGAATTCTCGCTGATGTATCTGGGCAAGGGTACGGAAAAGGATTACGTTGGCAGGGATGTTGCGGGGAAACTGGTATTGGTGGAAATCAACCAGAGGGATGAATGGTGGATCAATTACCCGGTATATCAGGCACATCTGAAAGGGGCGGCAGCCCTGATCGCCGTACAGAGCGGAGGCTATGGGGAAATCGACGACGAAGCGCTGAATGCACAGGATATCGCAGGACCCGAGGATGCTCCGGCATTTTCCATTTCCCGTAAGGATGCTGCGGGACTGCTGGAACTTTTGCAGGGAAAAGAAGAGATTTCCGTAACCTTTGACGCGGATTCCAGGGTGTCACGGAACTGTACGACCTATAATATTGTAGGGCGGATCCCCGGAAAACACCCGGATCGTATGGTACTTTTGTCGGCTCATTACGATTCCTATTTTGACGGATTTCAGGATGACAATACAGCTATTGCCTTATTATTTGGCATTGCAAAGACGTTGTTAGACAGTGAGTTCCGGCCGAACAATACTATCGTGATCTGTGCCATGGCCTCCGAAGAATGGGGAGTGGTGGATTCCAATTTCGACTGGTCCACGGGTGCTTATGAGCAGATATTTACCGCACATCCCGAATGGGTGGGAAAGGTGATCGCAGACCTGAACTTTGAACTTCCTGCGCTGGCCCACGGTACCAGAGCCAGAATCCGCAGCTGCTATGAATATGTCAGCTTTCTGGAAGAATATCTGGCGGATCTGCCGAATCTGACGATGGCTTATCCGGAGGAGACGGCGGTGACCTCTCCCATCGAAACCTGGTCGGACGATTTTTCCATGGCCATCGCAGGAGTGCCTTCCATGGTAAATGATTTTACCGGCGGAAGCTTTATGGAGACCCATTATCATTCCCAGTTTGACAACGATGAATTTTACGATGAACAGGTATACCGCCTGCATCATGAACTGTTTGCCCTGTTGATCCTGGCGCTGGATGAGACGGCGGTGGTGCCACTGCAGTTCTCCCCGGTGGCACAGCGGGTTCGGAAGGGACTGGAACAGTGCCGGGAGATCTGTTACCGCGCAGATGTGGCCGGGCAGCTGGGAGAGAGAAAGCGGTCACTGCTTGAGCAAATAGAGGAACTGGAGACTCTGAGTGACCGGGCACTCAGAAAATGTCGGGAGGAATACGAGGAGGCAGCGGAATACAATCGGAACTATAAGCAGCTGCTTCGGGATGGAAAATATGATGAGGCGGAAGTGCTTTTTGGACAGACCAGAGCCTTGGAACAGAAGCTGCTTAGTCAGTTTAAACAGGAACAGGATGCTTTTGTAAGGATTGACTGGTACGGAAATGTGTTGTATCCTCATGAGATATGCAGTACCAATTTAAGGCTTCTGGGTGGAGCTGTCCGGAACCTGAAGGAGCAGAGACTTTCCTCCGCACTCCGCAAGCTGTATCAGGTGGACAATAATGCCTATGCGTTCATGTTTGATGAACAGGTATACCGGCATTTTACGGATTATGTTTTTCATCAGCCGAAGGAACGATTGAAATGGGGCTACGGAAGACTGTTGGAGCATGAGAATCTGTACGGAACGGTAAAACAGCTTTTGCAGAAAGAAGAGACCATGGCGGAGTCCGGTGCTGCCAAGATGGATTACGGGGAGGAGATTGCCAGTCTGGAACAGGCCTGTTCCAAGCTGGTGACCGGCCTTATGAATATTCTGGAACAGATGCAGAAAGCCGTTACCCAGATTTTTGAATTATAATCAGGAGATAGCAGGTAATATAATTATGGAAAGTGATAAGTTATATCGTGTGCAGAAGGAAGACCTTCCGAAAGTGGAGGAGATGCTGAACCAGTGTTTTGCGCACGATCCCCTGTATGAGACATTGATACCGGATCCTGAGATCCGCAGACACTTAATGCCGGAACTGTTCAAATGTGACATGGATGAATTTTATGCCACCTGCGAGATCTTCGCAGACAGCGCAGATTTGAACAGTGTATTGGTAGTATCGGATGAGGCAGAACCCTACAATGTATTTCAGTTCTATTTTACGGAGGCCCTGGCGGCATTACAGACCGATTCCTATCTGATCAGGGAGGATCCCTCTCTGAAGACCTTCCGGAATTTTATGAAGGGCGAGGATTATCTGAATTCCAGCTGGACGGATCAGCTGCATCAGAATCAGCGTCTGCACATTATCTATCTGGCGGTGGATCCCACCATGCAGCACCATGGGATCGCAGCGGAGCTTCTGGAGGAAGCCATTGACTATGCCCAGAAGCACAAACTGATGATTTCTCTGGAGACACATAATCCGAAAAATGTGGAATTCTATGAAAAGTTCGGATTCAAGGTATACGGCGTGATGGAGAAGAATTTTCCCCTGAAACAGTACTGCCTGATCCGGGAAGTGCAGTAAACACAGGAATTGCAACTGCCGGTTGACAAAATTACAAGGGCACTTGGTGGTTGTCAACCGGTTCTTTTGTTATGATTTTTCATGTCGACGAGATCTGTGCACAGGAAAACATATCAAAAAGAAAGAGAGAATGAAAAATGATCCTGTCAGAAAAAATTATGATGCTGCGTAAGAAAAGCGGATGGTCTCAGGAGGATCTGGCAGAACGGCTGGATATTTCCAGACAGTCGGTATCCAAATGGGAGAGCGGAGCCTCCATTCCCGATCTGGAACGTATCGTGAATATGAGCCAGCTGTTCGGTGTTACCACGGATTACCTGTTAAAAGATGAAATAGAAGAGGCGGAGTTTGCCGAAGAAATGGCACCGGAGATCACAGAGGGAAGAGTGGTCACGGTGGAGGAAGCCAATACTTTTCTGGAAGCTACGAAGAAATATGCTGCCCGGATTGCTCCGGCGGTGTCTCTGTGTGTGGTGTCCCCTGTTGTGCTGTTGTGGCTGGCGGGAATGGCGGCTGTCGGAAGAGGTCCGCTTACGGAAGCTGTTGCGTGTGGAATCGGTGTGATTGTTCTGCTGCTGATGGTGACAGTTGCGGTGGCGGTATTTCTTCTTACCGGAATTCCCTACAATAAATATGAATATCTGGAAAAAGAAAAGCTGACACTGCAATATGGGGTGTCCGGAATCGTGGAAAAAGCAAAAGAGACCTTTGCGGGAACCTATCGGATCTGTATTACTCTGGGTGTGGTATTGTGCATCCTGGGAGCAGTACCTCTGCTGGTGGTATCTGTTTTCTTCGGGGATAATGGCTATGCGGTAATCCTTGCCACAGATGTCCTGTTGATGATAGTAGCAGCCGCTGTGTGGCTGTTCGTGCGGTCCGGCATTATCTGGGGAGGTTTTCAGAAATTGCTTCAGGAGGGGGACTATACGGTGGAAAATAAGGCGGTCAACCGGAAGTATGAGCATGTGACGGTGATTTACTGGTGTGTCTGGACCGCAATTTACCTGGCCATCAGTCTGCCAACGATGCGCTGGGAGATTACCTGGGTCGTATGGCCTGTGGCAGGAGTCCTGTTTGGAGCACTTATGGCTTTTTTAAAGATAAAGAACCGGGGATCGGAACGGGAATAAGCAGATTCCAAAGTGTAAATCCGACAGGCGGTGAAAGGGAGCGTAACATATGACAGCAGTATGCCTTGCGATTCTGGCGGGAATCTTCTGGGGAGATTTCTTCCTGAAAAATTATATAGAAAAGCATGTGGACGAGTGGGAAGAGCGGCAGATCTGTCGGGGAAAATTACTGATCCGCAAGCACCACAACAAAGGCATGATGCTGAATGCCGGACAGAAGCGAAGACGTCTGGTGGCAGCTATCTCATTGGCTTTCACTGTGCTATTGACGCTGGTATTTGTTGTGAGTCTGGGACGCCACGGCAACAATCTGCTGCGACTGGGACTGTCATTGCTGTTAGGCGGCGCATTCAGCAATACTTATGACCGCCTCCGCAGAGGATATGTGGTGGATTATGTAAGCTTTCCTGTGAAGTGGCAGGGATTTCGTAAGATTGTGTTCAACTGTTCCGACTTCTGCATTATCATCGGCTCCTTGATTTCCGCACTGGGAGCCATATAGTTATAGACAAAGAAAAGGGTGAGCTTTACAGCTCACCCTTCTTGTATTTTGCAACGATATTCTGAATTCTTTCGTTCGGATTCAACAGATCACTGATGGAAGAATCATGGTTTAAAGTATCGATGATGTAAGCGATATATTTGCTCATATCGCAGTTAATGTACCATTCTCTCTGGAGCAGTTCCGGAGTCTGGTAGATCAGGTTGGTGGTCAGTACCTTATCGATGATGCCGTTCTCGTAAGCCTTATCAAACTTGTCCAGACCGTTGGTGAAGAGACCGAAGGTGGAGAAGACGAAGATCTTGTTGGCCTTGCGCTCCTTCAGGGCGGCAGCAACTTCCAGCATGCTCTCACCGGAGGAAATCATATCGTCGATGATGATCATGTCCTTGCCCTCTACGCTGGTACCCAGAAATTCATGAGCCACGATAGGGTTACGGCCGTTAACGATCTTGGTATAATCTCTTCTCTTATAGAACATACCCATATCCAGACCGAGAACGTTGGCGATGTAGATAGCACGTCCCATACCGCCTTCATCCGGGCTGATGACCATCATGTGGCTGGAATCCAGCTGCAGATCCTTCACATTGCGAAGCAGACCCTTGATGAACTGATATGCAGGCTGTACGGTCTCAAAGCCGTGCAGGGGAATGGCATTCTGGACTCGGGGATCGTGAGCATCAAAAGTGATAATGTTATCTACACCCATGCTTACCAGCTCCTGCAGCGCCAGCGCGCAGTCCAGCGACTCACGGGAAGTTCTCTTGTGTTGACGGCTCTCATACAGGAAAGGCATGATCACGGTGATACGACGGGCTTTACCACCGACAGCTGCAATGATACGCTTCAGATCCTGATAGTGATCATCGGGAGACATATGGTTCTCGCTGCCGCACAGGGAATAGGTCATGGAGTAGTTCAGGACATCTACTAACAGATAGAGGTCAGTACCGCGGACGGATTCCAGGATCTGTCCCTTTGCTTCACCGGAACCGAAACGGGGTACTTTGGCATCCAGGAGATAGGATTCTCTCTGATAACCTGCAAATGCCAGAGACTCTTTGTGTTCGCTTTCTCTCTCTGCTCTCCATTTTACAAGATACTGGTCTACCTTCTCACCTAAAGGCTTGCAGCCGGGCAGGGAAATAATGCCCAGAGAGCCGACGGGGATAGTCTCCAGATTTCTTTTTTCTTCACGATTCGCCATTGGGGTGATCCTCACTTTCTGATTCTGTATACTGTTCTGTTACGAATAAATGATTAATTTTCAGATGCATTCTGCATACGCTTTTTGCACATACGGATATCGGGACCGGTCAGCTTACACAGATCGTAATGACTGGTGATACGGGAAAATACCCGGTCAGAATACCGGTCACGCAATTCTTCCAGACTTAAGTTCGTGGAGATGATGGTGGCATTTTTCCTCAGATGTCTCTCGTTCAGACAGGAGAACAGCTGGGAAGCCACAAATGTATTGGTCATCTCGGTGCCGAGGTCATCTATGATCAGAAGATCACAGTGATACAGATCCTCGTAAAATCCGGAAAGAGTTTCTTTCGCCCGGCTGTCGAAGGCATAACGGGCAAGGGTGTCAAATAACCCGGAAGCACTGAAATAGATCACGGAATGACCGCTTTCCAGTAATTCGCTGGCGATACATCCCGACAAAAAGCTTTTACCAGTACCTACTGTACCATAAAAGAATAAATTGTGGTAGTCTTGTTTGAAGTTTTGTACAAAATTGTGACAGACATC
>CAKRRD010000038.1 GCA_934394815.1 uncultured Acetatifactor sp. | reverse complement strand
CTCCCACTTATCCTTGCTCCAGATCTCCACGCGGCTGCCGACTCCGACTAACACCACATCTTTTTCCAGTCCGGCGAACTCTCGCAAGTGTGCCGGCAACAGGATTCTTCCCTGTTTGTCCACTTCCACCGCAGCCGCACCGGCCAGGAAGAAACGGGCAAATTGTCTTGCTTCCTTATTGATCAGAGGTAATGAGGTCAGCTTCTGTTCAAAAGCGTTCCAGTCATCGTTGGCATACACAAATAAGCAGCCATCCATTCCTTTGGAAACTACAAATTCCTCACCTAAGACTTCTCGGAATTTCGCCGGAATGATCAACCTGCCTTTCGTATCTAACGTATGGTTGTACTCGCTCATAAACATCGCACTCACCACCATTCATCCAAAAGGGGACTGCCACGAAAAGGAGGTCATTTTTTCAAAAAATTTACCACTTTGTGGCACTTACCTCCACTTTCTCCCACTTTCATTATGATTTTATACTAAAATAGGGTATTTTACAAGAGAAATCAGGCGGCTTTTTTCGACAGCTCCACGTAAAAAAGCGCCTTGTCCTACGACAAAGGCGCTTTTTGCTACAATATCTGGTATAAAAATAAGAGCAAACACAATATCTATGTATTTGCTCCTGTTTCGATATTCTTAATAAATTTTTAAAAAATTTTAATTTTTTTCCACTTTCGGCTGTTTTTTCAGGCGGATACGTACCACAACGTCCGTCACCACTGCGAAGATCACCATGCACAAGGATAATACCTGTGATACGGCGAGGGTCGTTCCGGGGATAAACAGGGTATCTGTCCGGATACCTTCGACCCAGAATCTGCCAAGACCATAGCCTCCGAAGTACAGCAGACAGATCTCACCCTCGAACTTTTTGTGCTTGCGGTATACCAGCATAATGATCAGAATCACCAGATTCCACAGACTCTCGTAGAGGAATGTGGGGTGTACCTGAATGTAGTTGGTACCTTCCACGATATGTGCTGCCACGTTCTCGGAAATATCCCGGCTGCGCACCGCTTCGATGGGAAGCCGCATGGCCAGGAAATTGTCCGTATATTCTCCAAACACTTCACGATTCATGAAGTTACCCCAGCGTCCGATAACCTGTCCGAGGATCAGTCCCGGCACACACAGATCTCCCAGCCGGAACGGGTTGATCTTCTTGACCCTGCAATAAATAAACAGTGTCAGGAATGCTCCGATCACACCACCGTAGATTGCCATACCACCGTTACGGGTATTGAAAATGCTTAGCAGATTATCTTTATAATAGTCCCAGGCAAAGACCACATAATAAATTCTGGCGCCGATCACGGAAAAAATCACGGCATAAATGGCAAAATCCCAAATGGTATCCGGATTCTCTCCGGTGACTTTCGCTTCGTGCACCGCCATCAGGATACCCGCCAGTACACCGATGCCGATGATCAGTCCGTAAAAGGCGATCTCGAAACCGAATACGGTAAAGCTTCTGGGAACATTTTCCAGGTAAATGCCTAAATGGGGAAATGCAATATCTCCTGCATTCATCATAGTATTATCCTCGTTTCCTTATACATTAAAGCGGAAAAGAATTACATCTCCATCCTGTACCACATAATCCTTACCTTCCATGCCCACCAGACCCTTTTCACGGGCAGCGGCCAGAGACCCCTGCTCCAGCAGATCCTTGTAGTTCACAACCTCTGCCTTGATGAAGCCTCTCTCGAAATCAGAGTGGATCTTACCGGCAGCCTGAGGTGCTTTGGTACCGATCTTGATGGTCCATGCTCTGGTCTCGTCCTCTCCTGCGGTCAGGAAGCTCATCAGGCCTAAGATATGATAGCTTGCCTTGATCAGTTTCTCCAGACCGGATTCCTTTAATCCCAGATCATCTAAGAACATTGCCTTCTCGTCATCATCCAGTTCGGAGATTTCCTCCTCGATCTGCGCACAGATCACGAATACTTCGCTGTGCTCACCGGCCGCAAACTCTCGAACTTTGCCCACCATCTCATTGGAAGCGCCGTCATCTGCCAGATCATCCTCGGCTACATTGGCCGCATAGATCACGGGCTTGTAGGTCAGCAGATTATATTCCTTTAACAGAGCCAGTTCATCCTCGTCGGTCACCTCCAGGCTCTTCGCCATCTTGCCGCTCTCCAGATGCTCCTTGATACGCTCCAGCAGCGCCAGTTCCTTGGCATAGGTCTTGTCCATTCTGGCTGCCTTGAATACCTTGGACAGTCTTCTCTCCAATACTTCCAGGTCAGCAAAGATCAACTCCAGATTGATGGTCTCGATATCACGAAGCGGGTTTACACTACCGTCTACATGGATGACATTGGGATCCTCGAAGCATCTTACCACATGCACGATGGCATCCACTTCACGGATGTTGCTTAAAAACTGATTGCCCAGTCCCTCACCCTTGGAGGCACCCTTTACCAGACCTGCGATATCCACGAATTCAATTACAGCAGGAGTTACCTTCTTGGAATGATACATCTCTCCCAATGCTTTCAGCCGCTCATCCGGAACTGTTACCACACCCACATTGGGATCAATGGTACAGAAGGGATAGTTGGCGGATTCTGCCCCCGCCTTGGTCAGGGAATTGAAAAGTGTACTCTTTCCCACGTTGGGAAGACCTACGATACCCAGCTTCATATTTATTTACCGTTCAGAAACCTTCCGGTTTACTGCCTTTCTTGTGTTTTCTCGATATTCAGCATTGCTCATTATAGCATATTTTAGTGCATTTGCAAATGGCGAAGAACCATCTATTGTCCGAAATAGGTCTGAATTCCCGACAGCAGTCCCTCCGCCAGGGTATTCAGTGTGGCATCACTGTGGTCGGAATACCCGTTTCCCAGTTCCATATCCACAGAAGGGATCGTGCTGTAAGAGGTCTGGGTCAGGTCAATGCTCATGGTTCCCTTCCCGTAGATCGTTGCTCCCTGTCCCCGCAGTCCTTCTACCAGATCCGCTCCCAGGGTATCATGCTGCTGCCAGTGGGAAGCCACCGGCTCCATGCTCTTCAACGCTTCCGGTACGGAAATGTAAAAACATCCCTTGTCATAATCCTTGCCGTCACCACTGTCCCAATGCAGGGCGATATGACAGTCCGCTACGTTATTGCAGATTACCGTCCGGGCCACATTATCCAGCTGGACATCCTCCCCGTCCCGGAGCATCAGCACATCATAACCGGAAGCCAGCAGCCTGTCCCGCAGGATCTGCGCCATCCGGAGCGTCACCGTACGCTCCGGTGTTCCGTCCTGAAATGTCATACCGCCGGAGACTGCCGCCGCTTCCGTAGCGCCTGCCGCCGTGCTGCCTCCCGTGATCTTGGCAGAGCCGTCGGGGTGGCACAGGGTCTTCACCTTGGATCCTCCAGCGGTGCCATGTCCGGCATTCACGCCGATAACGATTTCCTTTCGCCCGGACTCCTCCGGTGCCCGGTACAGTACGGCGGCCCCGGTATTGATCTTTGAATGATCCGCATATTCCCAGTCCGGATCTAATGTGATCTGCCGGAGGCCGGTAGATTCCACCGGCTGGGGGTGCGCTGACTGTCCTTCCTGCTCTGCGGCACCCGCTGTCTCCTGTGGTACCGGTGTCTCCGGCATTATCTCTTCGCCGGATCCTTCCACAGTATTTCCATTCTCCGTGGTCTCCCGAAACACTTCTGCGCTCTCCGGAATCATAGTCTCCAAAGTCACACTCTCCACAATTTCCGTTTTTTCCGTCCTCTCCGTACCGTCACCGTTCTCTGCGCCACAGGCCGTCATTCCGGCCAGTGCCACTCCCGTGAGTATCGCTGCTATTCCGTATCTTTTTCCACGGTTCATATTTTGGCTCCTCCAATCGAAAAGAACCACAGCTGTGAAATTCAGCCATGGTTCTTCGGTTCTCTTCTTTACGCTCTCAGGAAATGTTCCTTGCTTAACCGCGCAGTTTGAAATGCCCTAACAACTCGTTCAGGGTCGTTGCGGAAGCGGAAAGCTCCTCGCTGGTAGCGGAAGTCTCCTGGGCTGCTGCGGAGTTGGACTGGATAACATCATTGATGTCTTCCACACCCTTCTTGATGTTGCTGACAGATACGGCCTGTCTGTCGGATGCGGTACGGATGTTGGCAACCTCCTGAATGATCTGATCCAGTTCGGACATCACCTTCTGCATTGCCTCGTTGGTCTCCTTGGTGACCTTGTTACCCACTTCTACTTCGTTCATGGACTCTTCGATCAGTTTCTTGGACTCAACTGCGGAGTTGGCACTCTCTTCTGCCAGCTGACGGATCTGGTCAGCTACGACTGCAAAGCCTCTTCCGGCTTCTCCTGCTCTTGCCGCCTCAATGGAAGCATTCAGGGACAGCAGATTGGTCTGGGATGCGATGTTCTCAATATCTGCGATGATCTTTTCGATGTTCTGGGTAGTGGTATCAATCTTCTTCATGGCATCCACCAGTTCATCCATCTTTTTCTGGCTGTTGGCCGCCTCAATACCTACCTGTTTTGCCTTGTCATGAACGATGTCGGTAGACTTGGTGTTCTCCAATACCTGACCGGTTACTTCTTCTACGGTAGCCACCAGTTCTTCTACGGCTGCAGCCTGACTGGTAGCGCCTTCTGCGATATCCTGTGCGCTGACAGCCAGCTGGTTACTTCCGGCAGATACCTGTTCGGAAGATCCCTGGATGCCATGCATGGCCTCACTGATCTTGTTCACCATCTCGTCCAGTTCTTCCAGCACACTGTGAAGCTGTCCGACATAAGCTTCAGGACAACTGCTGTGTACATCAAAATTACCCTCGGAAAACTTCTCAACGATACCATACAGATCCGTTACCACTTTCTTCAGGATTCCGGCTGCGGTCTCAAAGCTGTCGGATAAACGTCCCAGTTCATCCTCGGACTCATAAGGAGTGCCGATTTCAAAGTCACCAGAAGCAATCTTCTCAGATGCCACTACCAGACTTTCGATGGGTTCTACCAGCATTTTGGTAAGCATTTTTGATATGCTGACGGTAAATAAGATACTTATTACAGCTAAGATCAACACGATTACGATTCCCACATAATTCTGTGTCTGTAACATTGCCCCAAATGCCCCAAATGCAATCAGGACGTATAACACATCCATGATTCGAAATACAAGAGACAGTTTGTTCTTAATGGGTCTGTTCCTGAGCATTTCTTCTAATTTCTTCATTTGTATTACTCCTTCCAAATTTATAATCCCTGATTTTTATTCTAAATTCCCACAGGGCTTTCGTCAAGCGTTAAGCCTCTTAAATTATGTAAAATAAATGAAAAATCAGGTATGGGATGCCTTGCTCATCTCCAGCAGTTTTTCCCGCATCTCATTTTCAATGCGCTGTAAGTCTTCCTCGGCGCTCTGTCTTCTGGCCCGGCCCTCCTCCTGGATTTTCATGACTTCGTCCAATGTAGTCATCAATGTCTGGTTGGTGGATTTCAGTGTCTCAATATCCACAATACCTCTCTCGGATTCTTTTGCCGTCTCCACCGAAGCCGTTTTCAGTGCTTCCGCATTTTTCTTCAACAGTTCATTGGTCATATCCGATACCGCCCTCTGCGCCCTGGCCGCATCCGTGGCATGATCCAGACCGATGGCAATGACCATCTGGCTCTTCCACAGTGGGATCGTGTTCACCAGCGTGGACTGGATCTTCTCAGACATGGCAATATCATTGGACTGGATCAGACGGATCTGGGGAGCCATCTGCAGGGAAATGGCTCTGGTCAGTTCCAGATCATATATCTTCTTCTCGAATCTCTCACACATTGCCGCGAAGTCCCTTGCCGCCTGGGTGTCCTCCGGCAGTCCGCTCTTCTGTGCCTTTTCCAGAAGTTCCGGCAGTTCCACCTTTCTCGCCTGTGCCAGTTTCTTTTTCCCCGCCAAGATGTACATGGACAGTTCCTTGAAATAATTCAGGTTCAGCTGATATAGCTTGTCCAGTACCGCCACATCCTTTAACAGCACCACCTGATGATTCTCCATGGCCTCGCAGATCTTACCGATATTCACTTCCGCCTTATCATACTTTGCTTTCAGATTGCCCAGCCTGTCCCCACTCTTTTTGAACAGTCCGAAGAATCCCTTCTCCTCCTCGGTATCGAAGTCCTTTAACTGTGCCACCACATCGGTCAGAAGCTGTCCGACCTCTCCCATATCCTTGGTCCGGACATTACTTAAGGCTGTCTCGGAGAAGTCCGCAATCTTCTTCTGGCTTCCCGCACCGTACTGCAGCACTGCCTGTGTGTTAGTCAGGTCAATCTGTGCGGCGAAATCATCCACCATTTTCTGTTCTTCCGGTGTCAGTTCCATCTCCGGAACCGCCTGTTCCTCTACCAGTTCTTCCGGTTTCTTCTCCACGATCTCCTCTTTTGCTTCCGCAAAAGGATCCAGTGTCAGTGTGGGTGCCTCCTGTGTAACTGCGTCCAAATCAATACTCATGCTGATACCCCCGTCTTCTTACTCTTTCTTATGAATAATTAATATTTCTTTTTAATACTTCTTTTCCCTTGCGAAATCCGATTCCGTCAGTCCCTCTTTGGCCAGCATGGTCTGTAAGACCTGTGCATCCGCCGAAGCATCAAAGGCGGCATCCTGAAACAGATTGTTCAGCAATGTGACAAATGCCTGATTGATCATATCCAGCGTCTTCTCGATCTCCTTCTTGGCTTCCAGAATATCCTCCCCCGGACTGCTGACTTCATCAAATTCCGCATACTGCTCCACCAGCTTTAACATGGTGGGCAGATAGTAATCCATCAACTTATGCATCCGGCGCATCTGCTCCGGATGTTCCTGTACCCGGTCGAAAATCTCCTTCAACAGATTCTCCAGACGATACAGCTTCCCGGAGATTGCCTCTCCCTCGATCCTGTCATTCAGGTTCCGCAAGTGGCGGATGTACTCCATTCCTTCCGCTATCATGCTGTGCAGTTCCTGTTCCCTGCGGTTTTCTTCGATATCCTGCGGATCGACATTTTCTGTATTCTTGTCCTCCTGCCCGGTGATCTTATTCTGCTCCAGATAGGCCTTCTCCGTCTCCAGATACTGTCTGTAGATCACATCATTTAGCATAAAGCAGGTCTCTTTGTCATCCAGATGCCCGTCCGGAAACATTCCGGCTTTTAACATCTTCCGCAGGTCTCTACGGACATAGCGGACACTTTTCCCGGTGTATCGGGCCATTTCGTTGATCACGCCATACATTTTGGTACCGCATAACTCCAGATACTTTTCCGCACGCTTTAATCTCCTGCGCTGTCCGTTGCCGTAAGCAATCATTTCCAGAAACGCCAGAGAAAGTACTCCCGGCAGGATCGCCGCACTCAGAGACGCTGCCCCAAAAGCAGCCACAAGCAGCTGTACCAGAAGTCCCAGTCCGCTGAATCCCAGTCCGATTCCACCGAACACGGTACACAGGGTTCCCGAGACATTTCCCTTTTTTTCCATTTTTACCAGAGAAGTCATCTCTGCTGCGGTCGCCCGTCTCGGAGGCACCGCCTGTGCTTTCCTCTGTTCTTCCCATTGCCGTTCCCGTTCCCTGCGCTGTCTGTGCCACTCCTCGTTCTGTCTGCGGTGTTCTTCCCGCTGACGCTCCCGCTGTTCCCGTTCCGCCTGGATCTGTTCCCCGGTCTTTTCTTCCTCACGCTTTTTCTCCTGCCAGCTGCGCTGGGAATTCCATACCTTTTTCTCCGTGGCCTCTCTGGCTTCTCTGGAAAGATTCGCCTGAAAAGCAGCTTCCCGCAGAGCATCGTTGACCGTGTCCGTCACCAGCATGTTCAGTGCATGGAAATCTCCGGTCTTCATGGCTTCCGCAATGGTCTCTTTAAATTTTTCCCCTGGATTATTATTCTGTGTCTCACTCATAGTTAATATTTTCTCTGATTTTTCAGTTCTTCATAGAGCAGACAGTAATTTTCATACCGTATCTGCGGGATTTCTCCCTCCGCCACGGCATCCTTCACACCGCATACCGGCTCCGAGATATGGGAGCATCCTCCGAATCTGCAATATTTCTCAAAAGGAGCAAACTCCGGATAATACTCCGCCAGCTGCTCTTTCTCCAGCCGGAACAGCCCCAGGGAACTGAAGCCCGGAGTGTCCAGAATATAAGTATCCTGTGCAATGGAGATCAGTTCCGAATGTCTGGTAGTGTGCTTTCCCCGCTCGATCTTCTCGCTGATGTTTCCCGTCTCCATAACAGTTCCCGACTGCAGGCAGTTCACCAGAGACGACTTTCCGACTCCGCTGGGGCCGGCCACTGTGGTAGTCTTTCCCCTAAGCAGTTCCTGAAGGGTGTCGATTCCCTCTTTTCTGGCGGCACTGACCGTGATCGTCCGGAAGCCGGCCCGTTCGTAAACAGCCCGGTAGTCTTCCTTTTTCCCTTCCTCGTCAATGTCCTGCTTGTTAAAACAGATGATACAGGGGATTTCCTGCTGCTGCATCATGATCAGGAAACGGTCCAGCAGATTAAAATTCGGCTGGGGTTTCGTGATTGCAAAGATCACAAGTGCCTGATCCACGTTGGCTACCGCCGGGCGGATCAGTTCGCTGTGTCTGGGAAGCAGTTCCCTGATATTTCCCTTTTTCTGTGCCTCGTCCAGGACATCCAGTTCCACATCATCCCCCACAAGAGGTTTTCTGTGATCCCTGCGGAAGACTCCCTTGGCCTTACATTCGTAGATCGTGCCATTTCCTGTGTGGCCAACGTCCACTGTGTGGCCAACGTCCACTGTGTGGCCAACGTCCACTGTGTGGACGTAATAGAACCCGGCAATTCCTTTTATAATTTTGCCCTTCATAGCTTTCTGCCCCTGGTTTTATTCCTTTACGAACTCAATTCTTCTGGTAAAGGAACGATCTTCTGTCGTTCCGGGAACCGTCACCTGTTCCCCGGTATCCGGATTCGTTGTGGTGGTGGGTTCACTGGTCACCTGATAAGTCATGGTCAGCGTACCTCCCGAAGATACCATTCCATTGATGTTCGTAGCTACCGGGAACGTAGTGACTTTCGTGTCCAGCAGCACGGTATCGTCATCCGCCACCAGTTTGATGCTGACTTCCATTCCCGATACATAATCGGGAGCTTCCGAAGTGGTGGGGGCCGCAATGCTGACATTGCACTTGTAGGTGGACTGCTGTGCTCCCTGGCTTACCTTGATATCAATGGAGGTTCCCTGATCCACATAGGAACCGTGGGAATAACTCTGATAGCAGATCAGGCCTTCTCCTACTTCATCGCTGTAGATATAGGTCACACTGCCTACCGTCAGTCCGGCTTCGATGGCTTCTACCGTACCATCCTGCTCCGACAGGCCGATCAGGTTGGGAACACGGATCTTCGTATCTTCCTTGCCCAGGCTTACGGTCACTGTGATCACACTGCCCTTGGGTGCCTTATTGCCTTCCGAAGGGGTCTGGGAGATCACACGTCCCGCTTCTACCGTATCGGAATAGCTTTCTGTCTTATTCACCAGAAATCCCTTGCTTACCAGCTGTGTATTAGCCTCATCAAAGGTAAGATCCACCACACTGGGAACCTCTACGCCCTGCGTACCGGCACTGGCGGTCAGGGTCACCTTGCTTCCCTTGTCGATCAGTG
The DNA here is from genome assembly GCA_934394815.1 of uncultured Acetatifactor sp. Classification (GTDB taxonomy): domain Bacteria; phylum Bacillota; class Clostridia; order Lachnospirales; family Lachnospiraceae; genus Acetatifactor. The sequence continues at coordinate 23,708 of CAKRRD010000038.1, read as the reverse complement.
CGCCTACACTGACATCTGTATTGATAACGACCCCTTCTGCCACGGAATCCGACTCTTCATAATTCACATCCGTCAGGATTCCCAGGCTGGTCAGGGTACTCTTGGCATCCTCTACATTCATACCCGTGACATTGGGCATGGATACTTTTTCCACTTCCCTGCTTTCCGATTCCTCCGTGGTGATGATCGGACTGGCAGAACCACCATTGTCTCCTTCCCTCTTATTGCCGAAGATCTTCACGGCCAGGACGATCAGGATAATGCAGATCACCACACCGGCTACGATAGCCAGCACCGTAGTCACACGCTCCATCTTGGGATCGTAGTCATAGTTATCCTCGTCCTCTGCATTCTCTTCGTTTTCATACATGGCCTCCGTATCGGATCTCAGACGCATAGTCTCATCATGATCGGGTTCCTCATATTCCCGTGCTCCCTGATAGGGCACCTTCCGCTTGATCTGTGCCATATCTTCATCGGAGATCATCCGGGTACCGCCCTCCATATCCGGATCTGCATTCACTACGAAATCTTCCTCCGGATTGATCAGGGACTGTTTCAGATCCGCGATCAGCTCCGCCATGTTCTGGTATCTGCGGTCCGGAGACTTCTGACAGCATTTCAGCACAATGCTGGCCACACTGGAGGGAATCTCCGGTACAAATTCCTTCGGAGAAGGCATCTCCTCCTGAATATGTTTGATGGCAATGGCCACCGTGGTCTCCCCATTAAAGGGCACCCTTCCCGTCAGCATTTCAAACATGGTAATACCCAGAGAATAAATATCACTCTTCTCATCACTGTATCCGCCTCTGGCCTGTTCGGGAGAAGTATAGTGCACGCTTCCCATGACATTGGAGGTGATTGTATTGCTGGTCGCTGCCTTGGCAATGCCGAAATCCGTCACCTTTACCTTGCCGTCCTTGGAGATAATAATGTTCTGGGGCTTGATATCCCTATGGATAATATGATTATTATGTGCAGCCTCGATACCCATGCTTACCTGGATGGCGATGCTCACTGCTTCCTTGTAAGACAATCTTGCCTTCTTCTCGATGTATTTTTTGAGGGTAATACCCTCTACCAGTTCCATGACGATATAGTAGATTCCATTCTCTTCCCCGACATCATAGACATTTACAATATTGGGATGCATCAGTCCCGCTGCTGCCTGCGCCTCGATCCGGAACTTGGATACAAAATTGGCATTTTCGCTGAATTCCTGCTTCAACACCTTGATTGCCACATAGCGGTTCAGCTTATGACATTTTGCTTTATAGACATCTGACATACCGCCGGTTCCGATCTTCTCCAGGATCTCATAGCGATCGCCGATCATCATTCCTATTTTGATCATACTTGCTCTCCATTTCAAAAAAGCTGGGATGGTTTACGCACACGGCTCAATCAGTATTACACTGATATTATCCCTTCCACCGTTGGCATTGGCCGCCTCCACCAGGCATTCGGCCTTCTCCACAAGGTCTCTGGCTCCGCTGATAATCATACGGATCTCTTCATCTTCCAGCATATTGGTCAGACCGTCCGAACACATGAGAACGATCTCTCCCTCCTGTAATTCCACGGTAAAGAAATCCGGTTCCACCTTATCCTCGGCTCCCACCGCTCTGGTAATAATATTCTTGTCCGGATGATTTCTTGCATCCGCAGGATCCAGTTCCCCGATCCGGACCATCTCCTGTACATAAGAATGATCTCTCGTGATCTGTCGTATCTTGTTACCAACCACATAAAGCCTGCTGTCCCCGACATTGGCCACCTGTACGAATCTGCCTATGCAGGATGCTGCCACTACCGTGGTCCCCATTCCTTCCAGCGTCTCATCTTCGCTGGCTCTCTTACGGATCACTTCGTTGGCTTCCTCGATGGCCCTGCGGAAAATCAGCATGGGATTCTTCTCAAAAGAATTCTCCATCTGGGCAAGCATGGTCTCCACCGTCACCTTGGACGCATAATCACCCGCGTTATGACCGCCCATGCCATCTGCCACAATGAACACATTCGGCAGATTTCCCACCGGCTTTTCAGAGGTATAGATATAGTCCTGATTTACTTTTCTTTTCCTTCCGATATCGGTTATGGAAAACGTCTTAAGCACGTCAAACTTCCTCCTGTGAGATTTTCTCCGGGTTCTTCGTCTCCTGCGCATGACGACGTCTTAACTGTCCGCAGGCTCCGTCAATATCCCGGCCCATCTCCCTTCTAATTGTAACATGTATCTTCTTACTTTCAAGTTTATTTTTAAATGCCTGGATGTGCTTCGTATCCGACTGCACATAATCCCGCTCCTTGATGGGATTCACCGGGATCAGATTGATGTGGCAGCACAAAGGCTTCGCCAGTGCGATCAGCTCTCTGGCATCCTCTTCCGTATCGTTCACACCGCCCACCAGACTGTATTCAAAGGTGATCCTCCGTCCGGTCTGCTCAAAATAATACTGGCAGACCTCCATCAGTTCCTTAATAGAATACCGGTTGGCTATGGGCATCAGTTTTCTCCGCTTCTCATCGGTGGTCGCATGCAGGGACAATGCCAGCGTGATCTGCAGCTTTTCCTCTGCCAGCTGCCGCATTCTGGGGACAATTCCACAGGTGGACACCGTCACATTTCTCTGGCTGATATTCAGACCGTTTTCATCGGTCAGAAGATGCAGGAACTTTAAAATATTGTCATAATTGTCCATCGGTTCCCCGGTGCCCATGACTACCACGTTGGAAACCCGCTCTCCCGTCAGCCTGGTGATGGCATAGATCTGATCCAGCATCTCCGAAGGGGCCAGATTCCGTTCCAGTCCGTCCAGTGTGGAAGCGCAGAACCGGCATCCCATACGGCATCCCACCTGAGATGAAATACATACACTGTTGCCGTGTTTGTACTGCATCCAGACGCTTTCCACCACGTTGCCGTCAGCCAGTTCAAACAGGAACTTTTTCGTTCCGTCGATCTTCGACTCCTGTATTCTGACAGGCTTTACGCAGATATATTCATAGATTTCCGTGCATTGTTCCCTGAATTTTGCGGAGAGATTCGTCATCTCATCAAAGCTTCTGGCCAGCTTCACATGCATCCACTCGTACATCTGCTTTGCCCGAAAAGCCTTCTCACCCATACCTTCCAGTTCCGTCTTCAGTTCTTCCAGATTCAGGGATTTGATATCTTTTTTTATGTCCATTTTTGTTCTCTTACTTCTTGTCTCTGTCTCACGCTTTTCTGCGCAGTCTTGCAAAATAGAATCCATCGGTCTCATCCGTTCCCGGCAGAAGCTGTCTCTCTTCTTCCAATGCAAAGGGGAAGTTCTCCGTGATCCAGGCTGCCATCTTCTGGTTCTCCGCAGGGTTTATTGTACAGGTACTGTATAATAATACCCCGCCCGGCTTTACATACTGCCAACCGGCTTCCACGATCTGCTTCTGCAGTTCTGTAATGGATCGCAGGCTCTCCGGGGTGGCATGGTATTTGATGTCTCTCTTTTTCCCCATCACTCCCAGACCGGAACAGGGGACATCCATCAGTACCACATCCGCATATTCTTCCCTCTCCGGATCGTGTACCGTTGCATCGTACACCTGGACTTCCACATTCTTCCGGTTCATCCGTTCCAGATTCTCCCGGATCAGATCCGTCTTATATTCCGACACGTCCCGGGACACCACATGCCCCGTCTCTCCTGCGAATTCTGCCGCCAGGATTGTCTTGCCTCCGGGGGCTGCACACAGATCCATGACCGTGCTGCCGGGCTGAATGCCTGCCGCTTCCACCGCCAGCGCAGAACTGACGTCCTGTACGGTAAATTTTCCTTCCGCAAATCCCGGAAGTGCACTTACATTTTCCAGATTCTCCGCCAGATATACATAGGGAAGTTCTCTGCTTTGCCGCAGGCTGACACCGGCTTTCTGCATCCCTTCCGCCAATGCCCCTCTCTCCTCTTCGGTCAGTTCCGTGGAAAAGCGCAGGGACACCGGATGGATTGCCAAAAGTCCTGCTAAAAGTGTTTCCGTTCCTTCTCTGCCATATGCAGGCAGCCACAGATTTACGATCCATTCCGGCATGGAATATTTTATGCTCAGATACTTCACCGTATCCCCCGGATCCGGCAGCGGCATCTGTTCCTTGCTGCGGGAAATATTGCGCAGCACCGCATTCACAAAGCCCTTCAGCGTACGGAATCCTCTTTTGGCCGCCAGCTTGCAGGCCTCATTGCATACTGCGCTGTCCGGCACCGCATCCATATACAGGATCTGATAGGTACTCATACGAAGAAGACAGCGGATCAGGGGCTTCATCTTCCGGACCGGTACCGAAGAAAAGCGGTCCAGATAATAGTCCAGCTCCAGCTGTCTCTCTATCGTACCTTCCGTAACTCTTTTGATAAACGCTTTTTCTCTGGAATCCAGGTAATCGTATTTATCCAGCACAGCTTTCATTAATTTATGGGAAAAATCCTGCCCCTTTTCCAGACTGAGCAGGATTTCCACTATAATCTCTCTTGTATCGGTCGTTGCATGATCACTCAAGATTAGTCTCTCCTTCTGCGGTTACCGCCATACAGCAGGATCAGTCTGAGCAGCTGTAATGCAGAAGAAGCCGCGCCCGCCACATAGGTAAGGGCTGCCGCTGTCAGCACCTTTTTGCCGCCACTTACTTCTTCCCTGCCTAACAGTCCGTATTCTTCCACCTTCACGATAGCTCTGCGGGAAGCATTGAATTCCACAGGGAGCGTCACCAGCTGAAAGATCACCGTCAGGGCAAATGCCCAGATTCCCAGTTGGATCAGTGTCTGATTCCAGCTGAGCAGTACTCCTAAAAAGATCAGGGGAATACTTAAATTGCTTCCGATGTTCACCACCGGTACCAGTGCGGCCCGGACGCTCATGGGAACATAGCCGTGGGCATGCTGGATGGCATGTCCACACTCATGGGCTGCCACGCTGACTGCGGTCACGGAAGTGCCGTTATAATTGTTGTAGGACAGCCTTACGGTATCCGTACGGGGATCGTAATGATCGCCGTCGTTGGAATTCAGGCATTCAATCTGTACATTGTATAAGCCTTCTCTGTTGAGGATATTGCGGGCCGCTTCCGCTCCCGTCAGCCCTCTCATGTTCCGCACCTTGCTGTACTTGCGCATGGTGGAATTCACCAGTGCGCTGGCTCCCAGACAAAGTACCAGTCCGATCAGTACCAGAAAATAAGTAGGATCCCAATAATAATATCCATAATAACCACCGTACATAGAAAAGTCTCCTTTCTTTCTATCTCAGCGTTCTCAGCGTTCCTTGTGTTCTCCCAGAAGTTCTCCCTGCTGCACTTTTACCCCCAGCAGAAAATCATGCGTCGTCATCCGTTTTTTTCCTTCCAGCTGCAATTCCATGACCTTCAAGGCACCTTCTGCCGCAGCCACTTCAAAAGAATCCTTATCCACCGTAAGGATCGTGCCCGGTGCTTCCTTATGGGCTGTTGCCATGGGGATCGCTTTCCAGATCTTTAACTGTTTTCCATGGTAAAAAGTATAGGCGCTGGGCCAGGGAGTCAGTCCCCGGATCAGCCGGTCCAGTTCCACCGCTGTTTTCGTAAAGTCCAGTCTGCCCATTTCTTTCGTGATCAGTGCTGCATAGCAGGTCTTCGCATCATCCTGCTTTTCCGGCACCAGTTTTCCGGCCTCCAGAAGGGGCAGAGCCTCCGTAATGGCCTCACCACCCAGCACCATCAGCTTGTCGTGCAGGGTCTCAAAAGTATCCTCCGAAGTGATGGGGATCTTCTTCTGATACAGCATGTCGCCGGTGTCCAGTCCTGCATTCATCTGCATGATAGTCACTCCGGTCTCGGCCTCTCCGTCGATAATGACTCTCTGGATGGGAGAAGCACCACGGTATTTCGGAAGCAGAGATGCGTGAATGTTCAGGCATCCGTATTTCGGCAGATCCAGGATCTCCTGGGACAGGATCTGTCCGAATGCCGCTACGATATAAATATCCGCAGGATATTTTTTCAGTTCTTCGATAGCTTCCGGTGTCTTGATCCGGCGGGGCTGGAATACCGGAATGCCGTGTTTTACGGCACATTCCTTCACGGGAGGAAACTGTAATTCTTTGCTTCGGCCTTTTGCCTTATCCGGTTGGGTCACCACTGCAGTAATCTCATGCCCCTGTGCGATCAATGCCTCCAGCGCTCCTACCGCGAAATCCGGCGTTCCCATAAATACGATCTGCATAGTCTGTCTCCTTTCCGGAAAATCTATTCTTCTTCCTCTTCGTCCTCATAGGTCATCTCCTGCAGAGGGCCTTGTGCCTTTTCCACATAGAGATGGCCATCCAGATGATCCAGTTCGTGACAGATGGCTCTGGCCAGCAGTTCGGTTCCTTCCACCTCGATGGGCTTCATATTCACATCCAATGCTGCCGCTTTCACATAATTGGGTCTGGTCACGATGCCGAACTTGCCGGGAACGCTTAAGCACCCTTCCTGTCCGGTCTGTTCTCCGCTGCTCTCCACGATGCGGGGATTGATCAGGATATAGGGATCCTCTCCGGTGGTATCGATCACCACGATTCTTTTCAGTACTCCCACCTGTGGAGCTGCCAGTCCCACACCGTTGGCATCGTACATAGTCTCCAGCATATCCTCGATCAGTTCTCTGGTCCGGGGAGTCATCTCCCTGACCTCTTTACATGTCTTGGTCAATACTTCATCCCCAAATTCACGAATGTTTCTGATTGCCACAGTTTCTTACCTCCTATAATATGTTTACAGGGTCAAAATCAAATTGTATACTCAGTTGTCTGGGCTGCCACTGCCTGAGAGTCTCTTCCAGTGTGTCCTTTACCGCCACCAGCACATCATATTCCCCATGCTTTACATAGAACACATGCCGGTAAATATCATTGATTTTGCTGATGTTGGCAGGGGCAGGACCCAATACCTGTATTTTTTGCTGTTCGGATAAAAAGTCCATATTAGACTTTACCACATCTGTCAGTCTGAGGGCAAGCTGTTTTACATTTTCTTCCTCTTTGCCGTAGATCTGCACCGCCAGCATATGTGCCACCGGCGGATAACCGGACAGTTCCCGGTACAGGATCTCCTCGTTGTAAAAGCTTTCGTAATCCTGCGCTGCCGCACAGGTGATGGCATAATGATCCGGCTGGTAGGTCTGGATCACCGCTTCTCCGGGAAGCACCCCTCTGCCGGCCCGGCCCACCGCCTGGGTCAACAACTGGAAGGTCCGCTCTCCCGCCCGGTAATCTGATGCATTTAGTGACAAATCCGCCGCCAGAATCCCCACCAGTGTCACCTTCGGGAAATCATGTCCTTTCACGATCATCTGGGTGCCGATCAGCACATCCGCTTCCCCGTTTGCAAAAGAGGATAATATTTTCTCATAGCTGTCCTTCGTCCGGGTAGTATCCGCGTCCATCCGCAGCGTCCGCACACCGGGATACAGTTCCCTTAATTTCTCTTCGATCTGCTGGGTGCCCGCCTTAAAGCCCAGAATATATTTCGATCCGCACTTCGGACAAAGCTTCGGCATGGGCTGTGTATAGCCGCAGTAATGACAGATCAGTCTTCCCCCTTTATGTTCCGAGAGGGAGACATCACAGTGGGGGCATTTCATGACCTCACCACAGGAACGGCAGGACACAAATCCCGCGTACCCCCGCCGGTTTAAAAACAGGATCGTCTGCTGCCCCCTGTTCAGCCGGTCCGTCATCAGTTCCTGTAATTTTCTGCTGAAAATGGAGCGGTTGCCCTCCTGCAGCTCCTGTCTGAGATCCACCGTGTACACCACCGGAAGTTCTCCGCCGGTCAGGCGCTTCGTCAGGTGAAACATGCGGTACTCTCCCTTACCGGCACGGTAATAGGCCTCCAGGGAAGGAGTTGCAGACCCCAGCACCACGCTGGCTCCGTACAGTCTTGCCACTTCCAGTGCCGTCTCTCTGGCATGATATTTCGGGGTACTTTCACTTTTATAGCTGTTCTCCTGCTCCTCATCCATGACGATCAGTCCCAGATTCGGAAAAGGTGTAAAAAGTGAGGATCTGGGACCGATGATCACATCGATCTCGCCGGCCTTTGCCCGCTCGCACTGATCGTATTTTTCTCCGGGGGATAACGTGGAATTCATCACACTGACCCGGTCGCCGAATCTCTGGTAGAACCGTAACAGCGTCTGATAGGTCAGCGCGATCTCCGGGATCAGCACGATGGCCTGACGTCCCCTCCGGATCATCTCTCCGATCAGCTGCATATACACTTCCGTCTTGCCGCTTCCGGTGATCCCGTGGATCAGATAGGTCTGTCTCCTTCCGGCATCGAAATCCTTCAATACTTCCGATACAACAGTCTGCTGTTCTTCACTCAGTGTATTGTGTGCTGCCTCCACCAATTGCATCTTCACCGGATTGCGGTAGCTTTCGGAGCTGATCAGCTTTGCTGCGCCGCTTTTTACGATGCTGTTTACCGTGGCCGCACTGACCCCCAGTTTCCCGGTGATCCACTCATAGGGAATCGATTCCTGCTCCGCCAGAGTTCTTAACAGTCTTGCCTTTGCCACCTGTTTCTTCCGTTCGCACTCTCCTAAGAGTGACAGGATCTCTTCTCTGTTCATCAGGCGTACCAGCTGTCTGTGTTCCAGCTTTTTCACAGACTGTTTTGCCGGCAGTACGGTCTTCAGGGCCTGGATCATGGTACAGCCGTAATTACGGCGGATCCAGGCTGCCAGTGCGATCATCTTATCCTCCACGCCGGTCTCTTTTTCCGGGATCCCTGCGATATCCTTGATCTTCTCCGGGTCGAACTGACACTTCTCCCCCAGCGCCACCACATAGCCTTTAATCAGCCGGTTGCCGCTGCCGAAAGGGATCATGACACAGGCCCCCGGTTCCAGCCTGTCCCGCAGACTCTCCGGTACCCGGTATTGAAAGGTCTTATCCAGTTTTTCATGGGAGATATCTACAATGATATCCGCGTATAACGTACTCAATCTGTTTTCCTCTCTGTCCACCGGGATCCCTGAAAGCTGTCTTATAGATCCTGACCCGCTGCCGATCCGGGGAGATGTCCCTCCGCCAGAATATCCCGGATCAGATCCCGTTCATCCATGGGATGCTTCACACCTTTGATCTCCTGGTAGTCTTCGTGCCCTTTTCCCGCCAGTACAATGATATCACCGGGTTCTCCGTGTTCGATGGCATAAGTAATGGCTTCCTTGCGGTCGCAGATCTCCACATATTTTCCGGCCGTCTTCGCCATACCTGTCTTGATATCATTGATAATATCCTGCGGCTCCTCGAACCGGGGATTGTCGGAAGTAATAATGGTCAGATCCGCCAGTCTGCCACTGACCTCTCCCATCTCGAAACGGCGCTGTCTGGAGCGGTTTCCGCCGCAGCCGAACAGGCTGACCAGTCTGTGGGGTTCATACTCCCGCAGGGTGGTTAACAGGCTTTCCAGTGCCATGGCGTTATGGGCATAGTCGATCAGCAAAGTAAATTTGTCAGAAACCTGGATCATCTCGATACGGCCCTTTACTTTTGCCTGTAACAATGCCTTTTTGATATTTTCCTCATCCACCTTGAAATGACGGCAGATGGCAATGGCCGCCAGCGCATTGTACACGCTGAATCTGCCGGGCATGGGTACTTCCACGTCAAAATCCATCAGTCCGGCTACATGGAAGGTCACGCCCAGTTCTCCGGGCTTATGCACCAGCTGTCTGTTTTCCGCCCGGAGCATACAGTGCTCTCCCATTCCAAAGCTTTCCAGTGTGCAGGTATGGCCTTCCGTCACTGCCTGCCAGTGCTCATCGTCGCCATTCACAATCCCCACCTTACACTGTTTGAACAATAATCCCTTGCAGTGCAGATATTCCTCGAAGCTGGCATGCTCGTTGGGACCGATGTGATCCGGCTCCAGATTGGTGAAAATGCCGTAATCAAATACAAAGCCCTGGGTGCGGTGCAGCATCAGTGCCTGGGAAGATACCTCCATGACTACGGTATCCAGTCCCGCCTCCACCATACGGGCAAAATACTCCTGTAACAGATAGGACTCCGGGGTGGTATTGTTCGCATGGATATGTTCGTCTCCGATGATCACCTCAATGGTTCCCACCAGACCTGCTTTATAGCCGGCATTTTCCAGAATGGATTTTACCAGATAGGTCGTGGTGGTCTTACCCTTGGTGCCCGTGATCCCGATGACTTTCAGCTTCTCCGCCGGATGATCGAACCAGGCTGCGGAGATAAACGCCATAGCATATCTGGTATCCGCTACTTTGATCACCGTTATATCCGTATCTTCGGGAAGTTCCACATCTCTCTGCACCACCAGCACGCCTGCTCCCTGCGCCGCCACTTGAGCGGCGAAATTGTGTCCGTCAAAATTAGCTCCGCTGATACAGAAAAACAAGCATCCCGGAATGACTTTACGGGAATCATAGACCACGGCAGTGATCTCCCTCTCCAGGGTTCCACATACCTGTTCATATTCCAGTTTATCCAAAAGTTCTGTTAATTGTCTGCTCATACAGGTGTCCGCCTTCCTCTTCGAATATCTCTTGATCCGTCCGAATTTCATTGCATACTATGGTATATTTTACTCTATTTTTCAAAAATGTACCACCTATAATTTTTCCACGCTCTGGCTGCAAGAAAAAATGCCTGCTTTTTCTCCGCAGGCATCTTTCTGTTTTTTCTTATTTTTTATGCTATTTATATACTACCGCCATATTGCCGAATTGTTTTACCGTATATCCCATATCCACGCAGCTCTCTGTCTGTTTCGTCAGATCGATGATGTAGATTCCGTCATCTCCCGTAAGCAGTGTGTTGAAAACATAATTGCCGCACTGACTGACGTCCAGAAAGGCTGCCGGATAATTGGTATATTGAACGGTTTCTATGTATTCTTCCGGTGTCAGCTTGCTGAAGGCCAATATTTTTGTGTAAAATATGCCTTTTCCCACATAAATAATGTCATCCTCCCCCGCCAGAGACTCCGCATATTCCACGGCCTGTTCCATTCCATCCTGGAACATTCTGCCGATGTTGTTGGCATATACTCCAAAATAGAAATGCTCAAAGGAAAGAAACAGAACGCAGAAGACAATTACTGTCACCTCCGTAATATATTTCAGGTCTTTGCGAAGCAGCCGCAGTGTCCGGCAAATGCCCGCCGCCATAAACACAATAATGCTTATATGAATGCAATTAATACGATTGACATTTACATAGATCAAAGATCCTAAGACAAATGCGGTCAGAAATTGAATTCCCATCAGCACATATCCATCATAGATCCGTGTCTTCAAACTTTTGTAAACACTCTTCACACAATAGAACAGACCTATCACTGCAAATATCAGAAAACATTTATAATACATTCCATACTGCTCCGTACTGTTCCAGTAACAGCCGTCGTATTCATTTACCAGAATGGAACACAGGTTTTTCATCTTCCCTGCCATTCCGGCCACTGAGATCTCACTGTCCCGCATCACCACCAGCTTCGGGATGGAAATCCAAGGGGTCACCACTTCGGAAATAATACCCTTGTTTACCAGCAGAAACAGGAACGCCGGTATTGCCAGGATTCCCAGCAGGAGACCTGAGGCCACCGTCCATTTCGTTATGCGGGCTTTCTTCACATACAATAAATAAATTCCCTGAAGTAATACAATAAAAGGAACCACTGGCCAGATCGTCGCATAACAGTACAGACTCAGGCCATAGAACAATGCAGATAAAAGATAATATCTCTCATTCTTCATGCCTGATACAAAGAACAACAGGCCAAAGATCAGAAATCCCGGTGCCAGATTGCAGTCCAGTCCCCATCTCGACATCATAATGTGCCAGGGATTGATGGCCAGCAGAAACATTGCCCACAGTGCAGCTTCTTCATCTATGGTCTCTTTTACTATTTTTTCCACCGCCATAAGAGTGGCGATCCCTACGATCACCTGTGGCAGCCGGAATACCCATATATGCCGCCCGAAAAGTGCGATAAACGGAATCATCAGAAGACTGTTTCCCACGCTCATTCCGCTTCCCCAGGTTGTCAGATACATCGGCCAGGAATAGCCGAAGGAATCTATTCCTGAATGAAGCAGTGACCAGGCTTCGCGCGCACCAAAGGCTTCATCCTGATTGATCCCTCCCGGTGCACTTGCCAGCCGATAGATTCTGGCTGCAGCTCCGATCAGTAAAATAATAATATATAATATCTTTCGTTTCTCCAGACTTCCCCTTTTCCCCACCGTGTTCATAAGATTGCTCCTTCCGTTTTCTCAGTTTTCTGTTACCGTAAGTTCTTTCTCCTCCAGATGAAAATTCTGGAGAAAGCCGATCAGCTGTCCGGACAAAAGCACGGTGAACAGCGAATACCCGATGCGCCGTACCGGAATGTAGCTTAAGGACATGAGCAAAACGATCAGATCCGACATCAGATACACCCACTGGATCTTCCAGCCGGTGGCATGGGAAATGCTCATGGCCAGGGCATCGTCTCCGCTGGGCGCGCCGCCAATCCGGACACACAATCCGGCACCCACACCGACGAACAAGGCCCCCACCAGTGCTGCCAGAAGCGGCAGATCCGCCAGTCCCGGCCACAGATGCGGGAACTGCTCGCAGATCTTGTAAGTGCCGGAGAAACCTGCCGCAGCCAGTGTGGAATAGGCAATAAACTCCTTGCCTAACAGCTTCCACCCCAGCACATAGCACAGAAGATTCATGATACCGCCGGTGACCGCCGGGGAAATCCCGATCCAGCGCTCCAGCAAAAGTGTAGCTCCCAGTACTCCGCCCTCCGTCACTCCGGAGATGGAATGTACATTATATAATCCGAATGCCAGAATAAAGCTTCCCAGCAAAGTGATGGCACATTTTTTGAATGTGATGTTTTTCAGTGCCTGTTTCCATTCGTAAATCTGTGTTTTCATTTCTTATTTCTGTTCCTTCTATATTTTATAATATTTATCCATATTTCTATATTATAAGCCATGTCCTAGGAGCGCCGTCAAGCGATATCGGAAAACTATTTGCGGATTTTCTGCAATCGAAAAGCCTCAGGCTGTTACACCTGAGGCTTTCCGATTTTCTTATGAGGGGGGGAGATAGTGAGTTCATCAACTATCTGAAATACATATTACAGGGAAAATGTGTACAGAGTGTGTACGAATTCTAACTTAATTCTAAAATGAATCTTGCGGTTTTATAAAATCTCCCACGGAATGTCCGAAACCAAAAAGCCTCAGGCTGTTACACCTGAGGCTTTCCGGTTTCTTATGAGGGGGGAGATAGTGAGTTCATCAACTATCTGAAATACATATTACAGAATAAATGTGTCTATTTTGTGTTCAAAAAATAAAAAATTCAGCAATAGTTCTGCATGACGAACTGGACTTCCGTTCTGCCCTTATAAGTATTCTGGCTGACCTGATATACCACGGACAGCGGGAAATTCCCCCTTCCGGCGTACAATGCCTCCTCACTTCCCGCACCGTATTTCTCATTTAAGAAAGCTCCCAGCTTCTCCAGGTCTCCGAAGAACACCAGTGTCTGTGTCGCCCCTTCCGGTGTCTTCACCCGGAATCTGGCACAGGTCTTGTTGGCTCCCATTTTAAAGCCCGCCTGAAAGATCAGCCCTTTCTGTGCAAACAGTGGCCTCGGGTTACCGGTTCCGAAGGGTTCCAGTAAAGCAAACTCTCCTGCCAGTGCATTATCTGCATATCCCATAGGCATCGCCACATCAATATGCACCTTCGGAATAAAGTCTTCCTCCGTCAGGATGCAGTTTTCATTCAAGGCTGCTCTGAGGGGTTCGATATCCTCCTCCCGCATGGAAAGCCCCGCTGCCAGTTTGTGGCCGCCATATTTGGTAAAATACTCCTTCACCCGGGTCATGGCCTCATACATATGATAGGTCTCTATGGAACGGCCGGAGCCTTTTACTCCGTCCTCCCCCTTGGTCAGAATGAACACCGGATGGTGATATTTCTCTCTGACTTTTCCGGCAATGATTCCCGCAATGCTCTCGTGGACTTCCGGCAGATAGATCACCATGACCTTATCCTCTGCCATGTGGTGTTCCAGAATATACTCATCCGCTCTCCGGATTCCCTGCACGGTCAAGTTCTTGCGGCTTTCGTTTAAGTCTTTCAGTTCTCTGGCTGCCGTCATGGCATCTGCTCTGGTAAAGCTCTGCAACAGTTCCAATGCCCGTTTCGCGGTATCCAGCCTGCCGGTGGCATTCAGGCAGGGGCCAAGCACGAATCCCAGATGGTAAGCACTCAGCTTGTCCGGTGCGATCTCGTTCACTTCCATCAAAGCTTTCAGTCCTTCATTGTATCCCTTCTGGATACGCTTCAGGCCTTCCTTTACCAGAATGCGGTTCTCGTCCTTTAATTCCATGACATCGCACACCGTGGAAAGGGCTGCGAATTCCAGCAGTTCGTCCTGAAGATTCGCAAGTCCCGGATTCCCGGTCTTCTCCAGAATTGCCTGGATCAGTTTCAGTGCCACGACACCACCGCAGATACCGGAAAAGGGATAAGTGTCATCCGCTCTCTTGGGATCCACCACTGCCAGAGCCGGAGGCAGCTGTTCCTTGCGCTCCCCGTTTTCTTCCATGTAGGGAACCTCATGATGATCCGTAACAACCACACGCATGCCGAGAGAATTTGCCATGGCAATCTGTGACCCTGCGGCAATTCCGTTATCGCAGGTCACGATCATGCCGACTCCTTCCCGCTTCGCCTCTTCGATCAGATGCTCATTTAGTCCATATCCGTCATGGATTCTGTGGGGAATCGCCGTATCCACCCGGGCTCCCAGCATCTGGAATCCCCTGGTCAGGATGTAGGAAGAACAGATTCCGTCCACATCATAGTCCCCGATGACCCGGATATGCACTCCTTCCTTTACCGCTTTCAAAATCTCCTCCACGGCCTTGTCCATATCTTTTAACAACCAGGGAGAATAGCAATCCTCCAGTTTCCCATAGAGGAACTTCTGAATCTGACTCTCTTCCGTCAGATCCCGGTTTCTCAGGATCCTCGCCGTCACCGGACTGATATGAAATTCCTTCGACCATTTATCAAAATCTGCCTTTTTCGCAGCCACGTACCATTTTTCCATGCATGTTCCCACTTTCATAATTGTTTTTCCATGAGACTCATTCCTTAGGTATTATAGCATAAAAAAACTTGTGCATCTCCTCTTTTTATGCTATAGTCAATTCAATTTCTATCTGAAATTTCTTACATCCGGCGTTTCGCCATTTTTCAAGCAACTTTTAATTACACTAAGGAGGATTCTGCCTATGAAACACAAACAAGTATTTTCCATGAACCTTACCGGTCCTATTGACTACGGTTTCCGCAATGACTATATGTTCCGCGCCGCCCTGCAGCTAAGTCAAAAAGCTCTGACCGGTCTCATCAGTTCTCTGCTCCATCTGCCACCGTCCGCAATTAAGTCCGTTACCATTACCAATCCAATCGCCTTAGGTGCAACCATTGAAGACAAAGATTTTATTCTTGATACCAATGTCTTGTTGAACAATAATGCTCTCATAAATTTGGAAATGCAGGTAAATAACCTCTACAACTGGCCGGAGCGTTCTTTGAGTTATCTGTGCCGTAACTTTGATCAACTAAATAAAGGGCAAAATTATTCTGAATTAAAACCTGTGATTCACATTGGTTTTTTAGACTACACCCTGTTCCCGGAACGCCCTGAGTTCTATGCTACATATCGGTTACTGAATCTTAAGGATCATTTTGAATATAGTGACAAACTCACACTATCTGTGGTAGACTTAAAGCATATAGAATTGGCTACCGATGCAGACAAAGCATATGGTATTGACAAATGGGCTGCTTTATTCCGGTCTATTTCATGGGAGGAAATTCTTATGACTGCTAAAAATGATGAATACCTTATGGAAGCGACAAAGACTTTATATAATCTGAATGCGGATGACATGGTACGGCAGCGCTGCCAGGCACGAATGGATGCTGAACTCCAGGAACAGTATCTGTTGAAAAAGATTGCTACTTTGACTGCCGATAATGATAAGCTGACTGCCGATAATTCCGCCAAAGACGCTGAGATTGAAGTTCTGAAAAAGAAGCTTTCCGAGTTACAGCAAAATACATAATAATCTTGTTCAAAAAAGGAGCCTACATATGAGGCTCCTTTTTTGTGCATCAGGTAGATTCCCGGATGATCAAGGTTGGGAATGTGATATGGGACTGCACATAGAGATTCGGTCTTTTAATCTTCTGCAAAATATATTTCCCGGCCTGCACCCCCATATCGTAGACGTCGATGTTCACGACAGAGAGCATGGGCTTCAGTATCTGAGAAAATGGAAAGTCATCAAAGGTAATCACCTTCATCTCCTCCGGGATCAGGATTCCCCTGTCATGCAGGGCATTCACGCAGCCGTAGGCGATATAGTTGTCCGCACACACTAACGCATCCGGACGTCTTCTATTCTCCAGAATCTGCATGGTCATCCGGTATCCGCTGTCACAGACGGATTCTCCTTTTTTCACATATTCTCTGGGCAGTAACACATCATGCTCTTGGAGAACGGTCAGCACTCCGTCCAGACGCCTTGCGGATATCTGATCCTCCGGTTTACCACCGATAAAAGCCACGGACTGACATCCACGTTCCAGCAAATGCTTCGCTGCCAGTTCTCCCGCCAGCCGGTTATCGATATCGAGCCAGCAGAAATGGCTGTTAAAATTGGGATTTCCGATCACAATATGAGGGATCTCATGCGTAAAAAGCAATTCATCCAAAGCCTGCGAGATCACCGATGCATGGATCACAAACCCGTCCGCCTGTTTGGTATCCGCCGCATCCTGTATAAATTCCGCACAGTCTGCTGCCGTGATGTTCCGGACTACCAACGTATAATCCTTTTGTGCCAGCACCTGTTCCAGCCCGCACAGGATCTCAAACATATGGGGATTGGAGAAACCGGTTCCTTTTCCCAGTTCCGCCACAAACACAATGGTTCTGGCCGACTGTTTTGCAAAATTTTTAGCTCTGAGATTCGGATGATAATCCAGTTCTTCCATAGCCTTCCGCACCCGGTCCGCCGTCTCCTGTGAGATGGAATAGGAGCCGTTCATTACCTTCGATACCGTAGCGGTAGACGTTCCTGCCAGTTTTGCCACATCCTTAATGGTTGCTCCCATGTTCCTTCCTCCCCTGACTCTTACTCTGAGACTATCTTAGTCCCTTTTTTTAATCATTGCAAACCCTTTGGCAGCCAGGCATCCTTCTTCCAACCCCTCCTGCCAGAGAATTTCTCCCTCAAGCATTTCGTTCGGTATTTTCACGTCCTGTTCTTCCATATTTAAGAAGATGCCTATCCGCTCCGTTGTGCCGTTCTCCATTTTCAGGTACCTTTCATATCCGTACAATCTGCTGCCCTGTTCCGCCAACAGCGTACGATATTCTCCCTTGCGCAGCACCTGTTCCTTTTTACGCAGGGCAATGCCACGCTGATAGAGCAGAAACAGCGAACTCCCCTCATCCAGCGTATCCCAGGGCATGGGTTGCCGATACTCTTCTTCCAGAAGCCCCGTAAGCCCCGCCTCATCCCCGTAGAAAATGGACGGCATTCCCGGGAATGTCATCTGGAAGATCACCGCCAGTCGGAAGCTTTCCTCATCCCGGCACAGTGACCGGAACCGGCTGACATCATGGCTGTCCAGAAGATTTAACTGTGCAAAAACAGTCTGCCTGCGGTAACGCATACGCATGTCTGTCACCCGGCTATCGAACTCCCTGGCATCTGCCGTCTGCTCTCCGAAAAATCTCCTGCTGTGCTTCCGGAAATCATAGTTCATGGTAGAATCGAACATCGTTCCATCCAGCCAGTGTCCGGCACTCTCCCACACTTCTCCGATGAGAATTGCCTCCGGATTAACGCTCTTCACACTCTCGCGAAAACTCCGCCAGAAGCCATCGTTGATCTCACTGGCCACATCCAGCCGCCAGCCGTCAATGTGGAATTTCTCCACCCAATAGCGCCCCACCTTACAAAAATATGCTGCGGTCTCAGAATTTGCCAGATTTAACTTCGGCATCATCCGCTCATAGCCAAAACATTCATATCCCGGATATGCTTCCGGATCCTCCGGTCGTATCACCGGATATTGTAATCCATAGAACCAGTCCCGGTAAGCGGACTGTTCTCCTTTTTTCACAACATCGTCAAAAGCAAAGAAATACCATCCGCAATGATTAAACACGCCATCAATGATCACTTTCAGCCCGTTTGCATGGAACACATCAATCAGTCTGTGAAAATCATCATCGGTTCCGAAACAGGGATCAATGTGAAAATAATCCAAAAGATCATATTTGTGATACTCCCCCGCAGTGAAAATGGGATTCATATAGATGGCATTCACTCCCAGTTCTTTTAAATACTCCACATTCTCACTGATCCCGCGAAGGGTTCCGCCCAGCTTACCTTTTACCGGCACACCGCTCCATTCCTTTTCCTCGCCCTTCCTGCTGATATAGCGATATTCTGTGGCAAAGCTGTCCGGGAAAATATTGTAGATAATAGTATCTTCTGCCCATTCCGGAGGTGTAACGATATCGGCACGATGGTTGAAGGGCAGCTGATAATATTCCGAACGATCATCTACCGTATGGTCTGTAAATCGTTCTCCATAGTACAACACTTCTTCTCTGCCATCACACAATGCGAAATAATAGCATAATCTTTTATAGGGATGGACCAGTGTTGTCTCCCAGTAATCAAATTCTTCCGTCTGCGCTACCACCTGCATTTCCTGTTCTGTGAAGATCACCGGGGTCAGCCGGCAGGCTCTGTCTCCGTAATATAACCTGCATTCCGTCAGATCTCCTCTGCCTGCCCGCAGGCGGATTGTAATATGTTCTTCGTCTGTCCCATAGGCATACTGGGACATCGGTATATGTAATACTGCACTTCGATTCATAATTCCTCTTTCCTGTGGCTACCCCTTGACTCCTCCGGAGGTCAGCCCTTCCGTCATGTTCTTTTGCAAAGCGAAAAATACGATCAGGATCGGCAGCGACACAATCAGCGAGGCCGCCGAGAAGATCGGCCAGCTTCCGCTCATCTCCGTAGCCTGCAGGGAATAAAGTCCCGCTGCCAGCGTATAAGTATCGGATCCTGTCATAAAATTGATGGCAAAAATATACTCATTCCAGACGTATACCAGAACCATCATGGCGGTTACCGCAATGGTGGGTTTGGCCAGCGGCAATACGATCTTCGTCACCTGCTCCAGCTGTGTGGCTCCGTCGATCATCGCTGCTTCTTCGATCTCCACCGGAATCGTATCAAAATATCCCTTCATATTCCACAATGCGAACACTGCCATGGTTCCAGTATACACAATGATCAGTCCCGTTCTGGTATTGATCAGCCCCATGGGGCTCAACAGCTTATACAATGCCGTCATGGACAACAGGGAGGGAAATGCATACAGCAGGATCAGCAATTTCAGGATTGCATTTCTGCCGGGAAATCTTTTCCGGGAAAAAGCGTAAGCCGCAGGGATTCCCGTTCCCAGAGAGATCACCAGCGTCGCCACCGCAAGGATCAGACTGTTCTTTAACCATAAGAGCACCGGTTTTTCCGTAAATACCGCCCTATAGTTTCTTAGCGTCATATGTCTGGGCAGGAAGGAAAAATCCGATCCCAACAGACTGTTTTCCGCATTCAGGGATACCGAAAATGCATAGAGCACCGGCACCAGTACAAAAAAGCACACTACGATAAAAAACATATTAACGACAACCAGCAGCAGCGTGTGTTTTGCTTTTTTACTCATCAGTTCTCCTCCTTTCTGCCATTGGTCACAAAAGAGAACAATAACAGCATTCCGAAGATCAGAATGGAGATAGCGGAACTGTATCCGTAATTATTCGTAATGAATGCCTTTTCATAGGCATAGGTCAGTATGGTATGGATATTGGCCCCTGTCTTGGATCCCACCTGCTGTGTCAGCAGATAGATCACATCAAATTGTTTAAAAGTCGTAAAGGTCGTGATCATAACCGAAGGGGCTATAATAGGACGGATCATCGGAATCGTAATGTATCTCGTCCGCTCCAGCCAGGTGGCTCCGTCTAACAGGGCACTCTCGTAAAAACTGCGGTCCACGCTCTGTAACGCCCCGTCAATGATTGTGATCATAAAAGGCAGTGCCAGCCAGAGGTTCACGCAGGTACAGCTGATAAAAGCAATCACATCACTTCCCAGCCATCTTACCGGTTCCAGTCCCAGTTTCTCCATCCATTGATTCAACAGTCCGAACTGGGAATTGAACATGCCGGTCTTCCACAACAGGATGGATACATATCCCGGCATCGCCCACGGAAAGATCAACAACGTCCGATAGACATTCCGCAACCGCAAGCCTTTGATATTGAGAAGCGTCGCCATAATAAAAGCAATCACCAGCTGCAGTACCATATTCACCACTGTCCACAACACCGTGACAAATAACGCTGTCAGAAATCCGTTATCAAATACCAGTAAGGCATCCTTATAGTTTTCCAGTCCGATAAATTCATAGTTATTCCAGTGATATATATTCATGTTGGTCATGGAGATATATCCTGTATACAGAATCGGAAAAATAACAATCAACAGGATCAGCAGCAACGACGGCAGTGACCAACTATAGGCAAACAACGTTTCCCTTCGATTCTTATTCATTTGTCTGTTTCCATAAGCATTTCTCTTTCTTGCCATATATGTTCGTTCCACTTCCTTTTGCATGATGGCTTTGGTTTATTTCATGGATTCAATCAGCTGCAATGCTTCTTTCTGTGCTTTTTCGGCGCTCTCCGCCACATCATTCCCCGCCATATTCACATCTGTCAAAAGTCCACTGGCCACCGTCCACATTACATCCATCTCCGGCAGATTCGGCATAGGCACCGCATTTTCCGCGGTCTCCTTCATTGCCATAACAACTTCATCCTCGCTTACTTCCTCATAGCTATAGCAGTTTTCTCTGGCAGGAGCACAGCCACTGGCCTGTGCAAGCGCAATGCCCACCTCGTCCTTCATCAGTACCCGCAGTACCTGCTCTACCGCATCCCTTTTATTTTCTGCTGCATTTTTCAGCACCTGGACACCCTGTACTCCCATATAGGGGGCGATCGGTTTTCCTGTCTCATCGATCACAGGCATAGAGGCGATTCCCACGTCCATCCCACTTTCTCTTACTGTCGGGATCAGCCAGGGACCGGCTATGGTTGCATGTGCCATTCCCTCTTTGAACAGGGTATTCACTGTGGCATACTCGGTCTCCCCGGGCATGAGATCCACGAACTTTTTATGATAGGCCAGGGCTTCCTCTGTCTCCGGCAGATTTAATCCCGGCTCTCCGGCATCATTCAGGATATAACCTCCGAATCCATTGATCCAGCCTGCCGCATAATAAGGGGTACTGTGCTGTTCTACAAATCCATAATGTCCACCTCGGGTATTCTCCTGCATATAGGCATACAGTTCCTCTGTGGTAGCCGGTACCTCATCGTCCTTCATATAGAGACGATTGTACATAAAAAGTAACGTCTCATAATAGATGGGCAGTTGATACACGGTTCCTTTATAAGTCGCGGCTTCTATGGTATTGTCCATATAGGCATCCAGTTCTTCCGCCGGAATGATGTCCGTGATCGGCGACAGAATTCCCATCTCTGCATAGACACCAATCTTATCATGGGCAAAAAAGTACATATCCGGAGCCACTTTTGGATCATTTCCCACCATTTTAAGAGCTTCTGTCAGGTCGCTCTTCTTCTCCAGTACCACCTGGATCTGTGGTTCCAGCTGGGCAAATTCTTCTTCCAGAACTTGTGTTACCGCATCTTCCTTGTCATGCCAGATCGTAATCGTGACCTCTCCGTCCGTTTTTTCGCCCTGTGCTGTCTGCTCCACCGTCTGACTGCCACAGCCGGTCAGGCTGCCAATGGTCAGTCCTGCTGTCACGATCCATGCCCATGCTCTGTTCCGGATTCTCTTCTGATTTTTATTCTTCATATCCTGCACTCCTTTGATATGTACTCTCCTGCTGCTTGTTTTTATATCTTATTTCTGTGACTTTTTCTTTGATACTGCCACTGCTGCGCCGCCGGCTGCTGCCACCACGAGCACACCGATTACGATGGGTACCACAGGTGTACTCTTCTCTGCATTTTCTGCAGGTTCACCGGTTTCTGCTGTTGCCTCTGCCGTCTCCTGTTCGGTTTCTGCGGCTGCATCCCCCTCCGGCAGATCCACTGCCTCATAGGATACAGTGTAGTCCTCCGGACCGTTTACCACCAGCCAGATGTCCTTGCCGGTCTCTACGGAAATATCCGTCGTCTGCACGCTTCCTTCATTTCCGTTGACGATTATGGAATTCACCCAACCGGGAACCTCCTTTACCAGCCAGCCGTTTTCTCCTTCTTCCAGCGCCTCTCCGGGCCATGCTGCGAAAGCATTGGTACCGTCCGGTGCTGACCATGCCCACAGGCAGGGACCGTTCCAGTCTGAGGGAGCCGCCACATGGATCGTCACATTGGGGATTGCTGCCTGGTCCGGATTCTTATAGCTGAAATCATAAGTTCCGTCCGCTGCTACCGTTACCCAGAGTTCTGCGGGATCAATGGAAATATCTTCCGTCTGCACCGCACCCTCGTTAGCATTGACAATAATGGAATTGACCCATACCGGAACTTTTACCGTATACCAACCGTCTTCTCCCTCTTTCATCTCTGCCCCGGGCCATGCTGCAAAAGCATTGGTTCCATCCGGTGCTGACCATGCCCACAGACAGGGCGTATCCCAGGAATCCTCCACTTTCGCATGTACCGCGAATTTTTCCACATAAGCCGGGATCTCTCCGGTAGTCTGCTTCTCATAGGAGATTTCCACCGCATCTGCTGCAGTTACCGTGATCCATGCCGCATTGGTATCCAGGATCTGTTCCTCTGTCTGTACGCTGCCTTCATTGGCGTTAACGATCACATGATTTGCCCATTCCGGAAGCCAGATATAATACCAGCCGTCATTCACGGTATCTGCTTCCATCTCTTCCCCCGGCCATGCCGCAAAAGCATTGTTACCGTCACTGTCCCACGCCCAGACACAAGGATCTGTCCAGTCTTCCGGCACCTGTACATACAATGCATTTCTTGCCTCTGTGTCCTGTGTTGTTTCTGCATTCGCCGTTATCGGCAGGATTCCGATCACCAGCAGAAGCATCATCATAATCGTTCCATAACGTCTTAATAACTTACCCATAATATCCTCTCTTTCTGATTATGCCGTCTGTCATCATCGCAATATGTAATTTCCTCTTAACCTTCTTTTAAAAGTGCACTTTCCCTTGGGTTATTCTGATTATAACGTTGCCATTTCCGGATGGTCAATTTGATTTTGAGTAACCGTTTTCCTCTGTTTCTGTATTTTTTATACAATTTTGTTGTTCTGTTTTTAGATGTTTTTCACAATTGAATTTATGTTTTCCCTTGTTTCCCTAAATATTTGTGAAAGTTTCACGAAAAAGTTTCCCTGAAAAAAGCAAATCGAGTAGGAGGGAAATTTAACTAAATTTCCCGACCTCTCACACCACCGTGCGTACCGTTCGGTACACGGCGGT
>CAKRRD010000037.1 GCA_934394815.1 uncultured Acetatifactor sp. | reverse complement strand
CTCGAAGCTTTCGGCGGTGAAAATCGACATCGTTGAGTATGGACGATGAATCCGCAATAATGAAAGCATCAACAGGAATGGAGGTAATGATATGGCGGCAAGAAGAATGATGCTTCCCGATTATGGTACGGTGAGCATGAAGGGAACACAATATTATCGAACTCGTGTAACAGATCAGCAGGGACGGCGGGTTTCCTTATATGCAAGGACGAGAGAGGAACTGTACCAGAAGGAACAGGAAGCGATCCAGCAGATTGAGAACAAGACGTATCGCCGGAGTACACCCACGGTGGAAGAGTATTGCGAGAAATGGTTGCTGATGCAGTCGGCACAGATCAGGATGACAATGCTGATTGACTATACATCGAAGGTGAAGAACTACATCATCAAGCCCTTGGGCGATATGCATATGGGAGATGTAACAGCAGATGACATTCGCCTGGCACTGCTGGCGGCATCGAAAAAGTCGGCATCTGTGTACAAATCCGTGAATGTTATATATAAGTGTATTTTCACGGCAGCAATGGAGAGTAAAATCATTGATGAGAATCCGACCATCTATCTGAAGAAGAATGTGGGCGGGATTCCCCAGAAGGATCGTCTCCCGCTTACGGATGAGCAGGTGGATAAGCTGTTGGATGCCATTTACGGCTTGCCGCCGTATGTGTTTGTGATGCTGGGGCTGTACGCAGGATTGCGGAGAGAAGAAATCCTCGGACTTCAATGGGATTCGGTGTATCTGGATTGTGAGGCTCCGTACCTTACCGTTAGGAGAGCCTGGCATACGGAGCATAATCGTCCGGTGATTCTGACAGAGCTGAAAACAAAGGCAGCGCATCGGAATGTCCCTCTGCCGGACAATCTTCTGGAATGCCTGAAAGAGGCGAAGAAGACATCGACATCAGATTATGTGGTTGCAAACCGGGATGGAGACCCTTTGTCCTATACGCAGTTTAAAAGGTTATGGCAATATATCGTAACCCGTACAACCAAGGAACGCTGCTATTACCGCTATGAAGATGGCAAGAGGGTAAAGCATACGGTGAAGCCGGTTCTGGGGCAAAAGGCAGCGCACAATGGAAATGTGGTTTACAGTCTGGACTTTGAGGTGACTCCGCATCAGCTGCGGCACACCTACATCACTAATCTGATTTACAAAGGTGTTGATCCTAAGACGGTGCAGTATCTGGCAGGCCATGAGAACAGCAAAACGACTATGGACATCTATGCGAAAGTCAAGTATAATATACTTGAGGAATTAAGCAGCGTTGTGAATGCTGCATTCGGGCTGCGTTAAATTGCACCAAAAATTCCTCGATTTCGTGGGTTTACCTATGGGTTTACTGAGAGAGGGAAGCCCGAAAACCCGCATGAATACTGGACTTTTTGGATCAAGGATAGGTGAGTACGGCTTAAAGGCAGCTCGTCGTGCTCCCCAGTTCTCAAAGAGATAATCTTTACAATTCAAAGTGCCTTATGGCGTTTCAGAAAAGTATATTACACCTCGGAATTTCGGTTCCGGGGTGTTTTTTTGTGTAAACTGTGATATTATTATAATATATAAAAGAGATTATTTGATTGGAGTGATTTAAATGAAAGATTATGCAGTTCTAACTAATGATGGAAAGTATACAATTTTTGAATTTAATAACCAAAGAGTTCGTTTTGTCACTTCTGATAAATTGGAGAGATATACGAAAGTAGTTGAGTGGGATAATGGATATCTGGTTGTGATGGCAAAATATAAAGAAATGCCTGAAGTTGAAGAATATATAGATTTAATTCCAATACTTAACATGCTATATTATGATACAGAAACATTCTTAAAACCAATAAAGGAGGTTAAGATAGATGCAGCTTAGTGTAAAAGATGTAGCTGATAATGCAAATATGATTATCAATGGATATGCATATACAAAAGATGGTGATTATATAAGAGTTCTTAATCTTAATTGCTTGAATAATGCAGCGGTTATTTATAAAGATGAAATAGTAGAAACGAATATGGATGATATTGAAATTCAGATTGTGTTGGATTATTACAATAAAAATAAAGAATTTATGGAGGAATCCGATGCCGAAATATTATGAATTTAAGGTGTGTGGTTATTATTTATATTATACTGCAAGCTGTGTTATAGAGGCTATGCATGTCCATGCAAGTGACAGAAAATTAACAGAGGCAGGTTCAGCAAAATTCTTTGTAAAAAGTGATGGAGATACGACCATTGAGAAACAAGGTCAATTAAATGAGCGAGAAGTAAGAGAAATTAGAAAATTTATTAAAAAGAATTATAAAGAAATGTATTTAAAATGGCAGCAGTTGGCGAATACTGGATATTATGGAGAGTAAATTCTGATGAGTAGTCCTGGGAATGTGTAGGCAGTCACCAGCATACAACACATATGCAACAATATTATACACAAATCCCCTGTTTAGGGGCTTTTCAGGATATCAAAACGTTAATTCTAGTTATCAAAGAGATAATTCAACCGAATATCAAAAGAACATCAAAAGAACATCAAAACCCTTGGAAATCCAGTATTTTCAAGGGTTTTCTTATACTTTGAACTCATAAAGAATTGTTATGAAAAAGGGTCAATTTGTATGCGTGAAACACAAGTGACACCTATATGAAACACATGAAAAAGGATATTTTGAATCTGACCACAAGCATCACATGCCCCGTCGGGAAACCGACGGGGCGTTTTTCAATCGAATCAGGTGATACTCAGGATAATGTCAAGATGAGCAAATCGTTCCGTAATTCGCAGTCCGGCCATAAGGAAGGCGGGATGGTTAAATTCCAATGGAGCAGTGAAGCACACTACCGCCTGTGAGAAATCCTACATCTCTGGGGTGATAAGAAAAAGTACAGAGAAACCATATTTTTAGAAAGCACTGCTGGGTGCTGTATCAGCATGATACCTGGCAGGCTTTATCCATATCAGTGTATGGAGATTGGAGACAACAGCAAAAGCTAAAAGGTCTGAGTCCTGTGCACAGCACGGAATTCAGACCTTTTGTTTTTTGACTAAACTTATGAAGCGGATTTCATTGCCGGGGTATTCCTTTGTGCAATGATTTTATTTGGCAACATAGGTGCTCAACTTGCCGCTTCCTTTTTGCTCAAGTTTGCCATCTTCGCAAAGTTCTTTAAGCAACCGGAAAGCCTTTGTTGTTCCTGCGCTAATCAAATCCTCGACTTCTTTTCTGGTAACACTGCCGTTTTCCCGTGCATATTGAAGAATGAGTGACTTCTGTTTATTTAGTGATACACCTTTGTCCGCTTTATCAGATACCCGGACATCCATTTCCGGCTGCTCATTCCTATTGGGAAGTGTTACGCGGAAAACACCTTTTGCCGTTTCAAACTTTGGCTGGGATGGGCAAGTCTTATATGCACGTTCAATTTTTCCAATTCCTGTGCCACAACTTTCAATCAATCCCATTCGGTAGAAAACAGCCGCAAGGTTCGGATTTCTCGATTGTGAAACACCTAAGAAAATGGATTCCAGTTCCAGACCGGTAAAGGTTGCTTTTGTTTTATTGATCAGGTCTATAAATTGATAGACATCTTTAAGTTGCTTCAAAATGGAGCCCTTAAATTCCTTTCTGTCACGGAATAACTCCTTATCCTTCCCTTGAAATAGCGCGACTTTTGTTGTGGTTTCGCACTGGTCTGATAGCAGCAATGCAAGATTCGTATACAAACCATCCTCACCAATCAGCTTGAGTGTCCGCATTTGGGATGCTCCGATTTCGATGGATCTTCTCTGCATCTCGGTTTGGAGGGTGTGAAAAGTCTGTTCCTGATTCATACTTCTACATTGTTCAAAGGATCTGCCGCTGTTTTGAAGAATCATCTCTCGAATGCCTTCTTCGGTCATTGGCTGTGTAGAGCTTCCTTTTCTTACATAAACGCCACTCGGCTTTAACCCTTTTTCACGTAGATAGTACGGCCGATTTGTTCCGGTTGTTACATCAATTTCGATGACTGGCTTTTCTTCTAATTCAATCGTAGTGACCCTGACAAACGGCATGATGTCCGGTGCCAGGGAGTCCTTTAAGGAATTCACGATTTGAAGCATCACACCATCTGGCTCAGAAACACCCAGAACCACTCCATCTTTACGGATACAGACATAAACGGTACCGCCATCTGCATTTGCAAATCTCATCACCTCTTTGCGGATGTCAGGGACAGACTCCTGCTTGAATTCGACATTTTGGTTTTCGAATGTTAGCATCAGTTGCACTTCCTTTTACCGCTGCACCGTAACCGGTATCCTTGCCGCGTAGAAAAAACATTGCCAGCAGTATTGCAATAGCAGGAATAATACAGTGCCAATGACTAATCAGTATATCCATTCATTTGCTCTGCGTTTGGAAATTACAAAATAGGGCTGTAATCAAAGTTGCATACCAATGAAAAATGGGTTATCATAAAGTGACATCAGTAACGACAAATAACAAAGGACAACACTTATGAAACTGTTATACGGTACCGGCAACCCCGCAAAGGTGGCTGCCATGCAAAACCGGTTATCGGAACTGGGCATTGAACTGATCAGCCTGAAGGATCTGCAGGCGCAGGGAAAGGAGATTCCCGCTGTCCCGGAGACGGGCAATACTCCCCTGGAGAATGCCAGACAGAAAGCCCATACGTACTATGAGGCATTTCAGATGCCGGTATTTTCCTGCGATTCCGGGCTGTATTTTGAAGATGTGCCGGAGGAAATCCAGCCGGGGGTGCATGTGCGGACGGTGGGCGGCGAGTATCTGACGGATGAACAGATGCTGGCACATTACATCGGACTGGTGAAGCGCTACGGGAGGATCACGGCAAAATACCGGAATGCCATCTGTTTTGTGCAGGATCCGGAGCACTCATACGAGGCCATGACACCGGATATGGAGAGTGAGAAATTCTGGCTGACGGACATACCCCACAGCAGCATCCGCAGAGTGGGATTCCCTTTGGACAGCATTTCGCAGGATCCGCAGACCGGGAAGTATTTTTATGATCTGCCGGAGACAGCGGTGGATCAGGTGGCGGTAGAAGAGGGATTTCTTACTTTTTTTAAACAAATTAGGGAAGAATGTTGGGATTTTTCTTTTACCGGCAATTTATGAAGACGAAAAAATGATGGAATAACAGGGCGTCCTGACAGCGTCCGGACAGGAGAATATATGACAGTGACGAATGCAGTGGAAACAACAATGGCCTGGGGAACCGTAAGCGGCGCAAGCATGGCGGGGATGGTGATATCCCTGCTGTTATCTGTGGGGTTACCTATATTTTTATGCATCTTTATATATAAGAAGACAAAGGCGTGGGTGCCGGCGTTTTTTATCGGCTGTGGTATCTTTGTAGGTTTTGCCATGATCCTGGAGCAGATCTGTCATGCCATTGTACTGACGGTGACCGGAAGTGTTATAAGGGATAATATCTGGCTGTACGGAATCTACGGAGGACTGGCAGCAGCCCTGTTCGAGGAGAGCGGACGGTGGATCGCCATGAAGTTCTGCCTGAAAAAACATCTGAGTTGTGAAAATGCATTGATGTATGGTGCCGGGCATGGCGGCATCGAGGCATTCCTGATCCTGGGACTGTCCTCCATGAGCAATCTCCTTACGGCAGTCATGATCAACGGTGGACTGATGGAGAAGACCATGACGGCGCTGGAGCCGGCACAGCAGGAAATCTCCTACAATCAGTTGTCCGTCCTTTGGACCACGCCGGCTTACCAGTTCTATCTGGCACCGGTGGAGCGGATCAGTGCCATTGCTCTGCAGATTGCCTTGTCGATCCTTGTATTCAGTGCAGTGAAAACGGGGAAAAAACTGCATCTGGCAGCAGCCTTCGGACTTCATTTCGCAGTGGATTTCCTGACGGTGGTGTGTGCCTCCATGATTCCTACGTGGGTACTGGAACTGGGACTGCTGGTGGCCGTGGCAGTAATCTGTGCGGTGGTATATAAACTGGTCTATGTACCGTTGGCAGAGAAAAAAGCCTGACACATAACAGGAACCGGCAGGTAAGATGCATGGAATTTAAAGAATGAGGACATGTCATGAGACATGATATGCGGAATAAGAGGCAGCAAATATGAAGATCAACAGAGAAAAAGCACTGGCAACATTCAAAGAATATACGGATCGCTACGACAGCAGCCGGGACATGATCCGCCTGAAAATAGAACATACTTACCGGGTCTGCGGATTGTGCCAGCAGATCGCGAAATCCCTTGATCTTCCGGAGGAAGAGGTGGACGTTGCATGGCTGACCGGACTGCTCCATGATGTGGGAAGGTTTGAACAGCAGCGGGTGTACGGCACCTTTATCGATGCAGATTCCATTGACCATGCAAAATATGGAGCCAGGATCCTGTTTGGTAAGGTCTGGGAGGAGAAAACCGGGCTGACAGCAGGCGGCGAAGAGAGTCTGCCCGCCGGAATTCAGGCGGATGCAGGGATCAGCATCCGGGATTTCGTGGAGGATGCTTCCGGGGATGAACTGCTGTGGACTGCAGTATTTTATCACAGTGCCTACCGGATCCCGGAGGGACTGGACGAGCGGACGGCTATGTTCTGCCATATTTTGCGGGATGCGGATAAGATCGATATTTTGAAGGTCAACGTGGAATTTCCGCTGGAAGAGATTTACAATGTCAGCACCGCGGTATTGTACCAGGAGGAAGTGACGCCGGAAGTCATGCAGAGCTTCTATGAGGAGCATGCAGTACTGCGTTCCCTGAAAAAGACGGCAGTGGACAACGTGGTGGGACACATTTCACTGGTGTACGAATTGGTTTATCCGGAGAGCTGCCGCATTGTGAAACAGCAGGGCTATCTGGATAAGCTGATGAATTTTGAGTCATGGAATCCGCATACCAGAAAACAGTTTGAGCAGATCAGAGAACATATGAAAAAATATCTTGCCGGAAAATAATGTTGGTTTCTGTTTTGCATAGCGCAGATCCTTCCTGCGCAGACTAAACAATAGCACTTCGACCGATAACATATGCAAAATTATGTTATCGAGTATGCAGTGCACGATTGTTACGCCAAAACAGGATGCCTATAAAATGAGGCATCTTCGCAGAAGCGGGAAAGGAGTCTGCAATGGATGGATTGACGGGAGGAAGCGGTGGTACGGAAGCGTTTCCCCTGAATGAACTGCCGGCAGGATTTGGCATGGCACTGGCGATGAACGGACAGGCCATGCAGGGTTATGCGGCTTTGACAGAGACGGAGAAGGAGCATCTGATCCTGCAGTGCCGGGATGCCGGATCCAAAGAAGAAATGGAGAGGATTGTGGCATCACTGGTACCGGGAGAATCGGCGGAGAGTGTTATTGCCAGCCTCCGTCAAGAGTGAGGATCTGCCCGGTGAGATAGGCCGGAGCCTGGATCAGCTGGAGGACAAGTTTTGCCACTTCCTCCGGCTGTCCCAGACGGTCGGCGGGGATTTCTTCCCGGAGAGCGTCCATTTCCTCGGGGGAGAAGCAATGGTTCATGGCAGTGTCAATGACTCCGCAGGAGATGGCATTGACCTGAATGTTGCTGGGAGCCAGTTCCTTGGCCAGAGCTTTTGTAAAGCTGTTCACGCCGCCCTTGGAAGCGGAATAGGCCACCTCCATGGAAGCCCCCACATTTCCCCAGACGGAGGAAATATTGATAATGCGTCCGCTGTGTTTTTGCAGCATCAGGGGAACTGCCAGACGACTGGTGTAGAAGCAGGAACTCAGATTCGTGTTCAGGACGCGCTGCCATTCCTCGACGCTCATATCCGTGAGCAGGCCGATGTAGGAGATTCCGGCATTATTGACCAGCACGTCCAGATGGTCCAGAGATGCAAATATTTTTTCGATGGCAGCAGGATCCGAGGCATCTGCCGCTACAGCGGTACAGGTGATGCCGTATTTTTCTTCTAAGGAAGCGGAGGACGCCTGAAGCTCTGCAAGGGTATGACTGCAGGTGAGGATCAGATGGTAACCGGCTTCGGCCAGAGTCTCCGCAATGGCTTTGCCGATGCCGCGGGAAGCGCCGGTGACCAGAGCCAGCGGTGCAGTGTGTATTGTATTCATAATAAAAGTGTCCTTTCTGGATTTCTTTGTCTGCATTCACGGCAGCAGTCGGCCTGCACCATCGCAACACGACATCAGTTGCCGCTCATTCTGAAATTCGGTGGCAGATCCTGCGTGGAAAGCAGTGCCGGTTTGGGAATATATAAAGTGAGTGTAGCACAGATGGGCTTGCTTTTCCATAGGGGAACTGCTACACTGGTCAAAAGGAGGGCAAAATTCATGTACGATTTGATCATTATAGGGTCCGGCCCCGCAGGCCTGTCGGCAGCAGTCTATGGCAGGAGAGCGGGACTGAACCTTCTTATTATAGAAGAAAAGCCCATGAGCGGCGGACAGATCCTCAATACTTATGAAGTGGATAACTATCTGGGGCTTCCCGGCATCAGTGGATTTGATATGGGAATGACCTTCAGACAGCATGCGGAGAAGCTGGGAGCGGAATTCCTGGAAGCCACGGTGCACAGTGTGGAAGAACGGGGCGATTACAAATGTGTCTATGCGGGTGACCGGGAGCTGGAGACCCGGACGGTGATCTTTGC
Organism: uncultured Acetatifactor sp.; assembly: GCA_934394815.1. Taxonomy (GTDB): domain Bacteria; phylum Bacillota; class Clostridia; order Lachnospirales; family Lachnospiraceae; genus Acetatifactor. The sequence continues at coordinate 25,113 of CAKRRD010000037.1, read as the reverse complement.
TACCGGAGCGGAGCATGCCAGATTAGGTGTTCCCGGCGAGGAAGAATTAAACGGCATGGGAGTGTCCTACTGCGCTACCTGTGACGGTGCCTTTTTCCGGGGCAGAACGGTGGCTGTGGCCGGCGGCGGAGACGTGGCACTGGAAGATGCCATCTATCTGGCGAGAACCTGTGAAAAGGTGTATCTGATCCACAGAAGAGACAGCCTGCGTGGAGCCATGGTATTGCAGGAAGAGTTAAAGAACCTTCCCAATGTGGAGATCCTGTATGACAATGTGATCACGGAGATCTGCGGAGAGGACATGGTGGAAAAGCTGCGTATTAAAAATGTGAAGACGAAAGAGGAGAAGGATCTGGAGGCAGCCGGCATCTTTATTGCGGTGGGCATTCATCCCAATACGGAACTGCTGCGGGAACTGGTGACCATCGGAGAGGATGGTTATATCCTGGCATCAGAGACCGGAGAGACCGACAGACCCGGTATCTATGTGGCCGGAGATATCCGGAAGAAGCCGTTGCGTCAGGTCGTAACGGCAGTGGCAGATGGTGCCAATGCAGCGGTCAGCGCGGGGAATTACTGCAACCGTTTTCGTAAACAGTCATAAATCGGTAATATAAACCTTAAAAAAATTTAAAGAAAAGCGAAGAATTTTGAAAGAAAAGAGTCATCCATTCGATGGCTCTTTTTGCGTAAAAGGACTGCAAACCCGCATAAAATGGCAGTTTTTGGCAACTTTGATAATTAATTCACTATATTGACAAATGACATTTTGCGTGATATATTTGTTAACAGATGTAACAAATTCGTAACAAATGATTGCTAAATGGAAAGAAATAAGTTAAGGAATTTAGATAGCTCCAAGAGTTTCAGGAGGATAGAATGGTTCGTAAGTCTGTAAAAATTACCGTGTGCACCATGGCAGCAGTTATGGCTTTTTCCGGAATGAATATCACCGCAGATGCAGCAGCATCTTCATCCGTACTTCCCAGCGGCGGTATTGAACTGACTCTGGCAAAAGGCAATAATCTGGAGAGCCTGTCTGCCGGCACCAACAACACAAAACAGATTGAAAGCATTATTGAGACAGTAATCCGTGATGATCAGATGGATACGGCCCCGGAAGCATCCGAGGAAGAGGCCTTTAAGAATCTGGTTATTGCACAGGTAAATGATTACGTAAATGTAAGAAGCCTGCCAAGCGAGGAAGGCGAGATCGTAGGTAAGCTGTACGACGATTCCGTGGGTCTCTTCATTTCCGAGGAGAACGGCTGGTATCAGATTTCTTCCGGTTCCGTGACCGGTTATGTAAAAGCCGAGTACTGTGTGACCGGCGACGAAGCAGTAGAACTTGCCAGGAAGGTAGGTACCCGGCTGGCAACCGTTAATACAACCACATTGAAAGTTCGTACCGAGCCATCTCTGGAGGCATCTGTACTGGGTCTGGTTCCCCTGGAGGACGATCTGGTAGTATCCGATGAGACCGATGGCTGGGTACAGGTAGATACCGAGGAAGGTCTCGGATGGGTCTCCACAGAATTTGTTTCCCTGCATACGGAATTTGTAGAAGCAGAATCCAAAGAGGAAGAAGCAAAGCGTCTGGCAAAGGAGAAAGAGGAGAGAGAAAGAGCCCGTGCCGCAGCGGCAGCAAAGGCATCCGGTAGTCAGAGTTCTTCCGGAAGTGCTCCAGCAGTTACCTATGCAGTCAGCGGAGACAGCGAGATGGGTACCGCAGTTGCCAACTATGCATTACAGTTCGTCGGTAACCCTTATGTATACGGTGGATCCAGTCTGACCAACGGTACCGATTGTTCCGGATTTGTAATGAGTGTATATGCGAACTTTGGTGTCAGCCTCCCTCATTCCTCTTCTGCAGACCGCAGTCAGGGGGCAGCAGTAGACGGACTGGCCAATGCACAGGCCGGTGACCTGATCTGCTATTCCGGTCATGTAGCACTGTATATCGGCAATGGACAGATCGTTCATGCATCTACCTCCAAGACCGGTATTATTGTATCAAATGCAGATTACAAGAAGGTGCTGGCAGTCAGAAGAATCTTCTAATATAATAAAACAGAAATTGCAAGGCACTGTGTGGAAACGCACAGTGTCTTTTTTGCGTATGCGGAGGCACATCATCGGGCTTTTAATCGGGATGGTACATGGCATGTGGACTATTTCCCGTGGGGACAGGGGCTGTGGGGAAAGGGAAACTTAAGTGTCTACAGAACAGAAAACTATAAGTTGTATAATGAATTGTGCAATTTGTCAAAATATTGTTACGCGATGAAATTGGGATTGACAAAACAGAACTATACAAAGTATACAAAAAAAGTGAGGAAAACGTAAAAACGATAGAAAAACAATTGAAATACAAAATAAGTTATCCACATCAAAAATGCCACAAAATGGGATAAAAGTTACTTATACACCAAGTTATACACATTATCCACAGAAAAAACGGTGCTTCCGGGAGGACAAATTTACGAAAAAACAGGAACAAATGTTTTGTGAACATGTAATAAAATTCAAAAATTGACATGATTTGTCGATTTTTGGGTTGACGTACAGAATGTCAAAAACAAGTAAAAAACTTCTTAAATTGTTGCAAAAAGCTGCGCTATTGTGCTATAATGACTATACAATAAATACAAGGGATGCTACATAAAGCCTTGTAAATAAATACTTGGAAGGGATGATCAGCATGAAGTTTATTATTGTTGGCAGAAACATCGAAGTTACACCAGGATTAAGAGCAGCAGTGGAGGAAAAGATCGGCAAGCTGGACAAGTATTTCAATCCCGACACAGAAGTACATGTAACATTAAGCGTTGAAAAAGAACGTCAGAAAATTGAGGTGACCATTCCGGTAAAGGGAAGCATTATCCGTTCGGAGCAGGTAAGCAACGATATGTATGTATCCATTGATCTGGTGGAAGAGATCATTGAGAGACAGTTGAAAAAATATAAGAACAAGATCGTTGACAAACAGCAGGCGGCAGCTTCTTTCAGCAAAGCCTATGTAGAGAATGACTACACAGATGATGACGAGATCAAGATCGTTCGTACCAAGAAGTTCGATATCAAGCCCATGTATCCCGAAGATGCCTGCATCCAGATGGAACTGTTGGGACACAACTTCTTCGTATTCTGCAACGCAGAGACAGATCAGGTAAACGTAGTGTACAAGAGAAAAGGCGATACCTACGGACTGATTGAGCCGGAAGTATAAACCGGACAGAAAATTAAATAAAGACCAATTTACAGCCTGTCGGAATCCCCGGCAGGCTGTTCTTGTATGCCTCATTTTGGAATTGACAGAATACCGGAAAAATTCCGAACATAACCTATAGGGAGGAACGGACGGCAGAGGACGAAACAGGAATGAACAGGGAAAAAAGACTGCGGGCAGGGATCCGGACAGAGGTGCTTCTTCTATTATTAGTGATGGGAGTATTTCTGCTCCGGGCAGCGGGACGGACAGAAGGTGGGGAACAGGCGGTGGTTACCGCAACTTCATCGGCGGGAAAGGATTACATCAAATGGGTGGATTTTACAGTATCTTATGAAGCACTCTGTCAGGCCTATGACTGGGATGTGGATACGTTTGACACCGAACATCATGTGGAATGGATCCCTTTGCTTGCATATACCGCGGCCAGAACCGGCGGGGAATTTGACAAAAAGGCGCTGAAGATCCTGGAGGAGACAGCAGAGAAGCTGGCGGAGGGAGAGACGCAGATAGAAACTCTCACGAAAGATATGAAATACTATCCCTATTATCTGGAAGCCTACAGTGCGGCGCTGGGAGGACTGGTGGGAGAATATGAGGCGGAGGCCACCGGGGAAGACGGGCAGATCATCACACAGAAAAAGTACGGTCTGAAAGGATATTGTCCCATTGCGCGGGGATTTGACTATACGCATTACGATGATTTCGGAGCGGGAAGAAGCTATGGATACAGACGAAGGCATCTGGGACATGACATGATGGGACTTGTGGGTACACCCATTGTCGCAATCGAGTCCGGCACTGTGGAAGCGCTGGGCTGGAACCAGTACGGCGGCTGGCGTATCGGTATCCGCAGTTTTGATAAAAAACGTTACTATTACTATGCCCATCTGCGCCAGAATTACCCCTACGCGGAAGGACTGGAAGAAGGCAGTGTGGTGACGGCGGGGGATGTGATCGGCTATATGGGCCACACCGGCTACAGCACCAAAGAGAATGTGAATAATATAGAAGTAACCCACCTGCACTGGGGACTGGAACTGGTCTTTGATGAAGCACAAAAAGAGAGCGATAACGAGATCTGGATCGATGTCTATCCGCTGACAAGATTCCTGGCAAAACACACGCAGGAAGTGCGGAAGGTCGAGGGAACAAAAGAATGGATCCGCACCACGAAAATCCGGGAATTCTGATTTCTAAAAATTTCATTTGTTATTTTGTTATTTTTTTGACAAAAGCATTGCAAAACAGATTTCGCTATGTTAAAATGGGGACAGTGAAATGATAAAAAAATAACAATCTACATTTCAGAAAGCAAACCAAACGAAAACAAAAAAAGTGGAGGACAAACAAATGGCAAAGAAAGTTGTATTAGCAGGCGCTTGCCGTACCGCAATCGGTACAATGGGCGGAACCTTAAGCACAACTCCTGCACCGGAGCTGGGCGCAATCGTTATCAAGGAGGCTCTGAAGAGAGCAGGCGTTGCTCCTGAAGCAGTTGACCAGGTATATATGGGATGCGTAATCCAGGCTGGCCAGGGACAGAACGTAGCACGTCAGGCAGCTATCAAGGCAGGACTGCCCATCGAAGTTCCCGCAGTTACCATGAACGTGGTATGTGGTTCCGGTCTGAACTGCGTAAATCAGGCAGCACAGATGATTATGGCTGGGGATGCTGACATCGTAGTAGCAGGTGGTATGGAGAACATGTCCATGGCTCCTTACGCAATTCCTCAGGGACGTTACGGATATCGTATGGGTAACGCAACCATGGTAGATACCATGATCAAAGATGCACTTTGGGATGCTTTCAATGATTATCATATGATCAAGACCGCAGACAATATCTGCGAAGAGTGGGGACTTACCCGTGAAGAACTGGATGAGTTCGCATTAAAGAGCCAGTTAAAGGCAGAAGAAGCTCAGAAGAACGGTGCCTTCAAGGCAGAGATCGTTCCCGTGGAAGTGAAGAAGAAAAAGGAGACCATCGTATTCGATACGGATGAAGGCCCTCGCCATGGTTCTACCATCGAAGGTCTGGCTAAGCTTCGTGCCATCAATCCCGGCGGATTCGTTACCGCAGGTAACGCTTCCGGTATCAACGACGGCGCAGCAGCTATCGTTGTTATGAGCGAAGAGAAGGCTAAGGAGCTGGGTGTTAAGCCTATGGCTACTTTTGTAGCAGGCGCTCTGGCAGGCGTTCGTCCCGAGGTTATGGGTATCGGTCCTGTAGCTTCCACCAAGAAGGTAATGGCTAAGACCGGTATGAAGATCGAAGACTTCGATATCATCGAAGCGAATGAAGCATTCGCAGCACAGTCCGTAGCAGTTGGCAAGGAACTGGGTATCGACGTAGACAAGCAGCTGAACCCCAACGGCGGTGCTATCGCACTGGGCCATCCCGTAGGAGCTTCCGGATGTCGTATCCTGGTAACTCTGCTGCATGAGATGCAGGCAAGAGGCGCCAAGACCGGTCTGGCTACTCTGTGCATCGGCGGTGGTATGGGATGCTCCACCATCGTTAAGATCGAGGATTAATTCAATAACGATTCGCTGGGGCGGTAGAATCTCTATCGCCTTAGTGTGGTTTTGAAAACACAAACTGAAATGTGAAATGAGGTAAAAAAATGGATTACATTTTGTATGAGCAGAATGGCAATGTGGCAACGATCACCATCAACCGAGAGAAAGCACTGAACGCTCTGAACTCTCAGGTGCTGGATGAACTGAACGCTGCATTGGATGCAGTAGATCTGGCAACGGTCCGCTGCCTGGTGATCACCGGTGCAGGTACCAAGTCTTTCGTAGCAGGCGCAGATATCGGAGAGATGAGCAGCCTGACCAAGGCGGAGGGCGAAGCCTTCGGTAAGAAGGGTAACGATGTATTCCGCAAGATCGAGACTTTCCCCATTCCTGTGATCGCTGCAGTGAATGGCTTCGCTCTGGGCGGTGGATGCGAGATTTCCATGAGCTGTGACATCAGAATCTGTTCTGACAATGCAGTCTTCGGACAGCCCGAAGTAGGACTGGGAATTACTCCCGGCTTCGGCGGAACCCAGAGACTGGCTCGTCTGGTAGGTGCAGGCATGGCAAAGCAGATGATCTACACCGCACGCAATATCAAGGCGGCAGACGCTTACAGAATCGGTCTGGTAAATGAAGTATACAGCGCGGAAGTGGATGCAGACGGTAATGTTGTAAAGAGCGCACAGGAAGTAATGCTGGCAGCAGCACAGAAGATGGCAGCCACCATTGCAAAGAACGCTCCCATCGCAGTCCGCAACTGCAAGAAGGCTATTAACGATGGCCTGGATGCAGATATGGATCAGGCAGTAGTCATCGAGGAGAAGCTGTTTGGTGACTGCTTCGAAACAGAAGATCAGAAGTACGGCATGGCTTTCTTCCTTGACAAGAACAAGGAGAAGGTAAAAGAGCCTTTTAAGAACTGCTAATCATTACGAAATAAAAGTATAAAAATCAGGAGGATTTACCATGAAAGTAGGTATTATCGGTGCAGGTACTATGGGACAGGGCATTGCAAAGGCATTTGCTCAGGTAGACGGATATGAAGTTGCTCTCTGCGATATCAAGCAGGAATGGGCTGAGGGCGGCAAGGCCAAGATTGTAAAAGGCTATGCAAGACTGGTAGAAAAAGGAAAGATGACTCAGGAAGCAGTTGACGCTATCGTAGCCAAGATCACTCCGGGTCTGAAGGAAGATCTGTGTGCAGACTGCGATCTGATCGTAGAAGCTGCATTTGAGAACATGGAAGTTAAGAAGACCACCTTCGGTGAGCTGGACAAGATCTGCAAGCCCGAGTGTGTATTCGCTTCCAACACCTCCAGCCTTTCCATTACCGAGATCGGCAACGGACTGACCCGTCCTATGATCGGTATGCACTTCTTCAATCCCGCAGACCGCATGAAGCTGGTAGAGGTAATTGCAGGCGTGAATACTCCCGCAGAGACCGTGGATACCATCAAGAAGATCTCTGAAGAGATCGGCAAGACTCCCGTACAGGTAAACGAGGCAGCAGGCTTTGTAGTTAACCGTATCCTGATCCCTATGATCAACGAAGCAGCTTTCATCAAGATGGAAGGTGTATCCGATATCGCAGGTATTGATGCCGCTATGAAGCTGGGTGCTAATCATCCCATGGGACCCCTGGAACTGGGTGACTTCGTAGGTCTGGATATCTGCCTTGCTATCATGGATGTTCTCTACAAGGAGACCGGTGACAGCAAGTATCGTGCATGTCCTCTGATCCGTAAGATGGTTCGCGGCGGCAACCTTGGTGTGAAGACCGGCAAGGGCTTCTATGTATACAATGCAGACCGCACCAAGACTCCTGTGGACGCACAGTAAGGCAGATGGTAAATAACTGTTCTGGGCCGGCGACGGCTCGGAACAGTCTGAGTTCATAATTACAACCAAGTATAATAACAATGGAGGATTAACATCATGGATTTTACATTATCCAAAGAGCATGAGATGGCGAGACAGCTGTTCAAAGAGTTCGCCGAGAACGAAGTAAAACCTCTTGCGCAGGAAGTTGACGAGACCGAAACCTTCCCCAGAGAGACCGTTGAGAAGATGGCTAAGTACGGCTTCATGGGAATTCCCGTTCCCAAGGAGTACGGCGGACAGGGCTGTGATACCCTGACCTACGCTATGTGTGTTGAGGAGCTTTCCAAGGTTTGTGCAACCACCGGCGTTATCGTATCCGCACATACCTCTCTGTGTATCGATCCTATCATGACCTTCGGTACTGAGGATCAGAAGAAGAAATATGTTCCCGATCTGGCAAGCGGCCGTAAGATCGGTGCTTTCGGTCTGACCGAGCCCGGTGCAGGTACCGATGCCCAGGGTCAGCAGACCAAGGCTGTATTAGATGGCGATGAGTGGGTCATCAATGGTTCCAAGTGCTTCATCACCAATGGTAAAGAAGCTGATGTATATATTGTTATCGCAGTTACCGGTATCGTAGAGAAGAGAGGCAGAAAGATGAAGGAGATTTCTTCCTTTATCGTTGAGAAAGGTACTCCCGGATTTACCTTCGGTACCAAAGAGAAGAAGATGGGTATCAAGGGTTCTTCCACTTACGAGCTGATCTTCACCGACTGCCGTATCCCCAAGGAGAATATGCTTGGTAAGCAGGGACAGGGATTCAAGATCGCAATGCACACTCTGGACGGCGGACGTATCGGTATCGCTTCCCAGGCTCTGGGTATTGCAGAAGGCGCTCTGGAGAGAACCGTTGCTTACACCAAGGAAAGAAAGCAGTTCGGAAAGTCCATTTCCGGATTCCAGAATACACAGTTCCAGCTGGCTGATATGGCTACCAAGGTGGAAGCTGCCAAGATGTTGGTATACAAGGCTGCACGCAAGAAGGACGAGTACAAGACCAATCCTAAGATCTCTTACTCTGTAGAAGCTGCTATGGCTAAGCTGTATGCTGCTGAGGTTGCTATGGAAGTTACTACCAAGGCTGTTCAGCTGCACGGTGGTTACGGTTACATCAGAGAGTACGAAGTTGAACGTATGATGCGTGATGCAAAGATCACCGAGATCTACGAGGGTACTTCCGAAGTTCAGAGAATGGTTATCTCCGCAGATCTGCTGAAATAAGCAAGCAGGCATTTGTCGGAAATTTTATTAGAAAAGTAAGGAGAAAATACAATGAAGATTGTTGTTTGTATTAAGCAGGTGCCCGATACCAAGGGCGGTGTTAAATTCAATCCTGACGGAACTCTTGACAGAGGCGCAATGCTTGCTATCATGAATCCCGATGATAAGGCTGGTCTGGAAGCTGCACTGAAGCTGAAGGATGAGTTCGGCGCAGAAGTTACCGTACTGACCATGGGTCTTCCCAAGGCAGCAGATGCCCTTCGTGAGGCACTGGCTATGGGCGCTGACAATGCAATCCTGGTTACCGACAGAGTACTGGGCGGTGCTGATACCTGGGCTACTTCCACCACCATCGCAGGTGCACTGAGAAATATCGATTATGATCTGATCATTACCGGACGTCAGGCAATCGACGGTGATACCGCACAGGTTGGTCCTCAGATCGCTGAGCATCTGGGACTTCCTGTAATCTCCTATGCACAGGACATCAAGGTTGAGGGAGACAAGGTGATCGTTCAGAGACAGTATGATGACAGATATCATGTGGTAGAAGCCAAGATGCCCTGCCTGATCACTGCATTGTCCGAACTGAATAAGCCTCGTTACATGACTCCCGGCGGAATCTTCGATGCCTGCAAGGCAGAGATCACTACCTGGGGCAGAGCTGATCTGAAAGATGTTGACGACAGCAACCTTGGTCTGAAGGGATCTCCTACCAAGATCGCAAAGGCATCCGATAAGGTTCGTAAGGGCGCAGGTGAGAAGATCGTTCCCGATTCCCCTGAAGACGGAGCAGCTTACATTGTGGCTAAATTCAAAGAAAAGCACATCATCTAATATAGGAGGCAAACCATGGTAACCAATAATATTGAAGAATACAAGGGTGTATATGTGTTCGCCCAGCAGGTAGACAATGAGATCAGTGGTATCGCATTGGAGCTGCTCGGCAAAGGTAAAGAGCTGGCTGCAAAGCTGGAGACCGAGGTAACCGCGGTTCTGATCGGTTATAATGTAAAGAATCTGGCGGACAAGCTGGCTGAGTATGGCGCAGATAAGGTAATCCTTGTGGATGATCCCGAACTGGAGACTTACAGAACCGAGCCTTATGCACATGCACTGGCATCTGTTATCGAGAAATATAAGCCGGAGATCGTTCTGGTAGGCGCAACCGCTATCGGACGTGACCTTGGCCCTACTGTTTCCGCAAGAGTGAAGACCGGTCTGACTGCTGACTGTACCGTACTTGAGATCGGAGATTTCCCTCTCGTTGCAATTCCCGGACAGGAGCAGAAGCACAACCAGCTGCTGATGACCCGTCCTGCATTCGGCGGTAACACCATCGCAACCATCGCCTGCCCTGACAACAGACCTCAGATGGCAACCGTTCGTCCCGGTGTTATGCAGAAGATTGCTCCTATCGCAGGGGCAAAGGCTGTGATTGAAGAGTACAATCCCGGATTTACTCCGAACAACAAATATGTCACCATCAAGGAAGTCGTTAAGGCTGTATCCGATACCGTTGATATCATGGATGCAAAGATTCTGGTATCCGGCGGCCGTGGTGTAGGCAGCGCAGAGAACTTCAAGATTCTGGATGATCTGGCAGAGGTTCTGGGTGGTACCGTATCCTGCTCCCGTGCCGTTGTAGATAACGGCTGGAAGCCCAAGGATCTGCAGGTTGGACAGACCGGTAAGACCGTTCGTCCCCAGATCTACTTTGCAATCGGTATCTCCGGTGCTATTCAGCATGTAGCCGGTATGGAAGAGTCTGATCTCATTGTTGCCATCAACAAGGATGAGACCGCTCCAATCTTTGATGTAGCTGACTATGGCATCGTAGGCGACCTGAACAAGGTAGTACCTGCTCTGACAGAGCAGCTGAAAGCTGCAAAGGCTGAGAAGGCAGCGAACTAATTCCGAAGAACGGATCCTTAAAAACATATAAAACTCCGTCTGGTTCCCCGGTTTGTCCGGAAATCGGGCGGAGTTTTTTCGAAGAAAAAACAGATGCAATTTGTGTAAGTTTCTTAGCCTGTATGCTTGCACTGGGGGGAGCAAAATAGTAAAATAGAAATGCTAAATATTTAACAGAGCAAGAATGTGAGTGATATTTTTATGGCAAAACAAAAGGAAGTAAAGACCAACGCCATGCGGATTTTGGAATCACTGAAGATTCCTTATACCCATCACACCTATGAGTGCGAGGAATTCGTGGACGGGCTTCAGATAGCGGATAAATTATCCCTGCCCTATGAACAGGTCTATAAGACGCTGGTCACGGTGGGCAGCAGCAAGAATTATTTTGTATTCGTTATTCCCATCGCGGCGGAACTGGATCTGAAAAAGGCAGCGAAATCCGTAGGGGAAAAGAGTGTGGAAATGATCCACGTAAAAGATATCAATGCCATCACCGGCTATATCCGGGGCGGCTGTACCGCTATCGGTATGAAAAAACAGTATGTGACCAGGATCGATGAGAGTGCAAAGACGCAGGAACAGATCTACGTCAGCGGCGGCAGGATCGGATCCCAGATCCGCCTGACCCCGGAGGATCTGGCCAGGGCGGCAAAAGCGGAATTTGCCGATATTATCCGGCATGAAAATTAAAAAACAGAAGGAGTACCCATGGAAAAACAGAAGACAATTCTTGATTACGACACCGTAGCATTGGATGAAGCGCAGGACGCGGTGATCATCATAGATCAGACCTTATTGCCCGGCAGGATCGAACTGATCGCCTTACATACGGCGCAGGAGATGTGGGATGCCATTTATCTGTTGAAAGTCAGAGGAGCACCGGCCATCGGTGTAGCGGCGGCACTGGGTATCTACCTGCTGGCAAACCGCATCGAGACCGAGGATTTCGAGGAGTTTTATCAGAAATTTACCGAATATAAGGAATATCTGGATTCTTCCAGACCCACCGCAGTCAATCTGTCCTGGGCATTGAAGCGCATGAATGCTGTGGCTGTAAAGGCGGGCAGGGAAGAACACAGATCTGTGGCAGAAGTGAAGGAAATCCTGCATAATGAAGCATTGCAGATTCGTGCGGAAGATGTGGAAGTATGCCGAAAAATCGGAGAATTTGGCCTGGAACTGGTAAAACCGGGAGATGGTATTCTGACCCACTGTAATGCAGGACAACTTGCAACAGTAAAATATGGTACTGCAACGGCACCCATTTATCTGGGACAGGAGAAGGGCTATAACTTCCATGTATTCGCCGATGAGACAAGACCCCTGCTGCAGGGAGCCAGACTGACTGCCTTTGAACTGCATTCTGCAGGGGTGGATGTGACACTGATCTGCGATAATATGTCTGCTTCCGTAATGTCCAAGGGGTGGGTGCAGGCAGTGTTCGTGGGCTGTGACCGGGTGGCCGCCAACGGCGATACCGCCAACAAGATCGGTACCAGCGTGGTAGCAGCGGTAGCCAGACAGTACGGTGTGCCGGTATATATCTGTGCACCTACCTCTACCATTGATATGGCCACTGCGACCGGTGCGGATATCTGTATCGAGCAGAGGAAAGCGGAGGAGGTCACTGAGATGTGGTACAAAGAGCGCATGGCTCCGGAGGGGGTAAAGGTATACAATCCGGCTTTTGATGTAACAGATCATGAACTGATCGCCGGAATCGTAACGGAGTACGGCGTGGCAAGAGCACCCTATACCGAGACCCTGAAGGAAATCATGGAACGCAAGGCACAGAGAGGCTGATGGTAAAGATATGAAGCGAAATGTAAGCCTTGCGGAGATATCCGACGGCCATTTATACAAAGCAAATGATATGGTAAAGGCGGACTGCGGTGGCTGCAAAGGCTGTTCCCGGTGCTGCCATGGCATGGGAAACTCCATCATCCTGGATCCTTACGATGTCTACCGGCTGACTACGGGACTGGGGAAGAGCATGCAGGAACTGCTTTCGACGGCAGTGGAACTGCATGTGGTGGATGGAGTGATTCTGCCGAACCTGAAAATGCAGGGAACAGAGGAAGCCTGTGTGTATCTGGACGGGGAAGGGCGATGCAGCATCCACCCATACCGCCCCGGAATCTGCAGATTGTTTCCTCTGGGAAGATATTATGAGAACGGTGGATTTTCCTATTTTCTCCAGACTGGGGAATGTGCGAAGGAGAACCGCAGTAAGGTGAAGGTCAGCAAATGGATCGATACGCCGGAACTGACCAGAAACCAGCAATTTACCCTGCAGTGGCATGATTTGTTACATGCCATGGAAGAAAGACTGGCAGGAGAAGACGAAGGGAAACAGCGGGAAGAAAATCTGCTGTTGCTGCGTCTGTTTTACTTATTGCCGTACGAGGGGACAAACGATTTTTACACGCAGTTTACAGAGAGGATGGAACATTGGAATGGACAGAATTAACAGTTTAAACAAGCTCCCCATTGAGAAGCGTTTATTGAAAGTATTTCGTAAGATCACGTTATTGCTGAGTGCGACGGGAATCATTGCCTGTGTGGCCATGGGAATCGTTAGTTATCAGTATTCCTATGCGCTCCGGCATTACGGCTTCGCACAGGGGGATATCGGCAAGGCCATGATCGTTATCGCAGAGATGCGAAGTGAGACCCGTGCCGCCATCGGTTATGATGACGATGATCTGGTGGCGACGGCGAAAAATGCCCATGACCTGACGGAAGAACAGTTGGACACCTATATCAATGCCCTGGAAAATGACATGATTACAGAGGACGGGAAAGCTATCTACCAGCAGATCAAAGACGGCGTGGCTTCTTACCGGCAGATTGAGGCACAGGTACTGGAACTGGGGACTTCTTCTGACCCCGCGAAAAGAATGCAGGCACAGCAGATGGCCAGCGACCAGATGGATCCCATTTTCCAGCAGGTATACGCAGCCATGACTTCCCTGCTGGACAGCAGTGTGACAAATGGGAATGTCATGGAGCAGAAACTGGATGTTTTCCGCGTGCTTATCTTTCTGCTCATCCTGCTGATCATCGCACTGGGATTTGCCAGATCCGAGAAAGCGGGCAAGATGATCGCCAAGGGAATCGCACATCCTTTGGAGGCTCTGACGGAACGTCTGGATGGTTTCGCAGCCGGAGACCTGACGACAGAATTCCCGGCAGTACAGTCCGAGGATGAAGTAGCAGAGATGACCCGGGCGGCTACAGAAATGGCTGCGAATCTGAAAATGATCATCGAGGATATCAAGCAGGCTCTGAACTCTATGGCAAACGGTGACTGGACCGTGAAGTTCCGTTATCCTGAACTCTATGTGGGGGATCTGGATGAACTGAAGGAAGCCCTGCGGGATATCAAATACAAGATGAACGAGGCACTGTACAATGTCAATTCGGTATCCGGGCAGGTATCCATGGGGGCCGGAAGTCTGGCAGACGCTGCCCAGTCTCTGGCAGAGGGCGCGACCGAGCAGGCAGGAGCCGTACAGCAGTTACAGGCCACCATTACCAATATTGCTTCCATGGTAGACAATACCGCGGAGCATACGAAGAATTCCAGTAAACAGGCACAGCAGTATTCTGCAAAGGCAGACGAAGGCCGTACCGAGATGAATCATCTGATGGCAATTATGGGACGGATCAATGAGACTTCCGAGAAGATCAGCAATATCATCGGCGAGATCGAGGATATTGCCAGCCAGACGAATCTGCTGTCCCTGAATGCTTCCATCGAGGCAGCCAGAGCGGGAGAGGCCGGAAGAGGCTTTGCCGTAGTGGCTGACCAGATCGGTAAGCTGGCAGAGCAGAGTGCCCAGTCCGCAGTCAATACCAGAAATCTGATCGGCGGCACACTGGAAGAGATCCATGCCGGTAACGAGGCAGTGGATCATGCCTCCCAGACCTTAAGTGTTATCGTGGAGGGCGTCCGCAGGATTGCACAGGATTCCGAGGAATTGACCCAGATCGCTGCTGCCCAGGCGGATGCCATGGAGCAGGCGGAGAGCGGTGTGAACCAGATCTCCGAGATCGTACAGTCCAATTCGGCGGCAGCAGAAGAGCTGTCTGCCACCAGTGAGGAATTGTCCGCCCAGTCTGAGAATATGACCAATCTGGTAAAACAGTTCAAACTGATCGATGAGGAGAAGATTCAGGCGAGAAAAAAGGAGGTTAAGAATGCCGGTATTTGATTTCAGCAGTACTCCGGAAAATGAAAAGAAGCAGGATCCTATATGCACCTATACTACGTTTCGTTCCAGTGAGGCTGTGGCAGGCCCTGAAAAGCCGATCTTGATTCTGGACAACAGCAGGGAACAGTGGAAGCATCATGCTATCGGCGTCTTCGGTAACCAGAGCAAGCGCACCAATTTCGAATTCAAGGAAGAGGGCAGCAGTGCCTATGCCGATATTTTACAGATTGATGCCAGATTCGTCAGCCTCGTCAGATGGCTGGGAGAAAATCACATCAATGTCCGCCTCTCCGGAGAGAACAGGGCAGATGGTTATGCAGTATACAAGATTCGGGAAACGGCATTCGGCGGCGGTACGAAGCTGTCGGCGGAAGACGGATTTTTACAGTTCATGATGGAAAGACTGTTCGCCAGCAGTGCTCCTGCGGAAGAGGAACAGGGAGAGGATGAGGAGGAAGACGGCGATGATATGAAGCTTACCAGCCTCCAGAGTATCTCCGATTTCATGACCTGTGCCGGAAGGACCATGCCGGAGAACATCCGCTTGTGGGCCAGAAGGAACCTGGCGGTGGCCAGATCCCATGAGGTGTCTCCCGAAGAGAGAAGACATGCCCAGAGAGCGCTGTCCATCATGATGAACATTCAGTGGAAGGGCAATTATTTCGAAGCCATTGACC
This sequence comes from uncultured Acetatifactor sp., assembly GCA_934394815.1. Classification (GTDB taxonomy): domain Bacteria; phylum Bacillota; class Clostridia; order Lachnospirales; family Lachnospiraceae; genus Acetatifactor. Next base: position 9,445 of record CAKRRD010000037.1, on the reverse strand, counting down.
CGGTGGAGGCCAGACGGATCCTGGACGAGGAACTGTACGGCATGGAGAGAGTCAAGCAGCGGATCATGGAGACCATCATCCAGATCAACCGTACCCACACCTTACCGGCCTACGGACTTCTGCTGGTGGGTCCCGCGGGAACCGGCAAATCCCAGATCGCTTATGCGGTGGCAAGGATCTTAAAGCTTCCCTGGACGACACTGGATATGAGTTCCATCAACGATCCGGAGCAGCTGACCGGAAGCTCCAGAATCTATGCCAATGCCAAGCCCGGTATCATCATGGAAGCTTTTTCCATGGCGGGAGAGTCCAATCTGGTATTCATTATCAACGAGCTGGACAAGGCGGCCAGTGGCAAAGGCAACGGCAATCCGGCGGATGTGCTTCTGACACTGTTAGATAACCTGGGATTCACGGACAATTATATGGAATGTACCGTACCCACCTTTGGTGTCTATCCCATCGCCACCGCCAACGATAAGAACCAGATCAGTGCGCCGTTAATGTCCCGCTTTGCGGTGATCGATATTCCCGATTACACACCGGAGGAGAAGAAGATCATTTTCTCCAGATTCGCATTGCCGAAGGTGTTGAAACGTATCGGATTGCAGGCAGATGAATGTACCATCACCGAAGAGGGACTGGAGGAGGTCGTGAAGATCTATTCCAACACCAGCGGCATCCGTGATCTGGAGCAGGCAGCAGAGCATCTGGCAGCCAATGCCCTGTATCAGATTGAAGTGGATGGATTAAAGGAAGTCATATTTGACGCAGAGAAGGTCAGAAAATTGTTTTTGTAAAGATGAGAAGCAGGCAGTCGCAGAGGTCGATTGCCTGCTTCTTGTGCTGATAAGAAAAGTAAGTGGGGATTTTTATGAATACCAGAGAAAACATGGTGATTATAAAAGGGGAGATTAAGACATCGGAGATAAAAAGCTGCAATTATGATCCGGCAACAAAGAAACTGGATGTGTGTTTTCAAAACGGCAGAACTTATTCTTATTCCTATAATAACGTTACTTGGTTACGGGATCCGAAGCGGCTGAATCCGGCGTTGTATCAGATCAGTAAGGATGGACAAAAATTTAACAGGATCCGTGAGATCTATGTTTTTCAAAACGGCTGGCAGGCCTATTGGCATATTTGCTTTGAAGAGGGGAAGGAAAAGGATTATTCCCAGAACGAATTGCAGATTACAGTGTCATGCTTACAGCAAAAGCAATCCCAGAGCGTTTTTGATTATCTGAGGCAGATAGCGGAATTAAGTGAACTGAAAAATGAAGAAACCGGCGAGAAACTGCTGGCAAAGCAATATGAGAAGATGACCTTCATAGGAAGTGATACGGCTCTTGCAAAGTATCTGAATCCGTCATCCATGCAGCGGGAAAAGGGAAGATATGACTATGTGCCGATTTTCCCCTTTGGTTGCAATAACAGCCAATACAGGGCGGTGAAAAACGCAATGGAAAGTCAGATCAGTGTGATTCAGGGGCCGCCGGGTACCGGCAAGACACAGACAATCCTGAATATAATTGCCAATATACTGATGCAGGGAAAAACAGTACAGGTCGTATCCAATAATAATTCTGCCACGGATAATGTCTATGAGAAACTGGCATCTGACAAATACAGACTGGAATTTCTGGTTGCAAAACTGGGGAGCACACAGAATAAAAGGGCATTTATCAGCGAACAGACCGGACAATATCCCCGGATGGACACCTGGAAATACGGGGGTGATCGAAGAAAACTGGAAAATGATATTTACACCATGTCAGCACAATTAAAAAAGGTGTATGAATTGCAGGAAGAGCTGGCACAACGGAAGCAGGAACAGTCACAACTGGCGACGGAGCTTACCTATTTCGAACAGTATGTGCAGGAATCCGATGTAAATACAGAGGCAATAAAACTTCGCAGGGAGCTTTCCTCGTCACAGTGGATGGATCTGTGGCAGGAGTGTCAATGGATCTCGGAGGAAAGACAGCGGATCAGCCTGCTGTTCCGGTTGAAGAGCTATTTCCATTACGGAATAAGGAATTTTGATTTCTATAAGCAGGAGATATCCCGGATCATCACTACTTTTCAGGCAAAATATTATGCTGCCAGAAAACGGGAGCTGGAGAACCGGATCGAGGAAATAGAAAAATTCCTTCAGGGGGTCGGCAAGGGACTGGCAGAAGAACTTGGCAGACAGTCCATGATTTTGCTGAAAGATAAGGTCGCACGAAAATATGAAGGTCGAACGGACAGACCGCGGTTTGACGAAAATGATCTTTGGAAAAATCCACAGGATATTTTGCGGGAATATCCAATTACGCTGAGTACGACATTTTCCTCCAGGAGCAGTCTGGGCGGCGAGGTAGTCTATGATTATCTGATCATGGATGAGGCATCGCAGGTGGATATTGCAACCGGAGCATTGGCATTGTCCTGTGCCAGAAATGTTGTGATCGTGGGAGATACCAAACAGCTTCCCAATGTGGTTACGGAAGCGATGAAAGAGCGTACGGAAGCTGTCTTTGAGAGCTTTCATCTGCCGGAGGGTTACCGGTATACGAAGAGTTTTCTGCAATCAGTTACGGAGGTGCTGCCGCTGGCAAAACAGACTCTGCTGCGGGAGCATTACCGGTGCCATCCGAAGATCATCAATTTCTGTAATCAGAAATTTTACAGGGGACAGTTGATCATTATGACGGAGGATCATGGGGAACCGGATGTGCTGTCCGTAATAAAGACAGCAAAGGGGAACCATGTAAGAAATCATTACAGTCAGAGACAAATAGATGTTATCCGGGAAGAGGTATTGCCGAAACTTCTGGAAGTACCGGAGGAGATGGGAATCATAGCACCCTACAGAAATCAGGTAGAAGCCTTGCAGCAGGAATTCCCGGAAATAGATGCGGCAACGGTGCATAAGTTTCAGGGAAAGGAAAAAAATACCATCATATTATCGACGGTGGATGACGAGATATCGGATTTCGCAGATGATCCTTATCTGATCAATGTCGCGGTGTCCAGAGCGAAGAAACGTCTGGTTTTGGTGGTGACGGGGAACGAGCAGGAACAGGAGCGGAATATATCGGATCTGATCCACTATATCCAGTACAATAAATTTGAAGTTACGGAGAGCGAAATCTATTCCGTATTCGATTACCTGTATAAGCAATATACCTTGGAACGAATGGAATTTTTGAAAAAGCATAAGAGAATTTCGGAATATGATTCAGAAAATCTTATGGAAGCATTGCTGAGCGATATCCTTGTGGAAGAAAGATTTGCCTGCCTGGATCATGTGTGCCATTTTCCGCTGAATATGCTGATCCGCGATCTCAGGCGGCTGGAAGCGGATGAATGCGAATATGCCATGAACCAGGCAACACATGTGGATTTCCTGATCTATAACCGGATCAGTAAAAAGCCGGTTCTGGTGATAGAAGTGGACGGATACAAATTCCATAAGGAAAATGATAAGCAGGCAAAAAGAGATGATAAGAAAAATCATATTTTAGAGGTATACCAGATACCCTATCTCAGATTGCAGACAAACGGCAGCAGAGAAAAAGAAAAGATCCTACAGATGTTGGAAAAAACAGTGGAGTAGAGGAGAAAAATCATGACAAAGAAGATATTAGTAATCACAGACGCACAGCAGGAGTTCATCACCGGAGCACTGGGGAATGGGGAGTGCGAGGCAGCGGTAAAAAATATCGTTGCGGCAGCAGAAAGCGGGGAATACTACAAAGTAATCTTTACCAAGGACACCCACACGGCGGATTATCTGAACACCCAGGAAGGAAAGCGCCTGCCCGTTTTGCATGGACAGGAAGGCACGGAAGGGTATGAGATCCATCCGGATATTGTGAAGGCAGTAGAGGAACATTATGCGCCGGAGCAGGTTCTCACGGTGAAAAAGCCTACCTTTGGCAGTCTGGACTTCGGAAATGTGCTCAGGGCAATCTGGGAAGAGGTGACGGCAGCGGGAGGGGCTGCGGAGGGAGAATACCCCATGGAAGTGGATTTCACCGGATTCTGTACCGGAATCTGTGTGTTGAGCAATGTGGTCATGGCGAAAGCCTTCGTGCCGGAAGCAAGAGTCTGTGTTATTGAGAAGGCCTGCGCCTGTGTGACCCCGCAGACGCATCAGACGGCTATTGCGGCCATGGGACCGATCCAGGTGGACGTGATTTAGAGAACATATCGAATTTACAAACGGTTGTGAATTTAAGAGAGAAAGAGGATAAAATCATGCAATTACCACAGATCATCAACAGCTTACTGGAAAATGATATGTATAAGTTCTCCATGGGACAGTGCATCTATCACCAGTTCAGCGCATACAAGACCACCTGGACCTTCAAATGCAGGAATACGGATGTCTTTTTTACTCCGGAGATGGTGGAGGAGATCAAGGCACAGATCCGAGCGTACTGCAATTTACGTTTCACGGAAGGGGAACTGGCCTATCTGGAAAACGTAAAATGGATCAAAGGCTCCTATGTGGATTTTCTGCGGCTGTGGCAGCCAAGGTATGAAGATTTCGAGATCGGTACGGAGGCAGACTGCGGCCTGACCATCGAAACGAAGGGCTCCTGGCTGAATACTTCCATGTATGAGATCCCGACACTGGCTATCGTCAACGAAGTTTTTTTCCGCTTGAATTATGACTATGAGAAGCTGTACGCCTCTTTCCGGGATCGGCTGGCGGATAAGGTGCAGAAGCTGGTGGACGGAACCTATTGCCTCGGAAATTTCAGTGAATTCGGGCTGCGGCGCCGACTGTCCGCGGAGGCACAGGAACTGGCGGTACAGGAACTGGTGGCTCACAATAAGGACTATAAGGATTCCGCCTGCATCGGTACATCCAATGTATATCTGGCGAAAAAATGGAATGTGACGCCGGTGGGCACCATGGCTCATGAGTGGATCATGTGTACCGGACAGGGCAACCACAAGCATAATCCGGCCTATTCCAACTGGTATGCGCTGGATGCCTGGGTGAAGGAGTATGGCGTCCTGAACGGAATCGCCCTGACGGATACCATCACCACGGACTGTTTCCTGAAAGATTTCCAGCTGACCTATTCCACCCTGTTTTCCGGCGTGCGGCATGACAGTGGGGATCCCTTCGCCTGGGGCGAAAAGATGATCGCCCATTATGAGGCGCTGGGGATCGACCCGAAACGCAAGACCCTGCTGTTCAGTGACAGCTTGGATTTTGTCCGGGCGGATGAACTGCGGAAGGCATTTCAGGACCGGGTAACGGTGGCATTTGGTATCGGAACTTACATTGCCAATGACACCTGTGAGGAGCCGCTAAATATCGTCATGAAGACTACAGCCTGCAACGGTATGGATGTGGCGAAAATCTCCGATACCCCCGGCAAGGAAATGTGTAAAAATGAGGACTACGTGGAGTATCTGACCCGATGCATCAAATGGAGACTGGAACACGACAGATAGGAGCAGAAACTGGACCCGGGATGCTTCGGAGTGCAGAAATCAGGGGAAGCATAGATAGGGAGAGTCAGAGATGAAAAGAGCGAAAAAATATGGAATATGAACATATTGAACATACATTTGCACCGGTCTGCGATGCGGCTTCAGAGATATTGATCCTGGGGACACTGCCTTCCGTGAAGTCCAGAGAAAACCATTTTTACTATGGACATGAGCAGAACCGCTTCTGGAAAGTTCTGGCGAAGCTGTGCGACGAACCGGTGCCGGAGACTATCGAGGAGAAAAGGAAGATGCTGCTGGCCCACCATATCGCCGTCTGGGATGTGATCCAGAGTTGTGATATCAAGGGATCCAGCGACAGCAGCATCCGGAACGTGGAGCCAACCGACATCCGGCGGCTGCTGGCAGAATCGCAGATTGCAAGAATTTATGCCAATGGGAACAAAGCAGGAGAACTCTATCGAAAGTATCAGCTGCCCCTGACCGGTATCGAAGCCACGGTGCTGCCCTCCACCAGCCCGGCTAACGCGGCATGGAGTCTGGAGAGATTGTGCGAAGTGTGGCGGGAGGCCATGGAGATTTCATGAGTTTTCAGAAAACGGCAAGAGACAAAAATGGGAGCGCTATTGACAATTTAGGGAATGTTTTATATAATTTTATAAATGATACTTGAAGTATCAAAACAGAAATGCGATAATGGGATATGCCACTGAAAGAAAGCGGGGAATAGCGGCGGATGAAAAAGGGGAAAATACGGATCGCAGCAGTCATGCTGACAGCAGCAATTCTGGGAGGTCCGACATGCCTGCCCACACACGCGGCTGAGCCGGAGGAATATGTGGTCATTGTGGAGGAACGTTCTCCGTTAGGAGCTTTCGCGGAGAAACAAAAGGAACTACCGGGATATGTATTGTCACAACAGCATACAGAAGCAGATCCTATTGCATGGAAGCCGTTTTATATAACACTTACCGCATTGACTGTAATCGGTGGGGGAACGATACATGTTCTGGTGACCAGACACAGAAAACAGGATCATAACATAGGTAAAAGGGGATTATAACATAGAACAGACCGCGCATTCTTTTGAGAGGATGCGCGGTTTGTGGTTATAAGAAGCGATTGGCAGATCAAAGACTTTTACATAAGTTAGTTTCTGGATATGGTAACGGTAAAAATCAACTCGCACCGTAAAAAAAATACGGCATAAGTTGATTTTTTTTACAGATAATAATATAATAAAGAAAAAGAGAAGAAAGGTGATTATTATGTTAAAGAAATTCTGTGTAGAAAATTTCAAAGGTTTTCAGAATAAAATTACATTTGATATAGGCTCACCCAGCAATTATAACTTTAATTCTGAAATCATAGATAATGGTTGTGTGACAAAGGGGATTATTTATGGTATTAACAGCAGCGGAAAATCGAATCTTGGATTAGCTATCTTTGATATTATTACTCATTTGACAGAAAAACAGAAGCTTCTTCCAAGTTATGATTTTTATCTTAATATGAGTGGGAGGAAGCCGTTTGCCGAATTTGAATATACCTTTTTATTTGACGAGCATGAAGTGGTGTATCGTTATAGTAAAAACGATGTAAGTACATTAAAGAGTGAGAGCTTATCTATTGATGGGAAAGAGGTTATTTTTTTTGACTTTCTTACGAAAGATGGATTCACATTGTTGGAGGGTTCTGATACTTTGAATGCATCTATTAAGAATGAGAGTCCAATTTCCCGCGTTAAATATGTGAGCAACAATTCTATCCTTACTGATAATGAACAAAATCAAGTATTTAGGAAATTTATGGATTTTGTAGATCGAATGCTTTTGTTCTATTCTCTGGATAGTCGTGGCTATGAAGGGTTTACAAATGGTAATGAAAGTGTGGCGGACGGTATTGTTAATAGCGGAAAGGTACAAGATTTTCAAGAGTTTTTGAAAGAAAATGGTATTGACTATGAGCTGTATGGATGCGAAATAGACGGAAGAAAGGCAATCTATTGTCACTTTGAGAATAGGGATGCGGATTTCTTTAAGATTGCGTCTACCGGAACCAGATCATTGGCATTGTTCTACTATTGGTATATTCGTATGGAAAAGGCATCTTTTGTATTTATTGATGAATTTGATGCCTTTTACCATTTTGAATTATCGGATTCGGTGCAGAGACATCTGAAACAGATATCCGGCGTTCAAATATTTACAACTACGCATAATACGGACTTGATGAGTAATGATTTACTGAGGCCAGACAGCTATTTTGTGCTTGAAAATAACCGGATAAAAGCTATCTCTGAACTGACAGAGAAGGAACTGCGCCAGGCGCATAACCTTCAAAAAATGTATAAGGCAGGTGCATTCAATGGCAAATAAAGACTATAAAGCATTTATAGTCGAAGGAGAGGTTAGAGAGCCCCAAGTTATTAATAATATTTCGAAGATATTTTTTTCTCATGGAAACTATACCATTATCACACTTCCGGCTGGGGAGAATATTTATATGCTTTGGAAAAAGTTGAAGGCAGATGAATTCGATACGGATATTATTGAGGTCCTTAGGGAAAGTAATGCTGAGATTAGGAAACAGCTCACGGGATTGTCGAGAGATGATTTTTCGGAGGTGTATCTTTTCTTTGATTATGATGTCCATCAAACGAATTTAGGAAAAACAGTAAATGGAGATATTGTCCGCCAAATGCTTGAAAGTTTTGACAATGAAACAGAGAATGGAAAATTATACATCAGCTATCCGATGGTTGAGGCACTCAGAGACTATGAACCGGGAAAATGCGGCAACGGAGCAGATTACTTTGTGGAGATACAGAATCTTGGCAATTACAAGAATGTTTCAGCAGAAAGAGCATATAATCCCCATTTTAAGGAATATGACATTGGTGTATGGAAAGATATTATTGATGTGTTTGCAATGAGGGTGTCATGCTTATATGAACTGTCTGACACGATGGACTATGAGCAGTATTCCAGAGAGGTGATGCCTGATGGAATATATATGCTGGAAGTGAAGTTAAATGAGAAACAGAAGGTATTCGTGTTGAGCGCATTTCCAGAATTTTTACTGGATTATTTTGGAGTGAAGCTTTGGAAAACTTGTGTGAAACATACGAGGAATCAGAGAAAAAAATGGAATGTGAAAGAGGGGGAGCTTAGAAGAAACTTTGATAACACAATATGAAGGCATTTAACAGAAATGGTTGAAACTTTTGGAACAATAATGGTGGCAGAGCAGGCTGATTGCTCTGCTATTTTTATATTTATAAGTGGATTGGCATAATTACTATAATTTTATTGATTTATACATATGATAAATGTATAATGTGTGTATAAAATGTTTATAAATGAGGTTGTTCATGAAGAAACGAGTTAATATATCACTTGATGAAGATATTGCAGAACAGATAAAAATATTAGCAAAAGATTCACATAGAAATGTGTCTCAATGGATTACAGATGCAGTATGTGATGCAATAGAAAAAAGGAATACGAAAGGTAACAAGCGGAAAAATGGATAGAACAGTAATAATTAATAGAATAGGAATTGATTATCATACGGCAAACATTGAAGGTGGAGAATATAGTTATGTGCAAGAGGCAGGTTCGAAAGAAAATCTAATCAAAATTCATAATATTGATGGCGATTTGTGATGGATATCAATGTACAGGAATGGAAAGAATTTGTTGTAGAAAGAATATTTGATTCGATTTATAAAGCAAAGGCGCATACAAAAGAAGAAGTAATGGAATGCGAGAGAGGGTTACACTTTGTGTCACGAACAGATACAAATAATGGAGTGGATATAACAGTAAAGTATGATAATTATGATGGAATTGAAAAAGGAAATTGCATAACGATAGGAGATACTACAGCTACTTACTATTATCAAAACTGTTTTTTGCAAGTACAAATTACCTGAAAATGCAGAGGCACTTCCCAAAAGTTGCAGCGGGAAATTCCTCAAAGT
>CAKRRD010000036.1 GCA_934394815.1 uncultured Acetatifactor sp. | reverse complement strand
CAGGAAAAGTTTCATTCAATCATCTTTTTATAGATGTAACTTATTTTACGTTACATTTATAATTTGATATAAAATCCACACTTTTTCAAGTCCGGATATGCAAAAAGGCATTGTATCTCAGATTTTCTGAAATACAACGCCTTTTTTTACAACACAATCTTACCCAAAGAAATTATACTTATCAGCCTCAAAAGCTCCCATGTAGGTTGCCCCATTGGAGCCATACCGGCTGGAGGCGCTGACCACATTTTCGGAAGCCTTCTTACTGATGTGTTCGCCGAGGAAGCTTATTTTGGAGGCGAAGCCTTCTTCACCTCCCAATACCTTCTGCAAGGTATCTGCATCCGCGTTCCGGAACACTTTTTCATCCACGATCAGGCTTCCGTCCCTGGCCTGAGTGATTCCTATGCTTTCCAGTGCTTCTTTGCTGCCCGCCGGAATATCTTTTAACTGTTTCAGGTAAAATTCATTCATGGTTCCGCCGGTGGTCTTAAGCTGCTCCACGGAAGTCTGCAAAGAATCCAGATACTGCCGCAGCGGCGTCTGCTCCGGCTGTCCGTTCATGAGAGTTTCCATATCTGCGATATAATTTTTCATATCATGCCGCATGCTCCGGATTCCTGCATACAGATTCTCTATATCTCCGATATGCTGTTCCATTTCCCGGATCCGGTCTGATATACACTGATCTCGATTTTGTGGTTGTTTTCGTCGATCAGCTTCCGCAGCATTTTTGCCGCCAGCAGGATCATGATATAAGAACCCAAAAATATTCCAGACTGCTTCGGATGCACAAAAAATCCCGGGCTGCTCACCCAGGATCCTTTGAAAAGAGATGTATGAAACTATGCGTTGCATTTGTTCCTGTCGATTCTGAAATGTAAGCACTTACATCCAGAACCATAATTATTTTACCATTATTTCGACTATTTGGCAAACAGATTTCTTATCATTGCGACTTTTTCGCACTTTTAGCCAAAATCCGGCTGTCTTTTTTGTTTAATCCTCATATTTGAAATAGTCAAAATCCGCTGCTTTACGGCTTCCGCAGCCTCCGTTGTTGGCATAAATACCTACCAATGTACCGGTGTGACGCTTCGGATCGTCGGGAACCCCCTCATCGCAGAGATAAATGCAGTTCTCCAGGACGCCGACCTTTTTCCAGTTTTCACCGTCATAGCTGTAATAGAAGGTTCTTGTCAGCTTCTCCACCACCACTTTCAGATATACGGGAGTCTCCTTCACATTGTCCACTTCCGCCATCAGTTCCTCACCGTGGTTACGGTTGATGACAAGCCGGATCTTCCTGCCACCCTCATGGCACAAGGAACATCTGGCATAGGTGGCTGTGCTGTAGTAGCAGGTCAGTCCCGCCTGTTCTCCGTCCTTATCCGGATAGAACTCCAGCTTTGTCTCTGCCACATAAGACAGTTCCTGCTCTCTTCTCAACAGCGTGTTTTTCGCACGGATCTCATTCAACTGTCCATCTCTGGTCCAGATCCGGAAATATCCGGGACGTTCGGTCAATGACCAGGAACCATTATCCGGATTACGAACGAACTCCCATTCCAGATTCAGCTTCGTATCGTTAAAATCATCGAACAGATTTCTCTCATAAATGCACTCTGGCAGATCCGGAGCGGTCTGTGTCAGACTGGGGCCTTTTCCCTCGTTGACGGTAAACCAGCCATCCTCCGTCCACTGTACGGGATCCAGTGCCGACTCTCTGCCCACAGTCGTATAATTGCCCTCATTGGGTCTGCCACAGAGATAATAGCACCACCATTGACCATTCTGGTCCTGTACCAGTTTGCCATGTCCGGCTCTCTGAATAGGGGCGGTGGGATCCTTCTGGCGCATGACCGGATTGTAGGGAGAGCATTCATAAGGGCCATAGAAATTCTTACTTCTTCCCACATTGATTCCGTGACCGTAGCCGGTACCACCTTCCGCCACGATAGCGTAGTAATAGCCGTCCTTTTTCATGATATGGGGGCCTTCGGAGCAGCGCTCCCCCGTGCCTTCCCATGCCGTCTTTGCCGGGCCTGCCACCGCCAGTCCGTCCGCTGTCAGAGGAACCGCCTGTGCCGCTTTCGCAATGATCATATATCTGCTGCCGTCATCATCTACAAAAAGTGACGGGTCGATATCGTCCACTTCCAGACATACCGGCTTGCTGTAGGGGCCTTCCGGCCTGTCGGACACCATCACCAACTGTCTGCGCATTACGTTATTGTCACGCTTGCCGTCCGCATTCAGACGTAAGGTTACATAAATATAGTATTTTCCGTCCACATATTCGATATCCGGCGCCCAGATTCCGTGGGAATCCCGGATGTCGCTGATGTCCAGCCATTCCGGATTCGTAATGGCATGCCCGATGATATGCCAGTGTACCATATCTCTGGAATGGGAAATGGGAATTGCCGGAAAATACTGGAAGCTGGAATTCACCATATAATAATCGTCACCGACACGGATCACAGAAGGATCCGGGAAAAAACCTCGCTGTACAGGATTGTGATAGGTTCTCTGTTCGCTCATAGGGGGTCTCCTTTTATCACTGATAATCATACTGTAAGTGTACCTTTTCCCGGTGCTTCTGTCGTGCCAGTTTTCTTTTTATTTTATGACAAATATTGCGCTCTTTACATTACCGTTACTTCAGGATTGTACCGTCCGCCAGCGTAATGGTGTAGCCATTGTAATTGATGGTGCCCTGATTGTCCAGCGAGCTGATACTGCAATCGCCAGTCAATGTCCAGGTGCTGCCTTTTTCTACAGTAATCACGGCATTGTTGTCCACGGCGGTACCATCCTCGGCATTGTCAATAATATTGATGGTTCCGGTGAAACTGCTGTTGTTGGACAGGGTCAGATTCAATGTGGAAATGGTATCCACCACGATGTCTCCTTCTACCGTCTGACTGTCAAAAGTTGCATCCACCTGGGCGCCGTTGGAACCTGCCGTGCCCCATCCGTGGGAGGCACTGTTGCCCACCACTCTCATCAGTACACCCTCGCTGTCCTGATTAACGATCTTGACACCGGATAAGGTCAGGGTGCAGTGTGTATTGGTAACATAGAACATGTCACCATTTCTGGAGGTCAATGTGCCGCCTGTCATGCTGAAACTGGAGGTTCCGACCTCGGCATCACCGGACATGGACTGGTAGATCATGACGTTGTGCACGTTTTCCTCGGAACTGCTGCCCTGGGTATCGCTCATGTTACCGGTCACGTCACAGTTTTCCAATGTGATGGAATTCTGTCCTTCGATGACCAGTGCCTCGGAATTATTGGCGGTCAGTGTAGCATTTTTTACCGTAATATCCGCGGTAGAATAAACTGCCGGGGAATTATAGCCGTTACTCTCATAGGTTCCGTTGTTGACCACTACAGTACCGCCGCCACGGTCGGAACGAATGGCTGCGGAAGAATTGCCGGAAGTCTTTACCGTCAGGTTCGTTGCATTGGTAGTACCGCCTCCGGTGGTCTGGATACCGCCGGAATTATCCGCCGTGGTGGTGATGATGGAATCGGAAATGTTCACCACTGTACCTTCGCCATAGCTGAATACGCCGTTGCCGTTCTGGGCGGAGGATGTCACCGCAGCACCGGTAATGGTAACATTGGCACCGTCGGTTGCCAGGAGTGCCGCATTCATGCCGTAGAAATCGCCGTCCTCGGTATTGGAGGTGGCACCGGAAGCCTTATCTACTGTAATATCTGTCAGAGTCACCTCTGCACCGTCCACGCGAAGGGCATTTTCATCATCCCCGGTGGATGTATAGGTCTCTGCGGTATAAGTACCGTCTGTATCAATGGTGATGGCTGCGGTTCCCTGCGTCACTTCTCCGGATCCGCCGAAACCTCCGGGTGCACCATTGCCGCCGGGAGCGTTCTGTGCTCCCTGACCTCCCTGACCACCCTCGGGGGGCTGTCCCATCTCACCGCCGGGAGCGTTCTGTCCTCTCTGATCTCCCGATCCGCCCTGCCCGTCCTGAGGCGGCTGTCCATCGGGCTTGTCCGTGTTGTTTGTATCCCCTGCCTCCGTAGTAATTTCCGTGGTCTCTGCGGTAGTGCCGGTGTTCGCTCCGCAGGCGCTGACTGCCAGTGCCATGATCATAAGTAAGCTCATAACTGTTGTTTTCTTCATAATAATTGCTCCTTTCGTTGTAACTATTCTCTATCTTATCTGGCGAAAAAGCCTTTCGAGCCAAAAGAAAACTTTGCAAATGCGATTTTCCGGATGCGGCTCTGTATAGTTTTGTTTTCCTTACTGACAAAATCATTGTATAATGCCAACCTTAGATTTAACTTAGAAAAAAGCTCCACAGAATACGAAATTCTGTGAAGCTTTTGTGAACTGTCTGCTATTTATATACTTCTTTATGGGGTTTTCCTGTGCTTTTGCGCCGACAAATCCGGCTCAAGCGAAGGATACTATATGAAACAATATCTCAAAACAGATCCGATTCGGTTCTTCATAAATTGCGCGGATGCTGCCGTTATTCGCCTCCGCACAGGCCTTCGCAACTGCCAGTCCAATGCCGTAGCCGCCTTTTTTCCGGGTGCGGGCTTCATCTCCTCTGCGGAAACGCTCAAACAAAGCTTCCGGTGCTACCCCGGGAAGTTCCGCACAGATATTTTCCACCCTCAGCACCGCTTTGAATCTCCGTCCGTCATTTTTACACCGCAGTGAAACAGCCACTTCTCCGTTGTCACTGGCATATTTCAGCGCATTCTCCAATAAAACGCTGAGTAACCGCTCGATCTGCTCCCTGTTTGCGCTGATCTGTATTTTCCCGGGAAGTTCCGTCCGGAGTGTGATCCCCCGAAGTGCTAACGGCTCCCTAAAAGGCTCCGCCATTTTCTGTGCCAGTTCTCCCAGATCCAGACTTTCCCGTACCACATTCTCAGAATATTCTTCCATCCGGGACAATAAGAGCAGATTTTTCGTCAGGCCGTCCAGCCGTCCTACCTGCTCTCTGATATTACGGCTCCACTTGCTTTCGCCCTGATAGAGCTCCATGGCTTCGGTATTGGATAAAATAATGGCTAACGGGGTCTTTAATTCATGTCCGGCATCGGTGATAAACTGTCTCTGCTTCTCCATGCTCTCCGCAATGGGCTCTATGGCTCTGCGGGAAAGTCTGCGGACGAACAGATACATCCCAAGCAGGCACACGACACCCAGTCCCGCTGACAATGCAAATACCCGCAGGCAGCTTAGTTCTTCCTTTTGGGGATCCAGAAAAACAATGTCCGTCGTACCTTGTCCCGCAGCAGACGGATGTACCAGATAGAGATAGCCCGAGATTCTTCCGGTACTCTGGGTCATGGGATCCCGCATGGCTGTCCTGGGGTCAGTGTCTTTGCCGGAAAGATTATCCGGGTTGCATGCGTTTTCCTCCGGTTGGCTTCCATCTGGTGCTGCTTCTCCTGCCATTGCCTCTTCGGGAAATGGTCTCTCTGCATCTGGTTCTGCGGGCGCCACCGGAATATTTTCCTGTCCTGCCATAGCGGCGGAATATTTTTCATAGATTTTCAGCGCATAAGAAGCCGCCTGCTCCTCGTCCACACTTGTCACATGGGCGACATCCACAGAAGCCACTTCTCCGCTTTCCGCTATTTTCACCAGAAAATATGCAGTATTCACCAGATCATTGTCCGGCTTGTCCACCCTGTCCGCCACCATTTGCAGCGTATCCTTCAAATCCCGCCGTACCATTCCCAGATTGATGAGGTTGATGGCCCCCAGCAAAAGCACCAGCAGTACCGTCACCGCCAGCATTGCCGTCCGGATAAATTTTTTACGCAGGACCTTAATCATGGCAATCCTCCTTATCCAGCCGGTAGCCTACGCTACGCTTTGCCTGGATCGTCACCTTGGACTGCAACGCAGCGAAACGCTTCCGCAGATAGGACAGGTAGACCCAGACTACGCCTGGCTCCGCTTCCGTATCGTATCCCCATACCTTCGTCAACAAATCCTCTGTGGACAGATAGCCGTCCTGATGCAGCATCAGCGCTTCCATCATCCGGTATTCCAGCTTGGGAAGTACCACGCTGTCGGTGGAAGAGCTTAGGGTATAATCCTGCTGGTTCAATGCCAGATCCCCACAGGTCAGCACATTGGGGGTATATTCCTCTCTCCGGCGCAGCATGGCCCGGACTCTCGCCAATAGTTCCTTCATGGCAAAGGGCTTCGGCAGATAATCGTCCGCTCCCAGATCCAGTCCCACAACGCGGTCCTCGATCTCCGCCTTGGCAGTTAGCAGCATGATCGGTATCCGGCAGCCCTCCTGCCGCAGCTTCTGCAGCACTTCCAGTCCGCTCAGACCCGGCATCATGACATCCAGAATGATACCGTCATAATGTTCCGCTTCCGCGTAGGCAAGGGCATCTGTGCCGTTGTCCACCGCATCCACCTGATATTTGTAATAAGTGAGGATGTCCACCACGGCTTCGGACAGCCCGGGTTCATCCTCTGCATATAACAATTTCATGGTAATCCTCCAACGCTATTCCATAATGGAGTACTGCATCCACTCATACAACAGCTTCGTGCCCTCCATGATCTCGGGCGGAAGCAGCGCACGGGCCACCAGCTTTAATTCATCGGATTCGATGTCTGTTCTGCGAAGATGGGCGTAATCGCCGTCAATGCTTTCTACAATGTATTCAAAACGATTCATAGGGGTATACCTCTTTCTTTGATGGGTTTTTCTGAGATAAGTTTAAGAGGTTTTTGGGGGAGCGTCAAGGGGGATTCAACGTGAGGCTTCGACGCAGCAGCGGCTTATCGCATAAACTGCACGCAGTTCATGCGATATCCGCTGGACTTCGCCATATCCGCAACATAAAAAGGACCCAATCTCTCAAGCGAGCTTGGAGATTGGGTCCTCTTTATGTCGTGGCTGCGTCGAAGGGGTCCTAACGCTTACATCATCCCTCCCATGCCTGCACCGCCGGCGGGCATTGCGGGGGTGTCTTCTTTGATATTAGCTACAACGCTTTCGGTAGTCAGCAGTGTGCTTGCTACGCTGGTAGCGTTCTGCAGAGCGCTTCTGGTAACCTTGGCGGGATCCAGGATACCTGCGCTTACCATATCTACATATTCCTCTTTCAGAGCATCGAAGCCGACACCGACCTCAGACTCACGTACCTTGTTGATGATAACGCTGCCTTCCAGTCCTGCGTTTGCTGCGATGTGATACAGAGGTGCTTCCAGTGCTTTCAGGACGATGCCTGCACCGGTCTTCTCATCACCTTCCAGGCTGGCTGCCAGTTTGGCAACTTCCTTGGATGCATGAATGTATGCGGAACCACCACCACAGATGATACCTTCCTCTACGGCTGCTCTGGTAGCTGCCAGAGCATCTTCCAGACGAAGCTTAGCTTCCTTCATCTCGGTCTCGGTAGCAGCACCTACACGGATGACTGCAACACCGCCGGACAGCTTAGCCAGTCTCTCCTGTAATTTCTCTCTGTCGAAATCAGAAGTGGTCTCTTCGATCTGCTTCTTGATCTGTGCGATTCTGGACTGTAATGCTTCCTTATCGCCTTCACCGTCTACGATCACGGTGTTCTCTTTCTGTACCTTAACGGATTTTGCACGACCCAGCATATCCATTGTGGTATCCTTCAGTTCATAACCAAGCTCGGAACTGATCACGGTACCACCTGTCAGGATTGCGATATCCTCCAGCATAGCTTTTCTTCTGTCACCATAGCCGGGAGCCTTAACAGCTACTACGTTGAAAGTACCACGCAGCTTGTTGACGATCAGGGTGGTCAGTGCCTCACCCTCTACATCCTCAGCGATGATCAGCAGCTTAGCGCCGGACTGAACGATCTGCTCTAACAGAGGCAGGATCTCCTGAATGTTGGAGATCTTCTTATCGGTGATCAGGATATAAGGGTTATCCAGAACTGCTTCCATCTTATCCATATCGGTTGCCATGTAAGCGGAGATATAACCTCTGTCGAACTGCATACCTTCTACCAGATCCAGTTCGGTCTGCATGGTCTTGGACTCTTCAATGGTGATAACACCGTTGTTGCTTACCTTCTCCATAGCATCTGCAACCAGCTGTCCTACAGCCTCATCTCCTGCGGAGATTGCAGCTACTCTTGCGATGTGCTCCTTGCCGTTTACTTTCTGGCTCATCTTACCGATGGCTTCTACTGCACATGCGGTTGCTTTCTTCATACCTTTTCTCAGGATGATGGGGTTAGCACCTGCTGCCAGGTTCTTCATACCTGCATTTACCATAGCCTGTGCCAGAACGGTTGCGGTGGTAGTACCATCACCGGCTACATCGTTGGTCTTGGTAGCTACTTCCTTTACCAGCTGTGCACCCATGTTCTCGAATGCATCTTCCAGCTCGATCTCTTTTGCAATGGTAACACCATCGTTGGTGATCAGGGGTGCGCCGAAGGACTTATCCAGTACTACGTTTCTTCCTTTGGGTCCTAAGGTTACTCTTACGGTATCTGCCAGCTGGTTTACACCAGCCTCTAATGCTGCACGGGCTTCAGCGCCGTATTTAATCTCTTTTGCCATAATAATCAGCCTCCAATTTTATTTGTTCTTAAGTCTTAATTTCCTTTTCAATTTCTGCAATTACTGAATGATTGCAAGGATGTCGCTCTGCTTTACGATGATATACTCTTCGTCGTCCAGCTTTACTTCGGTTCCGGAGTATTTGGAATAGATGACCTGATCGCCAACCTTAACTTCCATCTTTACTTCCTTGCCGTCTACGACACCACCGGGGCCGACAGCAACAACTTCTGCCTGCTGGGGCTTTTCCTTATTCTGACCGGGGAGCACGATACCGGATTTGGTAGTCTCCTCTGCAACTAACTGTTTTAATACTACTCTGTCACCTAAGGGTTTCAAATTCATGACAACTGCCTCCTTATCACTATTTAAATATCATATTACACTTTTTCATTTGTTAGCACTCATTTTTATCGAGTGCTAATTTCTATAGCCTATATTAGTTTTATATGCCGAGTTTTTCAAACGCATTCACAGTTATTTAAAATACAATTTCTTTCTTTTTCTCGTTTTATCTCTTTTTTTCTTTCATTTTTATATTACATGTGTGAAAATGCGATTTAATATTTCGTTTATAATTCTAAAAATCCGTACCCGGATCGTTCTCTCAACAGCTCAACGAGGTACCTTCACCACATACGGCTTCTTGCACAAACACAAATCTGTATCCAGCGCACCATATAAGCAAAAAGCAGCCGGGGATCTTACCATTGTCCCAGGCTGCCTCTGTTCTGCTCTGTATTTTCTTTGTGACCCCGCTCGCCCTATGCGGTCTTGGATTCTTCATGCCATTTCTGCCACTTCTTCTTATAGATAAAGTAGCAGGGAATTCCTACGAATACCATTCCGCCCAAGATATTGCCGATGGTAACGGGAATAAAGTTGTTCAGACTGTGCAGTACCGTCAGGCCCCGGATCTGCTCTGCGGTCAGGCCGTAAGCCTCCTGTGCTTTTGCCACATACGCGGGGTTCTGTGCAGCCATCATGCCTACGGGAATGTAGAACATATTTGCCACACAGTGCTCAAAACCGCCGACTACAAAGGCCATGATCGGGAAAAAGATTGCCCAGACCTTGCCTACGATATCCGTTGCTGCCGCTGCCATCAGAATGGCGATACACACCAGAATGTTGCACAGGATACCGGAGGTGATTCCCTTCAGGGGAGAGATTCCTACCTTGCCGACTGCCACTTTGATGGCATAGGCACCAAGCAAGCCGCCGGTGTAATCCAGATTCCCGGAAAAGTAGATCAGCGTGTCGATGATCAGCGCACCGATCAAATTACTGAAATATACCACGATCAGATTGCGGATACATTCGAACCATGTTACCTTTTTGCCAACCACGTCCATGACGATCAGACAGTTACCGGTGAAAAGTTCTCCGCCTACAAATACAATGATCATCAGTCCCACCGGGAAGATGATACCGGCTACGAATCGTGCCAGACCTACATTGTCAATAGCGTGTGCGGCGGTGCTGCTGGTCGCTCCGCCCAGCGCGATAAAAGCACCCGCCATAATGCCTAACAGGATCATCTTGCCCAGAGGAAGATGCGCCTTGCCCTCTCCGGCTTTCATGTTGGTATCGATGACTTCCGCCGGGGTATTAAAATGCTGTTCCATATTTTCCCTCATTTCCGTACAGCCCTTGTCTGCCGTACCTTCTCATACTCATATAACGCTTATATTACACGAAATCTGCGCTGAAAAGCAAGTCCTTCTACCCATGTATCTGATTATATACATTTTTATTTTCTCCTGCTTTTTGATATGCAAATTTTTTTGCCGATTTTTGCAAAAAAACGGTAGACAAAAGCCAAATTGTGTAATATACTAATCTTGTTCGGTGAGAGCCGAACCGCTTATATAAGTAGATTTCCGGAAGAATTCCCCTTTTACACAATTAAAGTGGCTGCAGGTTTCCCGCCTGCGGCTGCTTTAATTGTGTTATAAGGTATTTTTTGTGGTTTTCCCCGGAATTGCAAAAGTTTTTGCAAAAATTTAAAATTTTCACTTGCTAAATGATAAACATCTATGCTATAATAGCTTTCGTCAGTGATTCAGCTGATACAATTTCATAGGGGAATAGTACAGCGGTAGTGCGGCGGTCTCCAAAACCGTTAACGGGGGTTCGATCCCCTCTTCCCCTGCTTTAAAAGTCGATTTTATCGGCTTTTTTATTTCCTGTCTTGGTAACACTTGGATACAATTTCACCCCGGCATGATACGATCAAAATGATCGAAGTCGTGCCGGGGTGTTCTTCTTTATTACATATTGATTACAAGAAATGTTTTCCATTTCATCATTGAACATGTGTTCGAATTATGTTATACTGTATTTGTGTAATCGAACAGAAAGCGGATGCGATTTTCCGATTGTTAGATGCCCTCTAGTCTTACAAAGGAGGGGATGCCCATGAATACGATGGAAGTACTTACTCTGTTGTTGGTTGTCTTTGCAGCTTTATCATACATTGACAGACATGGTGACGATAATAACAAAAAGAAATAAGCATCCCACACCGTCCAAAGTTAGAATGCTCATTTCTTCTTACTAGTTTTATTTAACTGAGGGCAAATCGGAATTTTCACCTCCGACTTACTTTCTAAGTAGATTATACACCAGGAGGGATTGAGAAATCAATCCCTCTTTTCTTATCCCTCTCATTAAATCTCCTCTTTCTCCGCATCCGGTGCGATCACCGCCCCAATAGCCGTAGCATAATCGGAATACTCCGGAATGCTGATTTTCACATCCCACAGGCTCTTGAAGTCCTCGATGATCTGGCGGCACTCGAAGAATTTGGTCAGGCCGCCGATGAGGATGTAATCCTTGATGCCGGTGTTCAGTGAAGCCAGAATGCCGGCCTGACAGATGTTCTCGATGACCATATGTACGATCCCGGCTGCGATGTCTTCGGGTTTGGACTGGGCATCCGCCTTGCCGAAATTGGACGCAGTCACATCCAGATTCAAGCCGGGAAGCTTTTCCTTGGCCAGGTCTCCGATCCGCAGGTCGATCTTCGCCACATCGCCCTTCCGGGACAGAGGTACGATCTCATGGATATCCCCGGTGTTCAGTATAATCGAGGACAATCCGCAGATGGTTCCACCGCCTAAGCCCACACCTCCCAGATGCTTCATCTCATTCTCCGTCACCTTGACGAAAAAGCTTCCGGTACCCATGCTGATGACGATAACTTCCTTTTTGTCCGTCAGGTAATAGCCGCCGGTTCCGGTGGCTATGAATTCATCTACTTTATAGGTAGGGCAACCGTATACCGCTTTTTCCACATATTTGCTGCCTACGCCGGTGATGTAGACGCCTTCCACATCCGACAGTTCCAGATTGTTCTCATACAGGTATCTTCCGAAAGCACCGTAGAGAGACGCCACCTGGCTGTCCGCCTTGACCGCCATGGGTGGAAGCATATGTTCTCCTTCAAAAGCTACGATCTTTGTGGTACTGCTGCCGATATCAATTCCTATTTTTACAGGCATATTCACGCCCTCCTCATATTTGGGAACCATTTATGGTCTCATTTCTAAACGCATTTATCACATTTCCACTCCGTCAGCCAAACACTTTATCCATGGCATCCTGCACGGAGCTGACACCGATGACCCGGATCCTGCTTCCTTTTTTACATTCTTCCAGTGACACATAAGGCACCACACATTCCTCGAAGCCCAGCTTCTCTGCCTCCGCCACACGCTGTTTCGCCATGCTGACCGCCCGGACCTCGCCGCTTAACCCCACTTCCCCAAAGGCTACCATTTTCGGGTTCAACGCCTTATTCCGGAAGCTGGACAGAATCGCCAGCACGATCCCCAGATCAATGGCCGGCTCCTGGATCTTGATGCCTCCGGTGATATTCACGTAGGCATCGCAGGAGGACAGCTGCACTCCCGAGCGCTTCTCCAATACTGCCATCAGCAGGTTCACACGGTTGAAATCCGTACCGGTGGTCTGTCTTCTGGGGATACCAAAATTACTGTGGCACACCAGTGCCTGCAGTTCGATCAGAAGCGGTCTGGTCCCCTCCATGGTACAGGCCACCACGGAGCCGCTGGCATTCTCCGGCCGGCCGTTCAGCATGTATTCCGAAGGGTTCTTGACCTCTGCCAGTCCCGTTTCCCGCATCTCGAAGACACCAATCTCATTGGTAGAGCCGAAACGGTTCTTCACCCCCCGCAGGATACGGTAGGATGCATGTCTGTCCCCTTCAAAATAAAGTACCGTGTCCACCATATGTTCCAACACTCTGGGACCTGCCACCGTACCTTCCTTGGTCACATGGCCTACAATGAAGATTGAAATTCCCAGTCCCTTTGCCAGCTGTAACAGAATTCCGGTGGATTCCCGCACCTGAGACACGCTTCCCGGCGCCGCCGACACATTCTCATTGTACATGGTCTGGATGGAATCGATGATCACGACCTCCGGCTTGCTCTTGCGGATCACTTCGCTGATACTATCCAGATTCGTCTCGCACAGTAACAGCATATGCTCTGAGAAAGCCCCCAGACGGTCCGCCCGCATCTTGATCTGTACCTTGGATTCCTCTCCGGAAATGTACAGTACCTTATGTCCCGCCGTAGACAGATTGTGACAGACCTGCAATAACAAGGTTGACTTACCGATACCGGGATCTCCGCCTACCAGTGTCAGAGATCCCTGCACGATGCCGCCTCCCAGCACCCGGTCCAGTTCCTTGATCCCGGTAAGGGTCTTGTTTTCCTCCCGGATGGCGATCTCCGACAATACACAGGGTTGTGCAGCTTCTCTCCTGTCTCTCTTCGTACCGTTTCCGGTATTTTTCAATTCCGTTTTATCTATTGTCTCTTCCACGAAAGTATTCCACTCCCTACAGCCGGGGCATTGTCCCAGCCATTTCGTGGATTCATAGCCGCAGTTCTGACAGAAAAATACGGTGGCCATCTTTCCTTTTGCCATGCTCTCTCCTCAATAGTCGTAATAGCTATTCCGAGCCCCTTCGCAAAACTGTCTCCGGAAGACTCTGAATATTAAAAAAAGAGTCCCGACACGAAGTACTACAATATCCTCCGTGTCTGGACTCCTTTGCAGTGCGTCCTTACGCCTCTACGATCTTAACAGGTACCTCACCTGCTGCTTCCAGTTCTACGCTCAGGCTCAGCTTGCCGCCAAGTCCGGTCTTCATGGTTCCTACGTTCTTACCATCGATAAATACTTCGTACTCGGTATCGTCCTTCAGTCCTACGGTGATCTGGGAATCCTCATCACCTTCTACAATGAATTCCACGCTGTTATCAGCTTCCCTGAACTCCAGTACACTGGTTCCGGGAACAGATTCATATAAAAACATGCCGTTCTTCTCCAGCTTTGTCATCTCATTGTAGGTCTTTACCTTCAGCAGATCTCCCGCATGCTCATAATCTTCCACTTTTGCCTTTTGGGCCAGCTTATGATTACCAAAGCTGATAGATCCGTCTGCCTCACTGCGAAGTATTTCTTCCACTACTGCCATCTGTCTGTCCTCCTGAAAGTAACTGCATCCGCAATACATCCTTCTCTTTCGTCCTTTGCGAATGGGGTTTTGAATAGTTACAGTATAATATATCTCACCCTGTTTTTCTACAAAAAGTTTTATCTTTTTTATGATGTTTTTTATTGTTTTTCTTTTACCGTAAATACGACTTTTCCGTCCTTGAATCCGGCGGATACCTTATCTCCCGGTACCACCTTTTTCTGCAGGATCTCCTCTGCCAGAGCGTCCTCTACCACCGACTGGATTGCCCGCTTTAAAGGTCTTGCTCCCATCTTGTTATCCGCATATTTGGATACCAGATGCTCCTTTAGTGCTGCGGTGATGGTCAGGTGGATTCCCAGTTGATCCTCGCATCTCTTGTACAGATTGGATGCCAGCAGATTGACAATCTCTTTCATATTCTCATTGTTCAGCTGATGGAATACGATAATATCATCAATACGGTTGATAAACTCCGGCTTAAAGCTGCGTTTTACCTCTTCCATGACATTGGACTTCATCTTTTCGTAATCCTTTGTCTCGCTCTTTTCCGTGGCAAAGCCCAGATTCCTGGGATCCACGATACGCTGTGCACCCGCATTGGAGGTCATGATCAGCACCGTGTTCTTGAAGCTGACCTTGCGTCCCTTGGAATCCGTGATATGACCGTCATCCAACACCTGCAAAAGGACATTAAATACATCCGGATGTGCTTTCTCGATCTCATCAAACAAAACGACAGAGTACGGATTGCGGCGAACCTTCTCGCTCAGCTGACCACCCTCTTCAAATCCCACATATCCGGGCGGCGATCCGATCATCTTGGAAACCGAATGCCCTTCCATATATTCCGACATGTCGACACGGATCATGGCATCCTCCGAGCCAAACATGGCCTCGGCCAGTGCCTTGGAAAGTTCCGTCTTACCTACACCCGTAGGTCCCAGGAACAGGAAGGAACCGATGGGACGGTTGGGATCCTTCAGACCCACACGGCCTCTTCGCATGGCCTTGGCCACTGCGGTCACAGCTTCCTCCTGCCCGATGACTCGCTTATGCAGTGTCTTCTCCAGCTTTAACAGCCGTTCGCTCTCTTTTTCCGCCAGCTTCTGTACCGGAATCTTGGTCCACTGGGCAACCACCTCGGCGATCTCGTTCTCACCGATGCTTATCACAGTTCCCTCTTCCTGTTTCTCCCGTTTTTTCATCAGGCGGTCATATTTCTTCACCAGTGCATCCTGCTGCTTCTTGATCTCTGCCATCTGTTCAAAAGCTTCCATGCGGATGGCTCTCTCCATCTCCTGATCCATTTCGTGGATCCGGTCGGCGATCTCCTTTGCTTTGTCCGGAGCATCCAGAGCACGCAGTCTCGCACTTGCCGAAGCCTCATCGATCAGATCAATGGCTTTATCCGGCAGATTACGGTCATTGATATAACGGCTGGACAGTCTGACCGCGGCCTCAATGGCTTCCGAAGTAATCTCCACATGGTGATGATCCTCGTATTTTCCCTTGATGCCTTCCAGAATCCGGACTGCCTCTTCCTCCGTGGGTTCTTCCACGGTAACCGGCTGAAATCTGCGCTCCAGCGCCGCATCCTTCTCAATATACTTACGATATTCCGCAATGGTGGTCGCTCCGATCAGCTGGATCTCTCCACGGGCCAGGGAAGGCTTCATGATATTGGAAGCATCAATAGCACCCTCCGCGCCTCCGGCACCGATGATCGTATGCAGTTCATCCAGAAATAAAATAATATTCCCGTCTTCCGTCACTTCTTTTAATACTTTCTTGATCCGCTCCTCGAACTCTCCACGGTACTTGCTGCCTGCTACCATTCCGGACAGATCCAGCGTCAGCACCCGTTTGTTCTGTACGGTAAACGGCACGTCTCCCGCTACGATACGGGCAGCAAGCCCCTCTACCACAGCAGTCTTGCCCACGCCGGGTTCTCCCACGAGACAGGGATTGTTCTTCGTACGGCGGCTTAAGATCTGCACCACCCGGCGGATTTCTTCTTCTCTGCCCACAACGGGATCCAGCTTCCCTTCTCTGGCCAGTGCCGTCAGATCTCTGCTGTACTGTTCCAGGGTAGACTGTTTTGCCTTACGGTCGCCCTTTTTGCCCAGATCTTCCTTATACAGATTCCCGTCCTGTCCGATGGCGATCAGGGTGTCTACATAGATCTTCTGTATATTGACTCCCAACGTATTCAGCAGGCGCACGGCAACATTCTCGCCCTCTTTGATCAGCGCCAGCAGCAGATGCTCCGTACCGGTCTGTTTCTGTCCGAAACGGGCTGCCTGTCTGTGTGCCTCTTCCAGAATCCGGGCAGCTCTGGGAGAATACCCTTCCCTGTCCTTCACAGCTACACCGTTTTCAAAAGCAATCAGGTCCCGGATCATCTCCATGACCTGTTCCATCTCTACGCCGTTATCCTTCAATACTTTGGCGGCTACACCGGTGTCTTCCTTCAGAAGTCCCACCAGAATGTGTTCGGTTCCGATATAGCCCTGTTTCAGGCTTCTGGCACATCTGCCGGCCTGGGCAAGCGCGTTCTGCGCTTTATCCGTAAACTGTGACTGCATCAATTCAGTCCTCCATATTCTTCATAAATTTCATCAATCAATTCATGTACTTCCTGTCTGGAAATATTTTTACAGCTGCTCTTAGCCAGTATTACCTGCAGTTCCTTCCGCAATTCATCCACCGCACGCATACGGTCCACGTCCAGCGCGATCACTGCACCCTTTCGTCTGTCCACCTTGACATAGCCTTCCTGCTTCAGCACCGTATATGCCTTATTTACAGTATGCATATTGATCCCGATGGTATCTGCCAGCTGCCGGACACTCGGCAGGGAATCTCCCTCATGAAATTGTGACGTGGCAATTCCCATGATGATCTGATTGCGCAGTTGCATATAGAGCGCTTCATCGCTGTTGAAATCTATCTCTATTATCATCAAAATCACTCCCTTCCCACTGTCACTGATTGTTATATGTCTATTATAACAGTGAAGGGGGTACTGTCAACCGCAGACCGGGAAAATTTATCAAAATTTTAAAAAGAAAGCGGCATCCCACTTGCGTAAGATACCGTTTCCTTCTATAATCTTTTGTTATTGTTCTTCGTCGCCGTCCCAGTTCAGGAATTCGAATTCGAACTCGTCATCGTCTGACATAAAATTCTTGGACTTCCATCCGGGATCCTGCTGACCGCCATCATTCTGTGCCGGTTTTACAGGTCTGTCTACCTTGGGAGCAGGCCTGCCTGCCTGAGGTGCTGCAGTTCTCTGTCCCTGGGGCGCTGCAGGTTTCTGTACTTGAGGTGCTGCCGGTTTCTGGCCCTGCGGTATGCTGCTTCCCTCACCGGATTTTACCGTTCTTACGTTCTGTCCTGCCTGAGGTGCTGCAGGTCTTCCCTGCTGTCCTGTCGGTCTCTGACCCTGAGATGCCGGTCTTCCTCCCTGAGGTGCGGGCTTGCCGGCGGGTCTTCTCTCCGCGCCTGCTTCATGCATCACTTTCTGTCCGCCATTGGCTCTGCCACCCTGAGAGGCTGGTCTTGTGCCCTGACCTCTGCCGGTCTGGGGACGGTCCACTCTTCTGCGGGCCACTTCTTCCTCCGCCTCGGAGAAGTCAGCGGCATCCATCATATCTTTAATCTTAAAAATAAGCAGTGTAATGGCTGCTGCCAGAATCACCAGAAGGCCCACCAGAACGATGATCACGATCTTCTGACTGCTGATAGTCTTCTGATTGGTCTCGTACTGGGCATTGATCTCTGTGATCTGATCGATGGAACTGAACAGATCATCGATCTTATACTGCTTCTGTCCTACCATATCCAACAGATACCAGGAATCTCCCTGCAGCTGGGTATCCCAGTCCTTGGAAGTCGTCTGGGAATCCTCGGCCGGCTGTTCCTCTGTGGGCTGTTCTGCTGGTTGTGTATCTGAGGGAACCTGTAATTCGCCGGACAATGCCACATAGTCAGAACGGATAAATCCGGTCACTTCGGTATTATTGGACAGGAACGTCACCTGATACCAGGTATTGCCATCCGTACCGGCAGCCTGTCCGGTAACGGTCAGTGCCGTTCCGTTCTCTGCGGTGGTCACGATCTGGCTGGTGGTAGAAGCATTGCTGCGCACACGCACGGACTGTCCGCCCGTTACGGTAGCACTCAGCGGTTCCACCGCGGTAACCTCCACCGGAGTCTCATTGACAGCCGGTGCCGGAGTCGCTGTATTCGTCGTTGTACTACTCGTCGTATTAGAAGAAGACGGTGGGGTCGATCCGTCGGTAATGCTTACCAGATCGGAGCGGATATATCCCAGAGTGTTGGCATCCACATATACCTCATACCAGGTATAGCCGTCCGCGCCCGTGGTCTGGCTCTTAACGGAAATGGTCTTGTCCTTTGTAGCACTTCCCACAACTTCGCTGGACGAATCCGCACTCTTACGGATCTTGGCGCTGGATGCCGTTACCTTGGCAGCACTCTCCGCATGGCTGACAAATGCCAGATCCTCGGTAAAAAGTCCTGCTCCCAACACAAGCACCAGTGCAAGCATTCCCCAGAAAGCCTTGAATTTACTTGTTCTCTGTACTGTCTTTTTCATCTGCAACTCCTTTTGTATCCTGACATGTCTACGCTTCATCAATCGCTTTGCCAATGTCATGACGCATGTATTTATTCTCGAAAGAGATCCACTCCGTTGCCGCATAGGCATTGGCCCTGGCCTCTTTCAGAGTAGCTCCCTTGGCTGTCACTCCCAGAACACGGCCGCCGTTCGTCACGATTCCCTTATCTGTCAGTTTTGTTCCCGCATGGAAACAATAATAACCGTCTTTGCCGTCGAAATTCTCCAGACCGCTTATCACATAGCCCTTCTCATAGGATACAGGATAACCGTCGCTGGCCAGAACCACGCAGACCGCAGCATTGTCCTCAAACTGCAGGTCGATCTGGTCCAGAGTACCGTCCACACAGGCCTCCATGACCTCGATAATATCATTCTTCATGCGGGGCAGTACCACCTGTGCCTCCGGATCACCAAATCTGGCATTGTACTCCAGTACCCTGGGGCCGTTCGGTGTCAGCATCAGTCCGAAAAAGATCACTCCCTTGAAAGGCCTTCCCTCTGCCGCCATGGCATCCACTGTGGCCTGATAGATGTATTTCTTACAGAATGCATCCACTTCTTCGGTATAAAACGGGCTGGGAGAAAAGGTCCCCATACCGCCGGTATTCAGTCCCTGATCGCCGTCCTTCGCTCTTTTGTGATCCTGTGCAGAGGTCATGATCCGGATGGTCCTGCCGTCCACAAAGGAAAGTACGCTGACTTCCCTTCCGGTCATAAACTCTTCGATAACCATACGGTTACCGGCAGCGCCGAATTTCTTGTCCAGCATGATCTCATCCACGCCTGCCAGAGCTTCCTCCAGCGTATTGCAGATCAGTACGCCTTTTCCCAGTGCCAGGCCATCCGCCTTCAGCACGATAGGGAAGTCTGCCTGCTCCTTCAGATATTTGATGGCATCCTCCGCATTATCGAAATTCTCATAGGCTGCGGTGGGAATGTTATATTTTTTCATAAGATCCTTGGAAAAGGCTTTGCTGCCCTCCAGGATCGCCGCATTTTTACGGGGTCCGAAAGCACGCAGGCCCTCTGCCTCCAGTGCATCTACCAGTCCGCCAACCAGAGGATCGTCCATGCCTACGATGGTCAGGTCAATGGCCTGTTCCTTCGCAAAAGCAACGATCTTGTCAAATTCCATGGCTCCGATGGGAACACATTCTGCGATCTGACCGATTCCGGCATTGCCCGGAGCACAATAGATCTTATCTACCTTAGGACTCTTTGCAACACAGGCTGCAATGGCATGCTCTCTGCCACCGCCGCCTACGATCAATACTTTCATACCCATATTTTTATGCCTCTCCTATTTTGTATGCTTTACTTTGCCGTCTACCACACAGATCCGTCCGTTGGCAATGTCATCCACCGCCTGGGGCAGAAGCAGCCACTCTGCCTGCTCCATGACGCGTCTCTGTAAGATTTCCGGAGTATCGTCATCTTCCACCGCCACTGCCTTCTGCGCAATGATGGGACCTTCATCCATGCCCTCATTGACGAAATGCACCGTGGCTCCGGTGACCTTCACACCCCGCTCCAATGCCTTTTCATGCACATGCAGTCCATAGTATCCTACGCCGCAGAAAGAAGGGATCAAGGACGGATGGATGTTGATGATGCGGTTGCTGTATTCGTGTACCATGGCTTCCGGAATCTTCACCAGGAAGCCTGCCAGAACGATCAGATCCGGAGCAAATTCCTTCACCTTTGCAAGCAGTGCCTCGTTAAATACTTCCCTGCTCCCGTAATCCTTCGGAGACACGCTGACCGCCGGGATTCCGGCATTCCGTGCTCTCTCCAGGCTCTTCACCGTCTTGTTGTTGCTGATGACGCCCACGATCTGTGCATTGGTGACCTTACCCGCTGCAATAGCATCAATGATGGCCTGCAGATTCGTTCCGCCGCCAGATACCAGTACAACTACTCTTAACATACGGTCACACCCTTTTCACCGGCCTCGCAGATACCTACCACATATGCGGTCTCCCCTGCTGCCTTCAGTGCTTCCAGAGTCTTGTCCACATCTGCGGGATCCAATGCCAGTACCATGCCCAGACCCATGTTGTAGGTGTTGTACATCATCTCATCGGTGATGCTGCCCTTCTTCTGCATCAGTCGGAAAATAGCAGGGACTTCGTAGCTGTCCTTCTTCACAACGGCACGGATACCGTCGGGAAGCATTCTGGGAATATTCTCATAGAAACCACCGCCGGTGATATGACTGCAGCCCTTTACCTTAACGCCTGCATTCTTCACAGACTTCATAGCCTTCACATAAATTCTGGTAGGAGCAAGCAGTGCCTCACCCAATGTCTTGCCCAGTTCATCATAATAAGTATCCAGGCTCTCTTTTGTCATATCAAATACTTTTCTCACCAGAGAGAAGCCGTTGGAATGTACACCGGAGGAAGCGATTCCCACCAGTACATCACCAGGCTTGATATTCTCGCCGGTGATCAGATCCTTACGCTCTACCACGCCTACCGCAAATCCCGCCAGATCGTACTCATCCTCAGGCATCAGTCCGGGATGCTCTGCGGTCTCACCGCCTACCAGTGCCGCATCGGACTGCTTACAGCCCTCTGCCACACCCTTTACGATAGTAGCGATCTTCTCGGGAATATTACGTCCGCATGCGATATAATCCAGGAAAAATAAAGGTTCGCCGCCCGCACATGCCACGTCATTTACACACATGGCCACGCAGTCAATACCGATGGTATCATGCTTGTCCATCAAAAATGCCAGCTTCAGCTTGGTACCTACGCCATCGGTTCCGGACAGGAGCACGGGATCCTCCATGTCTTTGATGGCACTTAGGGAAAATGCTCCGGAGAAACCACCGATACCGCCCATTACTTCGGGACGCATGGTCTCCTTCACGTACTTCTTCATCAGTTCTACAGACTTGTAGCCTGCTTCGATGTCTACTCCAGCTTTCTTGTAATCCATTTTCTCCTCATTTCCGCCGCAGGGGCTCTTTCGTTTTATTCTGCTATGATTTATAATTAGAAAACTTACTTCTTCATGCTTTCCAGATAAGCCTTGTAGCCGATCTCCTGCAATTTTGCATCCTTGGCTTCTACCTGTTCTTTTAATTTGGTACTGTATGCTTTTAATTTCCCGAGAAGTTCTGCATCGGAAACAGCCAGAATTTTAGCTGCCAGAAGTCCTGCATTGGCGCCGCCGTTAATGGCTACTGTGGCAACCGGAATGCCGGAGGGCATCTGTACGATGGAATACAGAGAATCTCTGCCTCCCAGGGAAGTGGTGTGCATCGGAATACCGATGACCGGCATAGGGAAAATAGCGGCACACATACCGGGCAGATGTGCTGCCATTCCGGCTCCGGCAATGATTACCTTGAAGCCTTTTTCCTCCGCACTTTTTGCATACTCAAAAAATACATCCGGCTCTCTGTGAGCGCTGATCACGGTCATCTCATAAGGGATGCCAAGTTCTTCCAGAATGTCTGCGGCCTTCGCCATCACAGGCATATCGGAATCACTACCCATAACAATGCCAACCTTAGGGCAATTCTCTGTATTTGCCATAATGTCCTCCTCATTTATCGGTTACACCGATTTTATCCATATATATTTTAGTTTACTAGAATCTTTTGAATGATGCAATGGTTTTATGAAATCTTATGTTTCAATCGAAATCCCGCAGAGGCTCATTCAGTTCTTCCGCTCCGGGCAGGACAAATCTGCCGTTCTCGATAATCGCAATCCGGCCTCCGTCCTTCTTCACGGCGGTCAGTTCTGCCAGTTCATCGTAAGGAATCGTGATATCCGTATGACAGTTAAAATAAGCCTTTGACGGATTCACACTGCGAAGAGCCGCCACCTCATTGTCTCTGGCCACAATCTCCTTGCCGTCGGGATTATACAGCTTCACATCTTCCGCATGGGAATAGCAGGTATCCCCCACAGCGAAATGCGGTCCCATCTTCTCCGCGATCAGGATCGGCATCTTCGCTTCCACGCCCAGACGTCTGGCCGCCACATAAGCCGTGGTGTTGGTGCCGATGGCAAATTCTCCCAGAGGCAGTGTCTTGTGGCGGAACAGGATGTTTTCTTTAATAAATGCCTTATTCTCTTCCTCCGTGGCAAAGTTCGCACAGTTATAATCTTTGATCTTACCGTTTTCGAAGGTAATCTCCAGATCCTTGTATTCCAGTCCGTTTAAGAATACTTTTGTAACATGTAACACACCATTAGTGCCTTCCAGTACCGGAGAGGTGAACACTTCACCCACGGGGATGTTCACATCAGCCACACAGTTTTCAAAAATGGTCTCTCTGACAGGATCCTTCAGTTTCCAAAGATTTACTGTAATATCTGTCTGGTTGCCATTGCCGCCTTTCACCTCGCAGTGATCTGCCTGATCCAAAGCATCGATGATGGTCTGCTGGATCCGCTGGTATTTTTTATAATCCAGCGTATTGATCCGAATGGTCTCCCGGAAAAGTTCCTCAAAGCATTCCCCCACCTCCGGAATCGGGAAGGCGATGATCGTAAAGCTTCGCTCTTCTTCTATAATATACTGCCTCTGCAGCTGTCCCATCTGGGTACGGTGTTCCACCATAAGAGCACTCTGTTCGTCCGTAAGTTTCACTGCCTCCGGCTTGTTCACCGGTTCGAATTCCTTCTCTCCGAAAGTTTCCACCACGGCAGGTCCTGCATACCCGCCTGCCTCGGTCTTATACTTTTCAAAAGCGGTATGCATGACTTCCAGCTTCCGGCTGCAATACATTTTGTCTAAGAACAGTGCCTTATCATCCTTGTGGTCGAACTCATACTGTCTGTTGGGACTGACACTGTAGAAGCCGTTTTTATAGATGGACGGATTGTATAAAATACTGGTGGCTGCCCGGTAGATCACGGGCTGCAGTCCCATTTTATCAAAATTCTCCAAGGCTCTCCGCATCATGCGTTCGAATCCCAGCTGATAGCGTACATCCACCGTAGCCTTTTTCGACAAATCCTTTCCCGACACTTCAAAACCGATGCGATACCCTTCCGTGTAGGTATCCGCCATGGTGTGGATGGTCTCCTCCGGCAGGGAATTCAGGAATTTCGCCATTTCCAGTTCATTTTCTCCCACATATTCTCCATAGGAATAGAGATAACGCAGATCGTTCAAATCCGCCGTCTTTAGAATGCCTGCCGCAAAATTATTTTCCGGGCATACCAGTTCCCGCACCCGGGCTTCCGCTGCCACATCCGCATAATCACTGACAAACCAATAGAGGATCTCACGGATGGAAGCATAGGAAGGCAGTCTGTGATTCTCCTGCTCCTCGTATACGAACGCTGCATATACCTCGGAAAACAGTTCCATCCGAATCACCAGTTCCGAAAGTCTTCCCTCATAGATAAATCCGATGAGGCTGCGCATCTCTGTATACAGAAATGCCGCCAGTGCTCCGAATTCCTCTCCCAGACATTTCACCGCCACCGTGGGATTGGCAAAGCTGTTCTCATAATTTTCCGGCAAGATATCTTCATACAGGGCATGGTTGCGCTGCTGTAATTCTTCCAGAGGAGTGGCTGCCATCTTTCCCTGCTCCAGAAACTGTCTGTTATCTTCGATCAGCAGTAAAAACTTCGCTACTGTTGTAAAATATGCTTTCCAGGGCTGTAAGTCTTCCCCCTGCCAATCCTCCCCGGGGATCTCCCGGATCCGGTCCAGCGCCAGTTCCAGACGTTCCAGCAAAATTTCTCTTTCTTCCATATATCTGTTAACTCCTTATTTCCAATGACTGTCGTGTGTTCCCATTCTCCTGCCTCCGGATGTCATGTCTTACAGCCGGCTCCCCAGATACAGTAAAAAGCTGATGCCACCAAGGGAAATTACATTCAATATCGTCCCCAGCACAGGAAAGAACCGGTAAATATCCTTGTCCCGCAGTGTCAAAATGCCAAGGATCAGTCCGATCAGGGAATAGATCGTTGCCAGCACTCCGGTGACACCGTATCCTCCATGCATGACGCCGCCCTGACTGTAGGACAGATACGTCACAATGCCTATTGACACCAGACTGATAACTCCCAGGATCGTAGACATGATGGCCTTGTCCGAATGTTTTTTATTGGTAAAAATATAATTCTTTTTTCGCATACTATTTCAAGCCTTTCCATACTCTGTTGTCTCCCATGGAACTCGAAAAGGGCACTTCCTGTATGGAAATGCCCAATTTTCACGCCATGACGGCGCTTTCCTTCTCATTTATGATCAGAACAGAATATGTGATTTGCCGGAAGCCAGTTTGCCACCGCTGATGATCAGCAGCACTCCCGCTGCAATTCCGACTACCAGGGAAATCACTCCCAGTACAATATTCAGAGCACCCGCTCCACGCATGATCTTATAGATTTTCTCTTCCATGAAATCCTCCTGTCTTCTATCCGAAACTTTTCCGAAGCCGTCTGCTTAAGCACCGTATACGGCGTAATATTCGTCAATGGCCTTCTTCAGGGTATCATCAATGTATACCTTTCCCTTGTAAGGCTTGTTGTACAGGTGGTCAATAACATCCTGCATGGTTACGATGGCATGTGCATCAAATCCGTACTTTTCCTTAATCTCTTCCAGTGCACTGACCTTGCCGCCCAGACCTTTTTCCATGCGGTTCAGAGATACCATCAGGCCGACGATCTCTACGTTGGCAGCTCCTCTTACCTTGGGAACGGTCTCTTCCATGGACTTGCCGGAAGTAGTAACATCCTCGATCATAACGACTCTGTCACCGTCTTTCAGAGTACTTCCCAGGAAGCCTCCCTTATCCGCGCCATGATCTTTCTCTTCCTTACGGTCGGAACAATAACGAACCTCTTTGCCATATAATTTGCTGTAAGCCACTGCGGTGACAACGCTGATGGGAATTCCCTTATAGGCCGGTCCGAACAATACATCAAAATCATCGCCGTACTTATCATGAATTGCCTTCGCATAGCTCTCGCCCAGCTTCATCAGCTGCGAACCGGTGACATACGCGCCTGCGTTCATGAAGAAAGGAGACTTTCTTCCGCTCTTTAATGTAAACTCGCCAAATTTCAATGCCTGACAATCCACCATGAATTCAATAAATTCTTTTTTATATGCTTCCATCCTATTATTTTCTCCTTATTTTAAGCCATTTTCTGGCATTTATGCCAGTCTTTTTTTTGACTACTACACTTTCCTTTTAATGATTTTCCCATATATGTATATCGACCCTTTCTGATTTGTTTAGCAAACCAAAAGCCAAGCATAGATATACTGGGCTTAGTATATCATTTCATGCTTGTTTTTTCAACCAACAAATCCTCTCACTATTTTATTTATTTCAATTTACATTGTCTCGTTATCAATCCAAGTATCCAATTTTCTTTTATTTGCATACCACCGATTACCAATCTGAACACCAAAACCGTTATATCCTCTCAACAATTCTCTTGCTTTCGTTTTGCCAATTCCCAAATAATCTTCTC
Source organism: uncultured Acetatifactor sp. (assembly GCA_934394815.1). Lineage (GTDB taxonomy): Bacteria > Bacillota > Clostridia > Lachnospirales > Lachnospiraceae > Acetatifactor. The sequence continues at coordinate 8,204 of CAKRRD010000036.1, read as the reverse complement.
CTCTTTTAACAGCAAAAGACAGAAGCATTCCTACACTGCCACTTGCTTTTACAAATATCTTAGAGGATTGGCTATTCGTTATCATTCAAAAGATACCAGAAAAACATATGCCATCTTTCCTTATGAATTGGTTGGAACACTATACTAATAAAAGATTATCCGAATTGCAAAATCAAATCATTCGCAAACGCTGGCAGACAATAGAATTAGAAAAGGCCGTTGACAATATTCGTAAAAGGCAGCAGTCATAAAAAAGCACCTTCAGAAAGATTTCTCTTTCCGTTGGTGCTTTGCTTGTTACAGTTCTAAATATTCACTTGGTAAAATTGCCTTTATGTCTGATGCAGAATAGTCTGCTACATTTCTTGTTACAATATATTCTGCGCCATAACTCTTTGCGCATTCCATTTGCAGACAATCCTCAAAATCAAAGAATTCTTCATTTGCAAGACCGGCTAATAACTTTGCTTTGTCTATCCCTTCTACGTCAAAGATTGTACATAGACTGGATAATATTTCTCTTCGTTCACCAGCTGTGTAGTCTTTTCTTAATATAAAAAACATATTAGAGATTGAATGAGCTGCAATACAGCCTTTCGTATCTCCCTCTGTGCATGACAAAATTACCTTTTTAGCGTCCTCAAAGAATGGATCTCTTCCAAGAAGATAATCAAGCAGTACATTGGTATCAACCAATATTTTACTTACCATATTTATCTTCCCTATAAGAAGCTAATTCTGCTGCCTCATCTGTAGCAGTTCCTTTTTTCCGTAACTGTTCCAATTTTGAAAAAGCATCTTTCCTTTCCTTATTAGAATCACCGTATAATCCATTTACCCCTTGCATAATCTGAATTACAAAGGATAACTTATCTTCTGGTATCTTTTCCAGCTCCATTATGGCACTTTTTCTCAAAGCTGTCATAGGTCATACCTCCTTTAAATTCTGGATGAAATCTCTCTTTCTTTATACTTTTGAATCCAGATATTGTTAAATTTTTGGCTTCACAATACCGCTCTAAAGTTTCTGCTTCCGCATTCGGCATTGATAATTTTACCTGTTTATAATTATTTTTATATATTTCTCATTAGCCTTTTTCTGTGCATCTGAAAGTGCCACCATTATATCCTCGCTTTCCCTATATAAATCCTATATAAGAATTACATATAGTATACCATAAAATACTATTATTTCTATTTCAAAATCTATTAATTTTTTGAAATTTTTAAAAGTATCCTATGGAATATCTAAGTGAGTTTTTGCTTACATTATCTCCCTTGATTCGTCTGAAATATTCTTCCAGACTGAATGAATATGCCTTACTTTGTAAACAAGTACATTTTCCTCTTTTTAGAACTGTTGTATCCGCTATAACAACATTGTTTGTCACGGTTAAATTCTCTCTGATGATGCTTTCCATTTTCGTATCTTTTTCAGTTCTGCCCTTTATCATACCATATTTTTTTCACATTCAATGTCCTTTATTCTCTGTTCTTCAACACCTCCGCGGGTATCAGCCTGTTCAGTCTGCCCACCAACAGGTAATTGATCACCAGATAGCATAGCAGGATGCCACCGTAGATCATGCCGTACAGCAGCGGAGGGAACTGTAAGTCCATACCGATGGCCACGTTGGAGATAAAGTACGGGAAAAGCTGATCCATGCTCCATTTTGCCACCGGTACACCCAACAGTGCTCCCAGTATTATAATATAAAAGTTCCCGTCCAGATACAGTCTGCGGATCTCTCCCTTGCGATAGCCGAATACCTTCATGAGAGAAATGGAGAAAGCGGACCGGTCAATCATAACCTTCATCATCAAATACATGACGATCATGAAGATCAATGCGGAGATCGCTGCCAGCATACCGACCATGGGTCCCATCATATCTGAAAAAATCCGGGAACTCTCCTCCACATTTTCTCTGGATACGGTGGAATAGAGTCTGCCACTGTCGATGTCCAGTTCGTGATCTGCGAACACCACATTATAATAATCGTCTTCCTGGTCAAACAGTTCCTGCATGGCATCCCTGTCCAAAAAGACATAGACACCGGAAGCAAAATGCACGATATCTTTGACCGTAAACGCGTAATCTCTCTCGTTCACTTCATCGGAAAGCACCAGCTTGTCACCGGCTTTCAGCCCGAATTTCTGGGCTGCGGCACTGGAGATCACCGCCTCATTTTTCCTGTCGCTGGTCTCCACCGGGAAATAAGGATTGTCGTCATCGATTCCCAGCACTGTCACATCCAGATTGTAGCCGTAGGCCTCCTTTTTCAGGCTCTCCGCATAGGCAGGCGTTCCGCCCTCCGGCACCTCCTCGGTAGGATATTTGTAAGTATACATAAAGGCATAGGTCGTCTCATCCAGACAGGCCATCCGGAAATTTTCACACAGGACATAACAGTCTACTGAGATCATGAGCACCAGCAGACAGATAAACATACCGATCACTACGGCCACAGCGGATCGCATCTCCCGAAGCAGCTGACGGATCTGGAATCTGTGAAGAAATTTCAGATTCCCCAGATTCACATTCTGGATCCTGCCGGCCCTGCCTGCGGTCTGTTCATTCCGAAGCAGAGACAACGCAGTGCGCTTTAACTTTTTGCTGATCACCAGACAGTTCACCACCGCAGCCGTCACCGGCGGCATGACCAGACTATAGGCCAGCAGATAGGCCGGTGTCACGATGTCCATGGGTGGCAGGGAAAAGTACACGATGCTGTCCTGCATCTGCCAGCCCGTACCGTATTTGGAAAAGCCCAGAACGCATCCAACCGCTCCTCCCAGGAAGGAGATCATCATGGGATTCAAAAGATAATGGAACAACAGCTGCCCTCTCGTCACACCCAGCGCATACAGAGCACCGATGACACTGCTCTCCTTTTCAATATTATGTACCACAAATACGGAGATCACGTAAGTGAACATGACCATGAGGATGATTCCCGCCACAATGCCTGCATATTTATTAATGACTACATCTCCTGTGGCAGCATCAATACGGGGATTATCTCCCGCCACCAGAAAACTTGTCAGGTTGTCGATGTCAAAGGTAAAATACTCATCGATCATGTCATTGGCTTCGTCCTGCAGTTCCTGTACCCCGTCCCGCAGTTCCCTGCTGCCATCCGCAATCTCATTTACCGCATCCGTGTAGTCGATAATTCCCTGCCGGAAATCTTCCAGATCCGCCAGCGTATCCTTCGCATCTTTCAGAGAATTCCGCAGGGTGGCATCCACACTGCTGCCCTCTGCCATCAGCCGGTCCAGTTCTTCCTTATAATTGTCTGCGGTAAGGTCTACCTGAATATCGCTTTCTTCCAGCTGAGTCTCCACTATATCCATCAGGGCATCCACCACCTCATCCGTACCGTCCACCAACGTTCCACTGGCAGTGTAAAGCACACTCAGGCCATGAAACAGTTCCTGTGAGCCGCCTGCTGCTTCACCGACTCCGGCGGTATAGGCTTTTATGCCATCCCGGAACTGTGCCACAGTGTCCAGCTGCCCCTTCACTGCAGATAGCTGTGCTGCTGTCTGGGAAGCCCCCATCTGTGTAAGCATGGCTGCCATCTGATCCAGCTGGTCCCCATAGCCGTCTGTCGTCAGACCTGCGAACGGAATCCCTGCTGCGTTAAACTGTGCCTGCAGCTGTTCGTTCACCATGCCCAGAACGGCCTGAAAAACAGCGTCGGCTCCCTGATTCAGTGCGGCACTGTTCTCCGTGATCTGGCTCATACCGCCCACCAGTGCTCCACCTCCGGCAGAAGCCGCATTGACACCATCGGTGTACTCTCTGACACCATCACGAAACTCCTGCAGTTCTTCCAGCGACTTTTTCGCATCCTGCAGATCCTGTCTTATGGATGCGGTATACGCGTGAGGATTGGCGATCATGGCAGTTAACTGCTTTTCATAATCCGCAGAGGTGAGTGTCACCTCCACGCCGGCATCCTTCAGGCTGTCATTTACCTGTTCCAGCATGGCATCAAACAGTTCATCCGCTGCATCTGTCAGTTCCGTATTGTGGTCAGCCAGTTCGTCCACACCGTCCACCAGTTCGTCCACACCATCCAAGAGTTCCTGAATGCCGTCCTGAATATCATTTTTCGTCTCTTCCGCATCGTTTATCATTTCCAGAAAACAGGTATCCGTCACCTTACTGCGATCCAGTTCGAAGGACTGTAACAGTTCCTTCAGCTCCTGATCCGTCATGGCATCCTTCAGCAGATAGGTATAGGTATAATCCTCCGTCCGGAAATTCTGTCCACCCGCTTTCAGGGTCTCGTAATCCTCCGCTGTGACGAATCCGAAGCCGAACAGATTACTGTCCACGGTGGTATCCGATGTTTTCTCATAAGCTGCATCATAATCCGGCGTGCTTCCGATGCCCGCAACGGTGAAAGCTTTTCCGCCTACGGTAAGGGTATCTCCTAGTTGCAGTTCATGTTTTTCCGCATAGTGTTGTTCCAGCAGGATCTCTCCCCGGGCGGGGAAATCTTTTCCTTCTGCCGGGACGAACAGATCTACCGCCTCTCTCACCTGATAGACACGGAATGTGGCCTGTCCCAGATGAAAATCCAGGGAGAAGTCTCTCTGCAGGGTTACCCCTTTTCCCGTGATCTGTGCAGTCTCTTCCTCTGTCAGCGGTACGAATACACCAAACTGTCCATCCTCTCTGTGATGGATACGTCCGCTCTCTTTCGTTCCCTGCATGATGGTCTCGGCGGCTCCCACAATAGCCACCACCATATACATCACCAGTGCCACCAGGAAAAACAATGCCAGATAACGCGGCAGATTTTCCCGGATGTCCCGAAGTACCCGTTTGCTCAATATCCTCTGCATCCTACAAATCCTCCAGTTCTGCCGCCGGAACCCGTTTCTCGTTCCGATAGTTTTTGCTGATCTGTCCGTCCTTTATCATAATGACCTGATGTACCATATTCTTAATGGAATTGTTATGGGTAACGATAAGCATCGTGGTTCCATACTGCCTGTTGATATCCTCCAGCAACATCAGAATATCCCGGGAAGTCTTGGAATCCAGTGCTCCTGTAGGTTCATCGCACAATAAGAGGCTTGGATTCTTGATCAGTGCTCTGGCAATGGCACAGCGCTGCTGTTGTCCGCCGGAGAGCTGTGCCGGGAATTTATTCTGATGCTCCGTCAGCCCCAACACCTGTAACAATTCTTCCAGCTTCAAAGGGATTTTCGTTAAATACTGGCAGACCTGAATATTTTCCTTCACAGTAAGATTAGGCACCAGATTATAGAACTGGAAGATAAATCCCAGCTTCTCCCGGCGGTAATTGGAAAGTGCCTTACTGTTAAGTCCGGCCACTTCCTGACCATCCACAACGATGGAGCCGGAATCCACCGTATCCAATCCTCCGATACAGTTAAGCAGCGTGGATTTGCCGGAGCCACTGGTGCCCTGGATCACGCACATCTCACCCTTCTCCACTTCTGCAGTGATTCCCCTTAATACCTGTACATAACCACCGCCCTCTCCATAGCTTTTTTTCAGATCCTTTACTTCCAGATACATAGTCTGCCTCCTCGTTTATTGATAATGATTTTCATTAACATAACGCTGTTATGTTGTCATCCTGAAAAAGCACCACTGGGAAGTCCTGACCTTTTTCGGGGTGCATTGTATTTTAATTTTCCGTCATCATGCCCATCCAGCCCCGGATCAGATACATGGTCAGGGCATCCACGTGCTTCAATGCCACGCTTTCTTCCGCCTCATGCAGAAACAGATGCACAAAAGTGTCTACCATAATATGTGCCATCCAGTGCGTCATATAATCATCGACCCTCGGTCTCCCGGTGGCATTCGTCACCATATCACATAATCTGCGGTACTGTTGCTCCGAGATGTCCACGACCTCATCCAGACAATTTTCAAAACGGGAGCCCTGAGATTTCGTCAGCAGCAGTAAAAAGGCATCCCGGTTCGCATACATCTGCCGGATGATCTGTCTGGAGGTTTCCAGGTCCCCGTTATCCGCCAGTTCCAGTTGTGCCAACTGATCCTCGTTGTGCATCTCATTGGCATAATGTTCTTCCATTACTCCATATAACTGCCGCAGAGGCTCCTCCACCAGCGCTGCCAGAAGATCCTCCTTATCCTTGAAGAAAAAGTACAGAGCCCCGGTAGTCACTCCGGCTTCTTTGCAGATATTCCGCAGGGAGGCTTTCATATATCCTTTTTCCAGAAATTCTTTCCGGGCACATTCCAGAAGGTGCTTTCTGGTCTCTTTATTTTCATTTCGGTTTTCCCGTTTGAATGGCATTACGATCTCCTCCGAGAATCATACGATTTCTTTGCTCTTCGAACTATTGGAAAGCTTATCCTATCATATGTTCACTCGTTCATATAACATTGTTATGTTTGAATTATAAATAAAAACAGGGTCACTGTCAACCCTGTTTTTATTTTCGTGATTCCATTTTATTTTGTTTTCAGCTGTTCAATCTTTTCCTGTAAGTCCGCAATGGCTCTCTGACTGTTCTTAATGGTCTCGCACTGCTTCTCAAAGGGAGGCTCCGGCATATCACTGTACTGTTCAAAATAAATCTTGCCGATCTCCAGATAATTCTTCTTCATGACTTCTTCGCAGGTAGAGATCTGACTCTTCAGATTCGCAATGGCGGCCAGTTCTTTTGCCTTGTCTGCTGCTGCTTTTCCTTTTTCGGTAATGGTATCACCGATCTTTTCTATAATATCCATCGTATGATCTCCTTTCTCTTCGTTCCCGTCGGCACTTGCGGAGCGCTGCTCCTCTCTGTCCGTTCTCTCCGGATTCCACATTCTGTGTATATATTGTACCTTCTTCCGGATACCGCGTCAAGTATAAGCGCCACTTGCACACTTCCGGGAATCTGTGTTATAATCGCCTTGTAATACTATTGGAGGTGACATCATGCAGCCGCTATATACCACTCTGAAAGTCAATAATGAAATTGAACTGTGCGAAGTATCCGATCCCGATTGCAAGCAGCTTATTGAGCGTGCTTTATTAAAAAACCGGATTTCCTATTATATCCGCTGGCCAAAGGTATCTTTCTTCAGCCGCAAAAAGGATGCCTGTGTTATCTGCGTCAATGACAATGTCAAGGATGCTGCCGAAGAGATCGTCCGCGGTATCTGCGATGAATCCGGATACAATGTACGTTTTATTTTAAAGCGTTCTTCCAGCAACTATCTGTAAATTTACATAATACATGTTTTTTCATAATATTTATGTTTTTTAATTGACTTTTTTTGAAAATAGTTCATAATTATATTATCAATTTAATTTAAAGGAGGGGCTTTTTTATGGAAAAGCGTACGAACAAACATGTATTTGTCTGGGTATTCTGTTTCTTACTCGGAGAGTTAGGCATTGACCGATTTGTCAGGGGTCAGGTTGGCCTTGGAATCTTAAAGCTTATTACTGTCGGCGGTTGCGGTGTCTGGAGTCTGGTTGACTGGATCATTGCTCTTACCAAAGCATACGGTGCTGCCTATGCTGATTCCGATGAAGTTGTGTTCGTTGACGGAAAATATACCGCATAAGATTTGAAATGAAAAAGCTTTTGTCTTTTCAGGCAAAGGCTTTTCTTTTTTAAAATGAAAAACTATACAAAATATATACTCATTGCATTATTCCCTGGCATAATACTTACCTTTTATCAATGCCCTTCTCTCTTCCTGCTGGGTATTCCCTGTCCCTTTTGCGGAATGACCCGGGCATTTTTATGCGTATTACACGGAGATATTCTTAGAGCTTTTTATTTCCATCCGCTATGGCCTGTGGTATTGGCCGCCGGCATTGTTTTTCTTCTTGTCCATATGAAAATCCTCCGGTTGTCGGATCAACTGATCAATATTGCAGCTTCTGTTGTGGCAATATTATTTTTATTATGCTTTATTCTCAGACACCTGGATAATTCTCCTGTGGTACAGATCGATCTTTCCAGGGGATTTTTGTTCAAATAAACGGGGCTGCTAAAAGCAGCCCCGTTTATGTCTCCGTTCATCAATCAAAATCGAATTTGGTGTAACGCTCATACATAGCACCGTAACGGAATCTTGCCATTTCATTTTTCTTCAGGACATCTTCCTCGGAGCCTCTGTACTGACAGCGCAGGCAGTAGTACTCCTTCTTATCCTTATCGTAGAACATATCCATATCGATATC
>CAKRRD010000035.1 GCA_934394815.1 uncultured Acetatifactor sp. | reverse complement strand
AGCGAGGGTACTTTCCTCGCTTACGTACCGCTACGCTCTGCTTTGAAGCGAGAGCGGGTCTGCTGTCCTTACCCCCAATGCGGGCTACGGGGACATTCCACTAACTTCCCAGTTATTATTTACAATCAAGATTATACAATCACAATCGGCGTCCGGTATTCGCTCACCATTTCCTTCTGGTTCTTCAAGGCCAGATTCCCCAGATAAATCTGATTCCGGAGGATATCCCGATCCAGCATCCGCAGAGCTTCACCGGAAAGTGTCTGTCTGGCATCGGCCAGGCTGGTGACGAGAGGGATGGAACTGTTCTTCTTGATCTCGGTAAGAAGTGGTGCCGCATCCTTGCGGAATCCTAATACTCTTGCGTAAGAGATATAATCCTCGGCTCTGCAGGTCTCAAACTCGTCCTTGGTCATATTCAGCAAAATATGAAGCAGACATCTGCTGATGCGGGTGTAAGTCATATCCTTACTCTTGAGCAGATCGCAGAAAGAAGTGTAGCCCACGAAGGAAGGCAGGGTATTGCGGATTCGGTCGGAAAGATCGGAAGAGATATCCTGATATTTGTCATAGCCTGCGGAGTATTCCGTCAGCAGCCTGTATTGCAGTGCAGCGGAGAAATCATCTGCGAACAGCGGCTTTTGTCCCGACAGGGACTGGCATAACAGCGCGTAGGCATTTTCCGGCATCTGGGCAGCCAGATAGGAGAGATTATGTCCGGCAGCTACGGACTGACGGATGGCAAGGGCGGAACACTGGTTGGTGCCCAGACGTTTGTCATGATAATCCGCCCCCACCCGGGTGGTCGTGAAAGGAACGATCTTGCTGTCCCGGGACAGCAGTGCCTTCAGATATTCAATTCCCAATATATTATTAGGAGAGGACAGCACATCCTTGTCATTGCTTAGGGCAGGAGCGTATTGTAATAACGCCCAGGTCCTGGCAATGGGGAAGGACATTCCCTTACGCAGATTGCAGCGCAGGGATTCCACGTAAGGTTCCGGTTCCGTGTAGAAGATCTCGGCAATCCGGGACAGCACATCGATCTTACCGCATTCGCTGCCGAAGCACAGATTTGTGGTCACTCCCAGCTTGTCGAACAGGGCGACGGCTCCCCTTGCAAAAAATTCAGCGCTGGAAGCCGCGTAACAGGTGGGAAGCTCCAGCACCAGATCTGCGCCGTTCTCCAGAACCATTTTCGCCCGGGTGAACTTATCTAAGAGGGCAGGAGCACCCCGCTGCATGAAATTACCGCTCATGACAATGATCGTATAATCTGCACCGGTGGCTTCTCTGGCATGCTGCATCTGGTATGCATGGCCGTTATGGAAGGGATTATATTCTGCGACAATACCATTGACCTTCATAATGTGGCTCCTTTCGTGAAAAGAAATATACGGTAAAACGAATATAAAAACAACCTGGGAATGTGAAAAAAATAACATACGATGAAAGCGTTTACATGTGCATGGTTATCAACATATTTTGTGATAAAAAAATAAAGGTTGTATCTGAAAATATACAATTTTGCGAACATTATGCCCTTGTGTACTCCAGATGTATTTAGTATAATATAAATACATCGGTTTGTTAAGATAAAACCAAAACTTTACAGAAGTTATTTGGGAGGAAGCGGGTATCCCCCGCCGGAAAGGAGAATGGATATGTCATACATTGACATGATTAAAGAGAGAGCAAGACTCGACAAAAAGACTATTGTATTACCGGAATCTAATGATAAGAGAACATTACTGGCTGCTGCCCGTATCGTGGAAGAGGGCATCGCAGACATCATTATGATCGGTGATGAAGAGAAGATCATGGATGGTGCAGGCTGGCTGGAAGTTGACCTGTCCAAAGTTAAGGTAGTTAACCCTAAAACAACTCCCAAGTTGGATGACTATGTGAATTTATTATATGAGACCAGAAAAGCAAAGGGAATGACTCCCGAAAAGGCAAGAGAGATTCTGCTGAACGACTACCTGACCTTCGGTATCGTAATGGTGAAGGCAAATGATGCAGACGGCATGGTAGCCGGTGCATGCCACTCTACTGCAGATACCTTAAGACCCGCTCTGCAGATCCTGAAGACGGCCCCCGGCGTTAAGCTGGTATCCGCATTCTTCGTCATGGATACCGTATTCAAGGATCAGGGTGAGAACGGAACCTTCCTGTTCGCTGACTGTGGCCTGAATCAGGATCCTACTCCCGAAGAGCTGGCTGCTATCGCAGATACTTCTTCCAGAAGCTTCAAGTCCCTGATCGGACCCAAGCCCGTGATCGCCATGTTAAGCCACTCCACCAAGGGAAGTGCAAAGCATGCGCTGGTTGACAAAGTAGTTGAAGCTACCCGTATCGCCCATGAGGAGTATCCTCATCTGACTCTGGACGGCGAACTGCAGCTGGATGCAGCGCTGGTTCCCAGCGTTGCCAAGTCCAAGGCTCCCGGAAGCCCGGTTAACGGACATGCCAATGTCCTGATCTTCCCGAATCTGGATGCAGGTAATATCGGTTACAAGCTGGTACAGAGACTGGGTGGTGCAGAAGCTTACGGTCCTATGTTACAGGGTATCGCAAAGCCTGTTAACGATCTGTCCAGAGGATGTTCCTGGCAGGATATCGTCGGTGTCGTAGCACTGACCGCTGTACAGGCACAGCTGGTATAATCATCATAAAAACTATAAACGTGTGCGGGATATCTGTCCCGCACCGTATTCATGTATTGCCCGTACCGTGTGGCATGAGATCATAGAACATTAGCCTGACAGATTAAAAAAGAAAGGAATTTACCATGAATATTTTAGTTATTAACTGTGGAAGTTCTTCCCTGAAGTTCCAGCTTATTGATTCCGAGACCGAGAAATGCATCGCAAAGGGTCTTTGCGAGAGAATCGGTATTGAAGGAAGCCAGATCACCTATACTCCCGACGGTGGTGAGAAGGAGCAGACCGTAACTCCCATGCCGGATCATACCGAAGCAATCCGTCTGGTACTGGAAGCTCTGACCAACGAAAAGACCGGTGTGGTAAAGAGTCTGGATGAGATCGGTGCCGTAGGACATCGTATCGTACACGGCGGTGAGAAGTTCGCAGCTTCTACTATCATTACCGATGAAGTTATGAAAGCTATCGAAGAGTGCAACGACCTGGCTCCTTTACATAACCCTGCCAACCTGATCGGTATCAATGCCTGCAAGAAGCTGATGCCCACCACCCCCATGGTAGCTGTATTCGATACCGCTTTCCATCAGACCATGCCTGAGGAAGCTTATATGTACGGCCTGCCTTATGAGTATTATGAGAAATACAAGATCAGACGTTACGGCTTCCACGGAACCAGCCACTCTTATGTATCCAGGAAGGCTGCTGAGGTTCTGGGCAGGAAGTATGAAGATCTGAAGATCATCGTCTGCCACCTGGGCAACGGTGCCAGCGTATCCGCAGTTAAGAACGGCAAGTGTGTAGATACTTCCATGGGTCTGACCCCGTTGGAAGGTCTGATCATGGGAACCCGTTCCGGTGATATCGATCCCGCCATCATGGAGTTTATCGCTCACAAGGAGGGCAAGGACATCGACGAGATCATGACTGTTCTGAACAAGAAGTCCGGTGTATATGGCCTGTCTAACAACCTGTCCTCCGATTTCCGTGATCTGGAAGCTGGTTACAACAACGGTGATGCTCACTGCATCCGTACCATGAACACCTATTGCTACCGCGTAGCAAAATACATCGGCTCTTATGTAGCGGCCATGAACGGTGTAGATGTGATCTGCTTTACCGCTGGTATCGGTGAAAACGCACCTCTGGTTCGTTCTCTGGTATGTGAACATCTGGGCTTTTTGGGCGTATCCATCGATGAGGATGCCAACCATAAGCGCGGCGAGGAAATTGCTATTTCCACTCCTGACAGCAAGACCACTGTTATGGTAATTCCTACGAATGAGGAACTTGCTATTGCCAGAGAGACTGTAAGTTTGGTAAAATAGGTTCAACGGAACCTTAAGAATGAGAACACCCATCAACCGGAGGATCCGATTGGTGGGTGTTTTGCGTATGCAAACCGGGCAGGATGATTCCGGCCGGTTTCCGGTAACGAATGAGCAGAGGGAGATACAAAGAACGTCTGCGGAATGGAGAGTATTATGAAAAAAAATGTGATTGTAGGACAGTCCGGAGGCCCCACGGCGGTGATCAATGCCAGCCTTGCGGGTGTTTATAAGACAGCAAAGGATATGGGAGCGGATACCATATACGGCATGCGTTACGGCATTCAGGGACTGCTGGAGAAAAAGATCGTGGATCTGGGGGAAAAGATCCGCAACGATATGGATGTGGAACTTTTGAAGAGAACACCGGCATCCTTCCTGGGATCCTGCCGCTATAAGCTGCCGGAGATCAGCGAAGACAAAGTCATCTATGATAAAATATTTTCAATTCTGGAAGAACTGGAGATCATGGCATTTTTCTATATCGGTGGCAATGACTCCATGGATACTATTAAAAAGCTTTCCGATTATGCCCAGACCATCGACAGCCCGATCCGGTTTATCGGTGTACCCAAGACCATTGATAACGATCTGGAGGGTACGGATCATACCCCCGGTTACGGAAGTGCGGCAAAATATATCGCTACGGTCACCAAAGAACTGGTGCGTGACGGCCTGATCTATGAGATGCAGAGCGTGACTGTCATCGAAATCATGGGAAGAAATGCTGGATGGCTCACCGGAGCGGCAGTACTTGCCAAAAGTGAAGACTGTGAAGGCCCGGATCTGATCTATCTGCCGGAAGTTCCCTTTGACGTGGACAATTTCCTGGAAAAGGTGAAGAAACTGGTCAGCGAGAAGCAGTCTATTGTCATTGCGGTATCGGAAGGGATCAAGACCGCAGAAGGGAAATATGTCTGTGAACTTTCTGCACCCTCCGATAAGACAGATTCCTTTGGCCATGTACAGTTAAGCGGTACCGGTAAATACCTGTCGGATCTGATCATTGAGAAGCTGGGCTGCAAGTCCAGAGCCATCGAACTGTCAACCCTACAGCGCTGTGCCGGGCACCTGACGTCCCGCGTGGATATCACCGAGGCTTATCAGGTAGGCGGAACTGCGGTGAAGGCAGCTTTCGAGGGGAAAACCGGCCAGATGGTGATCTTAAAGAGAGTGTCCCAGGATCCCTATATCTGTACTACAGATCTCTACGATGTGCATAAAGTAGCCAATCTGGAGAAAAAGGTTCCCCGCGCCTGGATCACCGAGGAGGGCGACTATGTGACGGCAGACATGAGGAACTATATTGAGCCTCTGATTCAGGCGGAACTGACCCCCATCATGATCACAGGACAGCCCAGACACATTATCATCGATGATCTGTAAGAGAGAATGAAATAACAAATCGAATAACGATACAAAGGAGGTGGGAAGATGCCGGAACACAGAAAGAGAAGAACCATACTTAGGATAGTGTGTATTGTCTTTTTGGTGGTTTTGTCTGTGCAGCTTCCCACCTTTTCTGCTTCCGTGACCGCAGCAGGGGGAAATGGAGAACTGGTGGCGGAAGAATACGAACGCTATCGGGAACGATTTGCTCAGATAGAAGAGATTCCAGATGTGGAGGAGCAGGGGTTCTGTCTGCTGAAGAACCAGATTTTTGCGATGCCTCAGCAAAAACTTCCGGAAGAAGACCTTGATACTACGGAGGCTGCCGGGGATGAAATCTGGTTTTATGCCGCTCTGGACAAAAGATACCACAGACTGGCAATTTTTATTGCGGATACGGAGGGGCAGATCCTGTACAAGACGGACCAGCTGGAGGCAAATTACTGTTATCCCGGGGAAATACGCCAGCCGGTGGAAAAACTGGCTTCGGTATCCTTTCAGGATGTGGACAATGACGGAGATACGGATATTATCCTGATTGCCAGGTGTCACAATGACCGTGGAGAGTATCAGCAGGAATCCTATAAAGTGGGTGACGTGCTGTTCCGGGAAGACGGAAGCTTTTACAGAGATTACCGGATCTCGGACAAGATCAACCGCTTTGATATGAACAAGAACCCCGGCTGCATTCTGAATTTTGTGAGAGATGGCCGTTCCACGGAGTTCCTCTATACGGCGGAGACCCTGTCGGATCTTCTGAACCACAATTTTAATGTGATTGAAGAACAGTCCTACACCCGCAATTTTGAAAAGCTGGGGAAGCTAAAGGTGGTGCCGGGGATCTACCGGATGTCGGAATACGACGTGTTCATGATCTATCTGATCGATGAACAGGGGAATATCGTGTGGAGCTTTCAGCCGATGGAAGATTACGACAATCTCTATGCGCTGAAAGGGATCCAGGGCAAGGATCTGGACGGCGACGGTCTGAAGGATCTTGTGGTATTTGCGAAATACAGTTACGAAGGGGAAGACGGGGAACTGCTGGTGGATACGGTATGTACCGTTTATTATCAGCGGACGGCCGGATTTGAGAAGGATGTAGATTTTACGGCAGATTATGAATGTACGGAGGAGGATACTCTGGAGGCACTGGTGACGAAGATCCGTGCTTACTGGGGGTGGAATACATAATGATAAAAATATTGATCGTGGATGATGAAAAGCCGATCTGTGATCTGATCGACCTGAACCTGTCGGCGGCAGGTTATTTCTGCAAAAGTGTACAGGACGGCATGAAAGCCATTGAACTGATCGAGAAGGAAAGCTTTGATCTGATCTTACTGGATATTATGCTTCCGGGAGTGGATGGCTTCGATATTATGGAATATATAAGACCCCTGAAGATCCCGGTAATCTTCATTACCGCCAAAGGGGATGTGAAAGACAGGGTAAAGGGTCTGCGTCTGGGAGCGGAGGACTATCTGGTGAAGCCCTTTGATGTAGTGGAACTGCTGGCGAGAGTAGAGGTGGTTCTTCGCAGATTTCATAAGCGGGGTGCACAGTTATCTGCCGGGGATGTGGTAGTGGATCTGGAGGCCCGCATGGTGACCAGGGCAGGAGTACCTGTGGTGCTTACCAACAAGGAATACGGGCTGCTGGTATTGTTTATCCAGAATAAAAATATTGCCCTGTTCAAGGAGAAACTGTACGAAAAAGTATGGGGAGAAGAGTACGACGGGGACAGCAGGACACTGGAACTGCATGTACAGCGCCTGCGCAGGAAAATGGGATGGGAGAACCAGCTGGTGGCAGTATATAAGGTGGGTTATCGTCTGGAGATCGCATAACAGCGGACAGACCTGCAGAGGAAAGACAGAAGGAGAAAAGAATGAAATTTTCCTGGAAAATTCTGTTGTGCACCATGCTGATCATGGCAGCAGCATGTGGAGTGAGCGGTTATTTTTTTGTAAATTATGTGTTTCAGACTTCTCTGGAGAGGGAGACCAGACAGGCGTTGGACGAAAGCAATATTTTGAGTTTTGCGTTCGAGACGGCTGCCCTGAATATTCCTTCGAAATATGATGTTCTCCCGGACGGAACCGTGGAACAGATCGGTGCATATCTGGAGAACAGCGGACAGCACGGAAGCAGACTGCTGCGGATCAGCGACGGGAGCGGAAAGGTGCTGTATACCAGTGAGGGCTTCACCGGGGATACCGCCCTGTGGGAGGAACATGGAGAAAATACACAGGTGTACCGGGTACTGCAGCAGGGAGGTCTCTACTATATCCAGACGCAGACCAGAATCAACATCTCTGACCGGCTGTTACGATTAGAGACTATGAAGGATGTAACTGCCGTATATGCAGAGAGGACAGCGGGATTTCGGATGTATCGTCAGATGACGGTGATTGTACTGTTATGCAGTGGCGTGATCATGACATGGACCGCCTGCTGGCTGACCAGACCCATAAGGCTTTTGACACAGGCTGCCGGCAAGATGGCGGAGGGAGAATACAACTATCGCGCGGAGCAGATCAGTCATGACGAAATGGGACAGCTGACGGCGGATTTTAATCACATGGCAGAGGCTCTGGAACAGAATATCAAGAATCTGGAAAACGAAGTCCGGGCCAGAGAGGATTTTATCGCTGCATTTTCCCATGAACTGAAAACACCGCTGACGGCCATTATCGGTTATGCGGATATGCTGCGTTCCCGCAAACTGGACGAGGAGAAGCATTTTCTCTGCGCCAATTATATCTATACCGAGGGCAAACGGCTGGAGACTATGGCACTGCGCCTGTTAGACATCATTGTGGCCAGACGGGAGGAGATTGAACGGAAGAATACGAATGTCTCTGGTATTTTTACATATCTGCAGGAGATTTACGGAGAGAAGAAAAATCCGGAAGACAGCGGCGTGAAGGTTGATATCCGGTGGGAAAAGGGTGAACTTTACGGGGAGGAGAATCTGTTAAAAACCGTTTTGATCAATCTGACCGACAATGCAATCAAGGCCTCCGAAGCAGGACAGACAGTGGTAATCGTTGGAAGCCGTCGGGAGAATGGTTACTATTTTCAGGTGCTGGATGAAGGCATCGGTATTCCCGAAGAAGAATGCCATAAGATCACGGAAGCTTTTTACATGGTGGATAAATCCAGAGCCAGAGCCAACAACGGAGCGGGGCTGGGGCTGGCACTGTGTACTTCGATTCTAAAACTGCACCACAGCAGGCTGGAGATCAAAAGCACTCTGGGAGAGGGAAGCTGTATGAGCTTCCTGATTCCGGATGAGGGGGTGAAGCCGGATGAATAAATGGAAAAATTATATCATAGGCTTTGTTGTGGCAGTAGTGGTCATTCTGGCGGCATTGTGGGGACCGGAATGGATTGCAGACAGATGGGACGCAAAGCTTTTGAACAGCATTAAGACAGAGGAGGCGGAGAGTGCGGAAGGGTACCGTTACCGTATGAGCAGTAACCAGAAGCTTTATCTGCTGGGGCGGTGTCTGAGCAGCCAGCAGCTGCCGGAAAGTGAATTGCGGTCATTGACCAGAGTGGACAATGACACAGAAAGATATGGGGAAATGACAGGAAGCTATGCTTTTGTGGAGAACAGACAGCAGCCTGCGGAGGGACAGATCCAGAAGGAAACAGTATTCGAAGCCTGCAACCGGGAAATCGGCGTATTGAAGGAACGGGGAAGCCTGCCGCAGAACGTAAGGGAAGTATCGGAAGATTCCTATGAAGCGGTGATCTGTTCCGCCATTGATGTACTCGAACCACGGAATAATCTGTCCGTATGGAAGATCAGCCTGTCCACGGATGTACAGAATGCGGACAAGAGCAACCGTTTTCTGGACATTTATATGGATGCGGATACCGGAAAAATCTACGAGTTCTATGTCCGCACCGGGCAGGAATGGGAGGACATTGATCCGGAAGCCATGATCACAGAGTATGCAGACTATTTGGAACTCACCGGACTTCAGAATTACGAGGATCCCAACCCGTTGCTGGAGACTACACCTTATTTTGAAAAATTCACGTTTCCGGGGGAAGAAGACGGCAGCAGTATGACGGTGACTATCGGCTATTATGAAGGGATCCGGGAACTGTTTGTGAAAGTGGGAAAATAAAATATGCAAAGAATTTTTCGAAAAAAGATTAAAATCACTACTTGACGTTACTGCACTAAAGCGGTAATATGAATTAAAATTAAATATAGCGGTAAGAAACCAATGATGTGGAGATAAAAACAGTTCGTGCACTTACAGAGAGACCGGAGGCTGAGAAAGGTTGGAACGCAGGTTGTTAAATGGACCACGGAGGGCGCAGCCAAAGAGGATCATAGAGTCATGAGACCTTAAGTATTCTGCGACGTGAGGGCATACGTCAGTTGTCTGGGATATGATGGTATCCTGTAAGAGCACAGGTAATTGTGAAGCAAGGTGGCACCGCGGGAAATGTATATGACCCGTCCTTGACAGAAGAAATTTCTGTCATGGGCGGTTTTTTTGTCAGAAAAAAGGAGGAGTACCGGAATGAAGATCACACCTACATTGGAAGATTGTAAAAATTTGGCAGCAGAGGGAGACTACGGCGTGATTCCCATAAGCACGGAACTGTATGCGGATATGACGACACCCATCGAAGTGCTGCGGATCTTAAAAAAGGTCAGCGGACATGTCTATCTGCTGGAAAGCGCGGAGGCGGATAAACGCTGGGGACGATATTCCTTCCTTGGGTACGATCCGTTGTTGGAGATTACCTGCTACAACGGCAAGACCACGATAAAGTCGGAACTGACCAGCCGGACGGATTCCGGAGATGTCAGAGGGATCATCCGGAATGTCATGGAGGAAAACAAAAGCCCCAAGCTTCCCGGACTTCCTTCCTTTACCGGAGGGCTGGTAGGATATTTTTCCTATGATTACATCAAATACAGTGAGCCGACACTTCATCTGGATGCGAAGGATGAGGAAGGCTTCCAGGATGTGAACCTGATGCTGTTCCACAAGGTCATTGCCTTTGACAATTACAGGCAGAAACTGATTTTGATCCTGAATATCAAGACGGACGATCTGGAGATCAATTATCACCGGGCAGAACGGGAACTGAACAACATGAAGGAGCTTCTGTTAAACGGAGAGAAAGCAGAACACATTCCCTGTAAGCTTCGTACGGATTTTCAACCCCTGTTCAACGAAGCGGCTTACTGCAATATGGTGGAGAAAGCCAAACATTATATCAGAGAGGGAGATATCTTCCAGGTGGTATTATCCAATCGTCTGGAGGCGGAGATGGAAGGAAGCCTGCTGGATGCCTACCGGGTGCTTCGGACAACGAATCCTTCCCCGTATATGTTCTACTTTTCCGGCAGCGACGGCGAGATCGTGGGAGCAAGCCCGGAGACATTAGTAAAGTTAGAGGACGGGGTGTTACATACCTTCCCCCTGGCAGGAACGAGACCCCGAGGAGCCACCGAGGAAGCGGACAGGGCATTAGAAGCGGAACTTCTGGCGGACGAAAAGGAACGCTCCGAACACAATATGTTAGTGGATCTGGGACGAAATGACATCGGCAAGATCAGCCGGATCGGCACGGTGGAAGTGGAGAAGTACATGTCCATCGAACGATATTCCCACGTCATGCACATCGGCTCCACGGTGCGGGGCGTGATCAGAGAGGATGCGGATGCGCTGGATGCGGTGGATGCCATCCTTCCCGCAGGAACCCTGTCGGGAGCACCGAAGCTTCGGGCCTGCGAGATCATCAATGAACTGGAAGACAATAAGAGAGGGATCTACGGCGGTGCCATCGGCTACATCTCCTTTACCGGGAATCTGGACACCTGCATCGCCATAAGACTTGCCTTCTCCAAGAACGGAAAAGTATTCGTTAGATCCGGAGCCGGTATCGTGGCGGACAGTATACCGGAGAAGGAATACAGAGAATGTATCCAGAAAGCGGCAGCAGTCCGGCAGGCACTTCAGAAAGCACAGGAGGGAATGGAAGCATGATATTACTGATCGACAATTATGACAGCTTTTCCTACAACGTATATCAGTTGGTAGGAAGCGTGAACCCGGATATCCGGGTGATCCGCAATGACGAGTGCAGTGTGGAAGAGATCCGTGCCATGAATCCTTCCCATATTATATTATCCCCGGGACCCGGCAGACCGGACAAAGCCGGTGTCTGTGAAGATGTGATCCGGGCATTGGGCGGGAAGATTCCAATTCTGGGAATCTGTCTGGGGCATCAGGCCATCTGCGAGGTGGCAGGGGCTGTCGTAACTTATGCATCCCACCTGATGCACGGCAAACAGTCTCTGGCGACTCTGGATACGGACAGCGTATTGTTCCGGGGCATGAAAAAGGTCATCACCGTGGCAAGATATCATTCCCTGGTGGCGGATCCACAGACGATTCCTCCCGAATTGAAAGTAACCGCAGTCACCGAAGACGGAGAAGTCATGGCGGTAGAGCAGACAGAGAAACAGATCTACGGAGTACAGTTCCATCCGGAATCTGTACTGACACCGGACGGAAGACAGATCATCGTTAATTTTTTACAGACCCGGAAAGGAGCAGGCAGAAATATGATCAAAGAAGCAGTTGCAAAATTAGTGAAGAATGAGGACATTGGATACGATATGGCAAAAACCGTTATGGACGAAATCATGAGCGGGGAAGCCAGCGATATTTTGAAGAGTGCTTATTTAACGGCCTTAAGCCAGAAGGGGGAGACCATCGAAGAAATCACCGGTTCCGCAGAAGAAATGCGGAAATTCGGCAGAAAGCTGGGGGCAGATGTGGAAGCCCTGGAGATCGTGGGAACCGGCGGTGACGGCTCCAATTCCTTCAATATTTCCACCACAGCATCCATCGTGATCTCCGCCGCAGGAGTACCGGTAGCGAAGCATGGTAACCGTGCGGCCAGTTCCAAATCCGGTGCGGCAGACTGTCTGGAAGCACTGGGTGTCAACATCACCATAGAGCCGGAACAGAGCAGGAAGCTGTTGGAAGAAATCGGCATCTGCTTCCTGTTCGCCCAGAAATATCATACTGCCATGAAATATGTGGGTCCTATCCGCAAGGAACTGGGTATCCGTACGATTTTCAATATCTTAGGACCGTTAGCGAACCCTGCAGAACCGGTATACCAGATCATGGGTGTGTACGATGAAAGCCTGCTGCCTTCCATGGCAAAGGTATTGGCGAACCTGGGAGTCAAGAGAGGCATGGTAGTCTACGGACAGGACAGACTGGATGAGATCTCCGCCAGCGCACCTACCACAGTCTGCGAGATTGACAACGGCACCTTTAAAAACTATGAGATCACGCCGGAAGATTTTGGCATGGTAAGATGCACGAAGGAAGATCTGGTGGGCGGAACTCCCCAGGAGAACGCAGAGATCACCAGAGCTATCTTAAACGGCGAAAAGGGTCCGAAGCGCAATGCGGTACTGTTGAATGCGGCAGCAGCCCTGTATGTGGCAGGCAAGGCAGACAGTATGGCAGACGGCGTGAAGCTGGCAGAGAAGGTCATCGATACCGGCCTTGCAAAGGCACAGCTGGAGCGTTTCATCAAGATGAGCAACGAAGTATAAGCAGGAGGCAGAAAAATGATACTGGATACCATAGCAGCTTCCACTTTGGAGCGGGTGGCAGCAGCAAAAGAAGCACTGCCTCTTGCAGAACAGATCGCCAGAGCAAGAGATCTGGGCAATAATACGGGCTTTCCCTTTGAACAGGCACTGGCAAAGCCGGGAATGAGCTTTATCTGCGAGGTGAAAAAGGCGTCGCCCTCCAAGGGACTGATCGCAAAGGAGTTCCCTTATGTGCAGATCGCAGGAGAATATGAAGCAGCAGGAGCGGATGCTATCTCGGTGCTGACGGAACCGGCGTATTTTCAGGGGAAGAACGAATATCTGACGGAGATCCGGCAGGCGGTACAGATCCCTCTGCTGCGAAAAGATTTCACGGTAGACGAATACATGATCTATGAGGCGAAAAATATCGGAGCGTCTGCGGTGCTCCTGATCTGTGCCATCCTGTCCCCCATGCAGCTGTCGGAATATGCGGGAATCGCAAGGGAACTTGGCTTGTCGGCACTGGTGGAAGCCCATGACGAGCGGGAAGTAGAGATGGCACTGCAGGCCGGAGCAAAGATCATCGGTGTGAATAACCGGGACCTGAAAGATTTTACGGTGGATATCCATAATTCCGTGCGGCTGCGGGAACTGGTGCCGGAGAAGATTCTCTTCGTATCCGAGAGTGGAATGAAGACGAGGCAGGACATCGAGCAATTGGAGCAGAACGGTACCAATGCCGTCCTTATCGGAGAGACTCTGATGCGAAGTGCGGATAAGAAAGCGGCCTTGCAGGAACTCCGGGGACAGTGTGCAGAAAGGTTGTAAATTTTATGAAAGTAAAAATGTGCGGTCTCTATCGTCCGGAGGATATTGCTTATGCCAATGAGGTACAGCCGGATTATGTGGGATTTGTATTTTACGAAAAGAGCCACCGGGCGGTTACGAAGGAACAGGCGGCGGAATACCGCAAGAAGCTTTTACCGGGGATCCGGACGGTGGGGGTGTTTGTGAATGAGGATCCGAAAACAATCATAGAACTGCTGGAGGAAGGCGTTCTGGATGTGGCACAGCTTCACGGGGATGAGACGGAAGAGGATATCCAGTACCTGCAGGCGGTCTGCCACAAACCGGTGATCAAGGCGGTCAAAGTAAGAGACCGGTACGATGTGGAAGCGTGGCTGGACAGCAGTGCAGACTATCTGTTATTCGATAACGGAATGGGGACGGGACAGGCTTTTGACTGGAGCGTTCTTGGTGGGATCGACAGAGAATTTTTCCTGGCGGGCGGATTGCAGCCGGAGAATCTGACGGAGGCCATGGAAACGGTGAGACCCTACGCGGTGGATATCAGCTCCGGCATCGAGAGTGACCGGAAGAAGGATCCGGAGAAGATGCGCCGGATTATGGAACTGGTAGAGCGGTATCGGAACAATAGAGATTGAAAATACAGAAGAATTATAAATCGGAAATTGAAATCAGAAATTAAAATCGGGAATAAAGAAAAGAGGACGAACAAATGAGCAAAGGACGTTACGGAATCCACGGAGGACAATATATCTCCGAGACATTGATGAATGAACTGATCCATCTGGAGGAGTGCTACGAGCATTATAAGAAGGATCCGGAATTCAATGCGGAATTGAACAAACTGCTGAATGAATACGCGGGACGCCCCTCTCTGCTGTACTATGCGGAGAAGATGACCAAGGATCTGGGCGGCGCGAAAATCTATTTAAAGAGAGAGGACTTAAACCACACCGGCTCCCACAAGATCAATAATGCACTGGGGCAGGCGCTTCTTGCCAAGAAGATGGGCAAGACCCGTCTGATTGCAGAGACCGGTGCGGGGCAGCATGGTGTGGCTACCGCAACGGCAGCAGCATTCTTAGGAATGGAATGCGAGATCTTCATGGGAAAAGAAGATACCGACAGACAGGCGCTGAATGTTTATCGTATGGAGCTTTTGGGAGCAAAGGTGCATCCTGTGACTTCCGGTACCATGACCTTAAAGGACGCTGTCAATGAGACCATGAGAGAGTGGTCCAACCGTGTGGCGGATACCCATTATGTACTGGGATCTGTTATGGGACCCCATCCTTTTCCCATGATCGTCAGAGATTTTCAGAGTGTTATCAGTGAAGAGGCAAAAGAACAGATCCTGAAGACAGAGGGAAAACTTCCGGCCGCTGTGGTAGCCTGCGTGGGCGGCGGCAGCAACGCCATGGGCGCATTTTACAACTTTATTGAGGACAGGGATGTGGAACTGATCGGCTGTGAGGCAGCAGGCAAGGGTGTGGATACGGCACTGACCGCAGCTACCATTGCGACGGGATCCTTAGGAATCTTCCATGGCATGAAATCCTATTTCTGTCAGGACGAATACGGACAGATCGCTCCCGTATATTCCATTTCCGCAGGACTGGATTATCCCGGCATCGGACCGGAGCATGCTTATCTGCATGACATCGGCAGAGCGCAGTATGTCCCTGTTACGGATGATGAGGCGGTAGATGCCTTTGAATATCTGGCAAGAACTGAAGGCATTATCTGCGCCATCGAGAGTGCCCATGCGGTAGCACAGGTGCGTAAGATCGCAAAGAATTACAGCCCGGATCAGAGCATTATCGTATGTCTGTCCGGAAGAGGTGACAAGGATGTGGCAGCCATCGCGAGATACCGTGGCGTGGATATTCATGACTGATGTAATTAATGGTAAGCTTTCGGAATATAAGCTTTCAAATGTGTGCATGTGAAATGCTTTTCACAGCTTATGTTTAAGAAAACGGATGCTTAAAGTGTGAATTATATGAAATGTAGATAGTAGATAGAAGAAATGGAGACAGATACGATGAGTAAATTAGAAAAAGTATTTGATACACCGAATAAAAAGGCGTTCATCGGCTTCCTCACCGCAGGAGACCCGGATGCGGACAGCACTGTAAAGTTCATTCTGGAGATGGAAAAGGCAGGGGCGGATCTCATAGAGATCGGTATTCCCTTTTCCGATCCCACAGCGGAGGGTGTGGTGATCCAGGAGGCCAATATCCGTTCTCTTGGCAACGGCATGACTACGGACGGTGTGTTCGACATCGTGAAAAGAGTGCGGGAGCAGTCAGAGATCCCACTGGCGTTTATGACCTATGTGAATCCGGTATTCCATTACGGATACGAGAAATTTTTCACCAAGTGTGAGGAACTGGGCATCAGCGCTATCATCATTCCCGATGTGCCTTATGAAGAGAAGGCAGAGGTGGAGGCTCCCGCCAAAGCCCATGGCGTGAAGGTGATCTCCATGATCGCACCCACTTCCGAGAGCCGTATCCGCCGGATCGCATCGGAGGCGGAAGGATTTATCTATGTGGTAAGCTCCATGGGTGTTACCGGCGTGCGCAGCGAGATCAAGACCGATCTGCCCGCCATCGTGGAAAGCATCCGCACTGTGACCGACGTTCCCTGTGCTATCGGTTTCGGCATCAGCACTCCCGAACAGGCCAAAGCCATGGCAGCCATCTCCGATGGAGCCATCGTTGGAAGCGCCATCGTGAAGATCATTGCAAAGTACGGCAAAGACGCAGCTCCTTACATCGGAGAATATGTGAAGAGCATGAAAGAGGCTGTGGCAGAGGCTTAAATAAGATTACGAAGAATAAGAAAATAAGAGAGTGATAGGAAAGCCGGAGTGGTCGAAAAGACTGCTCCGGTTTTTGTATCTGAAAATAAAAAGAGAGGAAAATTAGGGAGCAAAAAAGATAATTGTTTGCTTATTCGATTTATTGATCCGTCACTTGCAACACGCAGGCACAATAGCCGGGTTCAGGCTGATAGCAATGGATGGTAAGATACTTATTTATTTCCGGGCTGTAATCGTGGAGGGTGTGTTTTGTACCGTTCAGAGCTACATCAGCATACGCCACAAGCCACTTTTTGTCACCATTGCGGAAAATCTCGTAGAACGAGCGGTCAAGCATTTCTTCCACGGGAATGCCTTCCACATTCGCCATTTCCGCATTGCAATAGCGGAAAATGAAATCCATGCCGTGCCCGTCCTGGTTAAAAACAAGCTCTATCACGCAGAATGCCAGCGGCATATCGTCCAGAAGGCTGCATTTTTCCAGCATACTTAAGGGATGGGGCTTCGTTTTTGCCAGTCCTATTTCTGTGCGCAGACGGCGATGGCTGCTCATGCCGCGCTTGCGTCCTTGAAAAGTGCGGTCATCCGACATGGTATAAATGCCGTCATCGCTAATATTTACAATGTGGCTGCGACATACGACCGTTCCCTTGCTGATGCTCAAAAACTCGCTCTCCGGCAAAGCGGACAGAACACTTTGTACCGGTATAAACAGTGCAAATGCCTCACCGTCCGAGCGTTGGATGACGGTCTTGCGGTCTTTGCGGTAAATGTACAGGATGTTCTCAGCACAAAGGCCATGCTTTTTAAAGTATGTGTTCAGGTTGGTCATAGAGGGACTCCTTTTTCAGTTGATGTGTCTAGTATACCACGCTATGGCAGGAGGTACAACAGATTCGTTAAAGCTTATTAAGCAATGACGTTTATTTAACTTATTGTGCAAAACTATTCGATAGACTGTTTTTGAGACGAGCAATGCAAATAAATTATTGACTTTTAAATATGATTTGTATAATATAAAAATATTGATTGACCAGTAAATGACCAGTCAGTGATTCGTGGTGTGTTATAATTTAATAAAACGATAATCACAGACGATGGGAGGAAAGCGCATTGTGAAAAATGGTAAAAATTGCTGGCAAATGAAAAGCCTGGCAGGGGTAATTGTGACATGCATATTTTTAACGGCATGTAGCGGACAAACGAATGACCTTATGACGGGTAATGACGAACTGAAAATACTGGAGGAAGTGGAAAAAACAGAAGACAGAGAAACAGTGTACGAACTGGCAGGAGATTTCACAAAATCTTATTTTCAGGAGGAATATACAGGAGATGTGCAGATTATGGGCATTAAGGGACTGTCCGGAGTCGGGGAGGACAATAGCACAGACTGCACGGTCGAAGTAGAATTTTTACCGGCGCAGGAGGACTCACTGTCGTATCTGTTTATGACGTTTGAAAAAGACGGAACGGGATGGTCTATCCGCAGTTACGGACTGGAAAAGTAGATGGACACAGGAAACAAAAATAGTATGAAAATCTCACAAATTTTTTTATAAACTACGAAAGCAAAAATACAGGAATTCTTGAAAAAAAGGACTTTTTATGTTATAATATACCAAATATAGTAAAATTTTGTTTTTTGTAAAAACTAACAAAAATTATAAGCAGATGAGGAAAGCGAATATGAATAATAATCAAATCTATCCGTTCGAACGAAATCGTTATTACCCCGGTAAAATGCTGACAAGTGCTGATTTTCAGGCTGAGCAGAATTATTTTAACAATAAGAGAAGATTTCTGAACAATATGATGTACGGCGCGGGAATTATCTGCGGATGCGGAGTATTCAGCCTCGATGATCTATCACTTCTTGTGGAGAGCGGAGCAGCAATAGACGGCCTCGGAAGAGAGATTGTCATTGAATCCTCCGTGGTGAAAAAGCTGTCATCCATCGAGGGCTTTGATCAGCTGAAGACGAATCTTGCGAGTCTTTGCCTCAGATACCAGGAGAAGGATGTACATACCGTTTATGCCTTGAACAGCCAGAATGCCGACAAGGAATACGAATACAACCGCATCAGTGAAGAATATCAGTTGTTTTTGATGGACAGTGTGGATGCCGGGAGCGGCTTTGAACTGGAATCGGAATTTCTGGTGAAGGGTACGCTGGTGGAGACGGAGGACTATCTCGTTGAGGTAATCCTTCCGGCGACAGTGTGCAGGGGCAGACAGGTGAGGATGCTTGCAAAGGTACAGAAGCTGTCTGCGGATAAAAAGACGTTTTCCTATCATGGGGTGCTTCAGACACCGGCATTCTGTTCGCAAGACGGCGGACATGAAGTAGAGATTGCGTTTGAGGATATTGCTTTAGAACAGGGAGAGATGGTAATAAAGGAATACTGGATGAAGGTTCAGGACGTCTCTCTGGTGGATACGGATGTGGTATTAAAGAGTGATAGTGCAAGTGCAGCGGTGAACGGGACAGAGGCACCGGTGATGTCTGCACTTTTCCTGAAGGTGATGATCGGAGATCTGACACCGAGGGAACTTGTGAATCGCGAGATCGGGCGCATCAGTCTTGAAATGCAGAGCATGGGTGGCGTCCAGGACTTCATACGTCTGGCAGATTTGAAACTGGTGCGTACGGACAGCGCATATCTGATTGAAGAAGTAATAGAGAATCATGTTAAAAAATATATTGCATCGCCGGCACAGCACGCCAAAAGACACGAGTATCTGTCGTACTTTTTGAGAGAGGGCGAGTCTGAAACCGCACGGGAGGATGACAGGACAGAGAATATCCGGGTTGAGAATGCCGGCAGGGATATGAGTGCAGAACCGCAGATTGCGACCGGAACCCTGGAAATTCCACTGGGAAATGCTGCAAAAAAAGGGGATATCTGCTATTCGGGGGAGATCATTCATGGTCTTGGAAAAGGAAATGTATATGTAGATATCGGTTATGAGTACATAGCGGAGGACACTGCCCTTGGTGTCGGCGCAAAGAATACAATCTATGGGAATCCCGAACTGTTTGAAAACATTGCCAGAACGAATGTCAATGTGGAGACAGCTGTGAAGGTAATGAACGACAAGGGAAGCTTTACGGTGGCAGCGAAGCTTCTGCAGAACGTGGATTATCTCGTTCTGACATACCGCTGGGTGGCAATGAAGTTCCCGGCAGGAAACGATCTCGGCCTGAAGGAGGATTACAGTGACAGAAGCATTGCCGCTGTGACACCGACGGTTGTTCTCGGAGCGAAGGAAAGCTATTATTTTGAAGTAAAGTGTACCAACATGGACAGCTATACCATTGCCTATGAACTGACGGAGCCGGGCAGCGGAGAGATTACAGCGGAAGGTGTCTATACGGCACCCGGCAAGGAAGGCGTTTACGAGATCAGAATTTACTGTGTGGATATGCCGGTGATCTGTACCTATGCTTATGCCATCGTCAAGAAGAAGACCGCAGAGGATGCGGACAAAAAATGATTCCGGGCAGATAAGGAGTACGCATAACAGAGATGATTTATGAATCCCATGGAATGCAACTGAATACGATTCGTGTTGTACGGAAAAGTGCGGCAAATGATGTGCTTGTCTGCAGGGACCTGAATTCGGATGCAGGCAGCCTGTATACGCTGTTACTCATCAAGGATCACAAGATCGTCAAGCAGGTTCTCGAGTCCTTTGAACACAGCAGTGCGAACAGGAAGCGGGTCTGCGTGGCGAATTTTTCCTGGAACGGCGATTTCTGTATGGTCTTTCCCTATAAGACGGAACGGCCTTTGACGGCGTTTTATGCGGGAGAGAGGTTTCCTCTTTCGAAGTGCGAGGATATCTGCATTCATCTGATTCTCGCATGCATGATGGAGGGGATCCCCTATCCTATGCTGTATCTCATGCTGCAACAGAATCAGATCCACCTTGCCAAAGATGATTCTGTTTTTCTGAGCTATCAGATTGATCTTGCCCAGATCGACCCGAAGATCACCGAGAAGGAGTGCACGGTACAGTGTGCAAGAATACTGCTGGAGCTTTTAAAACCGAAAGCCCCTCAGAAAGCGGTAAGCTATACCCTGTTGAAAAAGAAAATAGAGAAAAGAAGCTACAGCGAGTTCAGCGAATTGTATAAAGACATCAGGATTGCTGCGGTCTCAAAGGAAAAGAGAGGAATTCGCACCAGAATGACTGCCTGGATAATGGCATACAGGGACACTCTGTTTCGAATTCTTTTTATTATATGTATCTTTCTGGCGCTGATCGTGGGGGTGACGTTTCTTACGCAACTGATTTTCGGGGATGCACCATGGCTCAGACTGTTTATGAACAGCTTTAAGGTAATCGGTACTGAGAACCTGAGATACAAGTAGATATTGGAGACTTTAGATTATATGAAGAAAAAAGTAGGTGTTATCATCAACTGTATCTGGATTGCCATACTGGCGGCCATTGGTGTTACGGACTGCTGTCTAGGTTACCTTAATCCGGCAGGATATGTGTCGGATACGCACATGGCACAGGCAGAGTCATTTTTGTATGCCACGGACAATTCGGACGGAACAGCGAAGCTGTACCGCATTGCGGACGATGGAGAAGTAACGACAGTTGTTGAGGCGGATGGCGTTGGGAAGGGATACCGGTGCGCCGGTATTCTGGCAGGACAAAATATATCGGTTCTGATGGAAGGATGGTACACAGAGGATGGAGTGTCCGGAAATCAGTACAGGATTGCGGAATATACGCAGGATCTTACATGGATTTCTCACAGTCTGCCAATCAGGCTGGAGGGATATGGCAGATTGACGGGATTCAGTGCGGATGACGGAGGATATTATCTGACAGTTGTGGATGGAAACGGGAAAAGCGCATCCGTATACCGCGTGCCCAGGGAGGAAAGCAAAAATACGGCAGAGGAAGCGGAGGAAACAGAGGAACCGTTGACTGCTGAAGAGGTGACAATGACTGCCACGGCGGATGACAGAGCAATCCTGCAGGCGAGATACCAGAGGGGGAAGATGCTTCTCTATCTGGATGACGGATCGGGCGCTGAGAACTTCGTGCCGGATGCAGAGATGATTGCGCTGTTTCAGGGAAGACACTGCACGGTGAAGCAGTATCTGGGCAGCCATATGGAATTGATATTCCGGTATGTGGTGATTCTGTTTTCCGGTCTGCTGATCCTCGTTGTTGTAGAGAATATGCTGAAGAAAAAGAGCAGACTGATCTGCATGATCGCAGCGATGGAAGCAGTGTTGCTGCTTCTTGTGGCGGGTAATGTTCTGTTTGCCTTCTGCATGGAATACAGGAAAGAAGCGGATAAATGCAGGGAACTTTCAGCGGTATATCTGAAGGAAATGGCTGATAACGAAGCTTTCCGGGAGGCAGTTCCGGAAGACGTGCAGGAATATCATAATTCAGGGGCTTATTATAAGCAGGATTATGAGATGAAAAAACTGGTCTGCGGTAACGGCGTATCGGCGTATTTCCGCGAGATATGTCTGGTGCGTGTAAGCGACGGAACAATCCTTGCGGGTACGGGCATCTGGAACGGACGTCCCATCGCAGAGCTTTACACGGATGCGGCACAACAACTGGCTGTCTGCGCTGTTAACGAAGAAAAATACCTGACGGCAGAGGTGAAGATCGGGGAGAGGGAATATTTCCTTGGAAGTATGCCGACAGCCCAGGATGGTTATGCGCTGATCGGGGTGCTTTCCACGAATTTCATACTTTATCAGTGGAGAGATGTTCTCATCAGGGACAGCCTGGCCGGATTAGTGGTTTATGTAATACTTAGTGTGCTGGGAATTGCTTTCCTGACTGCCCAGTCCAGGGATATCGAGAAGCTGCGGAATGTAATGCTCCGGGTTGCCGGGGGCAATGAGGATATTGAACGTCCGGATGTACATGGAAAAGATATGGAGAGCATGTGGAACAGCATCAATGAGACGGATAAGACGCTGAAGAAGATGAATTACAGTAAACTTCAGATTTTTGAGGCATATTATCGGTTTGCACCCAAGAATATCGAGAAGCTGCTGGAGAAAAACTCCATCATGGAAGTGGTAAGCGGAGATGAAAGAAAGCTTGCAGGCAGCATGGCAATCGTGGGAATCAATCCGGCGGGGAAGGATGCAACTCTTGAGAACCGCAACTGTTTCCTGGAGGCACTCGGAAAAAGACAGTGTGAGCAGGGAGGTATCACGGTATCCAGCGATGCCAGACTGTCGGTACTGAAACTGCTGTTTCCCTCTGAAAAAGGAGATATAGTTCAGTTTGCTGTCGATCTGATCAGGGATTTTCCGGAGAATGCATGCCTAAACGGCATACCGGTCACTGTATTCCTGTTCCACTCACAGTTTATATACGGCGTTGCAGGAACGGAGACCCAGTGTTTCCCGTTTCTGGACACCAGAGATGAGTTCCACCAGGACGAATATGCCGCATGGTTCGGAACCCTGGGACTTCGGGTTGTAGTGACAGAGGAAATCATGCAGAACGGATGCCGGGGGAAGGACACTCGTTACCTCGGATATGTCAGTGCAAACAGCGGAAAAGTAAAGCTGTATGAAGTACTGGATGCGTGTCCGAACAGGGAGCGTATGGCGAAGCTTCAGACGAAGGAGAAATTTGAACAGGCATTGCAGCTGTTTTACCAGTATGATTTCTATCTGGCGAGAAGTACGTTTTCGGAGCTTTTGCGGGAACTGCCGGAGGACAGGATTGCAAAGTGGTATCTGTTTGCCTGTGAGAAGCATCTGAATGAGGCACATGGCGAAGCCGTCGACTGTGGCTTGCATTATGATTAGAGGATGAAGCTTTATGAAAAGCAATAACATTTTTCAGGTTTTATGGGCATCGCTGACGGCGAAGATCACACCGATATTCACCAAAATTAGATTATGGACCAGCTGGAACTTCATTAAAACAAGGGTCGTGGCGGGAATCAGGGGGTTCTTTTCACGGATTTTCAACGTCAGGCCGAGAGACAAAAAGGATTATTACGAGGTCTTCGGCTGGCTGGTCAGTAAAAGGCTTGCCTTTGCGATAGCGGTCGTCATAACGACCCTGAGTCTTATCTATCTGGTAAACTTAAATCTGATCAGAGGAACCAGTACCAGTGGAACGGAGATTAAAAAATACAGCTATGATTCATTGCTCCTGCGTTTTGCGGAGGGTCGCATACAGATCACCGGAGAAGGCGGTTATCTCGCCTACGAAGGGGATGTGGAGAAAGGATATGTAACAGGAAACGGTCAGCTTTACAACCGAACCGGAGTGATGGTGTATCAGGGGCAGTTTGAAAAGAACTGCTATGAGGGCACCGGAACGCAGTATTATGACGACGGTGTTATGCACTATCAGGGGCAGTTCAGCAATAATTTGTATGAGGGCACCGGAAAACTGTATAGAGACAATGGCTCTCTCTGGTATAGCGGCGGATTTTCGCAGGGAATGATGGAAGGAGAGGGCGTTCTGTATGACGGAGGCAATAATGTAATCTTTCAGGGGAATTTTACGAAGGATCAGATCGTCTACAGTGATTTTCTGGGAAAGACCACCTCAGAGGCCTCCAAGGCTTATACCGGAAGGCGGGATCTGTACGAGGATGACGAGAATTTTGTGGTTGTCATGAAGGATATTGATGCAGTCTATGCAGGGGTGCAGGAAACCAATGCATTGGACGGAGCCATCAAGGTTGGAACCGTCTATGTGCTGCGGGACAGCTTCCCGGTGGGAACAGAAAAATTCAGCACAATAGAAGAACTGAAAAGCTATTTCGGTTCGGAGAATTACGAAGGACAATCGCTGATCACGATGCCGGAGGCAGTGTGCTACAGCCAGCTGTCCGGCAGCATGGCGACGGATGTGGTAACGGAACGCATTTATGACGATTATTACCGTGTGACGGATTATGACGGGGAGAAAGAAGTATTTCTCTATTCCTTTGAGAAAAACGGTCTGATTTATACCTTTGTGGGACAGGATCAGCAGGGAACATTTTCCTATTACAGTATTACGGAGGCGGAAGGAGGAGCCTGATGAAGAAAAACGGACTGACAGAGATCAAAAACAGAACATTGACGCTCCTTCTGGCAGTCTGTATGATTATCCCGGCGGGCTGGAGCATGGCTCCCATGAACTGTAAGGCGGCAGAGGCGAAAACGCTGACACTTACAGAGGCGAAAACGCTTGCGGTGGCTAACAGTGATTCCTATGAGAAGGTAGAGAGCCAGCTTTCAGTAAAACAGGCATCTCTCAGCCAGGCATACCGGTCCATCCGGGAGAAGCAGAAGAATATGTCCACCTTCCGGTGGTCACCTTTGTTATCTTTCAAGTTCCCAACGAAACCGGATTTGTCTGAGGCATATGAATTCCAGTTCAAACCGATAGAGATTCAGAGTGAGATTGACTCATTGGAGCATCAGCTGACGGATGTGGTGCTGGAGGAATACGAAAAGGTCAGCACACTTTTCGTGGATGCTGTGGTACTGGAGGAATCCATAAGATTTAACGAAAGCCGACTGGCTGTGTTTGAAGAACAGCTGGTCAAGGATAAGGCAAAGCTGAAACTCGGTGAAGCGAGCCAGAACGATATTGACATACTGAATACCAATATTACTTCCCTGCAGAACAAGATAGCCGAGGACAGACGATCCTGTGAACAGATTAAGAAAAAGCTGTCGGATGCAATCGGCATGGATGTGACCACGGGGTACAGCTTTGAGAATCCTTTCGTGTCTGCGGAGATTTCGAGGACACAGTTGCAGGATCTGATCCAGTATACGCTGGATCATGACCAGAGTTATTATGATGTATGCATGTCTGAGAGTACTGCACTGATCAGCCTCCGTACCAATTATAATCTGATGAACGGACAGTACGGCAACAAAATGAACTATATTTCGGGCTATGTGAATCAGGTGTATGCCGGATCCAAGGTGAACAAGAAAGCATTTAAGAGTGCATATGAAGTTTTTTTGCAGAAGATAGATGAGCCATGGCAGGGAAAGAAGAAGATCCTGTTTATCAGAATTCCCAAGGAATGGTTTAAGGGAGCGATTTCCGGCATCCGTTATGTGGAGGACGAGCCATATGCACTGTATGAAGCTGCGCTGGAATACGAGGATGCAAGACTTGAGCGCAAGAATGCGCAGAAGGATCTGGAGGATGAAGTGACGGATACCTTTGAAAACTACGTCTCCCTGCGTAATGCTTATCTCGCAGCAGTGGAGGCGGTGAACAAGGCAGAAAAATCGCTGACGGCCGCAGAGAGCCTGAATAAGCTGGGCGAACTGACGAACGAGGAATTTACAACGGAAAAAGAAGATTACGAGGAACTGCAGAATGAGATGTTTTCCGCATTAGCCGATTATACCAAGGCACTGTATTCTTTTGACCGCCTTACCTGCGGCGGTGTGTCCATATTGCTTGCAAACGCCGGTGCAGACCTGAAGGCGGGAGGCGAAGGCAACAGCTATGTGGAGACAGAGTACGAAAACGGCGCATATTATTACATGGAATCAATCATTGAGCAGGAGCAGTTCCGGCTGAATGTCTATATCCCGGACGATTTCGGCGTGGAAATCACGCATTTTGAACTCTGGTGCGACGGAAAGCAGATCGGAGAGCGGACGGAGATTGATAAGAGCATTCGTCATCTGGCGCTCACGACAGAGAGTATCGATAAGGCCTTTATCCGGTTTTATAACGATACAGAGTTTGTCGATGACTGCGAGATTGACCCGTCCCAACAGAGCGGCGAATTGCAGATTGTCAGCCAGTATGCGGCAGTTGGCGGAAGCAGTGACAGAGAGCTTGGAGAGTACACACTCACGGTCAATGCGGCTACGGGGATTGCAACAGTGGAGTTATCTCCAAGACAGGACAGAGAGATCACTTATTACAGGATCAGCACCTCTGACGGAGTGTATCTGACAGGGGACAGCTACTATAGTACAGAGAAGAACTTCCGGTATTTGAGCCTTCTGGAGAATGGCATTGCCAATCTGAAAATTGAGTTTTACGATGCATCAAAAAATAAGATATATGAAGGACACTTTGAGACTGCGGGCAATAAGCTTATGGAAAACAGCACAGAAGACTGAAAGTCTGCAGGTTACTGAAAGGCATGGTGAATGAGTATGAAGAAAGGGAAAAAGAAGAGGCTTAGAATATTTGCCGGAGTTCTGGCAGCGCTGTTAGGTATTATGGGTGGACTGGAATACAGCCAGATTAATGCTTATGCGGTGCTGGACGAATCAACGGCAGTAAAGTACAGTACTTTTTCACTTACAAATACGGTGGAAAACGGTACCCTGTTCATTGGAACCTATCTGATCCATATGACTGCCATGACGGATGAATTGTATGAAAAGGCACAGGAGAGTGCGGAAGATTCCGGCCAGTATAGCACTTACTATAAATCGGAACTGGCAAACGGCGAATGGTTCGACATTTCTTCCGCAGAAGGACTGGCAGACATCACGGATGCGGCAGAGCCTGTGGAAACTGCGGAACTGGCCGATCTCTGGGTGACGTTCTATGTGGGGGCAGACGGTATCGCACGCAGTGCGAAGAACAGTGAGGCGGTCTGCATTTTTGACCAGCCCTCGCCCTATGATCTGTATCGGCTCTCGGAGCTGGAAGCACTGCGGAACCAGTATGACAACACGTATACTTCGGAAACAGAGGGAGCAAACAGATACTTTTATGAGCAACTGAGGGATTTCTTCGGACTGAATCTCAGAAATGCTGTGACGGATGAATGCGACAGGCAGATTAATCTCTTACAGGGAGTCTACAACGGGCTGCAACAGCAGGAAAAGAGTGAACAGGCGGAAATCCTGTATACACTGATGGGAAAGATTGACGCAAAACGCCGGGCAGAAGTCTTCTATCAGCTGATGGAGGCGGAGGACAGCAGACTGAATCAGCTGCAGTCGCTTCTGGGAGGCTCGGCTTACCATAAGGAAAATTACAATGATGAACAGTTCATGGCGAGTGCAGATCTGTCGGATGCGGTGGGAACGGCGATGGAGAACTGTGAATCCAGCTATATCACCCATAGCGGCAATCAAATTTCAAATGACGGAACGGTTCTCGGAGAGACGGAATATACGCTGTGCATGAGTATTTTGGAGAAAGTGGCGGGCGGAAATACCGATTTGGATGAGGCACTGCTGAAATTGAAAAATCTGTACAGCATCAAAGATTCCATGATCAAGGATAAGGACGGGGAACTTACACTTCTGGAACAGGAGCTGATCCCTGAGGCAGAAGAAAGGCTTAAGAGTGCATTCTCCTCCGGTGCAGGACAGGAATACAATGCAGCGGTATCCCAGGGAAAGAGCAAAGAAGCATGTGACAAACTTCTGGAACTCCAGAAGACGGAGCAGGATAAGATTTCTAATGAATACCAGTTTCTGCTTGAGGCAAAGGCAGAGCGTATGGGCAGTCAGGAAGCGGCGGACTATCTGTTTAGCAAGATAGAGGAAATCGGGAATTGCTATAGTGATATAAGGGATGATGCCTATGCGGAAAATGCACAGTTGGGAGTAGATGCCTGTCTGTTGGAACTTCAGCAGCTGGCCCAGAGCGTGATCGACGGCGACAGCAGTATGCGCTCCACGCTTTCCGGGTTGGAGAGCGATAAGGAGAATACACAGACACTCAGAGATGCGGCACTGGACAAGAACGATCTGGGACTTGCCAAAAAATATGATGCCATGCTGGATGCTATTGATGTGGAGATCGCAGCAGAGGAACAGCGGCTGGCTGCCCAGTTGAACAGCGGCTCCGCAGTGGATCGGGCGAAGGCTATGACCCAGCTGGGAGATAAGACGAGGGCGGCCAACGTAGCAAAGATACAGAATAATGCCAAGAAAAAACTGGCAGAGGGTGATATGAGCGGCATTGTCGAGGCAGTGGACGCACTGGCGGCACTGGGAGAGGAAGATGCTCTGAAAGATCTCATGTCAAGCCTCGGCACAGATGCCACGGACGATGTCAGGAATGCATTGAACTCCGCACTGCAGCAGGTGCAGGGAAGCGGAACGGGTGATGGAAGCAGCACAGGAAGCGGAAACGGCACAGGAAGCGGAAACGGCACAGGAAGCGGAAACGGCACAGGAAGCGGAAATGGCACAGGAAGCGGAAACGGCGCAGGAAGCGGAAACGGCACAGAAAGCGGAAGCAGCACAGGAAGCGGAAACGGCACAGAAAGCGGAAGCAGCACAGGAAGCGGAAACGGTACAGAAAGCGGAACGGGTGATGGAAGCGGAACGGGAAGTGGAAGCGGAACGGGAAGTGGAACGGGAAGCGGAAACAGCACGGAGAGTGGGAATGCGACAGGCGGTTTCGGCCTGACCGGAGATGAACTCCTTGCCCTGCTTGAAAGTACGTTGGGGGATTCCTTTGATAACATGAATGACAAGGATCAGGCGGCGGTGCTTGGAGCACTGGGCCTATTTGGGGCCGAGGGTTCTTCAGAGGCGGCAACGCTGGCAGGAACGTTGGCTATTGACTGTATGAGGAATGGAAATAAGAGCTTGTTTGTCAGATACTCCGGTTCGGGAGCAGAGAAATACATCTCCGCACAGACCATCGGCAGGGTGACAGATTTCAGATACATATACAGTGCAGGCAGAAGAGATGCGGTGCTTTCCGCCAGTGGCAAAACCTACCGCTACAGTGTGGGAAGCAGCGAGGTAAGACTTACCGACGGCACCATAGAGCAGATGTCTTCGGAGACGGTACTACAAGGCAATGTGGCATATATTCCGGAGGAAGCCGGCAGCAAATACTTCGGCTGCAGTGTGATCTGCATAGAGGGAACGGAGTATGCTGTCTGTGTTACAGAGGGCATGGAAGCCACGGTAGAACAGCTTTTGGAAAAACTGGAAGGGGGGACGGATTAATGGCGGATTATCCTATTATAGCGGATGTCAGTTCTTATATTGTAAAAACACTCAGGCAGAAAATGTGTCCGGAGCCGATTCCGTCACCGAACAATATAGAGATTTCTTCACCGGCAGATCAGGACGTAGACTATATCGTCGGCCTGTATCTGTACGATATACAGGAGGAGGCACTTGTCTCACAGCCTCCCTTTATTCAGAAAGGCAGGGTACAGCTTTCAAAGCCGCCTAAACCATATGGATTATACTATATGGTTTTTATCAACGGATCCTCCCAGATGGGACTAAAGGCTCCGGATATACAAAAGATTATCGGAAGAGTGGCACAGATTGTCAATGACAACAGTTCTGTTCTTCCAAATCAGCTGCAGTCATGGATAGACACGCAGGAACCTCCTATTGTACTGTCTCAGGCGAAGATAAGTCTGGAGGAAAAGGTGAGGGTGTGGCAGGCAATCAATAAACCTTATCAGGTCAGCCTGTTCTATAAGGCGGCACCCGTATTCTTATCCAGTGAGCTTGTAATCGACACACCTCGTGTCGTGGATGCGAGCTTTGGACTGCATATTGCATCAGAGGAAAGGGGGAAGGAGTAACAGGTGGAAAAAAACGAAATCCGTTATACGCTGGATCTTCTGGTACGGTTGATCGACACGACCACGGGGATGATTGTAACGGAAAGAGATGTTCATTTTCGGAGAAATGGCAAGAAGGTGCAGCCGGTTCAGAGAGGAAACGGAAATTATGTATTCCTGAATACCGGAAGAGAAGATTGTGACCTTGATGTAGAGGTTCTCGATTTTGAAACTGCACATACAGAGATCCGTTATGAAGAACTCGACAATTTTCTGCCCATCAAGGACGTGTTCCTGATACCGTCAGAGAACACAGCAAAAGGAGAGACAGTACTCTCCCTGGCCGGACACCTTTCAGGGCTGGAGGCAATAGAAGCTGTCAGATTGGGAAGGTCATACTGCTCAGTAAAGAGTTTCGATGCGAGAAAACGCATTATGAATCTTTTCAAGGCAAACGGACCGGGCATGGAGGAGACCCGCTACGGTCTGATTCATGCGGATAGTATGACATTTGAAGCGTTTGACGTGGAGAAGGTCGTAAGTCCTGTATCTCTGAAATTAAGAGAAACACTCCAGGAGGAATTCCGGGAAAATGCACCAATCACCCGCATTGTCCATGGCAGTGCGGATGCACAGGGAAATTACCTGTTGCGGGTAAGAGATGACGGAACAAATCTGAAATATCTTGTCAGATATGTTGTTTCGGGGAAACCGCAATTTCAGGTGGTGGATTTTCATCAGCCGGAAGCACAACTAAAATAAAGGAGGAGATATGGGACAGGTAGTAGTAACAGGAGGAACTGCCCAGTGTACATTCGGAACTCTGCCGGGCATGATTTCGGCCGGCGCCCAGAAAAAGGTTTTGATTGACGGAAAACCGGTGGCAACCATCATGGATTTTAATACGCAGTGTATCACGCCCTTCGGGATGTGTACAACGTTGACAAATCCGGCGGTACAGGCGGCAACCGCAGCAGCGTTGGGAGTACTCACACCGCAGCCGTGCTCGCTCGTACCTGCGGGAACATGGAAGCCTGCAAAGGTTACTGTCCAGGCAGGAGGGAGTCCGGTGCTGACGAATGAATGTCAGGGCACCTGTGTATACGGAGGGTGCATTGCAGTCACCAATCCGGGGCAGAGCAAAGTAATTGTTTAACTTAAATGTTGGAAAGGAGAAAATTCATGGCAGAATATTTTTCACCAGGTGTGTATATAGAGGAGTATGATAATTCACCTCGAAGCATTGAAGGCGTAGGAACCAGCACAGCAGGCTTTGTCGGTCTGGCTGAAAAAGGACCTACCGTCGGAGCACCTTCTTTAGTAACAAATTTCAAGAGCTTTATCAAGCAATTCGGAGGCTTTTTAAGCGAGTTCACACACGGCGAGTACCGTTACCTCGCAAACAGCGTTGAGCAGTTCTTCGTAAACGGCGGAACCAGATGTTATGTTGCCCGTGTCGTTCCCGAAGATGCGCTTGTTGCATCCAACAAGAAGGGAATCCTTACAGTGGAAGCTGCAAATGCCGGTAAGTGGGGCAACAGAATCCAGATTTCCATGACAACTGTTGCAAAGCGTAAGCTTCAGCTGATCGCTGAGTCCGGTGAGGGCTATGTGGCAAAGTCTGTTGAGGGCTTCCGCGAGGGAGACATTGTGGAGTGCAAAGGCGAGTACAACCGCATTGCATCAATCTACGATAAGACCATTACCTTTGAAAATAAATTTGAAGGAAATGTTGTGGATGATACCATCATCCCGAAGACAGTGCTGTATCTTGTTAACTTTGATCTGAGTGTCCGTTATAATGACGAGGTGGAGAACTATACCGAGTTGAGCCTGAACACGGCTTCCAGCAACTATATCGGTTCCAGACTTGCACTTAGCGAACTGATCAGCGCTTCGGTAGAGCCGATGACAGAGATCGGCAATCCTGTGGAAGCAATCCTCGGTGAGGGTGTACAGAACGGCTTCTTCACACTGGAGGGCGGTACCGACGGAACCATCTCCAAGGTAAATCCCGGAACCTTTATCGGACAGGACAATGGCCCCGGCAAGCGCAGTGGTATTCAGGCATTCGTAGAGAACAATGTAGTCAGCATGATGGCAGTTCCCGGAATTACCATGCCGGAGGTAACCGTTGCACTGGTAGCGCACTGTGAGAACCTCAAGAGCAGATTTGCGGTTCTTGACATGCCGAAGGAGATGTATAAGACAACCGACCTGATCGAGTACAGAAACATCATCGACTCGACCTACGCAGCAATGTATCATCCCTGGATTCAGGTATTTGACCGTGCTTCCTCGAAAGCGGATTTTGTGCCGCCTTCAGGAGCAGTGATGGGCATTTACTCCAGAACGGATACAAACAGAGGCGTACATAAGGCACCTGCCAACGAGACAGTATTCTGTACCGGTCTTAAGGTAAATTACACAAAGGGAGAGCAGGATATTCTGAATCCCGAAGGTGTCAACCTGATCCGTGCTCTTCCCGGACAGGGAATCCGTGTATGGGGAGCAAGAACGGCAAGCAGCAACAGTGCATTCCGTTACGTCAACGTAAGACGTCTCTTCATCTATGTGGAGGAGAGCATCAAAGCAAATACCAGCTGGGTTGTATTCGAGCCCAATGACGCAGCTCTGTGGCAGAGAGTACGGATGACGATTGCATCTTTCCTCGACAGCATGTGGAGAAACGGTATGCTGGCAGGAACTTCACCTTCCGAGGGATATTTTGTGGAGATAGGTTCTTCTACGATGTCCAAGGATGATATTATGAATGGAAGACTGATCTGCAATATTGGTATTGCACCCAGCCGCCCGGCAGAGTTTGTTGTGTTCCGTGTAACGCAGCATACAGCGGAAACAGGCGGTGAAGGTGAAGAAAGTTAAGATAAAGGAGAGATAGATTATGGCGAATACATACGATAACGGAAACGGACTTGCTTATCCATTGACTAAAATGAACTTCCTGGTAACTGTGGACGGTATTGCCGGAACTGCAGCTTTCAGCGAAGTAACAGGTGTGGAAGCATCCGTTGATGTCATTGAATTCCGTCAGGGCAATGCAAACAGCCTTGCACCGGTAAAAATTCCAGGACTTGTAAAGCATGGCAATGTTACTCTGAAGATGGGCTACACTCTGGACAGTGCATTTAAGACATGGATTCAGGAGTGTGTAAGTGAGACCAGAGGTGAGATGCCCAGAAACAATGTGCAGATCGAACTGATCGACATTAACACAGGTGCACCTCAGACGGTAAACACAACGGTAACAGGCACGAGAGTATGGATCCTGACCAACGCATGGGTTACAAAGTACAATGCGCCGGATCTGGATGCCAAGACCAGTGATGTGGCAATCGAGAGTGTAGAGCTTGCCTATGAAGAACTCATCATTCCCAACTAGGATCTGAAGTAACAGAACAGTAACCGGACTCACGCCCCATGCTGCCTGCATGGGGCGTGAGTGAACGAAAGATGACATAGGAGGAAATATGGAAACAGTTTACGAATTTACATTGCCAAAGGGTTATATGGATTCTGCGGGAAACCTGCATCGTAGAGGGAAAATGCGTCTGGCAACGGCAGGCGATGAGATTAGTGCAACCAGAGATCCCCGCGTACTGAGCAATCCGTCCTATCTGACGATTGTAATCCTCGGTAAGGTCGTGACGGAACTGGAGGATGTTCAGATGGTCTCTGCCAACATTATTGAGAAGCTGTTCACCGCAGATCTTGCTTTTCTGCAGGATATGTACCAGAGAATCAATGATATTGAACCGCCGACCATGGAAGTCGTATGTCCTGACTGCGGGAAGGTATTTCAGGTGCCTTTAAATTTTACCGAGGAGGGATAAAGCTGTATCCCAAGGAAGAACTCTACCGGGAAATGTCGTTTATTTCGTACTATTTCCATTGGAGCAGCGAGGAAGTCCTGAACATGGATCACAACAGCAGGCGAAAGTGGTGCAGCGAAATCTCGGAGATCAATAAGAGCTTGACTCCCTCCGGAAAAAGCAGGAAAGAAAAAAGTATCCTTGACATGAAACCAGACAGATAATAAGAGGTTGCGTATGGCAAAGACAGGAAATAAGGTTTATCAGAATTTTGGTCTGAATCCGGCGACAAATTTTAATTTCATATTGCGTGTGGAAGGGGCTTTTGATCTGCCGTGTAAGTCCGTTCATGTATTCCAGAAGGAAAACGAATACGAATATATTCAGGAAGGCGGGCTCAATGATTATGTGCATATGAAGCGCAAGCCGATTTCAAAACCCTTTACCTTCCAGGTAGAGAGATATGTAGGAGTAGACGGGCTTCTGGTGGATTATCTTGCAAACGGAACGGAGCTGGTTCTGCCGTTGGTGCTTCTGGTCAACCGGTATCACTGGAACGGATATCCCTATCCGACGCGAACCTATGTCTTTACAGGCTGTACCGTAATCGGCAAAGAGTACGGAGAACTGAATGCGGAGAGAAGCGGACTGCTGGTGGAGACCACGACCATCGCCTACCGGGAGATGGTGAATGTGGATGTCGGAATCGGAGCAAATGCAGGAGAGACCTGGGAGTATCAACCCAAATCGGAAGAAGAAAAGATAGAAGCTGAGAAAAAACGCCTGACCCACTCCAAACGGTACTGGACGTTTGACGATAAGAAGTACTCCGGAAAAGGAGAGGGATCCGCCCGCCACCCGGAGAATGAGAAGAGAAAAGAAGAACTGTTAGCGGACCGCCGCCTGTGGAATCCGGATAAGAAAAAGGTAACGGAATCCAAAAACAGTGCGAGACAGCCCGAAGATTTTCTGGAGATAAAAACAGAGGGAGAAGGACAGAAAAAAAGACAGGAAAAAGAACGTCTGTGGGCGTTTGACAATCAGACATATTCCGGAAAAGGAGAGGGATCCGCCCGCCACCCGGAGAATGAGAAGAGAAAAGAAGAACTGTTAGCGGACCGCCGCCT
>CAKRRD010000034.1 GCA_934394815.1 uncultured Acetatifactor sp. | reverse complement strand
CAACTTGCTTGTTCTTGAATTTCTCTGAAAATCTTGGAATTTTCAGGGTTGCATTACTGTTTATTTGTCAAAGATCATAACCTCTTGCTCTGCAAGAGCTGTGTGTTTCGCTGTTGTTTTTCTCAGCGGCAACTTTGATATCATATCATAGTTGTTTCTGGTTGTCAACAACTTTTTAAAAGTTTTTTTGACATCTTACAACAGTTGACGGAGAAGGAGGGATTTGAACCCTCGCGCCGCTATTAACGACCTGCACCCTTTCCAGGGGTGTCCCTTCAACCTCTTGGGTACTTCTCCAGATAGTTGATTCTAATAATCTATATAATGATCGGCGGCACGAATGCCTAGCGGAGAGAGTGGGATTCGAACCCACGCGCCCTTTCGGACAAACGGTTTTCAAGACCGCCTCGTTATGACCACTTCGATATCTCTCCGAATGTGTGTCCATTTCCTTGTCATCTCTGTTGTTTACCTGACGACAAAAGCTATTCTAACAAAAAGGATTACTATTGTCAACACATTTTTACACAATTTTTATTTTATTTTTTCAAGATGAGAAAAAGCCCATTTTATCACGTTTTTGGGCCTTTTCTCTTTTTGCTGAATACAGTTTTTTTCAAGAATTGTGTCTGTTATTGTGTAATTGTTACAAATATTCCTACTATTTGTATTCTTACCACTGTCTGCTTTTCCCTGCAAGGTATAATTCCCAATCCGTCATATGATTTTCCATATTTGTAATCAGAACCACTTTGCAGTCATTCTCAGAATAGGTCACTTCTCTCTGCCACTTGTAAAAATCCGGTCCATCTCCCAGATTTCTCACATAGCCCATCAGACGTTTCAGACAATAAGCCGTCTCCTTCACATCCGTCAGGCAGTCATTGGCATAGAAGTCTTTCCATTTGTCGTGTTCCCGGTCTCTCATGGCGCAGTCTGCTGCATCGTAGGCTTCTACAGCATTGCCCAGCAGGAAGAAAGATTTCCTGTAATCCTTCTCGCAATACGCCCAGAAGCTTTCTGCAAACAGAATGCTTCCCTTCAGACAGTGCTTATGAATCTTAATCTGAAGCAATACAGAGTCTTTCCAAAGCTCACTTTCTTTTACAGCATCACATTTATGGTACAATTCTTTTATTTTATCATAGGTCTGGCTACATTTTTTTTCAAACCATGACATCTGCTTATGAAAAGCATCCTCTCTGGTACACCAGAAGAGTTCCTCTACCGGTTTCACGGCTCCGTCTTTCATCCAGCCATAGATAAAATCGCGTACAGCATAATTGCAGAACTGTTCTCCGGCGTGTTCATCCTCTCTGTCTCCAAATGGGAGCATGACCTCCGGATATCTTTTGATGCATTCTTCCATAAATGCCAGTTCATTCTCCGTGCAATCCGTTCCATAGTATT
The DNA here is from genome assembly GCA_934394815.1 of uncultured Acetatifactor sp. Taxonomy (GTDB): domain Bacteria; phylum Bacillota; class Clostridia; order Lachnospirales; family Lachnospiraceae; genus Acetatifactor. Next base: position 34,816 of record CAKRRD010000034.1, on the reverse strand, counting down.
CACTGACATATTTTTTTCTGTGTTCTCCCGCTGACAGGGCATTCCGTTTCCAGAGATTTGCAATGAAGGAAAGCGGATATACATGTGGTTTAATGTTGGAAGCATTGATAACCCACATGTCCGTGATTCCATGTGTCATGGCATCGCTCAATTCTTTTTCCACAAATTCCATAGAATTGGGCAACATGGTGATATGGTTGGCAGCCTGCAGATCATAAAATGAAACGTGGTAATAGGTACCGTGCCGTCCCTTGTCTCCTTCTGTGGGTAATGCTGATACTCTGGGATTATGATTGCCCTGGCGCCTGGATACCATCTTGCCATAGCCATTATCTGCCCAGATCATGATCACATCCTCCGGAATCTGTAGATGTCCTTCTCTGTATAATTCCAGGATTTCGCCATACAGATTGGTACAGCAGACCGCATCCGGGATCTGTTTCCGGATCATGTCATATTGTTCTTTCATAATACTGCTGATCAGTGCACCGCGTTTTTCAGGAGTATCATAAGCAGGATCATTCTCCCAAAAAGGAACATCTCCCTGTCCCCGGAACCCAATATTCCAGATGACTTCTTCGTTTCTTTGGCGTTCGATGGCATCCTTCCACAATCCTTCAAACAAATCTCTGTGTTTCAGATAAGATGGCTCCATATCCGGATAAGCGTGCAGGAACATTTCCGCCCCCAGCGGCTCCGCATGGTGATGTGTAATCATCAGTCCCATATCCGATGCAATGGGAGCATAAATTCTTGAATTTTTATCCGTTCCTGGAATCACCAGATTACCACCGCAGCGAAGCAGTGCTTCAAATACCATTTCCCAGGGATATTCCTTAGACACACCTGCTGTCCAATGGCTGATCAGCACTTCATCATTGATGAACCAGCCACGGTACCGAATTCTGTGTGCTTCGGAGCTGTAATGTTCCAGCGGAATTTCCACATAAGCCTTTCCTTCGATTCTCTGGTCATTCCAGAACCAGAATGGCAGAATTCCCAGATATTTTTCACTGAGTTCATTGAGCGCATATATAAAAGAGCGGTCATTACTTCCATAGATTACGACCGCATCCTCGGATACTTCCATCTCATATGCCTCCGGTTCCAATTTCTTCTGCCGCAATATCACTGTGCCGCCCTCCCGGGAGGAAACCTCCAGTGCCTTTTCCATATCTCTCTCAAAGCGTGCACAGGCGTATTCTACCGCTTTTGTATTTTCTATTTCGCTCTGCAGGCTGGTATTCCGATGTAAAATAAAGTTTTTCCCCGACATTATGCCACCTTTTTTCTTTCCAGATTCCTTTTTCTCTTATTTTTAATGATTCTAAGGAATTCTCACACTGTTTTCTATGCAAAACAGCATGATTTTTATTTCAAAACAACTTTTTGTTCCTCCCGGTATTCCTTCGGTGACATCCCGTATTCCTTCCGGAATGCCCGGTAGAAGCTGGAATAGTCCTGAAAACCGTAGCGCTCGTAAACCTTACTGATATTTTCTCCGCCCAGGATTGCTTCCCTGCATGCCTGCATTCTTTTTTTCAGAATATACTGGTGTACGGAAATCCCTGCCTGTGCCTTGAAAATATGTGCGATATAGTATCGGCTCACAAAAAATACGGAAGACAGTTTTTCCAGAGAGAGATCCTCCTCCAGGTTCTGTTCTATATAATAGATCAGATTCTGATACAAATTTTCCTCCCGGATCTTCACCGGATGTTCCTCTTCATATATCTCCCGGTTCAGATGCAGGATCAGATCGTTCACCAGCACGGGTACCCTGGCATCTCTGCCATAGCGTTCCATCTGAATCTCCTCGATCAGCTGGAATATTTTATACTGAATGGTATTAAATGCTACCACATCATGATGATAGATCAGCTTTCCCTGCACCTCGGCCCGCTGCATGAGGTACCCATATTCGGGGGCCTGCTCCATCAGCCTCCCCGCATATTCTTTGCTGATCCAGAAGACAAAACGGCGATAGGCACCTGTTGCCTGTTCTGCCACCGCTCTGTGTCTGCGGCCCGGAGGTATCACTACCATATCTCCGTATTTTAATGGATACAATTCATCCTCAATCTGAATGCGCACATTGCCCTCTATAAAAAAATAAAATTCATAATAATTATGTGTATGGACTTCTATTTTGAAAGTATATTTTTCATTATAATAATAGATTTCAAAATTCTTGGACAGCATATACTGCCGTGTGGTAAATTCTGTCTGCAAGTTTTTCTTCATTGTGTCTTCTCCGTTTTTAATGTCATTTCTAACATTATCATCATAAATCGCAACAACAACTTTTGCAATATATGCAACAATCCATTCACTTTGTTTTTATACCAGAAAAAATATAATGAAAATGTAACCATTTATAGGGTAACAGATTCTGAATATTCCGAATAAATCATCACGCAAATGGAGGTAATCCCCTTATGGAAATGACTTTACGATGGTACGGATCCAAATTCGATACCGTAACCTTATCTCAGATCAGACAGATTCCGGGAGTCACCGGAGTCATCACTACTTTATACGATACCGCTCCCGGGGAAGTCTGGAGCAGGGAGCGTATCGCTGTACTGAAAGCGGAAGTAGCCGCTGCCGGACTTCACATCTCCGGAATCGAAAGCGTCAACGTGCATGATGCCATCAAAACAGGCGCTTCCGACCGTGATTTCTACATCGACAATTATATTCAGACTTTGGAAAATCTTGGAAAAGAAGATATTCATCTGGTCTGCTATAATTTCATGCCGGTCTTTGACTGGACGAGAACCGAGCTTGCCAGAAAACGTCCCGACGGATCCACCGTTCTGGCCTATACGCAGGAAGCTGTAGATGCTATTAACCCGGAGGAAATGTTTGCCTCCATCGCCGGAGATACCAACGGTACTATAATGCCCGGCTGGGAACCGGAGCGCATGGCACATATCAAAGAGCTTTTTGCAATGTATGAGAATATCGATGATGAAAAATTATTCGAGAATCTGAAGTACTTCCTGGAGCGGATCATGCCGGTCTGCGATAAATACAATATCAACATGGCAATTCATCCCGATGATCCCGCCTGGAGTGTGTTCGGTCTGCCTCGTATCATTATTAACAAGAAAAATATCCTGCGTATGATGCAGATGGTGGACAATCCACATAACGGTGTCACCTTCTGTTCCGGTTCTTATGGGACGAATCTGGAAAATGATCTGCCGGATATGATCCGTTCCCTGAAAGGTCGTATCCATTTTGCCCATGTACGCAATCTGAAATTCAACAGTCCCACCGATTTCGAAGAGGCTGCACATCTGTCCTCTGACGGTACCTTTGACATGTATGAGATCATGCGTGCCTTATATGAGATCGGCTTCGATGGTCCCATCCGTCCAGACCACGGCCGCATGATCTGGGGAGAAGTTGCCATGCCCGGTTACGGTCTCTATGATCGTGCTCTTGGTGCGGCTTATCTGAACGGTCTGTGGGAGGCTATTGAGAAAGGAGCTGCGCGTTATGAAACTAAATAAAGAAGGCTTAAAAGATCGACAATCCTGGGAAAAAGCCGGCTATGCCCTGCCGGGCTTTGACCGTGATGCAGTTACAGCTGCTACGAAAGAAAATCCTTTCTGGATTCATTTCGGTGCCGGTAATATTTTCCGTGCCTTTCAGGCAGAAGTCGTACAGGAGCTTTTGAACCGCGGTGTCCTCGACAGAGGTCTGGTGGTCGCAGAAGGATATGATGATGAGATCATCGAAAAAATGAATCATCCTCATGATGATTATAGTATTCTTGTAACATTAAAAGCTAACGGTACGGTGGAAAAGACGGTCGTCGGCAGTGTTGTAGAGTCTCTTGCACTAGATTCTGATAACGCAGAACAGTTTCAGCGTCTGAAGGAGATTTTTGCCGCTGACAGTTTACAGATGGCTTCCTTCACCATTACAGAAAAAGGATATAATCTCTATGGTGCAGATGGTAAGTTTACTCCCTTGGTCGCTACAGATCTGACTGCTGGTCCTGAATCTCCCATCAGTTATATTGGAAAAGTAGCATCCTTATTATATGCAAGATTTCTTGCAGGAGAAAAGCCCATTGCCATGGTAAGCATGGATAACTGCTCCCATAATGGTGATAAACTTGCAGCAGCCATCACTGCCTTTGCGGAAGGCTGGTCCAGAAACGGTCTGGTAAAGCAGGATTTTGAGAACTATATCAAGACAAGCGGTAAAGTCTCCTTCCCCTGGACCATGATCGATAAGATCACTCCCCGCCCAGATGCCTCCATTGAGGAGCTTCTGAAAAAGGATGGCGTAGAAGAATTAGATCCTGTGATCACCGGCAAGCATACCTACGTAGCACCTTTTGTCAACGCAGAGGAATGTCAGTATCTGGTCATTGAGGATAAGTTTCCGAACGGTCGGCCTGCTCTCGAAAAAGGCGGACTCATCTTCACCTCCAGAGAGACCGTAGACAAGGTAGAAAAAATGAAAGTGTGCACCTGTCTGAATCCGCTGCACACCGCTCTGGCAGTCTTCGGCTGTCTCTTAGGCTATACCCTGATCTCGGAAGAAATGAAAAATCCGGCACTGAAAAAGCTGGTAGAGCAGATTGGATATACAGAAGGTCTTCCTGTGGTTATCAATCCCGGCATCCTGGATCCGAAGGAATTCCTGGATACGGTATTAAATGTCCGTATTCCTAATCCGTTCATGCCGGATACGCCCCAGAGAATTGCCACAGACACCTCACAAAAGCTGGCGATCCGCTTTGGGGAGACCATCAAAGCCTACGCTGCGGATCCGAAGCTGGATGTAGCGGATCTGAAGTTCATTCCCCTGGTATTCGCAGGGTGGTTAAGATATCTCATGGGGGTAGATGATAACGGCAAGTCATTTACTTTAAGCTCCGATCCCCGCCTGGAGGAGTTAACTGCTATAATCAGTGGTATTTCTCTGGGAGCTTCCACTGATGTAGAAGCAGTTCTTGGCAATGTGCTGTCGGATACTTCCCTCTGGGGTGTAGACCTGAAAGCCCTCGGCATGGATACCACAGTCTGCCGGTATTTCAGAGAGCTGATTGCCGGTCCCGGTGCTGTGGCAGCGGTTCTGAATAAATATACTTCCTAAACTTTATAAAAAAAATCCTGTTCCGGCGGCTTTTCTGTCGTCCGAAACAGGATTTTCTTTTTAATTTTTACAGATTTATATCATCTAACAACATGTCTGCATAGATACCGCCAAGTTCTCTTAAACCTCTGGCAATCATGGATGCAAAATTCACAGCACCGTCATAACGAAGATGGGTATTGTCCTCCGATTTCTCCGGATGATTCTTGTACTCACCCTCCGGGAAGAACATATACCATCTTCTGCTGTTCTTCTCTCCGGCTTTTTTCAGTTCCATACGGCTCATACTGTAGAGATCCACCAGAGGTACATTGTTTTTCTCCGCAGTCTGTTTCATGGCTGCCACATAGTCGGAGTGTGCTCCGATGCCTAAATGTTTCTCATCCATGAAGCATCTGCGCTCTAACGGTGTAATTAATACCGGATAGGCGCTATGTTCCCTGGCTGCCCGGATAAAGGTCTCCAGATTCTCCATGTATGTTGAAAAAGGCTCTGTATATCTTGCAGGGTCTTCCTTCTTCTCATCATTATGTCCGAACTGAATAAACAGGAAGTCTCCCGCACCAATCTGTTCCTCTATGGCCTGTAGTCTCCCCTCGTCCATAAAGCTTTTGGTGCTTCTGCCGTTCTTGGCATGATTGACTACCCTGTACTCTTTTTTAACAAATAAAGGAAATACCTGACCAATACCTGTCTGCGGATATGTTGTGAAGTCGTTGGTCTGGACTGTGGAATCTGCAGCCCAAAATATTTTACTCATTGTCTCCTCATTTCTGCGCTTCCCCTGCGCATATATGCTCACGCGTTTGTTAAATGCTTATACAACACAAGGGAAACCGAAGTTTCCCTTGCCTGAGTCAAAATACTTACGATGCAAAAATCACTCTTTTACAGCACCGATATTTACACCCTTTACGAAATACTTCTGCAGGAAAGGATACAATGCCATGAAAGGAAGGATTGCACATACGATTGCTGCATAGAACAGAGTGTTCTGTGATACCGAATACTGCGTAGTAGGGGTATCACCATCCATGATCATATTACGTAACTGATACTGGAAGTTAACCTGATCAGGATTGGTAATATAGATCTTAACGGTAGAATAGTCATTCCATACGGTAACTGCAAACATCAGACCGATGGAAGCCAGAGCTGCTTTGGACAGAGGAAGCACGATCTTGAAGAAGATTCCCATAGGGGAACATCCGTCAATCTCGGCCGCCTCGAACAGGCTGGCAGGTATTCCTTCGAAGAAGTTACGCATCAGTACCAGATTGTACACGTTCATACCGTGCTTTACAACCAGGATCCACATGCTGTTAACCAGATGTAACTGCTTCATTACCAGGTACTCGGGGATCATACCACCGGAGAAGATCATGGTAAACAGAAGGAAATATGCGAAGAAATTACGTCCCGGCATATCAAACTGGATCAGTACATAACCACCCAGGGTGGACAGGAGCAGACCAAGGAAAGTACCAAGCACGGTTGTGATAACAGAGTTGATGAAAGGTCTGTACAGTCTCTGGGTATGAATGATGGTCTTATAGCCATCTAATGTAAAATCCTGCGGCCACAGTCTGAACTGGTATACACCCACAGCATTGAAGGAGTCTACTACTACCTTCCAGATAGGTACCAGAACCAGGAGGCCGATCAGAATAAATACGATGTAGTTTACAATATCGAATACATGAACCTTTTTCTTAGGTTTACGATAAGCTGTCTTTGCCACGTTTAACACCTCCTATACAATGCCACGGCCACGGGTCTTCTTACTTGCCCAGTTACATACTAATACCAGTACACAACCAACCAGAGACTTGAAGAGACCAACTGCTGTAGAGTAACCATAGTTCGGCAGAGCGATTGCGAATGTCTGACGGTAAATATAAGTAGAAATAACATCAGATACGCTGTATACCGCATTGTTGTACAATACGAATACGGACTCGAACATGTTCATAACCTTAGCAAGGTTCAGGATCAATACAGTGATGATGGTGTTAGCCAGCGCAGGCAGAGTTACATAACGCATCTTCTGCATACGGGTTGCACCGTCGATATCAGCTGCTTCGTACAGTTCAGGGTTAATACCTGCCAGAGTAGCCAGGAAGATGATAGTTCCCCAACCGGTCTCTTTCCAGATATTGATAATGTAGAAGATCGGTCTCCACCATGTCGGGCTTGCCAGGAAGTAAATGTTCTTGGCATCAGCAGACAGAATGCCCCAGTCATGTAATAATCCGTTTACCAGACCGGTAGAGGAGGGAGACAGGAACAAACTGAAGATAGATGCAACTACTGCCCAGGACATAAAGTGGGGCAGATATATAATAGTCTGCAAAGTTTTCTTTGCAAAGAGATTTCCCATTTCATTTAAAAAGATTGATACAACAACCGCAGTAAAGGTAGTGATCAATAACTTCATAATACTTAATTCCAGTGTGTTCCGGAAAGCAGTCCAGAACGCATCGGTCTTAAACATGCTGTAAAAATGCTTCAATCCTACAAACGTAGGTGCACCTACAGGCTTGTAATCGTAAAATGCATAACGAATACCAAGCATAGGCCAGTAATACATGATCAAAATGAACACAAATACAGGCAGGAACATCAAATAGTAGCCTCTGTTATTCCAGATTCGGAGACCCAAAGGCTTGTGACGTACTTCAACGCCGGTGGATGTGGTGATTTTCTTTTTCTTGCTCATACCATCCCTCTTCCTTTCAACTTCATCTCACACATTCTTTTCTCTCTAAAATATCCTGTCCCACAGGCTTTGTATCCCGATGGGACAGGATAATTATATCATGCTTTTGCAGCTTTTGCTACTATATTACAGTCTCAATTACTGATTCAGTTCAGCTAAGCACTGATCAATGATACCGCCAACAGTGTCAACGTAGGTCTGCATAGCTGCATCTACATCGCCGCCATCAACTACTACAGAAGTGATAGCTGCCAGCTTAGCATCATAGATGGTGCCGGACTCGTTGGTGTAGGTCTCAGAGGTAGGAGACTGAGGAGCATCCTTGCAGTTCTCGGTGAAGAACTTGTTGCCTTCTGCAGCCAGGCTGGAGATATCGTTAAAGCCGTTGTCCAGAGAGCAGATAACCAGAGCGGGATCCATAGCATTCTTCTTCCATACGGAGTTAGGATCGTTAGGAGACTGCTTTAAGTGGAACTGACCGTCTTCGTACTCGTAGGTCTTCTCTTTGTCAGTACCTGCATTGATGGTGAAGCTTTCAGCCTTGGTAGACCAGTGAACATCTTCAGCACCGTAGGTCCACAGAGTCTGCACCTTGTCGCCATCCATCATGGTCTCGATGAATGCATCGAAGATAGCCTGCTCACGGGAGTTGTCTCCGTCACCGTCATCAATGATAACCCATACAGGAGCTTCTCTGTTCAGGTAAGCGCCAACCTCAGCGATAGGAGCCAGCTCAACCAGCTTCTCATCTACGTTGTTCTTGATCAGGTTATCGGTCAGAGTCTGATACCAGGAGCCTGCCCAGTAAGTGAATACACCTGAAGAACCGGTCTGATCGTTGGAGAACCATTTCTCACGTGCGATCTTGGTAGAAGCGGTCAGGGTCTCAGGGTCGATAGCGCCATCTTTGTAAGCCTGCTGTAATCTTAACAGAGCTGCCTTGGTAGCATCGGTCTGGAATCCATCGTACCAGGTACCATTCTCATCCTGCAGGATTGCGGGATATGCATCCTGCCAGAACTCAGGCAGATAGTTTACATAAGGAGCTTCGTTTCCAACGAAACCAGCTGCGATAACACCATAGGTATCACCGGTTACGCCGTTACCATCGGGATCTTCGTTGTGGAACTTTAACAGCATGTTGTAGTAATCATCATAAGTCTTGATATCTTCAGCCTTCAGGCCAACTGCATCTAACCATGCCTGCTTAACATAGGTAACACATCCATTACCATAGGTAGGAGCGAAACCATACAGATGACCTTCCTCATCCTTCAGGTTCTCGTTGATCTCAGGCAGGATCAGGTGAGACTGGAACTTAGCGTTTGCATATGCTTCGGACATATCCCACAGCAGACCGGTAGGTGCATACTGCTTGAACATATCTGCACTCATGATCATTACATCAGGATAGTCACCGCCTGCGAACAGACGACCTACTGCATCGGTATAACCGGAGTGGTCTAACTGCTGGACGTTCATCTTAATAGGATGACCGATTGCTTCGGATACTGCATCATCCCACTGCTGAACGAATTCAGCCTGGCCGTTATCAACGGTTGCAGTCAGAGTACCATTAACTACTACGTTAATCTCCTCAAGGTTGTAAGCTTCGGTGGAAGCCTCGGTAGAAGCTGCTGCGCTGTCAGTAGCTGCTGCGCTGTCGGTGGATGCTGCAGGAGCATCGTTGCTGCTTCCGCATGCTGCTAAGGAAGCTACCATAGCAGATGCTAAAAGTACGGATAATACTTTTCTCTTCATTTCTTTCCTCCCTAAAAATTTGGAATCATGATTTGTCATGGGGTCATTCCCTTGACTTGTCCTCACCTTACCATCCGCCGCCCGGAAAAACAAGTTACAATTTTTGCGTTCGCGTGCAAATTTTGACAGCCGATTCCGCAAACCCTTGATTTTACTGCATCTTTTGAAAGTACTTACATTTGATATTTTTGAATTTGAAAGGGGTTACATCTTGCTTCCTTTGTAAGTAACTGATACAATAGACATGGTTTATCCGGTATATTATCTAAAAAAATTGAGGCCCGGGAGTGATCATATATGATTTTCAATAAAAAAGAAGCCCAGAATGATACAAATTATACAAGCCATAACAGTACTCTGATGCTGAAAATGGTAACCTCTTACAGTATTTTTCTGCTGATCATTCTGGTTTTGTTCATCTTTTTATACCGTTCTACAATAAATAACGCCCGTGATTCTTACGATCAGCAGAACGAAACTACCTTGGTCAGCAATGCGGAGCTGTTTGAAAGCGATCTGAACGTCATGGAAGTCTATTGCAGACAGCTTCTGCAGAACGACACCTTCCGGAAGGTCATGAATTACCAGAATACCTTCTATCCTTTTACCGATATGGGTAACGAATTACAGAACTCTCTGGCCACAAATGTGTATGCGGAAGCTCTTCTTCCGTTAAAAGAGTCCTTTATCTACTTTCCGGAGACGGATTATGTACTGAATCCTACTTATTTTATATCCGCCAAACGGTTCTACAACTGGATCCAGAAGTATCCCGCTTCCGTAAATGACCTGTGGTACTCCTACATGACGGAGCCGGAATACACGAACCGTTTCCTTCCCATGGATGTATTCATGCCGAATTACAGTGAAAAGTACTATATGTATGTCATTGATCTGGATGATCTCTATTATATGGATGCCCACGCCAGGGTCTGCTTCATCTTCGAGCAGGACAAAATGGCGGATCTGTTCGACTGCGTGGAGATGGACAGCAAGAATTTCCTGTTTTCCGTCGCGGAAGACGGCTCTGTCGTGCTCTCCATCAATCCTTCGGAGGAATTTTCCCCGGAAGAACTGATGGCCATGGATTTCAATAAGGGCTATGCCGACATTACTTTGGGGGGGCAGCAGCTGACCATCGGGAAATATACGTCAGATAACACCGGTTATTCTTACTATTTCAGTTTTCCTTCCTACCGGGCTGCCGCAGGCCTGGGCGGAACACAGCTGTTTTTCATCTTCCTTGCCCTGCTGGCACTTTTGACCGGTGGTTCTCTGGCCTATTATTTCTCCCGCCGCAATGTCCGTCCTATCATTGAGCTGGGACAGGAATTGCAGACGGCCGTGGAAGTACAGAAGAACCTGCAGGAAGTGGTGGACAGCCAGCGCCCCATCATCTGTACCTCTTATGTGAGACAATTATTATCCGGTACCGCCACTTCCGAAGACGAAGTATCCTATATGGAAAACTACCTGGGAATTGCAGATTCTTCTTATTATAATGTGTTATACATCGTCTACTATAATAATTTCGGAGACAATACGGACACCGCCCTTCCCGGAGGCGTAGAATCCGTGGAAGAACTGGAAAAAATCATCGAGACGGCCCTGGAGAACTTCTTCGGTACCCCGCTGTTCTATTTCAGTCCTTCGGACCGGACATATTCCGCGCTGCTTCATTGCTCAGAGGAAGAGGAAAAGGATCTGATCCTGAAGATCAGCAACTGTATCCTGCGTCTCCACGATTATCTGCTGGACACTTACGATATCTGGCTGTTCGCCGGTATCGGACGCAACACGGACTCCCTGATGAATGTATGGGAATGCTACCAGCAGGCTTCCGAGGCCGTAAGTTATACGACGAAGAACTACATTTTCTTCCCCTACGAATTCATCAAGAAGGATTCCAATGTGTTCTATTACCCGCCGGAGATCTCCACGAAGCTGATCCATTTCATCTCCACAGGCAATACACCACAGGTATTGGAGCTCTTCAACCTGATCCATCAGGAGAACATCGAGGAACGTTCCCTGCCGGTCAATCTGTTGAAATATCTGCTGTCAGATATCCGTAATACTCTGCTGAAAGCAAGATTTGCACTGCCTCAGGACGCGGATCCCGAAGCGGTAAAGGTACTGGACGAGCGTTTCAACGAGCATCTGACTTTCAAATTGTGCGAGGATCTGGCCTTGTCCCTGTGTAATCTCTTCGGTAACAAAGAGGATGACAACACCTTATCCGTCACCATAGAAAAATACATTCAGGAAAATTATAAGGATCCTTCCCTCGGTCTTAACAAGATCTCGGATGAATTCCAGATCTCGGAGAGTTATTTCTCCCATATGTTCAAGGAAAAGACCGGTGTAAACTTCTCCACCTATCTGGAGAATATCCGTATGACGGAGGCAGCAAGACTGATCAAGGAGACAGATATCAGTCTGAACGAGCTCTATATTGCTGTGGGATATAATAATTCCAATACTTTTCGACGTGCTTTTAAGAAGGTGTATGGGGTAACCCCCAGTGCCATGCGGGAAAAATAAAAAGGCAAAAAATACGCCGGGACAATTCCCGGAGGAATTAATCCTCCAGAAATGTCTCGGCTGTTTTCATATCTTCCGGTGTCGTGATCTTGATATTCTGATAGGAAGCTTCCACCAGCTTCACTCTTGTCTCGGTAAACAGTTCCACCACACTGGCATCGTCCGTCACCTGTATGCCCTGTTCCTGCATCTTCGGCAGGCGGCTGCGCAGTCTCTCATAGGCCTGCAGGATCAGGCTGGTCTCGAACACCTGCGGTGTCTGGATATTCCAAACGTTCCTGCGATCCGGTGTAGACAGGGCAAATCCCTCTCCGTCGCTGATTTTCACCGTATCCTTGCTCCGCACCGCAGCCACACAGGCCTGATATTGTACCGCCGCCGCATAAGTATCTTCCAGAATCTTCTCCGTCAGAAAAGGTCTGGCGCCGTCATGGATGAAGATGTACCCGCGTTTGTTGGGCACCTTCAGTCGTCCATCAGCGATCAGCTGCAGGGCTCTTCCCACGGACAGATACCGCTCCTCTCCCCCGGAGGTAATAATATTGACCTTGGTAAAGTGGTATTTCTGCACGATTTCTTCCCGGACATAGGGAATATCCTGTTCTGCCGTTACCAGAATACAGTCATCAATGATCCGGGATTCCTCCACAGCATGCAAAGCATACCAGATCAGAGGCTTTCCCTTCAGCGGAAGGAACTGCTTCGCCACTGCAGACTGCATGCGGCTTCCACTGCCCGCCGCCAGAATAACGGCGGTACATCTTGGTTTTCCACCGTTTTCCCGGGTCTCCTGGTCGATTTCTTCCCCATTTTCTGTTTTTTTCATGAGATAATCTTCTGTCAGATTTCTGTCCTTTGCTACTCTGTCTATCATATTCCGTCTATCTTTCCTTGAAATCTTTTATTTTCGATTCTTACCGTTCTCCCAGTTTCAAATTCGGTACCGCATTCAGGTCATAACCGCTGCGAACGCCCTTGATATACTCGTAATATCCCGCCACACCGATCATAGCTGCATTATCCGTACAGAAAATAGGGGAGGGATGGTAAAATGCTATGCTCCGTTTCCCGCACTCTTCCTCAAATGCCGCCCGCAGGGAAGAATTGGATGCCACGCCGCCGGCAATGGCGAATTTATTCAGTCCGTAGGCTTTTACCGCATGCAGGGAATGGCTCACCAGAACATCTACGACCGCTTTCTGGAAGGAAGCCGCCACATCCGCCTGACAAATCTCCTCTCCCTTCATCTGACATCCGTTCAGATAGTTCAGCACGGCGGATTTCAGTCCGCTGAAGCTGAAATCATACTCATTTTCCGCCACGGCAGCTCTGGGAAAATGGATAGCATCGGGATTACCCTCCTTCGACACTCTATCGATCTTGGGTCCGCCGGGATATCCCAGTCCGATGGCACGAGCCACTTTATCAAAAGCTTCTCCTGCCGCATCGTCTCTGGTCCGGCCGATGATCTCATACTCTCCGTAATCCTTGACCACCACCAGATGAGAATGTCCGCCGGAAGCCACCAGACAGATAAAAGGCGGTTCCAGTTCTTTATTCTCTATAAAGTTTGCACTGATATGTCCTTCGATATGGTGTACTCCTACCAGAGGAATACCGGTGGCAAAGCTGATGGCCTTGGCCTCGGATACTCCCACCAGAAGTGCTCCCACCAGCCCGGGACCGTAAGTCACCGCAATGGCGGTAATATCTTCCAGTGTCACATGGGCATCTGCCAGTGCCTGTTCGATGACCTGATTGATCTTCTCGATATGCTTGCGGGATGCAATTTCCGGCACCACGCCGCCATATAAAGTATGTAACGCGATCTGTGAGGAAATGACGTTGGAAAGTACTTCTCTGCCGTTTTTCACGACGGAAGCCGCCGTCTCATCACAGGAACTCTCGATTCCCAGAATATAAATATCTTTTTGTTTTTCTGTCTCTGCCATTTTTCTGCCTGCTTTACCTTTAATTATTCTCCGACTGTTCCAGACTGTCGTTCAGTTTGTCCGCGGTCTCCCAGCCATAAATCTTCCACTTGCGGTTCTCATCCCTGCGCAGCAAATATACCAGCATGGTGGAGGTTTTTTTGCCGTTCTCCGTCATGCCGTAACCGCAGGAGATCCGGGCGAAAGAATATCCATCGGCCGTATAATAATCCACGTTGGTGCTGTTTGCAAGAGAAACGCTTGTTATTTTTCTCTTGTTGTCCTTATAATTCTTAACTTCTCCCTGTAAGCGGATCAGATAGGTGTCTTCTTCATTGTTCTCCTGCAGTTCCTCGTCGAACAGCTGCAGGGACTTTCTTCCCAGTTCCTGAAGTTCCTCATTGGTACAGTCTTCATTGTAGAAGCACCTGATCAGATCATTGTAGTATTTGATCACTTCCTTGGGAGTTGCGGGATAATTATTGTTCAGGTCTCTGGCAAGGGCTGTGTCCACCTCCGACATGACTGCCTCCTGCTGCTCCGTCCTGTTTTTTCCCGACAGGTATGAATAATATCCCACCACAAGAACAATGAGAAAGATCAGGAAAATCGTAATTTTCGTCATGGACGTGTTGTTTTTCTTCATATTTTCCTACTCTCCTTCATCAAAGTTCAATTCCATGGTCCAGCCGTCCTTCGCCGCATAAGCTGCCGGGAAAATTTTCCGGACATCTTCCATAAATTCCTCCGGTCTCGTCATGGAGGGGCTGTAATGCGTCAGCCAGAGCTTCGGTGCTCCCACCTCTCTGGCGATCTTCGCAGCCTCATACATGGTCATATGCTTATGTTCTCTGGCCTTCGACTGCTTGTCCGGCTCGCCGTACATTCCTTCCAGGATCAGCAGATCTGCTCCCTGTGCATTCTGCCGGATGCTTTCAGTGGGGCGGGTATCGGTGCTGTAGGTTACCTTCAGGCCCTTGCGCTCCGCTCCCAGCACCATATCCGGAGTGAAAATCCGTCCGTCTTCTTCCAGTGTCTCTCCCTTTTGCAGGCGGCTCCAGAATTTCATGGGGATCTGCTGCTCTATGGCTCTGTCCTTATCGAATCGACCGGAACGGTCAATTACCATGCTGTAGCCATAACAAAGTACATTGTGATTGACTTTAAAGGCCTCCAGCCGGAAACCTTCGAAGGAAAAGGTCTGGGTGTTCTCCGTGATCTCCATGCATTTTACTTCAAAGGGAAGCTCCGGTGCGATCACCCGCAAAGAAGCCACCACTTTCGTAAGCCCTTTGGGACCGATCAGAAGCAGAGGTTCCTTGCGCTCCGCATTTCCCATGGTCAGAAGCATTCCCGGAAGACCGCTGATATGATCCGCATGGAAATGGGTAAAACAGATAATATCAATGGGGTTGGGGCTCCAGCCCTTTTCCCGCATGGCGATCTGGGTGCCTTCTCCGCAGTCGATCAGAATACTTTTTCCATTATAGCGCATCATCAGGGAAGTCAGCCACCGGTACGGCAGCGGCATCATTCCTCCGGTTCCCAATAAGCAAACGTCTAACATCTTTCCTCGCAATCTGCCGCTTTCACGGCATCTTTTGTTCTGTCTTCCTATAAAAATTCTGTCTCCGGCACTTCTTCCACCGGAATGGTAAAGGTCTGGATCCATTTGTCATAGCAGTCTTCGCACAGATCAAACTTATGTCTCGTGCCGTCTTTCCTGCTGAAATATCCAAAACGGGGCTCCGCAGTAAAATATCCTTCCCGGATGATTTCCTTCTCCAGCTTCAATTCCCTGCCGCAGCCGTTGCATCTTACCTGTGTTAATTTACCGTTCTCCTCTTTTCGCATCCTGCTTCCACCTTTCTGACTGTATCAGTTACTTTTCCATCCTTCATTATAATGGATAATCCGTCGGAAAAGTGGTGGTAATACTTGTTAACGGCGCCACATGATCATGGCATCCTCCGTGGGTCGTTCATAAAATTTCGGCCGTATCCCTTCGGAGACAAATCCAAACTTCTCATACAGGCGGATGGCCGGGGCATTACTCACCCGGACTTCCAGTGTATATGCCGTAATGCCTCTCTCTGTCCCCAGTCGCAGCAGTTCTTCCAGCATTCTGCTGCCAACTCCCTGATTGCGATATTCCGGGGCCGTCACCACATTGTCGATATTGCCCTCGTGGAAGCTGTCTGTCAGTCCGGCACAGCCTGCGATGCGGCCATCCGCTTCCGCCACGACATACAGACAGTAATCCCTGTCCAGAAGTCCTCTGAAATCCTCCGCTGACCAGGGCATACTGAAAGATGCAGCCTCGATCCGGCTCAGTTCTTCGATATCCGCGTCCTGTAACAGGCGAACTTCTATCTTCATGCCCGTGCCTCTTCCGCGGCCTTTTCCTGTTCTTCCCGCTCCCGCTCTGCCTGGCTTTTCCGCAGATATTCGGGTTCGTGCTCCGCTGCGGTCACCGTTTTCCCCTGCGCATAGTAGATAGCACCCAGGGAAGCCACACTGGCGGCCCGCTGTCTGTTATTGGCCGCCGGAGCAAAGGAGCCGGGTACTTTCAGCTTCTGTAAGATTTGTTCCCGGTAGACCGGCACCCCATCTCCTAAGAAGATCACTTCCCGTCCCAGACGGTTCAGTTCCTCCACCAGTTCGTCCACGGCAATGGCACACTGTTCTTTTACACTGTGCATCACAAGCTGCTGTTCGCTGCTGTCCTTCTCTGCGTTCTCTGTTTTGCAGAACTCATAGATTCCGGTATATACCTGATTCCTTCTGGCATCCATGATGGGACATACTAGCTTGTCCGTTCCCCAGAGATTGAAGGCAAGTCCTTCCAGCGTCGGTACCTCCACCAGCGGAAGATTCAGTGCCAGTCCCAGTCCCTTTGCCGTCGCCGCTCCGATCCGTAGTCCGGTAAAGGAGCCGGGGCCTGCGGAAATGGCAATGGCATCGATGGTATGAAGATCCAGATCGATCATCTGCCGGATCTCATCCAGCATGGGTAATAAGGTCTGGGAATGTGTTTTCTTATAATCCGTGGTATATTCCGCGATCAGGACATCATCCTCCACAACGGCGGCACTGGCCACCAGTCCGGAGCTGTCCAAAGCTAATATTTTCATACTGTAGTCCTCTCCTCAATCGTGATCCGGCGGTAATCAAAGCCTTTCTCCAGATCCTTTTCTATGGTCACCTGACGGTAATGTTCCGGCAGGATCTCTTCGATGAGATTCGCCCACTCGATCAGACAAAGCCCTTCTCCGTAAAAGCAGTCTTCATAACCGATCTCTTCCATCTCCTCCACATCACCGATGCGGTAGACATCGAAGTGATAAAAAGGCATACGGCCTTCTTCGTAGATCTGTACGATGGTAAAGGTAGGGCTGTTCACCGGCTCCGTAATTCCCAGTCCGTCTGCCACGCCCTGGGTAAATACGGTCTTGCCCACACCAAGATCCCCGATCAGGGTATAGACCTGTCCGGGAAGTGCTTCCCTGCCGATCCGCTGCCCCAGTGCAAAAGTTTCCTCCGCACTGTGAGTCTCTATGATCTCTTTTTCATAATACTGTTTACCTGTGGAATCACCTGTTGTCATTTTCTCTACACCTTCTGTCGTTACGGTAGTGTCCGCTTGTTGTATTCTCTGTTCTCTTTTGCTATTTCATACTATCGCATTCTACTGTATTCCAACTCAGAGTTACTAGCTGCGGATCTTCACCTTTGCAGGCGGCATGTGGGTGGAAATCATTTCAATAACATCCGTTGTCTTATCCTGCATCTGGCTTTTGGGGAAGATCGTTGCGTTGTTCTTCGCTGTATATACAATGATGCTGCGTCCGGTAGAGACTGCCTTCAGACAATCCTCCCAGGCCTGACAGGCAGAACTGTCGCCCTGAGAGATCGTGATACCGTTCTCATCCAGGACATAGTGCAACGGCTCCTTGAAGACCGGACTATTCACTGCCTGCTGTCTGCTTTTGATAAAAAGTGTCCAAGGGAGATACAGCAGGATCACCACGCCAAAGATCAGGTAGATCCAATACTGTCTGGAAATGCCTACAATAACGCCCAGTGCTCCGATCACCGCTCCCAGAAGTCCTGACAAACTGTTGTAACTGTGCCGCAATAAAAAGTCGTATAAATCCCCCGCTGTAATCTTCACATCCAATTCTACCATATGAGTTCTTTCCTTATAATGATATAATGATACGCTGACTGATTTTTGCTGTCTGCGCATAGGATTGCATACTACAAAAAACATTATAATTTTTTTCCCATAAAAAAGCAAGTAAAGAACCGCAAGGATTCCAATATCTGCCCCTGCGGTTCTTACTTTTCTGTTTTTATTTCATTGCGGTTTCAGTTTCGTCAGAATTATTCGTGTCTCAATGCCTCAATAGGGCTTAATTTTGCCGCTTTTTTCGCCGGGTAGATTCCGAAGAAGATACCCACGGCGGAGGAAAACAAGCTGGCTCCCAGCACCGTACCGACACTTACTTTTGCAGTAAATCCGATCAGGCTGCAGATACCGAAGGCTCCCGCCACACCGATCAGAATGCCGATCAGGCCACCCAGCAGGGTGATGATGGCGGATTCTGACAGGAACTGTAGCAGGATGGATCCGGTTCTGGCGCCCAGAGACTTCCGGATACCGATCTCTCTGGTACGCTCTGTCACGGATACCAGCATGATGTTCATAACGCCGATACCGCCCACCAGAAGGGAAATGGCTGCCACAAATACTACAAAGACGGTAATGTAGCTTAAGATCTGATCCATCTGACTCATAATATCATTGAAATTCTGTACTAAGATGGCATTCTGCCCCCTGACATCATGACGGTTTTCCAATAATCTCACCGTATCCTGTGCTACCTGGGAAGCATTCTCTGCACCATCGCTGACGATCAGCAGATCCGTATAGTCCACATAAAAACCATACCCTTCTGAGATCGTGGAAATCGGTGCTTCCATGGTTACCATACCGGCTCCGCCCATTCCGAAAAACTTAGACGCATTATCCTTACGGATACCGACAATCGTAAATTCCTGTGTCACCCCATACAGCGTGTAATCAAAGCTCATTCCGATAACATTGGTATTGCCAAACAATGTTTTGGCGCTGCTTTCTGTAATGACGCAGACTTTATTCGCCGTATAATAATCGGAATCTGTAAAATATCGGCCCTTAACAATAGGATCCTGACTGGAATATTCCAGTCCCGCTTTACCGAAGGTCGCAGTGGCATCAAAGGTTCCCTTTCTCCCTGCTGCGCTTCCGCTGAAACTCCAGGAAGGGGTCACCGCCCTGACATTAGGGACTTTCTCCTGAATGGCATCCATATCCTCTTCGGTAAATACCACTTCCGTGCCGTTCTCCGCGGTATTGTTGCTGTAGACCGCGATCTGGCCTCCGGCCATGGAATTCAATTCCCCATTGATGCCGCTTTTCACTCCGTTACCGATGGAAATGATCATGATGACGGAGGAAATACCGATGATAATACCCAGCATGGTCAGAACCGAGCGGCCCTTGTTACTGCGGATATTCATCAAAGCTATTTTGATGTATTCCCATACTTGTGTCATGGATCCGCCTCCTACTGTTCCATGGGTACAGCCGTTACCGCCATGCCCTCTTCCAGGCTGATACCCGTAAGACTGTTTACAATAATCTGATCCTCCTCGGTAACGCCTTCCAGAACTTCCGTATATTCGTCAGAGGAAATACCGCAGGTGATGGGTCTTCTGACTACCATGCCATTCTCAACGACATAGAGAAAATCTCCGTTTTTATCTGCATTAATGGCTTCTACCGGAATCAACAGTGTATTCTGCGCACTGTTGGTATGTACGGTCAGCTTTGCGTCCAGTCCCAGAATGATCTTATCATCCGGGTTCGTCAGATGTACTTCCACCCCCACCATGGGAGTATTGGAGGCATTCAGTGTTGCCATACGATTGATCTTTGCGATCTCACCTTCGTATTTGTTGCCGGAAATAGTGACATCCACCTTCTGGCCAATAGCCAGCTTAGCCACATCAGACTTCGAAGCATCAAAAGTTACCTTTACATTTTCACTGCTTTCCAGAGTGATCAGCTGTGCGCCTTCCGTTACGCTGGCGCCGGAGACTCCGGTACATTCCGTTACGATACCGTCAAAATCGGCAACGATGCCCTTCTTGGCAGAATAATACTGCTCCTCGGCTTCTTTGTAGGTAAGCTGTGCCAGATCTCTGTCCGCTGCATAGGCCTGAGACTGATATCCGTTGAGGATCGTGCTCTCACTGGTTCCCTTCTGGCTCTGCATCTGTGCCTTGTAGTTCTCGCATTCTGTAATATGCTCCTGTACGGAAGCAATCTCATTCTGCATGTTCACTACATAATCGCTGGAGCTGGCAATGGATTGCACATAGGAATTTCTTGCCTGATCGCTACTGATGCTCTGTAATTCCTGATTAATTTCTGCCGCACGTTCTTCCGATACGCCTTTCTGCAATTCGCTGTTCAGGTCCGTTGCCTTTCTGCTCAAATTATAGCTTTCCTCGGACAGCTGTCTCTGGGTCTCTCTCTGGCTGGTGCTCAGTTTTTCCTGCAGATCTTTCAAATAGGATTTATAATCGGCCAGCTGCTGATCCAGCACAGCCAGATTGGTATTGGCCTCATTCAGCTTGGCGGTACTCTTGCTGTTCTCCGTCATGGTACTGTTATAAGAAGCGTTGCTCTTGGTCTGCTGCAAAGAAGCCTCCTGCAGGCGTTCCTCCATCTGATCCATATCATAGGTCATCAGAACATCCCCCGCCTTGACAGCATCTCCGGCGGCTACATTGATCTCATTTAATCGTCCACTGACCGGAGCAAAGAGAACCTCTTTCTCTTCCGTAACTATTTTTCCACTGGTGCTGACGCTTTCCTCAATGTCTCCCCGGAATGCACCGGTGGTGCTTACCATCACTCCCGCATTGCCGGAAAAGGCGCAGCTTACCATGCGGATCACGATCAGTACAATCACAATAACCGCAATAATAACAGGTGCTTTTTTACGCTTTTTTCCGGATTTTCCGGCTTTCTGTTTCCTTTTTGCTTCCTTCTGTTTTCTCTTTTCTTCTTTTTTGATCTCTTTTGCACTCAGTGCCTGTTCTGTTTTTTCCTGCTGTTCCATGATTCCTCATGATCCTTTCTATTTCATATTTTCTTCATACGTTCCTGCTCATATCTTCTCATAATTACAAAACGTGGGCCAGTGACATGACGTTGTGCGTAAATGTTTTACTTTTCACACTATGCGCCTGCCGTTTGCAGTTCCTCTGCAGGGTCAATCCGGCCGGAATCGGATTCCACTTTTCCGTCCTTTATCTTGATCACCCGCTTTGCCTGTGCTGCAATATCATTGTCATGGGTGATCAGAATGACCGTTCTTCCTTCTCTATGTAATTCCTTCAGGATGCCCATGATCTCCTTCGTGGAATTGGAATCCAGATTACCCGTAGGCTCATCCGCCAGAATCACCGGCGGTGCCTGAGCAATGGCTCTGGCAATGGCTACTCTCTGCTGCTGGCCACCGGACATTTCCGCGGGCTTATGATCCATACGGTGTTCCAGACCAACCTTTTTCAGAGCCTCTCTGGACAGTTCCTGTCGCACGCTTTTCGCTACCCCACGATAGATCAGCGGCAATTCCACATTTTCTACCGCCGTCAGATTCGGAATCAGATTAAATCCCTGAAAGATAAAGCCGATCTCCCGGTTCCGGATATCAGACAGTTCATCATCCGTCAGTGCCGATACATCCTGCCCATGCAGCCAGTACTCTCCGCTGGTGGGTACATCCAGACAGCCCAGCATATTCATAAGCGTGGACTTACCGCTTCCGGAATGTCCGATAATGGCCACAAATTCCTGTTCGTCAATGGTCAGGCTCACATGATCCAGCGCCCGGACCTCATTTTCCCCGGGATTATAGACCTTGCACACATCTTTGATTTCTACTAATGCACTCATTTCTCCTCTACTCCCATTTTATTTTGTTCATCTGTGTCATTGTACTATTTGCATAATACAATAATACCTTTTGAGTGTCAACACATTTTTATATCTATTCTTATGAAAGCTACTATAACAGAGAAATCCGAAAAAAATGTTGGGAAAATTCTAAAGATTTTCTATATTGACTTTTATTTCACAAAGTGTTATATTGCATGCATAAGGTAAAGTTCTTCAGGGTTGGGTGCAATTCCCTACTGGCGGTGAAAGCCTGAGGCTACAGTCCGCGACCCGCAGATCGTCTATCTGCGGCTGATCCGGTGCAAATCCGGGACCAACAGTACAGTCTGGATGAAAGAAGAAGTGTCACTTATGCTCTTTTTGTGATACCTATGCCCCGGAAGATTAGCTTCCGGGGCTTTTTTTGAAGACTTTCCTTCATTTTTACTCAGGAAAGGAGTTCTGAAATGAACAAATTAATGCAAACCGTAACTGAAAATGTAGCCTATGTGGTGATCTTCCTGGCTGTTATCGTAGGATGTTTCCTGATAGCTGTGGCTCTGGAGAAGGCTGCCCAGAAGAAAAACGGCATCTCGGAGCCTATCTTCAACACCAGAAAACTGGCCATGATCGGTATGTTCTCCGCCATCGCCATGATCCTGCATGTGCTGGACTTCCCGATCTTCTTCGCTCCGAGCTTCTACAAGATGGACTTCAGCGAACTGCCCATTCTGGTCGGTTCCTTCGCTTTCGGTCCGGTAGCCGGTGTCATGATGGAGTTCGTGAAAATTCTGCTGAAGCTGTGTGTGAAGGGTACCTCTACCGCTTTCATCGGAGATCTGGCGAACTTCGTGGTAGGATGCAGTCTGATTCTCCCTGCTTCTGCTGTGTATTCTTTTAAAAAGACGAAGAAAAGTGCCATGATTGCCTGTGTCATCGGTACTCTGTTCATGACAATCTTCGGTACCGCATTCAATGCCGTATATCTGCTTCCCGCCTTCTCCAAATTCTACGGAATGCCTCTGGATACCATTCTTGCTATGGGAACCGAGGTCAATCCCCTGGCAAAGGAAGGCAGTATCGTAAGCTTCGTGGCAGCCTGCGTGGCTCCCATGAACCTGATCAAAGGAACCTTAGTGTCTGTGGTTACACTGCTGATCTACAAGCCTTTAAGTCCCATTATCAAAACAGGCCATAAGGCATAACGCAGTCTCATTTCCCTTTTTCGTATCGTTTGGTGTTATAAATTTATAAAAAGAAAGAGGAATAACATTTACCCGTGTTATTCCTCTTTCTTTTTATATTCATATCATGATCAAATTCGCCGTTCGTCAATCATACAGGCATGTTGACTCTCTTGCACTCATTATCTCTTATTCTGTATCTGCATTTACTGTTTCCGGATCTTCATGGTCAGACCGATACGCTTCTTCGCCGCATCCACCGTCAATACCTGTACGTCTACGACATCGCCGACGCTGACGGCTTCCAGCGGATGTTTGATATAACGGTCGGTGATCTGGGAGATATGCACCAGTCCGTCCTGATGGACACCGATATCCACAAACACACCAAAATCAATGACATTACGCACGGTTCCCTTTAGGATCATGCCCGGTTTTAAATCCTTCATATCCAGGACATCACTTCTTAAGATCGGCTTCGGCATATCGTCTCTGGGATCTCTGCCCGGCTTCTCCAGTTCTTTCAGGATATCCGTCAGTGTGATCTCACCGATTCCCAGTTCCTCTGCCAGTAACTTCTTATTTTTAATACGCTTTTCCAGTCCGGAAATATCTTTTGCATCATTTGATGCATTCTGCGCCGCCGGTGCTGTTTTCTTTGCAGAGGTTTCTGCGGAATTATCAAAGGTTACGCCGCCCATGGCTGCTGCAAGAGCCTTGCCCATGGCAGTGTTGGTATTGTGCACTCGAACGGTCTTTCCCTTCTGTGTTTCCTGCTTCTTTGCAGCATTACCTGCACCGTTACCATTCTTCTGTCCGGAAGTCTGTGCTGCGCTCTTGTCGGATGCTTTCTTCGCCGCTGCCTGCTTCTGGGCTTCCTTAATGTCCTCCATGGTCAGTCCAAGCTTCGCCATCAGCTGTTCGGCTGCTTCGTAGGATTCGGGATGAACACTGGTGGCATCCAAGGGATTCCTGCCATCCAGGATCCGTAAGAAACCGGCACACTGCTCATAGGCTTTCGGTCCAAGCTTCGGCACTTTCAAAAGCTGCTTTCTGCTCACAAAGCGCCCGTTATTTTCTCTGTAATCCACAATATTTTTTGCAATGGTTTTGTTAATACCGGAGACATATTCCAAAAGGGACGCAGAAGCGGTATTCAGATCCACGCCGACCTTGTTTACACTGTCCTCCACCACACCGTTCAGGGCATCACTCAATTTCTTCTGGTTCATATCATGCTGATACTGGCCAACACCGATGGATTTGGGATCAATCTTCACCAGTTCTGCCAGCGGATCCTGTAATCTTCTGGCAATGGATGCGGCACTTCGCTGTCCCACATCGAAATTGGGAAATTCTTCCGTGGCCAGTTTGCTTGCGGAATATACGGAAGCCCCCGCCTCGTTGACGATCACATACTGTACCGGACGATCCAATTCCTTCAGCAATTCCACGATGACCTGTTCGGACTCTCTGGATGCCGTACCGTTTCCTACGGAAATCAAATCTACATTATATTTTTTAATTAATCTCTTCAGTTCCGCTTTGGACTCTTCCACTTTGTTCTGAGGCGCGGTGGGGAAGATTACTTTCGTATCCAGTACTTTTCCTGTGGCATCCACCACAGCCAGCTTGCAGCCGGTACGGAAAGCCGGATCCCAGCCCAGTACGACTTTACCTGCGACAGGGGGCTGTAACAGCAGCTGCTCCAGATTCTTACCGAAGACATTGATGGCTCCGTCCTCCGCTTTTTCCGTCAGGTCGTTGCGGATTTCTCTTTCAATGGCAGGTGCTATTAAGCGATCATAGCTGTCCTCTGCTGCCGCGCAGAGCACCGGTGTCGTATATTCGTTCTCCTTCGTGATGAGCTTTTTCTCCAGATAACGCAGGATCCTTTCTTCCGGTGCATTAACTTTTACGGTCAGCACCTTTTCCGCCTCACCGCGGTTCAGCGCCAATACTCTGTGGCCTGCGATCTTCTTCACCGGTTCTTCGAAATTGTAATACATCTCGTAGACGCTCTGGGCCTTCTCATCCTTGGCCGTACTGGTGACGATACCTTCCTCTACGGTAATGTTACGGATGTAGAGACGATGATCCGCATCGTCGGAAATCATTTCAGCAATGATATCCTGCGCTCCCTGCAAGGCTTCCTCCGGAGTCTTTACTTCTTTTTCTTCGGATACATATTTTGCTGCTTCTGCAAGAACCGGCTCAGATGCGTCCTGACGCAGAAGGTATTCTGCCAGAGGCTCCAGCCCTTTTTCTTTCGCAATGCTGGCGCGGGTCTTTCTCTTGGGTCGGTAGGGGCGGTACAGATCCTCTACCACTACCAGCGTCTGGGCTGCCAGAATCTTCTCTTTTAACTCATCGGTAAGTTTTCCCTGTTCCTCGATGCTCTTTAGCACCTGTTCCTTTTTATCTTCCAGACTTCTCAGATAGGTCAGTCTCTCATCCAGATTACGCAGTTGCTCATCGTTCAGGGATCCGGTGGCCTCCTTACGGTAACGAGAGATAAAGGGAATGGTATTTCCCTCATCGATCAGCTTCACAGCAGCTTCCACCTGCCATTTTTCTACCTGAAGTTCTTCTTTGATTTTCTGTATAATATCCATAGTTCCTCCTGATGGCCTGTCGCCATTTCGTTTTGCGCATGGGTCTATTATACTGGAAATCTGAAGTTTTCTCAATCTTTTAATTTTTATTTCATTTGCTTATTCTACCGAAAAATGGTACAGTACTTTTATGAGCGGAAACATGAAAAGTTATCTGTCCGCCCGGAAATGAGGATTCTTATGGATTATTATCAGAATCAGCAGCAAAATAACGAAATGAACGGGAATAGCCCAATGCCCGACCCACGTTTCCGAGGTCTGTCCATTGCTTCCATGGTCTGCGGCATCTGTTCCCTGGTACTGTGCTGTACCGGGCTGTTGTCCATTCCCGCCGGTGCGTTGGGTATTCTCTTTGCTCTGCTGACCCGTAAAAAGGGACAGCGCATGAACAGTATGTGCGTGGCCGGAATCTGGCTGTCCTGTGTGGGACTGGCTCTCGGTATCTTCATCACCGTCAGCAGCATTGTCACGGTATTCACCGATCCTTCTTATCTGAATATGCTGGATCAGATGTATCAGCAGATGTACGGTGTCAGCCTCGATGAGTTCTGGCAGTCTTATCTGTAGGATACGATAGCAGTTTCCGGGGTATTCTGATTCAGGAACCGCAGGAAATGAATCTGGCTAAATAGTCAAAATGAAATGAAAGAAAAGAGGCTTCCTATGATACAATATACATCCAGAGCAGCGCTCAAAGAAAAAGCCAGAGATCAGATGGCGGGACGCTACGGCAATGCGATCCTGATGTCCATCTGCCGCGGGCTGATCGTATTTTCTCTCGGTTTTACCATCAGCATGACCTTTTCCCTGATCGTCACCGTAAGGGTGCTTATGGGCGGAAGCGGTGAGACTTCCCTGACCGAATACCTTCTGCTGACGATCTGCACCACTCTGCTGTCGATCTTCACCGGAGTATTCCAGACCGGTATTACATTGTTCTATCTGAATTCCGCCTGCAGCCGGCCGGCAACGGTGGCCAATCTGTTCTACGGATTCAAATATCTGTTTAAAAAATCTCTGGGGATTTCCGCAGTGTTGGTTCTGTTAAATACCGTATGTCTGCTGCCCTATGATATCTGTGTCTTCCTGCTGCGTTCCGGAAAAGGCTATGATACCGTCACTATGGCGATCCTGACCATTATATTTATCATCGTCGGTATGTGCATTTATATTCCTCTGAACCTGGGGCTGTCCCAGTCCTACTACCTGTTACTGGACTTCCCCCAGTACAGCGCTGCAGAACTGATGAAGTTAAGCCTCCGCATTATGAAAGGACACAAATGGGAACTGTTCTGCCTGCAGCTGAGTTTCCTGCCTCTGGGATTTCTGTGTATGTTAAGTTTCGGCATCGGAGCCCTGTGGCTTGCTCCTTATATGAATATGACCCATACCTTATATTTTCTGGACCTGATGCAGGGAGAGCACCATTAAAAGGGTTCCTCTGTTATGCAAAAATAAAACACATTCCGAGCGCTGTCTGCATTTCGGAATGTGTTTTTCTTTGTCATTTTATTAATTTTCCGTGTTCTTCTTATCTCCCTGTATGCTGATCCATTTCAGATAGCCGTTGATGAAGATATCCAGTCCGCCATCCAATACTGCATCCACATTACCAGTCTCCACATCGGTACGATGATCCTTGACCAGTGTGTAAGGCTGTAATACATAGGAACGGATCTGATTGCCCCAGCCGATCTCCTTGACCTCGCCACGGATATCAGACAGTTTCTCGGCATTCGCTTCCTGCTTTAACAGATACAGCTTTGCTTTCAGCATCTGCATAGCCTTATCCTTGTTCTGGAACTGGCTTCGCTCATTCTGACACTGTACCACGGTTCCCGTAGGGATATGGGTGATACGGATGGCAGAAGAAGTTTTGTTGATATGCTGACCACCGGCACCGCTGCTTCGATAGGTGTCGATACGCAGATCCTTCTCGTCAATATCCACATCCAGATCTCCCTCGATATCCGGCATAACATCCAGCGATACAAATGAGGTCTGGCGCTTGCCCTGGGCATTAAAGGGAGAAATACGCACCAGACGGTGCACTCCCTTCTCGGATTTCAGGTAACCGTAAGCATTCAGTCCGTTGACCTGGAAAGTCACTGATTTGATTCCGGCCTCATCCCCGTCCAGATAGTCCAGTACTTCGATGGTAAAGCCCTTGCGCTCCGCCCAGCGGGTGTACATACGGTACAGCATGCCGCACCAGTCGCAGCTCTCAGTACCACCGGCACCGGCATTGAGCTTTAAGATCGCATTATTTTTGTCATATTCTCCGGACAGCAGAGTGCCGATCCGAAGCTCATCGAATTCCTTAATGAATTCGTCCATTTCCCCACGGATCTCCGGAATCAGAGACTCGTCATTCTCCTCATAGCCCATATCAATCAGCGTAAGAATGTCATCATACTGTGTGGAAAGCTTATCACACTCTCCCACAGTATCCTTCAGGTTCTTCAGTTCTTTCATTTTCTGGTTGGAACGCTCCGGGTCATCCCAGAATCCGGGAGCCTCCATCTCACGTTCCATTTCTTCGATCCGCTTTGCCTTGTTAGCAAGGTCAAAGTGAATCCCTCACTTCCGCTAAAGGTGTTTCGTAGGACAGAATTTCTGTCTTCATCTGATCTAATTCAACCACTTAACGTCACCTACTTTCTTATTCTATTATTTTCTATTATCGTAATTCTCACTTTTTACGGCAGGCACACCGTCTGTCCGCACTGCCGCACTATCTTCCGCTGTCGTCAGAAAACATCAGGCTTTCCGTCCGCAGCAGTTCTTGTATTTTTTACCGCTTCCGCAGGGGCAGGGATCATTCGGATAGACCTTTGCATTTTCACGCTTTACAGGTCCCTTCGGCAAGGAATCGTCCTTGTTCGTGCCGGTGATCTTCGCCTGCTGCTCACGCTCTACCTTCTGTTCGATCTTGATATGGAACAGAAGTCTCACAGTCTCTTCCCGGATGTTCTGGGTCATCTCATCGAACATCTCGTAACCGCTCATCTTGTACTCTACCAGAGGATCTCTCTGACCATATGCCTGTAAGCCCACGCCCTGACGCAGCTGCTCCATATCGTCGATATGATCCATCCACTTGCGGTCAATGACCTTCAGCAGAACCACACGCTCCAGCTCACGGATAGCTTCGGGTTCGGGGAACTCGGCTTCTTTTGCTTCGTACAGCTTCACAGCTTCTTCCTTTAACTGCTGCTTTAAGCTGTTCTTCTTGGGCTTCTTCACGCGCTCCGGTGTCAGAGGCTGTAAAGGAATCGTAGGAATGAGCAGGGTATTCAACTCATTGAAATCCCACTCGGATACATCCGCATCGTCATTGATGCAGATATCCACGCAGTTCTCGGTAATATCGGTGATCATTTTGTAGATCACGTCACGCATGCTTTCGCCGTTCAGCACCCGCAGACGCTCCTCATAGATGATCTCTCTCTGCTCGCTCATGACACGGTCATATTCCAGCAGGTTCTTACGGATACCGTAGTTATTGCTCTCGATCTTCTTCTGGGCGGATTCGATGGCATTGGTCAGAGCCTTATGCTCGATCTCCTGTCCTTCGGGGATACCCAGCGTATTGAACATGCTGATCAGACGCTCGGAACCGAACAGTCTCATCAGATCGTCCTCCAGAGAGATGTAGAACTTGGATTCACCGGGATCTCCCTGACGTCCGGAACGTCCACGCAGCTGGTTATCGATACGTCTGGACTCGTGACGCTCGGTTCCGATGATTTTCAGGCCTCCGGCCGCCTTCGCCTCGTCATCCAGCTTGATATCCGTACCACGGCCGGCCATGTTGGTGGCGATGGTCACGGCACCGTGTACGCCGGCATCGGCTACGATCTCTGCTTCCAGTTCATGGAATTTTGCATTCAGGACTTTGTGCTGGATGCCGCGCTTTGTCAGCATTCTGCTCAGTTCCTCACTGGCTTCGATGGTGATGGTACCTACCAGTACGGGCTGGCCGGTAGCATGGGCTTCCTCTACCGCATTCACGATAGCGTTCAGCTTCTCTTTTTTCGTCTTGTATACAGCATCCTGCAGATCCTTACGGATAACGGGACGGTTCGTGGGGATCACAACAACATCCATGCCGTAAATCTCACGGAACTCGGTCTCCTCGGTGAGGGCTGTACCGGTCATACCACACTTTTTATCGAATAAGTTAAAGAAGTTCTGGAAGGTAATGGATGCCAGCGTCTTACTTTCTCTTTTAACCTTTACATGCTCTTTTGCCTCGATGGCCTGATGCAGGCCGTCGGAATAACGACGTCCCGGCATGATACGTCCGGTAAACTCATCGACGATCAGCACCTGGTCATCTTTTACCACATAATCCTTGTCACGGAACATCAGATTGTGTGCACGCAGTGCCAGAATAATGTTATGCTGGATCTCCAGGTTCTCGGGATCCGCAAAGTTGTCGATATGGAAGAATCTCTCTACCTTTTCCATACCTGCGGCAGTCAGGTTGATGATCTTATCCTTCTCGTTGACTACGAAGTCTCCGTTCTCTTCCTGTACCACACCCATGATGGCATCCATCTTGGTCAGTTCCTGTACATCATCACCACGCTTCATCTGACGTGCCAGCAGATCGCACATTTCGTATAAAGCGGTAGATTTACCGCTCTGTCCGGAAATGATCAGAGGTGTTCTCGCTTCATCAATCAGAACGGAGTCTACCTCATCGATGATGGCATAATGCAATCCCCGCAGAACCAGCTGTTCCTTGTAGATGACCATGTTATCACGCAGATAGTCGAATCCCAGTTCATTGTTGGTCACATAAGTGATGTCACACTTGTAGGCTGCCTGTCTCTCCTCGGAGGTCATGCTGTTCAGTACCACGCCCACCTTCAGTCCCAGAAATTCATGTACCTGACCCATCCACTCCGCGTCACGCTTTGCCAGATAGTCATTGACGGTAACGACATGGACACCTTTGCCTTCCAGGGCATTCAGATAAGCGGGAAGGGTGGACACCAGGGTCTTACCTTCACCGGTACGCATCTCTGCGATACGTCCCTGATGCAGGATGATACCACCGATCAGCTGTACTCTGTAGTGCTCCATGTTCAGAACACGCTTTGCCGCCTCTCTTACGGTTGCATAAGCCTCCGGAAGCAGATCATCCAGCGTCTCTCCCTCGGTGAGACGCTTCTTGTACTCCTCGGTCTTGCCGCGCAGTTCCTCATCGGAAAGTGCCTGCATCGTGGGACGGAGCGCCTCGATTTTGTCCACCAGTGGCTCAATACGCTTCAGTTCTCTGGAACTGTGCGTGCCAAATATCTTTTCAATAACGTTCATTTTTTCCTCGTTTCCGCACCCTCCCGACAGTAAAATGTCGGCGGGTCTTCGCATAATTCAAAGGTTATTGTAGCAGATTTTCCTCTATGTTTCAACCTTTCTGTGTCTGTGAAGCCGTGAAAAGACTGTAAAAATTTTGTGAACAGCCCACCGCCTGTTTTCTGCCCTTGAAATTTGACAGTGAAAAGAAAAGTCATTATAATTAAATTAATTATCCATCGTCATGTAATTATTGGCGTACATCCGGCAGTTTTCTGTGTTTTCAGAAGGTGTCCGGCAATATTTACAGGACATGGCAACACCCCTGACGAACCGTCACAAAAGAGAGCAAG
Organism: uncultured Acetatifactor sp.; assembly: GCA_934394815.1. Taxonomy (GTDB): domain Bacteria; phylum Bacillota; class Clostridia; order Lachnospirales; family Lachnospiraceae; genus Acetatifactor. Next base: position 3,285 of record CAKRRD010000034.1, on the reverse strand, counting down.
GAGTACCAAATCCATGAAAAGATTATCGATTACACAACTGATTCCCGGAATGATCACGGCCGAGGATGTCTACAATCTGGAGCATGAACTTGTGCTCCCCAAGGGCACGGTTCTCACGGACAAACTCATCACCAAACTGGAGCTGTACGGCATTCTCACAATCTATGCCGAAGATATTCTTCCGGAGCTGGATCCTCCTAAGGAGCCTTCCGAAACGGAAAGCTCTTATTACGAGCGCATCAAAAGTTCTCCGGAGTTCCAACTGTTTAAAGAAGAATTCGAGAACGAAGTGGAGCTTTTCCGGAAAAATATGAATCTGGTGGTCCAGAAGAATACCGAATTGGATGTGAAGACTCTGCTGCAGAATACGCTGGCGATCGTGGCGAATCATTCCAGCAATATCAGTCTTCTGGATATGTTGCAGAACATGCGGGAATATGACGATTCCACCTATACCCACAGTCTGAACGTGGCGCTGATCTGCAATCTTCTGGCAGGCTGGCTGAAGCTTCCCCAGGAGCAGGTCGAACTGGCTACTGCCTGTGGTCTGTTCCACGACATTGGCAAGATGATGATCCCCTATTCCATCATTGCCAAGCCCGGAAGACTGTCCGAGGAGGAGTTTGCCACGGTGAAAACGCATCCGGCGCTGGGATTTGAGTTATTGCAGTCACAGGATGTGGACGATCACGTAAAAAATGCGGCTCTCATGCATCACGAGCGCAATGACGGCAGCGGTTACCCTCTGAAATTAAAGGGGAATCAGATTGATCCTTATGCACGGATGGTAGCGATTGCGGATGTCTACGATGCCATGACGGCGGCCCGCTGTTATCGCGGATCTTTATGCCCGTTCCGCGTAATTGAGATGTTCGAGGAAGAGGGTTTCCAGAAATATGATGTTTCCATCCTGCTCCCTTTTCTGGAGAATGTGGTGAATTCCTGTTTACAGAACCGCTGTCTGCTAAGCGACGGCCGGAAGGGAACCATCATTTATATCAATAAGGAAAAGCTGTCCCGCCCGGTGGTACAGTGTGACGGGGAATATGTAAATCTGGCGGATCTGCCGGATGTGAAGATTGAAAAACTTCTGTGATTTTTCATACGCAAATATGTACCTGCACAGTGTACCATGCTAAAATGCGTGAAAGTCTGCAGGTTACAGAAAGGTAAAGGTATTTTATTTATGTCTGACACTATACATTTGTATGTAAATATGCCCGGAGAGATGATTCCGGGTACTTCTTTTGCCACCATTGGCGAGGCGCTTCACTCTTTGGGGGAGAATACGGCGGCGGAAGAAAAACAGTTCCCGGCTCCCGTTTCGAAGCTGGCTCCGGTGACCCTGCATATCGGCAAGGGAGTCTATCGGGAAAAGTTAGTCATCACCCGGCCGAACGTGACCCTCGAAGGTGCCGGGCGGGAAGATACGGTTCTTGTGTATGGGGATGCGGCCTTTGATCTCATGCCGGAGGGGGATAAGCGCGGAACCTTCCGCACCGCTTCCGTCCGGATCGACACCCATGATTTTACCGCAAAGCATCTGACCTTCCAGAACGATTCCGGCTTCGGCCACACCGTGGGACAGGCTCTGGCGGTCTATGTGGACGGTGACCGCAATGCCTTCTATGATTGCCGGTTTCTGGGCAGTCAGGATACGATCTTCGATGCCCCCCTGCCGTTAAAGGAAGCACAGCCCGGCGGATTCAAAGGCCCCGGAGAACTAAGGCTCCGGATCATGGGACGGCATTATTATGAAAATTGTTTTATTCAGGGAGATGTGGACTTTATCTTCGGCAGTGGAATCGCCTGGTTTGAGCATTGCACAATCTTCTCCAAGCTTCCCGGAGACCGCATTCCTCCGGAAAGCCCGGATTCCGAGGTAATTTACGGCTATGTGACAGCTGCCTCTACCCCACAGGAAGAACCTTACGGCTATGTGTTCCACGAATGCCTGCTGGAAAGCGACTGTCCGCCCCATTCCATCTATCTGGGACGCCCCTGGAGAGAATGGGCGAAGACCGTATTCCTGCACTGTGAGCTGGGAGAGCATATCCATCCCGCCGGCTGGCAGGACTGGAAAAAGCCCCATGACCATTTCTACTACGGCGAATACCGCTCCTACGGCCCCGGTGCCTCCCCATCCACCCGCGCCGACTTCTCCCATCAGCTGACAGATGAGGAAGCGGCAGCGTATACCGTGAAGCGAGTGATGAAAGGGTGGGAGCCGCAGGATTTCTGAATCTTTGCCTGAATACCGTTTCAAGCATTCAAATCCTTCGATGTAGTCCGTTGTGAAAGGAGTTCCGGCAGCTATGTATCGAAAAGAATTGTTCCGGCAGTTGGCACTGGATTACTGCTGTAGTCCCGCTGATGTAGCTGATTCAAAGAACCATTTTTCGATTTATGTTCCGCAGGAAGGGCGTCGCCGTTTTCAGGAGGCTTCGGTCTGTGGCCTGAAAATTGCTGTCATTCATGGAAAATTATTGTTTACCGGTTCCGAGGAAATTGTTGCAGAATGCAGAAAGCGTTATGCCAATGTATCCGGTGAATGGTTCTTCGATGTGAAAAGACTTCGGGAGATAGAAGAACTGCTGTTGCCGTTCCACTTCCGTGTTGCGCAGGCGCATCCTTTTTTTCTGCCGGAAGCCGATGTCTCCGCTTCCATTTCTTCTCCGGAATTGTCTGACGCTCCTGCTTTCGACCTGGTACGGTATGATCAGAATTCTATTCTGAAATTTCAAGGAGATGGCCGCTTTGATGAGGCATTCGCCTTTGATCCCTATGCGCCGGATGTTCTGGGCATCGCCGCGGTAAAAGGCGGAAAGATCCTGGGGATGGCCGGCGCCAGTGCCGACAGTCCTCTGTTCTGGCAGATTGGCATCAATGTGGATCCCCATGCTGTCGGAATGCATGTGGGTTCTACTCTGGTAAGGATTCTTTCGCAGGATATCATCGCCCACGGTGCCATTCCCTATTACGGCACCAGCATGTCACACATTGCCTCCCAACGGGTCGCCCACAGAGCCGGATTTGCTGTAGCGTGGGCAGAGTTGGTTGCGGAGGAAATAAAGTAACTGGGAAGTTAGTTTGGTGTAAATAGCCCAAAAACGACGAATTACGTACAAAAAAGTTCCGAAATCAGGATTTTTTGTACGTAATTTCTTGTTTTCGCTTACTTAGCGAAAATAGAGTCTGTTTGCATAGAAAAATCGCATATTTTTGTATTTTTTTCGCAGAAATTGGCATTTTAAATACAAACAGAATTCTCTTATTGAAAAATAA
>CAKRRD010000033.1 GCA_934394815.1 uncultured Acetatifactor sp. | reverse complement strand
ATACACTTCCCACTATCTGGGCGTGTTCGGGACTTTCACCCATTAGAGCGCGCCCATGGCGCGCAAACTATAAAAAGGTGTCGTTTTTTGCGACACCCTTTTATATCATAAATCATCCACAGTCACGCATTTTATTTCCGCAAACTGTTTTAATTGTTTATCGTTCGTAAGGAAAAGATCACACCCGGTTACACAAGCTGTTGCCAGTTGTAAAGCATCCATTGCTTTAAAGTTCTTATACTGTGCGCGGATCTGCGCAGCCTTCTTCGCTATCTCCTGATCCACTTCTGTTATTTCCATGTCCAACGTATCAACCAGTCGATGGAAATTATCTATATATGACATCTTCTGATTGCGATATGGAAATACAAAGTACTCAGCCATTGTAATCACAGAAGTCAGAAACTCTTTGTTTTCCCGATATCCTTCCTCAAAAAACTGTTTCATATTGCGAAATATTGAGGATTGTTACTGTCCTTTTCGATGAAATAAATGAAAGGTGCAGTATCCAGGAACACCTTGTTATAATCGGTCATCCGCACGCATCTCCTTCATGTATTCATCGACATTGCATCCTCTTTCACTGGGAACCACAAAACTGTCCCAATCGACAGATGGCTTTCTCTTTTTCTTCTGTGGCTGTCCTAACAGTGTCACAATAACATCTGTGCCATCATACTCTTGTATATCATCATCAATAATAACTACATTTCCTTGTATTCTGCCTTTAACCGCTGCTAACATGGTGACACCTCCTATCGATATCCTTTATTTATAGTATACCATAAGATAGTTCTTTTTCTACTTAAATAAAAATAAATTATTTTATCTCTGCCCGGGGAGTACTTTGCCTATCATCCATCAATCTATTTTCCTATCGACGCAAAAAAGGATGCCACATATAGCTCCCTTATCCTTACCACGCGATGTCGACTTCCACCGCATATTTCACTTGTCGTCCGACAGTTCGGAAGGCAACGTCATATTCTTCTTCCCGTCCATTTGCAAAAAAACCGGGAAGCCTGCCGGGTATTACATTGGAAACGTACTCTTCCACATAGACAGGACCGGTAATTCTCCGGACACCTACTTTATATCTCTTAAAGCCACCGTCACCACACGATTTTATGATCCGCGCTACTTTCGTTGCTTCTTCTTCCTCGGAAAACAGAGAAGCCACATATTCTCTAAAGGAATATACTCTGTATTATCGTCGACACGCCCAGGCCAACCACGCCAGATGAAACCCGGGTTATAGTTCGTCAATTTATTATATCGTTTCAAATCTCTTTGATTATAGCCCTGGACTTTGACTTCCGTTACCCTTCTTTCATAATCTAGGGAAAGTCCAATCGGTCCCGCTACAGCATTGCGACGATATCTGTAATGATATTTCCCATCACTGTCATCAAGATAATAATCATAACCACTACTTGCCGCAACTTTCTCTAATTCCCACTCCCACCGATGTGCAAGATTATCATAGTTGGTCTCAGGATTTTGTATTTTTCGAATTTCGCCTGAAAGAGCCATCTACTCCGCCTTCCTTTGTTCTCTCATTTTACAATGCGATAATGATAATACGATTATTTGTAGTATAGCATATGGGAAATTGTTGTCGATATTTTGATCATGAGTTCATGTGAAATCGTACCGAACGTACCGCCAGTTTCAGAAAATTAAAAAAGCAGAAACCTGTTCATCACATGGTCTCTGCATCCATAAAAAAGAGCGGGTGATGGGAATCGAACCCACGTATCCAGCTTGGAAGGCTGGTGTTCTACCATTGAACTACACCCGCATGTTTATATATGAAGCAGGGCGGCCATTTTAAGAAATGGTGTCCTGCGAAAATGCCCAGAACCGGAATCGAACCAGTGACACGAGGATTTTCAGTCCTCTGCTCTACCAACTGAGCTATCTGGGCCCGCGACTTAATCCTGTCTGCAATCCTGTTTCATGACTGCTCTGCGTCACAACAATCGTAGTCTACACAAATTTCGTCCAAATGTCAAGTACTTAATCAAAAAAATTTTAAATTTTTGAAATTATTCCTCTATCTCCTACAAATAGCCCGGTTAAAAGTCCTCTTTTGCCCCGTACCATTGCAATAAAAGCTCCACCACACGGTTATAACTGACCATACCGTCCGACACACCATTCAATTTTAACGAAGCGTTGGTCAGAGTATCGGAAACACTGTCCACTGTCTCTGTATTTACCACAGCTTTCCCATTGATCCGCTCCCATTCCGCCTCTGTGACGAAGATATTGTCTTCCTGCACCTGTTGCAATAATTGCAGAGGACGTACTGCCTCCCTGGCCAATGCATAGCTGTCGGGATCCGCCAGCCTCGTCTTATACAGATCGTTGGCCACATAATTAAGCACACTTAAGTATCCCGCATACTGAAACATGGCATCGTCCGATTCCACACAGGCCAGAAATGCAATAAAATTCGCCTCGTCTTCATAAATATATCCCCGGATATGAGCCAGTTCATGACACATGGTCGCCGGTTTTTTCATAATATACATAACGTCATTGTAATTTGCCTCCATGGAAAACGGAAAATAATATCCACACATATACATCTGGCACATAAAATCCGAGAAAAACATGGGCTTGGGTCTGGGATAATAGCCGTCCAGCTGACCATAGGTTTTCCCCAGACCCTGCATCACATCAATGGCTTTATCCTCCATATCCACCACATTTCCCCGGCTGTCCACGCCACCGGAGTATACCACAGCACCATTGTCATCCCGTTCCATCACCAGACTGAGTTCGTTGCAATGTGTCACAATATCGTTGTAGATCCGCAGCAATTCCTCCGTGCGCTCCTGCTGTGTCTGCTCTCCGGCACTTTCCTCTTCACCGAAATATTTCTCCGGAAATGTGGAACCATGATAAATCATCGTACAATTCAGAGTCATAATGGCAAATACGGCAAGTAATGTCCATGCTAAAAATCGGAAATAGCCTTTTACACCCCGTATGTACTTTTCCGAACGTCTACATCCCTCAAACAGCATACTGCATCCCAGCAGAATTGCCGCCAGCACCACCAGAAGTCCTGCCACGATCATCCATTCTCCCACAGAAAAAGGGAAGATTCCCGTAAGCCTGCCATAGGTATTGACCCAGACGGGGAAAATATAGGCAATATAAGCATCGCTGAAGCCTCGACTGTTCCAGGCAATGACCTGAAACAGTAAAAGCACTGCAGCGATGCTTATATAGATTCGAAAACTTCTCTTATATGGTCTCTTTTTCTCCATGGCGCTCCTTAAGCGGCTTCTTCTTTTCCCACCTTGATTCTCGTCTTTTTCCAGATACCGCAACGATACAGCAGATACAGGATCAACGCGGAAATGCCGTTACTGATCACCACGGAATACCAGACGCTGCGCACACCCATGTGCATTACACTTTCGCAGAACCACAGTGTCAGGAAGCGGAAGACCCACAGTCTGGTCACGTCGATGGCCATGGTCACTTCTGTATGGCCGGTCCCCTGAAACAATCCCGATGTCGTATTGTATACACCGTTCGTAAAGCACCAGAGCGCCATAACACTTAAGAAGTCCGCCGCCATACCCACAACTTCCGCATCTTTGGAAAAGATTCTGACAATCGCCGTGGAGATCATATCTCTTGATAAGATCATACCACCTATGAATAGAAATACAACCGATATCCACATGGAAAAACGATATCCTTTTTCAGCCCGGTCCGGCTGCTTCGCTCCCATGTTCTGTCCCACGATGGTAGCTGTTGCCGAGCCGATGGCGTTGGAAGGCAGCGTAATCAGTCCATTCACCTTGTTACCGATACCGTATGCCGCCATCGCCTCCGTTCCATAGACAAATACATTTTTACTCATGAGCAGGAATCCCAGCTGCATGGTACTTCCGCCGATGGCAGTAGGCAGGCCGATCTTAAGGATCATTCCCAGTTTTTCCTTCTGTAAACGCATATATTTGCGGTTCAGGCAGATATCATTCTCCTGTCTGCACAGTAGTCCGAATGCCACTATGGCCGGAATTGCTTTCGCTAACAGTGTGGCCAGCGCCGCACCCGCAGTCCCCAGATCCAGAATGATCATGAAAAACGGGTCCAGAAACAGATTCAGTGTGATTCCACCCAGATTCAAAAACATGGGCCGTACCGTATCTCCCTGGGCCTGATGTACCGCTGAAAAAATATTGACCATGTACAAAAAGGGCATATCCCAGATGACCACCCGCAGATAAATTTTGGCGTAATAGGCCGTTCCGCCGTCGGCACCCAGCCAGTTCACAATAGCCGGTGTTCCCAGAAAACACAACGCGGCACAGACCACGGCAAACCCCATGGCACAGGCGAAAATCTGGTTTGCCATGGATCGGGCATCCTCTTTTTCTCCGGCACCTATATACTGTGCAATAAGAACAGCACCGGCCACTGTGATTCCGCCGCCGAAATTGGTAATAATATTCTGCATCGGAGTTACCAGATTGATTGCTGCCAGCTGTTCTGTACCAATCTTCCCCAGCCAATAGGTATCCGTCAGGTTATACATGGTCTGTAAAAAGCTGTTAATCACCACGGGAACCGCCAGCGACAGGATCGCCCGGATCAGGTTTCCGTGTAATATAAGATCCGGATTATATTTTTTTGCAGTTTTCATTGCCATCACTCCCAAAGAATTTTATTTATTTTCTCTTATTTTCTAAAATAGATTATAGAGCAATTTTTCAGCGCTTTCCACGAAGTTTTTAGGATTTTGGCATCAGAAATACTTGTTTTTTATCATGGCAAAATGGTCAACTGCTGTAAATTCCACTTTTCCTCTACACAAAAGATCCCTCCCGCGGCATACGCCTGCGGAAGGGATCTAATCCGGTATCTCTTATTCGGTATCCATTATTTGATTACAACACTGTTCCAGCCGTCGGAAGGAATCAGAGAGATATAAGTCTTACCGGTGTTAACCTCGATCTCCTGACCGGTCTGCACATCATAATAATGTGTGATGGCATTCTCGGAAGACTTGGTCCAGGTAACCTCGATAGCCTTGCCCTCAGTGATGTAGTATCCGGAACGTCCGGAATCGATAGCGTTGTAGATCAGATAGCCTTCACCCAGATCAGCAAAGGTGGTATCCTGCAAAATAACGTTCTTGAAAGTCAGCTGAGCATTGGTATCAGCGTCCTTGTGGGCGGAACCATACTCATAATAGTCGTAAGTTCCGGTCTCTTCGTTGTACTTCAGAGTAGAACCGTTGTGCTTGAAAGGAAGTTCGATGGTCGTTGCGCTGACAGCATCGCTTCTGTCATCGAAATTAACTTCTCCGGCTGCGAACTTGAAATGAGGGCCCTGATAGTACTCATTGTAAGTGGTGGTGTAGTTAGAGTTTGCAAAACGCTGCTGTAAGCCGTCGTAGGTCTTGCCCTTCTGGCTGTTGGTATACTTGTCATAAGTAATATACTCGGTAAACTCAGTTGCCTTACCGTTGCTGAAACGGGCAAATCCGCCGCTGAAGTTCGCGGAATAGTCCCTGGCTGCCCAGTCATTTATGAAGTAAGGGCCACCGTCATGACACAGAACTGCGTTCCACTCTGCTGCCAGCATGAAGTTGGTGGGGCGGGCACTACGAATACTGCCCAGCTGCTCAATCTTATCCCAATCCTTTACCACTACCATGAAACGGGTAATTCTGTCATTCAGGGTACTGTTCATGATCTCATATACAATATCAGCATCTGCGGTACCGAAATGAGGCAGTGCGGTTCTCTCATTATCTACCATTACGGCAATAGGACGCTGATCCTTCAGATCCTCATCGATCCACTCATTGGTAAGTTCACTACGGTAGGAATGCTCCGGAGCTGCTTCCTCCACAGGAGCCTCCGTTGCACCAGGCTGTTCTGTCTCCTTGATATCACCAGCAATAGGTTCTGCTTCCACAGTCTGGATCGGAGAAACAAGGGGCTCTGTATTTCCGCATCCTGTTAAAACGCCTACTGCAATCAAAATTGCTGCAAGTACTTTCTTTTTCATGAATGCTTCCTTTCATCTGTTTGTTCTAACCGACCATTCGACCGGCACTCTAAAATACATTGTATCCCTAAAGTCCTATATTTGTCCATTCTTTCCGGCGAATTAAGTGTAGAAAATAATTTCCTTTTTTCTGCAAAATGCCGAAAATTCTTAAGATTTTCTTGAGATTGCAGCTTTTTCCCGTTCCAGTTCCAGATACAGCTGCCGCAGCGTCCAGGTACGATTCGTGGAAGTCAGAATCGCTTTATAGTCCACTGACGTTTCCTCTCTGCGGAGTTCAAACAGCAGCTTATCCAGCCTTTTCTCCCGAAGACCGCAGAATAGCAACAGACTCGGCTCCGTATTTTCCGGATCCTCCGTGGTCATCCGGCCCTGCGCCAGATCCTCCAGCCGATTCTCTCCGGCCGGTCGTTCCAGTCTTTCCATATTCATTTTCAGGCGGCCGGCAACATTTCGTACTTTGCGTTCCGTTGCCTCGTCTCCATGGATCAGCAGAATTTTTTCCATGCCTTGTTATCTGTCCTTTTCCGTTGCTTTCTTCCGCACGACTTCCTCGAACTGATCGATGGGTACCGGCTTGGAATAATAATATCCCTGATGCCAGGTAGCTCCGAACTGTTCAATATAATCGCTGACCTCTTTGTTCTCAATACCTTCTATGCAGGTCTCGGTATTGGTCCGCTTCGCATAATCCACAATGGACTGCACCATTGCCTGATTCTGCGGTTTTTGCCGGATATTCCGGATAAAACTCATATCAACCTTCAGTTCATCAAAGGGCAGCTCCAGTGCCAGACTTAAGGAACTGTTGCCAGTTCCGAAGTCATCCAGTGCGATCTTGATCCCCTGGGAATGGAAAAATTCTACCTCTCCCCGCAGAAAATGAATATCCAGATCCCTGCATCGTTCTGTCAATTCGAGGCAAAGCTCCTCCGGCCTCGCACCGGTCTCTTTTAAAATATTCATGACAGCACTGCGGAACTCTCTGCGCTCCAGCTGTGCCGCCGCCACATTGACATTGACAAAAAAGCCTTCCGTCTCCTTGCGAAGCTTCTGTACATCCGTAAGTGCTGTCCGAAGGATCCAGTTCCCCAGATCAAAAATACAGGGATCCTGTTCCAGCCATTCCATGAACACACCGGGGGACACCATCCCGTAAGGTTCCAGTTCCCAGCGGAGTAGCGCTTCCATTCCCCGGATCTTGCCGGTCTTCGTATCAGCAATCGGCTGATAGAACATCCGGAACCCTTCAAAGTTATGAGTAGCACACTGATGGATCACACCGATCAGTTCAAACTGGTTCTCGTCACTGCCACAGATCTCATCATTAAAAATCACCAGCTCCCCATGATGCTCAAGCCGGGAATGGTTCAACGCGTAGGTCAGACGGCTGCGGACCGCATTTGTCTCCTTCATATAAGGTTCCATAAATATTGCGCCGGCAGATACCTTCAGAGGGATCTTTTTCCCTTCTACCTCTGTATTCTCAAAAGCTTCTACAATCTCATCGTATATCTGCTGCAGTTCCGCTTTGGATACCGTTTTAAAACTGATCACAAACTTCGCACCGGAGAGCCGGTATACATATCCTTTTCCCTTTAACAGGCGCAACAGCTCCTGTGCCGCACAATTCAGAATCTTATCCGAAAAAGCAGCTCCGTACATAACATTGATATGACTGAACTGATCCAGTCCGATCTTCAGCAGAGTCCCCTGTCCGCTTTCCTCCAAGAATTCCCTGATCTCCCGATCCAGCGCCGGTTCCGTATGCAATCCGGTGGTCGCATCCACCTCGTCGGAAATACCGTAGTTGTTATATCGTATTACGATCACAAAAGGCTTTCCATCCTTATCATTCAGCATTCTCGCCTTGGCACTGATCCGGTTGTAGGTACTTCCGTCACGCACCCGGTATTCCCAAGGCTCGTCCATATTTTTTCCCGCAACTTTCTCCCGGAATCCCCTCCGGAACTCTTCCAGATCATCCGGATGAATCGACCTTTTTGATTTTTCTTGTCCGCGAATGGTATAGTTCTCCTGCATACCAAAATATTCCATCGCCTTCTCGGACCACCATGTCACACCGTTCCGCAGATTGGTTATGGATATGTAGGATTTTTTCGCTAGGGAAGTAATGGCTTTTACAATATCCGGGAACAGGATATCCACCTCTTCCCAAAATTTCTGTTCATCGTATTTGTTTATATCCTTGTCTTTCGTAAAGGCCCCCCTCCTGGCACTTTCGTTCTGTATGCCCACAGCCTGACACCTATGTTTGGTTTCACATTCGTATAGTACAAATTATAGCATATCACGGAAACGTTTACGATAGGATATTTTATATAAATTTTCTATAAAATACTGCTTTTTTGTTGACTTTCCCGATTTCCTGTAATACGATAATTTAAGTTTTATTATTTCAAATTTGAACTATTCATATTTGTATTATTTATAGACCTTCGGAAAAAGGAGCAGACACCGTGAATTCCCATATCGAATTTATGCAGAAATTCAACCTGGCCTACAATGCCATGTGCAAGCCACTGTGTCAGCAGTTAAAGCTGCCGCAGACGGCATTCGACATCCTCATGTTCTTCGGCAACAATCCGGAATACCGGACCGCCAGCGATGTGGTAGAGGTCCGCAGGATCAAAGCCAGCCTCGTCTCCGTCAATGTGGACAAGCTGGTGCGGGAAGGCTATCTGGAACGCAGGGAAGCGCCGGATGACCGCCGCAAAACTCTGCTGTTCTGCACGGAAAAGGCTCAGGATGTCATAGAAAAGGGCCGTATGATACAGAGTATTTTCAAGGATACCCTCATGGATGGCACCGATGAGCACAGTAAAGAGATCTTTTTCCATATCCTCCATGTCATGGAGAAAAATATGGACAATATCCTGAAAGGAGAAAAATAAAATGAACATCCTCATTACAATTCTTGTCACCTTTTTCGCCGGAATGGGAGCCGGACTCGGTACCGGATTTGCCGGTATGAGTGCCGCCGCAGTCATCAGCCCCATGCTGATCACCTTCCTGGGTATGGATCCTTATCTGGCCGTCGGTATTGCACTGTCCTCCGATGTTCTGGCCAGCGCCGTATCCGCCTACACCTATGCGAAAAATAAAAACATCGACATCCGGAACGGCCTGATCATGATGGGCAGCGTTCTGGTCTTCACCGTAGTCGGCAGCTATATTTCCAGTCTGGTGCCTTCTTCCACCATGGGGAATTTCTCCGTATTTATGACGTTCCTCCTGGGCATCAAGTTCATTGTCCGGCCCGTTATGACCACCAAAGAAGCCATGCAGGGGGTATCCGCGAAGAAAAGAGCCATCCAGTCCCTGATCTGTGGCATGTTGATCGGCTTTATCTGTGGTTTCGTCGGTGCCGGCGGCGGTATGATGATGCTGCTGATCCTGACTTCCGTGCTGGGCTATGAACTGAAGACCGCCGTAGGAACCAGCGTCTTCATTATGGCTTTTACCGCTCTGACCGGTGCCGTGTCCCACTTTGCCATCGGCGGCATGCCCGACTGGACCGTATGGATTCTGTGCGTCGTCTTCACCCTGATCTGGGCCAGGATTGCCGCACTGTTCGCCAACAAAGCCACTCCCAAGACGCTGAACCGTGTCACCGGTGTGATCCTGGTGATTCTCGGTATTGCGGTCATGTGTTTTAACCTGCTAGCCTAATTGATTTCCCATACCCTGTGTATTTTCCGGCGGAGTGATATTTTCCTTATTGCTCCGCCGTCTTTTTATGATCTCACAGATCTCTTCCAGATTTTCTGCAAAATAGATTCCTTCCTGTCTCTCCGGGGAAGACAGTCCCATCTCTGTCATATGCAATAGCAGTGCCTTCAGACTGTCATAATAGCCGTTGAGATTGTAGAGGATGCAGGGCGCATCCAGATGTTTCAGAGACACCTTCGACATGATCTCCGCAATCTCTTCCAACGTGCCGGTTCCCCCCGGAAAGGCAATAAATACCTCTCCCAGTTCGATCATCTTCGTTTTCCGCTCCGTCATATCCTTTGTGATGATCAGTTCCGTGATCTCATCATACTGATATTCCATATCAATGAAAAACTGCGGTTCCACACCGATGACTTCCCCGCCTGCCTGCAGCACACTTTCCGCCAGTTCTCCCATGAGGCCGGATTTGGAACCTCCGTAGATCAGGCGGCTGCCGCTCTCTCCGATCCAGGTGCCAAGTTCCCGCACCGCCGTTTTCATTGTCGGATCCTTGCCTTCATTTGCTCCAAGATATACTGTAATGTTCATGTCCTTCTCCTTTTCCTAATGTGTTTTCATTTACTGTTGATTTCTGTCCGGCATCCTTCCATTGACCATGTATTATTCCACACCGTTACCCTTCTTCAATACTTTCCACATATTTGATAAATTCCTCCGACACATGGGACAGCGTGTGATTTTTGTTCCAGATCAATGCGTAATCCGCGTGGGCATCCGGATGCTCTACCGGCCGTACACAGACATCCTTCTCCCGGATCAGGGAAGAAATGGAGGCCGGATAGATGGAAATGCCGACTCCGTGAAGACTCAGTTCATAGGCGTTCATCATATGCGCGATCCTTCCCCGGATCACCGGTGCATGCCCCGTGCCGTCAAACCATTTATCAATCTCGCCCTTTCTGGATTCTCTGGAGGGGATCAGCAGATCATAGGGTAACAGTTCTTCGGGCTTCACCGGATCATTTTCCGCAGAGTACAATTTATGTCCCTTCGGGATCACCGCCACCCAGGGTTCCTCATACACCGGCAGCACATGAAATTCCTCCGTATTATAAGGAGCCGTGATCATAGCGAGTTCACACAGCCCCTTCGTCACACGATTGTTCACATCATCTGTGTTACCGTTCCACAGATTGTACTGTACATGCGGGTGTTTCTGTCGGAATCCTGCGATCCATTCGGCAAAAAGCCGGGGACCGCAGCCCTCTACCGAAGCAATGTACAACGTACCCTGCAAGCCTTCCTTCCGTTCTCTGACATCCTCTTCCGAACGATTCACCAGATCCAGAATCTGATTCGCATATTGCAGGAAAAGTTCCCCTTCCTCCGTAAGCGTCACCTTATGAGGTGTCCGCAGGAACAATGTCGTCCCCAGTTCTGCTTCCAGATCCTGGATCTGGCGGCTTAAGGGTGGCTGCGCAATGGCCAGCTGCTCCGCCGCCCGGGTAAAGCTTTTCTCCTCCGCTACCGCTTTGAAATACCTGATATGGCGTAATTCCATCTTCCCAACGTCCTCCTTCCGCGCTTTTTCCCAAATTTCCAATATCTTCATTCATTTTGACCGGTATATTTATTATTGCATTTTATGATACCTTATAAGTATTATTACACTTCTATTATATGTATTTCACATTATAAGTACAATATGGTAAATTATAATCATCAAAAGGAAGTCAGGCCTGACCCCTTAAGCATAACAACAAAGTTAACAGTTCATTTGTCTTGGAAAGGTTAAGGGTGAATATTATGAAGAAAATCATGGAAAGAGTCAACGCGTTTTTTGATGAGTATTACAAGAGCTTTGCTGAGAAGTTCTAAGTAACGAAATATCCTTTATTTTATGATAGAAGTGTGTTTCCCACACTCATATACACAGAAGAAAACAGCAGATCTGGCGGGATCTGCTGTTTTTTTATTTGAGAATCTCCTGCAGGCTTCGCGGCTCGTAATCCATCCACGGTTTCATACAGCCGACGTTATAGGCCTGTATGGAACTGTCGCCGATATGACGGCAGCCGTTATCCTTCATTCCAGCCAGACATTTCTGAAAATAGTCATCCTCCGGGCTGTTGTGGGTATGCCCGTAGAGCAGAATGGTACCGCGGCTCATGTGTTTCCAGCTGAAAATGGGATAATGGCATAATACCAATTCATAGCTTTTCCCGGCAATCGAATCGCGGATCTCCTTATAATCACAGACTTCCTGGAACAGCTGACGGTATCGGAGATCAGACACATCATCATGATTGCCTCGGATCAGAACCTTTTTTCCCTTCAATATTGCTGCCAGCGCAATAAGATCCTCGTTCTTCCCCCGCATACTCACGTCACCCAGAATATACACCGTATCCCCGTTAGTTACCTTATGGTTCCATCTTTTTACGATTTCTGCATGCATTTCTTCCAGATTCGAGAACGGACGATCATCAAATCGGAGCACCGCTTCGTGAAACAAATGCAAATCACTGATATAATAATTCATAGCTGTCAGACACCTCATCTGCATCTCTTTCACAAGCTTCGATGCACTTTCTTACAAAGCATATTATACTCTTTGTACCTGACTATTGCACCATGTTTCTCAGGATTCATTCCTTCAGAAGCATTTTTCTTCCATGGTGGTATCTCCCGGTGTTCCGCCTCTGGCAGGGCAGATCTCATTCCTGCAGGAACTACCCCAATTCACGCTGCAACGTTATTTTTATCGGTTACTGCCTCCCTTGTCAGTTTATCATGGAATCTTTCCGGCCGATTGCTTTTTTCCCAAAGCCTGTGCTATAGTAATATCAGTTAAACAAAGCTAACCTGTAAGGAGGCATTTCTTATGCGAAACGAAGATTATTGCAAAGTCAAAAAACTGTTACTCTACGGTATGATCGGTGCTGTCCTGACCATGATCGGAGACTTCCTGCTATTGGGAGTGGATTCCACTGGTGCCGTCGGTGCGTTAGGACAATATATCCTTGCCGCTGAAAAAATAAGTTACACCCGCATCGGACTGGCCGGTTCCTTCGGATTTGCGGGAATTCCCGTGACCGCTTTCGGATTCTATGCCCTGTACGAACTGATGCAGGATAAGACGAGCGCTCTCGCCCGGATATATAAAGCCTCCGTCTATGGATTCGTTGCCTCCGGCGGTGCCATACATATCATCTGTTGCTACCTCGTCACCGGAATGAAAAAAGCTCTCGAGACCGGAACCGATCAGGAGAGCATGTTATCTGTTATTCTGGCGGAACAGGGCGGATATCTGATTCCCTGTTTTATCATCTTTATGGCAATTTATCTTGCGAATGTGATCACCATGATCCTCGGCATCTCCAAAGGAAAGACACCTCTTCCCCGCTGGATGTGGCTGATCAACCCGTTTACCTTCAAGATCCTGCTGAACCTTGTCGGGAAAATGAGCACTGCCGCGTTCTGGAACGGCATCGCCTGCTCCAATATGAGCCTGGGAGCCTTAATTATTTTCCTTGCGTGGATGCTGGTGTTGCTGCGCCGCCGATAAGCGGTGCAGCAGATTTCTCTGCAATATGATTTTCCCAGTCATTTTCTGTCAGGATCTCTAATGGCAATAATCTCTGTGGGCCGTTTTCATCCTCTTCATATCCCCAGGAGTATCCAGCCAGAAATTTGAGTTTATTTCCATTCATCCGGGAAGGCAGATCTACCAGGTAGGTATAAGCGGTCCACTTTAAATGCTTACATCCAGCCAAATTACAGCAAGGCGCATCAAATATTTCTGCCGGATAGCCGTACGCAAAATACGGATTGCCTTTTTCCAGATTTTCATCACTGACATCTATGGAAAACTCTCTGTTTTCCCCGTGATTTTCAATTCTTTCCACGAACTGAATAAACCCGCAGGATCTCCGGTAGCCGGTCGCATTCATGTGTTCAAAGTAGCCGCGCATTACCGGATAACCTGTGCAGCATATTTTATCTATTGGGAACCCCTGAAGGGCATCGTACCCTATGGCCTTGGGATCTGTACCTTGCGTGTATTCTACCGTGAGATTTTCTTTTATTCCGTGAAGCGTAAAAGGAATTGTTACTTTGCTCCTCAACGCATGAAACACTTCTTCATGTGTCATTCTCTCGTTGGAATCCTCTTTCATTGTATTTGTCAGCATATTGTCACCCCTTCGACTTGAAAATATATTATTGTTGTTTGTATACAATTATATCCCTGTCTTTTCTTCTTCACAATAAAAATAAGAGGAACACGGCATTTCTACCGTGTTCCTCTCACTAATTAAGTATGCTGGTGGCCGGACTTGAACCGGCACGGAGTTGCCCCCGAGGGATTTTAAGTCCCTTGCGTCTGCCTATTCCGCCACACCAGCGGACGCATCACACATTTATATAAATGCGCGAATGGATGGAGGTGGATTCGAACCACCGAAGCAAATTGCAGCAGATTTACAGTCTGTCCCCTTTGGCCACTCGGGAATCCATCCATGTCAGGCGAAGTGCCTTAACAATGTGAAATTGTAGCATATGTTCACACAAATTGCAAGATATTTTTTGTTATTTTGCAATATAATATAAATAGAACGGATACTGCGCCAGCTGCATCAGTCCATAATCCGTTACCTGATAGCCTTTCTGCCGCAATTCCGTGACCGCATCCGCGCCCAGTTCACCGGGGGTGAAATACCAGAATCTGTCCGCTTCTGCCTGTCTGTAGTCGCCGTTTACGATCTCATTATCCGGATAATAATAGTACAGCACGGTCCAACCCAGATGTTTTACGCCGTTGGTAACCATCTTCATATCTTCGTCAGGCATTCCGATCAGATCCAGTGTCTTGTCGGTCTCTACCTTCTGCTGCTCATAGCTGTCATAGCATTCCCGATAATTCTGAATTCCCAGGCCAAACAGCACTGCCAGCAGCAATATCAGAATCAGCCTTGTCAGGAACTCCATTCCCTTCCAGGCGTGTTGCTCCAGTTCCGCAGTCAGTTCCAGTACACGGCTGCTGCCCACCACCAGCATAACAATAGCCACCGCACTCAGGGGATACAGATATCTCTGGGTCAGCATCGGTGCCATCACAACACTCAGTAAATAGGCAAATGCCAAAGTTCCAAGGATCGTGCAGGCTCCCACCGCCATGGCATAAGTCTTGTCGGACCAGTTTTTCACAGAAGGCTTCTGCAGATGTACACTGTCTTTTTCCACGGAAAATACAGAAGAATCCGCCACCAGCATCACCAGTAAAAACAGGATCACTAATGGAAACACGATTCCGTTCATCCGTCTGCCGCCCATAACGATCTCAAGGCTCTGATCCAGACCCAGGATCTCCGTCATCCACCAGCCTCTGCTGACATTTTTTAATCCCGCGTAGAAGAAATACAGCCAAGGCGCATAGCCGATCAAAAATGCCACGATGGCCAGAACACCCTTTTTCCATGTCTTACCGCGATATTTGATCCATACGGCCACTCCGGTGAAAAACAGCATAATACCCACAGCTACCAGTGCATAATAATGGGAATAGGCCGCTGCCAGTGCCCACAGCACCATACCGGCCCAGGTCTTCCTGCTGCCATCGGCAATGACCCGGTAAGCACAGTAGAAACAGCCCATCACACCTAAAAAGGCCAGCGCATACATACGGACTTCCAGATTATACTCCAGACAGGCCTGTCCCAATCCGGAGACCATCACGAAAAAGGCAGCCGGAAGCATGCCAAAATGTTTCCTCACGACCGTCAACGCCAACACAATACCGATCAAAAAAGGCACCAGAGACGCCAGGTGGAACACCGGAACCTTATATCCGAACAGGGTTCCGAATAATTTCAGCCAGTAATAAAACAGCGGCGGGTGATTGTCCCAATAATACAACACCTGTAAAATACCGCCCACATCCTTATGTGCCGTATTTGCCGAAAAGGCCTCGTCGCCCCACAGCACACGGTCGGACATCATACTGAAATTCAGGCATACCACCAGTATCGTCAACGCCAGCACCACTGCCGGCCCTATGTATTTACGAAAAACGCTCCATGCCCCGCTGTCGGCAATTCTATCCAGAACGCTCCGGATCTTCTCATGTTTTCCGGCCTTCGCCTCTTCCACGAATAATTCTGCAATGGTATGGACCAGCATCATGCTGATTTCCAAACATAGGACTTTCGCCGCATATTCTCCGGATTCCAACAGTTTCCGGAAAATAGTATTACCGTCACTGCTGGTCAGTGACAACAGGATCCATGGTATGACCAGCATACAGAGCAGGCAGGTAACATAGCGAAGAACATATTCTCCCCTTCTGTCTGCCACTGTCTGCAGGCTCTTTCCGTTATTTTTTAAAAGATATTGCCGCCAGATCCCAATGGATACCAGCGGCAACAGCAGGGTAATAATGATGGTGAACATCGAATAGCCTCTCTGTCTTTCGTATTTTCAAACTGATTACTCTTCTACATATTTCAGGATCGTCGCAGAGGTCTGGGGCATCTCGATCAGGATCTTGCCTGCCTTGATCTCATACTCCGCACCTTCCATGCAATATCCGTCATCCCTGGACTGTAAGATCACTTTCATTTTACCGGTCTTGGGAGCGCCAATCTCCCACACATGGATCTCCTTGGTGATGGGATGATAATTATTGTTGATCAGGATCGCACACTGTCCCTTGCGGTTAAAACGTCCGTAGGAGATAAAATTATAGTCGTTCTCCAGCATTTTCAGGGAACCGGTTCGCAGTTCCTCATTCTCCCGGCGCAGGCGGATAATGTCCTTATGGAATGCCAGAAGCACCTGATCCTCATGTCCCCAGGGATAAGTTCTGCGGTTGTCGGGATCCGTGAATCCACAGACACCGGCCTCGTCTCCGTAATAGATCGTGGGCGCCCCCGTCCAGGTCATCTGGATCACAACGCCTTCCCGGAAGACGGCCTTGTTGATGCCCTGTTCCGCAGCCTGCGGACCCAATGTATTGGTACGTCCCACCTTATGATTCGTTCTCGTCAGGAAACGGGAATGGTCGTGGTTGGACAGTTCATTCATGGCCACCTGCCAGCTGGGCATGGAAAAGCTGGAGGTATGGTGCCGCATGGCTCCCCAGAAGCTCTCGGAGTTGCCCAGCAGATCCTCCCGGTAGTCATCGCTGTGTTTTTCCATACCGGTCAAAAACCAGGTCACAGGCTCCATGAATGCATCGTAGTTCATAACGGTATCCCATTCATTGCCCTGTAACCAGTCTCTGGTATTGCCGTAATGCTCCGCCAAAATAATGGCTTCCGGATTGGCCTCTTTTACCGCTTTCCGGAATTCCTGCCAGAAATGATGGTTGAATTCCTGACTGTGGCCCAGATCCGCCGCCACATCCAGTCTCCAGCCGTCTACATTATAAGGAGCGGATACCCATTTTTTCGCCACATGAAGGACATAGTCCATCAGTTCCCGGGAACCCTCGTAATTCAGCTTCGGCAGGGTATCATGTCCCCACCATCCGTCATAGGAATTGTTATAGGGCCATGCCGCCTGATTGTGGAAATCAAAATAGCTCCGGTAAGGGCTGTCTGCGCTGACATAGGCACCCTTGTCGTACCCTTCCGCATTCTCATAGATGCGCTCTCTGTCCATCCATTTATTGAAGGAACCACAATGGTTGAACACACCGTCCAGAATGACTCTCATGCCCCTGCGGTGTGCCTCTGCCACCACCTGGGCAAACAGTTCATTGCTGGCTTCCAGATTCGCCTTGTTGGTCACACGATCAATGTAGCGGGAGGCAAAACGGTTCTCCCGCTGCCCGTCCGGAAGCAGCTCCCCTTCATCGCTGACGATCTTTCCAATATGGGGATCAATATAATCATAGTCCTGAATATCGTATTTGTGATTGGACGGGGAGACAAACAGAGGATTAAAATAGATCACCTCTACTCCCAGATCCTGCAGATAGTCCATCTTGTCCAATACCCCCTGCAGATCTCCGCCGTAGAACTCACGGACGTCCATCTGTGCGGGGTAACGTCCCCAGTCTTCCACACGATGTACCGGCTCTCCGATATAGCAATATTCATTGGTCAGCACGTCGTTGGAAGGATCTCCGTTGCAGAAACGATCTGTATAGATCTGGTACATGACCGCTCCCTTGGCCCAGTCGGGGGTGTGGAAACCGGGAATGATAATGAAATCATAATATTCGTTGACTTCCTGCACCAGTCCTCTCATATCGAAGATGCCTGAGATCCTGCCGGTCTGCACCTCAAAATAATAAGATACTTTCTGATCATCCAGACGCATTACATAAGCGTAGTAGTCAAAATCATTATTGCTCTCCACACGCACCATGAGATGCTTCTGTCCGCCGCTTACCAGAAATACTCTGTCTACGTTATTTCTGGCCGTCCGGAAACGGATCGTCACCTCGGAAAACGGCTCCGGCTCTTCCGGGATCACATATTCCGCGCTGGTATCCGTGAAAAGTGCTCTCCTGTTAAATACGGGTCTCATGGCTGCAATGTATTGCTGATTATATTCTGTTCGACGTAATAGCTCCAGATCCATAGTATCTACCCTTTCTGAGACTAATGTCTTACTATCTATATTATGACACTGCTTCTGCCAAAGTGCTTTGTTGTCTTGTGCGCTCCGGCAGTGTGACATGTCCCAAGCTCAAAAGCTCTATTTATTATACCCTTTTTCCTTACATCTGACAACTGCCCGCCTCTTTATTCAGCGATTTTTAGACAGTAAAAAGGACAGTCTTGGGAGGACTGCCCTTTTTAGAGAAGGTATTTCTTTCTTATGGGGTATAGCAAAAAACTATATAATGTATTGGGGGGGTTACGAGTATTATAATAGCATGCACCACTATTTTTGACTATTCTCAAAATTCACAAATATTACAAAAGTGTATATGTGTTTTTGTGTATTTTTCACAAAATCAGTTTGTACAATACTACCAATTCCCTGAAGCTCCCGCGAAAACCTTTTCCCATGCCGTCCGATTATCAGAAAAGACCCTCGAACTCTTCTCTGGTGATCTTCTCTTTCTCTAACAGAAGCTGTGCACAACTGTGCAATACATCTTCATGCTGTAAAATAATATCCTTGGCCTTGGTATAGCAATCATCAATGATGTTCTTGACTTCCTTGTCGATCTCTCCGGAAATCTCCTCACTGTGGGCTTTGGCATGGGCCAGATCTTTTCCGATAAAGACTTCATCATCGTCGTCATCGTAGCAGATCACGCCGATATGATCGGACATTCCGTAACGGGTCACCATACGGCGGGCCGTCTTGGTGGCTTTCTTGATATCACTGGAAGCACCTGTGGTGATATCGCCGAAGATGATCTCCTCTGCGATCCGTCCACCCAGAGATACCATGATATCCTGGAGCATACGGCTCTTGGTGGCGAACATTTCATCCTTTTCCGGCAGAGGCATGGTATAACCGGCTGCTCCAACTCCGGTAGGAATAATGGACACCGTATAGACCGGTCCCACATCCGGCAGCACATGGAACAGGATCGCATGGCCTGCTTCGTGATATGCCGTGATCTTCTTCTCCTTATCGGAGATAATGCGGCTCTTTTTCTCCGCACCGATTCCCACTTTGATAAATGCTCTCTTAATATCCTTCTGTGCGATAAAGGAGCGGTTCTCCTTCGCCGCAATAATGGCCGCCTCATTCAGCAGATTCTCCAGATCCGCTCCGGTGAAGCCTGCGGTGGTCTGCGCAATCTGCTGCAGATTCACGTCATCTCCCAGAGGTTTGTTCTTCGCGTGTACTTTCAGGATCTCCTCTCTGCCGCCGACGTCAGGAGTTCCCACCGCCACCTTACGGTCAAAACGACCGGGACGCAGGATTGCGGGATCCAGAATATCCACACGGTTCGTGGCTGCCATGACGATAATACCCTCATTGACGCCGAAACCGTCCATCTCTACCAGCAGCTGGTTCAGCGTCTGCTCTCTCTCATCGTGTCCGCCACCCATACCGGTACCACGGCGTCTTGCCACCGCATCAATCTCATCAATGAATACGATACAGGGTGCATTGTGCTTCGCCTCTTCAAACAGGTCTCGTACACGGGATGCTCCGACACCGACGAACATCTCCACGAAATCCGATCCGGAGATACTGAAGAAAGGAACCCCGGCCTCGCCTGCTACCGCCTTCGCCAATAAAGTCTTACCGGTTCCGGGAGGACCCTCCAACAGGACACCCTTCGGAATTCTGGCACCGACACCGGTATATTTTCCCGGCTCCTTCAGGAAATCCACGATTTCCTCCAGTTCCTCTTTTTCTTCTTTCAGTCCGGCTACCTGTGCAAATGTGACGCTCTTGTCACCCTGGGTCATCCTGGCACGGCTCTTGCCGAAGTTCATCATCTTGCCGTTCCCGCCGCCTGCCTGCTGGGCATTCATCATCATGAACAGGAACACACCCACTGCCAGTACAACCAGCATCGGCAGCATATAAGCCAGGAACCAGTTCTCTCTCTGAATGTCATTGACCATCGGGTCAAATCCATACTCCCGGACCAGTGTCTCCAGTTCCGTGACATCCGTTGCATACAGCTTATGGCTCACACCGTTCTTCATCTGGATCTCCAGATAACCGGTAGGTGCCTCTCCGTTGGGCTGTATCTCAATCTCCGATACATTGCCTGCATCCAGATCCGCAATAAATTCCGCCTTGGTGTATTCATCCTCCCGGTTGTTCAACATGTTGAGACCGAAGATCACCATGATCAGAAGTATAATAAATATAAAATATGAATTGATTGTTTTGCCGTTTTGTTTCAACTTCACGGGCCTCCTGCATCTTTGTATCGCTTAATCGAATTCTACCACACCAATGTAAGGCAGATTACGATATCTCTGATCATAATCCAGACCATAGCCCACTACGAACTCATCGGGAATATTAAATCCGGTATAATCCACATGGACATCAATAACTCTTCTCTCAGGTTTGTCCAACAGGGTGCACAGACGTAAGGAAGCAGGACCTCTGTCCTTCAGCATCTCTAACAGATAGCTTAAAGTCCTTCCGCTGTCTACAATATCCTCTACTACGATAACTTCCTTATCCTTCAGGGATTCATCCAGATCCTTCACGATCTTGACTACACCGCTGGACTTGGTATCACTGCCGTAGCTGGATACGGACATGAAATCCAACGATACGGGAACGGTGATACGCTTTGCCAGTTCACACATGAAAAAGCTGCCACCCTTCAGCACACATACAAGGTGTACCTGCCTGCCTGCATAGTCCCTGCTGATCTGCTCGCCGATCTCCTGGATTCTCTTGTCTACTTCCTCTTCTGTTAACAGTACTCTGATATGTTCTGCCATTTTCTTTTGTCTCTTCGCTGTTTAAGCGAACTCCTTTCTTATTAATTGTACCTTTAAAATACGTTTTGTATTCTCCGTTACTTTATAATATTCGCTGATACGGTATCCCACGGCCCACAATACATGATCGTCCTCTGCCAGGATCGGCAGTCTGTCACGCTCCGTCTTCGGGATCTTCTGATCGACCAGATAGCTTTTTAACGATTTATGGATCATTCCGCCTCTGCCATCTGCAATGGTCAGATAGTCGCCCGTCTGCCTTGTCCGTATCACCGGACATTTTTTTATTTTATCATAATCAAACCATTTCGTATACTGATTTGTGGGAACTTCCTGGTTTTTTTCAAGGCCATAAGGCAGCTCCCACAGGCAATATTCCAACACTCCGGCTTCGCATTCCACCGTACTTTTACGTCCGGGCGGCAGCTGCATGTCTATCTTCCGTTCCGGCTGCCCAGATTTCTTTTCCGGGATGCTGTCATCGGACGTTTCTACCGTCAGCAGTACTTCCTCATATTGTCTTCTGCCCCGGATTCCGAAGGGGAGACAGATCTGCCTATTGCCCTCATCGGTGAACAGCGTAAGCAATTCCTGAATATGCCGGTAGGTAATGTCCTTCTGCCCCGGCGACAGCCGCTTCACCGTTTCATACAAAAGACGCTTGCGGATCACCGGGTGCAGTTCCAGAAATCTTCCGACCGAAATACCGATCACAGCCTCCTGCCGTTCCGTCGCCGGCGCTGTTCTCCCCGGTACGCCGCCCGTCCGCCGGATGCATTGCTCCGCAGCCTCTGCCGTCTGGTGTTCCAGATAATCCTCCGTCTCCGCCAGCAGTTCCGCCGTCTGATTCATATGCGCCACGCAGCCTTTTACAATATTCTGCTCTGCATAGGGCAGAATATGATGCCGGATACGATTTCTCGTGTAGTCATCCTCATCGTTGGTGGCATCCCTGCAGTAAGGAATTCCCCGCTGCCGCAGGAATTCCTCAATCTCCCCCCGTTCCAGACACAGGATCGGCCGTATGATCCGGTCTCTCACCGGCAGGATGCTGGCCAGTCCCCGGATCCCGCTGCCCCGGAACAGATGGAACAACTGAGTCTCACTGCGGTCATTACTGTTATGGGCCACTGCGATCTTCGTGGCTTTCCACTCCTTCGCCGCCCGGTCAAAGGCTTCGTACCTGATCCTGCGGCCGGCCTCCTCTTCGGAGAGCTTCTCCCGTCTGGCTCTGTCCCTTACATCCGCCCTCGTCAGAAAAAAAGGAATTCCCCTGTCTCCACAGAGTTCTTCCACATACCTGGCATCCTCCCCGGCTTCCGCACGGATCCCGTGATTCACATGCACCACCGCAATATCCATCGGCACTTCCTTCTGCCATTCCAGCAACAAAAATAAGAGGCAAACCGAGTCTGCCCCTCCGGAAACACCGGCCACCACACGGTCACCGGCCTGCAGCATGTGATGCTCTCTGATATATGCAAATACTTTCTCTCGCGTATCCAACCATGTATTCATGAGTTTACTCTATCCTAATTGCCATGAAAAATCAAGGTGACGTCACGTATTTTCCCACAGACAGAGCGCAAATACCGTCATATCATCCCGGATCCGTCCCTCCGAAGCGCAGATGGCATAGGACAACACTTTTTCCGCAATCTCCTGCGGATTCTGTTCCTGCAATCCTTCCAGCATCCGGGCCATGCGTTCCTCCCCGTCCTCTATCCAGTCCAGAACCCCGTCCGTCATCATGACCAGCAGATCTCCCGGGCTGATCTGACACATCTGTCGTTCCATCTGTGCTTTCTGAAAAATGCCTAAGGGCAGACTCTCCCCGCCGATACAGTTGACCCTTCCGGAGGTCTTCCAGAATGTGGCTGCGCCACCCACCTTACAGATCTCACACTCTCCCGTATACAGGTTCAGACTGCAGATATCCACCGTGGGATGATCGTCCTCCTCATTCTGTGCATATAATGCGGAATTCAACAGATTTACCGAGGCTTCCGTTCCAAAACCGGCCTCCAGCATTTTTTCCATGAGATCCATTACCCTGCCGCTGCCCCGGCTGGCATCCTCCCCGGAGCCTGTCCCGTCAGACAGCAACAGAATCAGTTTCCCCTTTTCAGATTCCATGGTGGCAAACTGATCCCCCGAAACCTTCTCTCCTTCTTTGACCGCGCGGCTCACTCCCGTCAGTGCTATGTATTTCGGCTCCTCCGTGAAAAGAAAGCAATGAGGCTCCCGTTCTACCAGATAAGGGCTTCCCGTCGAGACCTGCAGCCGCTTCCCCAACAATACCGTCAGCATGTCCGCTACGCCCGCCGCCTTATAATGCGGCTTATCCGTAGACAATGTCATACTGATGCCGGATGTTCCGCCATCCGTTTCCTCCTTTTGCACATAGCAGAGATCCTTCGCCGTGATTCCTTCGCTTTTCAGGGCCTGCACCAGTCCTTTTTGCTTTTTTTCTTCCAGGGGCCGGTATCCCAGTTCTTCTCCGGCGACCCGCTCCATGATCCGGGCAACCTCCTGCAAATGATCCCCCATGATCTGTCGGCTCTGCCACAGCATGCATTTTTCCAGAATGTTCTGCCTGTCCTCCCCCGTGATCCGTATCTCCTGCCGGAAGCTCTTCCCCAGTTCCTCAAAGCTTTCCGCATATCCCATCAGCTTCTGTCTGCACAACAGTGAAACCTGCGCACACTGTTCCCGCTCCAGACGTTCCTGTTCCTTTTTCCCTATGATCATGGCATCCTCCCCTTTCTGTCACACGATTATAGGGCAGTTCCTTTCTTCTTTTTGTCAAATCAAGGGAGCGGGCGGCTTCATTTTTTGCGACAAAAAAAGCAGGTCCACTTAAGAATCAGTTTCCCTGCTTAATGATCTTCCTGAAAAAGGATCTCTCCTTCGTATACCAGACCCAACTTATCCTTCGCTACCTCTTCCACATAGCCTTTCGTCTGTGTGTACTTACCGTACTCCTCGATCTGTTCCGCTCTGGCCTGTTCCGCTTCGATCTGCGCGTTCAGGCTTGCGATCTGGGTATCATATCCTGCAATCTTCTGTTGTAATTCCACGCTCCGCACCGCAACGACCACCATGATCATCAATACGACCAGGCTCACCAGGAACATGCTGAACCGATTCTGGTGTCTCTTGCGGTAGGCTGCTTTTCTTTTTGCCATACGCGCATCTCCTTTTGATAAATATTTTAAACATTTTCATAAGTTCAGTCAACTGCTTTTTCATCCATTTTTCCGATATTTGCAAAGCCTTTCGGAGCGGGCTTAACAGCGTGTTCAGTGCAAGCGCCGTATACTTTACGAAAAGGGGGCTGACCTTCTTATGATACAGGTACATCCCCGTCAGTGCTCCCAATACGGCGAACCACCGCAGATTCCCGTTGCTCTCATGGAACATCAGCAGAAAAACCTTCCCCGCACAGTAGATCCAGAATGCCAGATCCTCCAGAGATACCATGCCGGTACTGTGGGAAAACACTCTTCGCAGTATCCGCAGTATGTCATACAAAAAAGTGATCCACACCCCCAACAGGAAGGAATGCAGCAGAAAAATGTTTTCATTCATCAGCGGAACAGCCTGCCCAGAAAGGACTCCTGTTTCTCTCCGGATGCTGCGGTATCCGAATACACAAAGCTGTCGATCCGGCCATCAATATCCACTTCCCCCTTGTCTAATGTCAGACGGTTCACATGGAGTTCATTTCCGCGGATCATCAGCATTCCCTGTTCCGTCTCCAGCAGGATCTCCCGCAGATCAAAGGAAAGCACGTCATTTACCCCGTTCACGGTACAGGTGCGTCTGTTGGTCATGGTCACTTTATGCATACGTCCGGTTGCGTTTAAATCTTCCATCTTACCTCTGGCCTCCCGTTATCGCGTCCGCTTCCTTCCGGAACCGGACTTACAATTCATTCTATGGCAGGATATGGTAATTTATACATGATGGAAGATAGATTATATATAACGAAAGAGTTCTTTGGCTTCCTCTTTTTTCACGGTCTCCTGCACATCCAGGACTTCCACTTTGACTTCCTTGTTGCCGAAGGAGATCGTGATAACATCGCCTTCCTTGACATTGGCGGATGCCTTGGCCGGCTTGTCATTGATCAGTACCCTGCCGCTGTCACAGGCTTCGTTGGCCACCGTGCGGCGTTTGATCAGCCGGGATACCTTCAGATACTTGTCTAATCTCATATTCTTATCCTCTCAACCATTGATTTTCAAAAACAAAAGAGACCCGAAAGGTTGTCCCATCGAGTCTCTGAAAATTCAGCTTCTATTATGCGTTCAGCATATCCTTTAATGCCTTACCAGCCTTGAACTTAGGAGCCTTGGAAGCAGCGATCTTCATAGGTGCGCCGCTCTGAGGATTTCTACCCTCTCTGGCTGCTCTGCTGGATACTTCGAAAGTACCGAAGCCAACTAACTGAACCTTACCATCCTTCTTTAACTCTTCAGCAACAACATCGGTGAATGCCTTTAATGCCTTCTCTGCGTCCTTCTTGGAAAGACCAGCCTGATCAGCCATAGCTGCAACTAATTCTGTTTTGTTCATATTGAACTCCTCCTATAATGAGTTTTCGTTATTAAATTTACGCTCGAAAATAGTTCTTTTGAAACGTCTATACATATATATATCTGGTTTTAAGCCTTTTGTCAAGGTTTTTCCGCATATTTACGGCATTTCTTCCACCTTCCCGGGGATTATTCCGACGACGTGGAACCGGTTGTGGAACTGGTTACCAGATCCACAAATGAGTAGGATACATCCTTCTCTTCTTCGTCCACCTGCACCGTATAACTCCTGGTCTCATACCCGGTCTTCCGGAGGGTAATCACATGGCTTCCGGAGGTCTTTTTGAAGCTGCAGGGCGAGATGCCCACATAATTGCCGTCCAGATATACTTCTACATTTTCCGGAGCATCAATATGCACGCGGTAATAGGTTGTTATCGTATCCGCAGCAGAGGTCGATCCGGTGGAAGACTCGGAGCTCGTGGAACTGCTGCTTTCCGTGCTTTCTTCACTGTCGGAATCTACCTTGTCCAGCTGGACATCCACGCCGGCGGATTCCTGTCCGACCCTGAGATACTGTGTCAGAGACTTATAGCCGTCCGCCTTCGCTATGATCTGGTGGATTCCGTATTCCAGCGAGATGGGCTGGGAGGGATCTGCCTGGCTGCCGTCAATATATAATTCCGCATTGGAGGGACTCAGGGAAAACAACACCATACCGTACTGTGCTTCCACCACCTCCAGATCGCCGATGTCCAATGTGGTCTCTTCGTTGCGGTTGATTACCACATTCTTGACACCGCCTCCACCGTTATAGCTGATATCTATCTGATAGCTTCCTTCCGGCACGGTCACCAGCATGTCCTCCGTGATCCGCACGATCTGTGTCTGCCCGATCTCCAGCCAGCCTCCCACGAAATTCTCATCGTTGACCAGCCGCAGATAGCCATGGCCTTTCTCCACCGTTATACTGAGCACAGTGCTGTCGATCCCGTGAAAAGTCAGGATATCCGCCGGGTTCAGATCCATTTTCTCAATGCTGTGTCCCTGGGAAAAATATTGGGTATCCTCCGATAACTGGAACACCTCGCCGCCGATGGACACCTCGTTGCGGACAGTATTTAACTCATACCGTTCCACATCGTCGTACTGCCAGGCCGTCTGTGCCAGCTGCATGGCGGTCAGGTGTTTCTGGCTTTTTAAGAAAGTGACATCCACGATATCTCCTTCCTGCAGCTGGCTCAGGGAGATTGCTTTTCCGTATTTGTCCGCGAAGCGCGTCGTTCCGTCCATAGATAAGGTATATCGTTTCCCCAGATCCAGATTCAGCAAAGTGACAGTGCTGTCAATACTATTGATATCCACCAGCACCGCGGTATCTGCGGAATCATAGCTGTCCGGATCCGTTACCACGAAGCCGGTATCCACCCGCTCTGTCTGTGCCGGGGCCGCCGTCTGTGCTTCCGTAGCAGCTCCGGAGGCTGCCGTCTGTCCGCAGCCTGTTAATAACATCGCTGTCACAAACAGAAGACCTGCCACCATCTGCCTTGTTTTCGAATACCTTTTGTCTTCGAATCTTTTCAACGTTTTGCTTCTCCTTTGTCTTCCACACCACGGCTCTGCCGCAATGCCTCTTCCGCTTTCTGCAGTTCGCTGCCGTCTTTATTTTTGCAGCATTTTCAAAAATTTCTTTCTGGCCGCTTCCTGTTCCAGCAGGCGGTCCAGCTTCTCCTGGTTCTTCTCCGGGATCCAGGCCTTCCCGGAATTATAATAAAAGTTTACGATCTTCCACAATTTTTCAGGATAGGACAGGCGGTAGAACAGATCCTGCCTCTCATAGGGCTTCAGGGGTCTCACACTTTCATAAGCCGCCAGAAGCACTCTGCCCCATTCCGTGTCCCACTCACATTTTTCCAGAAGCTTTCGCAACAGCAGATACAGATCCCTCACCGGTCCGTCCGCCTGACATTTTTCGAAATTCACCAGGAAAAATCCCCGGTCCTGCCGCAGAATATTGTGGTACTGGTAATCCCCGTGGCAAAAACACAGCGGTTCTTCTCCACGGTTACCGGCCGTCGTCTCGATCTCTTTCCATTCCTCGCTGAGTTGTCTCGCTTCCTCCAGAAAAGGATCGATCACTGCAGACAGCCGGATCTCAAACCAGGTCTTCTGGCTGCGCTGCTTTAAGAATCTGCGGGCACGTTTCAGTTCCCGGTTATGCTTCTCATAATCCCGGCTGGGAAGGTATCTGTCTATGGCCGGAGCCGGAACCCCTTCCACTTCCGGGAATACCGGTGTAAAGGTCAGATCTCCGTGCAGTCTCGCCAGAAGCCGCATGGCTTCCACGCATTCCTCTCTGTCACGGATATTGCATTCTCTGCCTTCCCACCAGGTCTTCAGAATATATCTGACACCGTCTCTGTCCGTCACGGACAGCGCGCCCTCTTTCGTGGCAAGCAGTCTCTCCGCCGGGACGGTTCCCCGTTGTTCCAGATGCTTTAAAATCTGTTCCTGTAAGCGTAGTTGTTCCTCTCTTCCGGTATATTCCCTGAAGATCAGGCAGCCCTGCTGCGTATCGCACAGAATAGCTCCCCTTCCTTTCCGGGTACGCAATACTTCTATCTCATACTGTTCCAGCAGTGCCACCGCTCTGTCATTCACTTACAACCCCTCCTAAGATACATCCTTAACCGTTTTCCGGTTCCTACGCTATCTTATGAGGGATTTTTTCAAAGTATGCTCACTCTTTGGCTGCCGACAGCTCCTTCACCTTTTCCAGCAGCCGTTCTCTGGTGTTCTGCTCCGGGTGCTCCAATACCAGTTCCAGAAGCTGCTGCAGCATCTCTCCCAATTCCCTGCCCGGCTTCATGCCGGTGTCGATCAGGTCTCTTCCGGTAACCGCCAGTGTTTTCAGGGAGACGCATTGCTTCTTTTCCAGCATTTCCTGATACAACTGCTTCCAATGCTCCAGATTTTCCAGTTTTTCTGTTCTCAGGTAATCGCTCTGCGCCAGAATGTCCGCCCGCTTCACCGGGAACAGCAGTGGGAAAATATCTTCCCCGATCTTGTTCACTGCCCGGCGCACGATCCGCAGATCCGGCGTCACGTCATTGCCGTAATCGTGGTATCTCACCAGACGGGTGACCACGGCAATCGTATCATTGTCAAAACGAAGCCTGCGCAGTATCTTCCCCGCCATCTCTTCCCCCACCGCCGGATGTCCGTAGAAATGTGTGATTCCTTCTTCATCCACGGTAAGTGTGGCCGGTTTTCCAATGTCATGGAGCAACATGGCATAGCGCAGATTTTTCTCCGCTCCGATCTCCATCAGAGCATGTAATGTATGCTCTCCCACGTTATATTTATGGTGTTTGTGCTTCTGAGGTGTCTCCATCATGGCATCAAATTCCGGCAGGATGACTTTCGTGACACCCATGTCATATGCAGTTCTGAGAGTGTCCGGATGCGGAGACACCAGTAATTTGGTCAGTTCCACCTGAATCCGCTCCGCGCTGATCTTCTGCAGGGTCGGTGCCAGCAGCCGGATCGCCGCATCGGTGTCTTCGTGGATCTCGTAGCCCAGCTGTGCGGAAAATCGGATCGCCCGCATGATGCGCAGGGCATCTTCACCGAATCGTTCCTCCGGGTTGCCCACACAGCGGATCAGCTTCGCTTCGATGTCTTTCAAGCCACCAAAAATGTCGATCAGGCCTTCCGTTTCATTGTAGGCCATGGCATTGATGGTAAAATCCCGGCGTTTCAAATCCTCCTCCAGATTCGGGGTGAAAGTCACCTCTTTGGGGTGTCGGCTGTCTTCGTATTTTCCATCCACACGGTAGGTCGTAACCTCAAAGCCTTCCTTGTCCAGCATGACGGTTACGGTACCATGCTGGATCCCGGTGTCGATGGTGCGGCGGAACAGCTGCTTTATCTGCTCCGGTCTCGCCGAAGTAGTGATATCCCAGTCCTCCGGGATTCTCCCCAGAATGGAATCCCGCACGCAGCCGCCTACCACATAGGCTTCGAATCCGGCATTCTGTATAGTATCTATGATATATTTTGCTTTTTCGGGTATCTGGATCATGCTTTTCCTTCCACTCTTATTTCTTCTGCTCTGCTTCCGGATTCATGATGAATTTATCGATGACTTCCACCAGTCCGTCTTCATCATTGGTGCCGGTGATATAATCTGCTGCCTCCTTGACCGCAGGCTGGGCATTGCCCATGGCCACACCGGTTCCCGCATATTCGATCATGGAGATATCATTGTAACCATCCCCGCAGCAGATCGCATTCTCTCTGGTCAGTCCCATGCCTTCCAGCATGTGATCTAGGGAAGCTGCCTTGTTCACATCCTTTGGCATGATCTCGATGAAATAAGGCTCGGAACGGTAGATGCTCGCCACATCACTGTATTTTTCCTGCAGCTGTTTCTCCAGTGCGGGGGCGATCTCCTCCGGTGCCGTCATCAGGCACTTATTAATGTCAAAGTTCACATAATTCACGAAATCCGGCACCACCTGAATGGGGATCTTGTTGATCCTTGCTTCCAGTTCCACATATTTGTCCGGTTCAAAAGCGGAGATCACGCCTTCTCCCTGATAAGTGATCAGACCGCAGCCATTTGCTTTGGCGAATTCATATAAACCGGGAACAATGGACAGGGGCAATGTTCTCTGGTACACCACTTCTCCCGTTTTGCAATCCACAATACGTGCTCCGTTAAAGGACAGGAGGTAGCCACCGTATTTTTTCAGTTCCAGTTCCTCCTCACAGCCTCTCATCCCCGGTGTTGGACGGCCGGAAGCCAGAATGACCTTGTGGCCGTGCTGTAAAATATTCCAGATTCCCTGTCTGGTCACTTCCGTGATCTCTTTTTTCGAATTGGTCAGTGTTCCGTCAATATCCAATACCAGAACCTTTTCCTGCATATTTCTTCTCCTATAATCTAACAGTACCTGTCTCTTCTGCTTGCGCAGTGAAACAGGTACTTGTCTGTTGTCTATGTTCTGTTCCCCGGCAAGCCTTACTGTGCCTGTGTTGCAGTCTCCCCGGTAGCAGCTGTCTGCTCCTCGGTGATCTCCTGAGTCTCTGCGGCCGCGGTCTCAGCGGTTGCGGATTCCTCTGCCTGCACCTTCAGGTAATTCAGCTTGCCCTTGGGATCCTCTACGGTGATATCTGCGGTAATGTCATCTATATACTGGGTCATTGCCTGAGATACCAGTGTATTCTTGATGTTGATCTTCCACTCGGGCTGATCCTGTCCGATGTAGTAAAGCACATAGGTGGCATCATCCGTAATGGCAATGGATACGGTATCTCCTGCCTGACGGCTGCTGTCGAAGATCCAGTTGCTGAGTTCCTCGGTCATACCACTCTTGGTCACCTGCTCAAACAGGCCGCCGTTCGCTGCTGCGGAGGTATCCTGTGTATACTTTTTGCACAGTTCTACGAAGCTATCCTCGGTAGCTGCACCGCTCTTCCACTCCTCCAGAATCTCTTCGCCGGTCTTATCCTCGCCCGGAATAATGACACGAACATCAGCAGAAGGGGTCTCGTCCAGATATCTCTGCTCAAATGCCACGACATAATAGCAATGGCTGCTGTCGTTGGTAATGATGGTGGTGTCTCCTGCCTTTCTGGCATCATCGAACAGCCAGTCGGAGATCAGGTAGTTCACGGAAGACTTCTGCTCATTCTCATGGGCTTCGCCGTCTTTTGCCACGGTCTGCTCTGCATCGTCAGCCAGTACTTTGGCATCTTCCATTGCCTTGGCGATCTCAGCGTCGGAAGGCTGGTATGCGGTATCCTGTGTGGTATCGGTGGTTGCCGTTCCGTCGGCCGCAGTATCTGTAGATGCGGTCTCTTCTACGGGGTCTGCCAGCTCGGTAGGCTCTGTAGGCAATTCTGCCTCAATGGTCGTCAGGCGATAGTCTACGGAATCGTAGGTTGCCTTGTTTTCCTCATAATAGCTCTGGATCTCATCATCGCTGGGAGCGTTGTCCTCCTGCAGCTTCTCATAATAGGCATTCATGACCATATCATTCTTCACATACTGCTCAATACGGCCCATAGTTGCATAACCACCGTAGATGGAACGTACATATTCCTTCTCAGAGATGCCTGCGGATGCAGCGGAAGTCTTGATGGTCTCTTTAAAGGTGTTGTACTCATCGGTGGTGTCGTAGGTGAAGCCCTCTGCATCAGCAGCTGCCTTCATGGCCTTGGACTGCTTCAGATTCTCAACAGCCAGCTGCTCGAAGTAATCCTGCCAGCTCAGAGTGTCGGAATACATCTGTGTGGACAGATCCTTAGAGGTATCCAGTCCGAAGTATGTCAGATAGCTGCCGTACTGGGTGATATAATTGTTCTTGGTCAGGTTGTATTGGTAATCGAACTCTACCTTGTTTACAGCTTCTCCATTGACCACCACATAGGTCTCATGAGTTGCCAGATAGGTACGGATGGGGAAAGATGCTACCAGACATACCAGAGCCACAAGCACTACGATGCCGATGGTCGTGCTGATGCGCTCTTCCTTTTTCTCCTTTTCCTTCTCCTCTTTACGCTTCTGTACCTTACGGTCATATTTGGTCATGACCTTCTGTTCTGTTTGTTCTTTATTTTCTGTAACTTTTTCATTCTTAGACATTGCTTACATGTCTCCTTCCTGGTGTCTTAAGTCCCAATGACTCCTTATTTTACCGTATTTTATAGGAAAAAGAAAGCTATTTCACATATTTTTCAAGTTTTTCCACGATATTTTTCACGCATCCCGGCTCAAAGGGACTGTCCAGTCCGACCTCTTTGATCATATTGGTGTAGAAATCGCTGGCAGACAGTCTGCACAGCTTCAGATAGCTCTTCCATGCTTCCCCGAAATCGGCATCCATTTTCACCTTATACTGCAAAGCACAGGTCTGTGCCAGACAGTAATCGATATAATACAGAGGGTAGTCATAAATATGCAGCTGTTTCTGCCAGAAGCCGCCCTGTCCGAAGAAAGGATCTCCCTCGTAGTCCAGATGAGGCTTGTACTCCCGTTCCAGACGGCTCCATGCCTGCTTTCTCTCGACCGGTGCCATTTCCGGATGCTCATATACGATATGCTGGAACTCATCCACCATACAGCCGTAAGGGATAAACGCAGCCGCATCCTCCAGATGCATTTCCACGTAATCCTGCGCTCTGTCACCGAAGAACAGGTTCATCCACTTTTCTGTGAAAAATTCCATGGACATGGAATGGATCTCCGCGGTCTCCATGCCGATATCCGCATGCTCCCTGATGGGATCCTGTGCAGCGAGATACCCCTGGAACGCATGACCACACTCATGCGTGATGACGTCCACATCACCGCTGGTACCGTTGAAGTTAGCGAAGATAAACGGTGCATGGTAGAGAGGCAGATAGGTCATATAGCCGCCTGCCTTCTTGGTCTTGCGCCCCAGGACATCAAATAACTGGTTCTCCATCATGAAATCAAAAAATTCCGCAGTCTCCGGGGACAGTTCACGGTACATCTTCTGGCCGGCTGCCATGATCTCTTCGGGGGTTCCGGTGGGCACCGGGTTGCCATCCTTAAAATATACCTGCTCGTCAATATAGCTGAGTCGCTCCAGACCGAGGCGCTGTCTTCTCCGGTCATGCAGTTTTTCCGCAAAGGGCACGAAATATTCCTTGATCTGTTTCCGGAAAGCTTCTACCTCTTCCTTGCCGTAGCAGTTGCGGTTCATGCGGTAATACCCCAGTTCCAGATAATTCTCGTAACCCATGGCTCTGGCCTGTGCGGTACGGTTCTTCACCAGTTTGTCGTAAATGGTATCCAGCTGCTCCTCATTTTTCCGGAAAAAGTCACTCATCTTCTCCCAGGCCTGTCTGCGGACATTGCGGTCGCAATTCACCAGATAGGGCCGTAACAGGGACAGGTTCAGTTCCTTGCCGTCGAAGTCGATCTTCGCACCGGCAATGAGTTTATCATACTCCATGGTCAGAGCATTCTCCTCCTGCATCAGCGGGATCAGTGCCTCGCTCATGGACTTCTGCGCCAGCTCCATATTCTTGAATGCTACCGGACCGATCTTCTCCTCCAGATAAGCTCTGTAGGGGGATGCGAATAATTTCTTCTGATAAGCCAGCACCAGATTGCTGAATACCGGCCCTTGCTCATCGTAGTATTTATGCTCTTCCTCATAAAACTTGTCGGAAGTATCAATGTCAAAGCGGATGTTCGCAATGGTCATCAGCGTCATGACACGGTCCGTCAGCGCATAGTACTTCTGATGCACCTCGAACTGCTCCTCCCCGCTCTTCGCCGCATCCAGCTCCCGGATCAGTTCTCCCATCTCTTCCTGCACTTTGGCAAAATCTATTCTTTCGTAAGGCATGTCCTGAAATTTCATAATTATAGTAACCCTCTCTTTCTGTGTCCTTAGGAACCTATACTGCTTATCTTACCCCAAAATGCCGGGAAAGTAAAACTTTAGAAGTGTTCTGTAACATTTTTCTGGATTTTTTGTAGCCTTTTTGTAACATTTTTCAGACTTGCCAATAAGGAATCCCTATGGTATGGTGGTATTAGAAGTAATTTTTCTTCTTTCAAAAATTCTTATAGATCCGTCAGTGGTCAAAGTTTCCCTTATTACCGCAATTTCAGAAATTAATTATTATAGCACTTATTGTTGACGTTTGATAACTAATATGTTATCTTTTAGAAAGGATATTTTGATGTACGATATTGAGTATTATTTTGACAAAAATGGCTATTCTGCTATAAGCGATTATTTTGCCGATTTAGCCAAGAAATCAATATATAACAAAACAGTTCGCATACAGAAAAACAAAATATTTGCTTACATAAAAGCATTAAAAGAATATGGAACCAGAATCGGAAATCCAATTGTTAAACATATACAGGGGGATTTGTGGGAATTACGACCTTTAAATAATCGCATTTTTTTCTTTTATTGGAAGGACAATAAATTTGTCTTATTACATTACTATATTAAAAAAACTCCTCATCGAGAAATAAACAAAGCCTTGGCAAATATGCATGATTGGCTGGAAAGGAATAATTCATGAAAAAATATACAAATTTTGACGAAATGTTCAACGATAATGATTACGTTTCCGAGGAAGACCGGGAAATCATAAACCTT
This sequence comes from uncultured Acetatifactor sp., assembly GCA_934394815.1. Classification (GTDB taxonomy): domain Bacteria; phylum Bacillota; class Clostridia; order Lachnospirales; family Lachnospiraceae; genus Acetatifactor. Next base: position 2,258 of record CAKRRD010000033.1, on the reverse strand, counting down.
GAAGTGAAATTAATCGGCAAAATGATAGAAGCCCGCGAAAAGCAGGGATTAACCCAACGAGATCTTGCAAAAATCAGTGGGGTAAAACAGCCTGCCATTGCAAGAATAGAATCTCTGCGCTCTACACCGCAATTGGACACTCTTTTAAAAGTGTTGATTCCTCTTGGCTATTCTTTGGAAATTATTCCTTTGCAAAAGGAAAATTAACGCAACCGCATAGAACAATTTTGAAGGAATTTTTGCTTGAGAATAAGAAGGAGGTTATTGATATGGTGTTTTTCGAATATGATGCTGAGGCGGAAAAGAGAGTTATTTACAGGGATGGCGTAGAGGAAGGCAGAGCTAAATCGATTGTTCAATTATGCAAAACCTTTGGTATGTCAAAGGAAGATATCCTCCAAAAATTAGAAAATGATCTCTCTATCCCTCCGAAAGCTGCTATTGACTATTATGAAAAGTATTCAAAGGAATTGGAAATAAGCTGTTAACAGCACAAATTCATCGATTTCCTACATTTATCTAAAGTTTTACAGGAAGTCCTTATGATGGCTTTACAAGTGCAAAAATATTAGAAAGTAAAAGGGCAGCCCATGATGGACTGCCCTTTGGTTCTTACATAACTCTTACAGATATGGTTCGTTCCTCTTTGGAAACAACCTGATCTCAGCTTAAGCTTACTGTAACAGAGACAGTACGCCCTGGTTAGCCTGATTGGACTGAGCCAGCATAGCCTGACCTGCCTGAGCCAGGATGTTGTTGTTGGAGTACTTAACCATCTCAGTAGCCATATCGGTATCACGGATCTGGCTCTCTGCGCTGGTGGTATTCTCAACTACGTTGTCCAGGTTGTTGATGGTGTGCTCGAGTCTGTTCTGAACAGCACCAAGTGCGGAACGCTGAGTGGATACTTTCTGGATAGCTTCCTTGATTGTTTCAACTGCATTCTTGGCATTAGTATCATCTGCACCATCAACTTTCAGGTTCTTTACACCCAGTCCATCAGCACTCATGGTATCAATCTTTAAGGAAATCTGATTATTGTCAGTTGCATCTGCACCAACATGAAGTTTAAGTGTTAACGCTCCCGTATCAAAGGTTTTAGAAAAATCAACCATCTTAGCAACATCATCCTGTGTTGCAAGGTTTCCATTAATGTAAAGACCGGAGTTAGCCTTAAGAGTTCCATCATTGTTAATGTAATTACCAAGACCATTTGCAGCTATTTCATTACCATCTTTATCAGTAAACTGTGTTGTTCCCTTGGTAGTAACTTTAGCAACATCTGTTACTTTACTATCACCTGCCAAGATTCCTGGTTTAATAGATGCATAGTACTTCGTAATATCCTTAACTAAGCTACCTTCTTTGTATTCATTACCATCTTTGTCGTATACGGTAGCTCCAGCCTTTACCTTATCATACTCTTCAGCGGTTGGATCCGCTTTTTCAGCTGCTTCGTACAAGCCATCCGTTCCTTTAGTCAAAGTGTAGTATTTTGTGGTGCCCGTTGCATCCTTTACAGTACCTTTTGCAGAAACGAAATTTCCAGTTGATGTATCTTTGGTATATACATCTTCAGTAATCACGTTTACTTTAGCTGTTTCTGCGTATGTATCATGCTCTGCACCGGTAATTTTCTGACCAACCTGTACACCATCTTTGCTGGTATAATAATCATGATTTGCAATATCTACAGCAGATTTGTAGGAACCTTTTTTCAAAGTATTAACTTTACCATTTTCTACATAGTAAAGATCCTGATTGGTTACTTCTACTTCCTTGTATTGGAAATTGGTCGCCTTATCGCCAGACTTGTCACCCTTCAGCAGATAGGTTTCATTAAACTTAGTGGTTTCAGATACACGATCAATTTCCGTTGTTAACTGATCAATTTCATTCTGAATATAAGTTCTATCTGTCTCAGAATTAGTACCGTTTGCAGACTTTACAGCCAGTTCGTTCATTCTCTGCAGCATGTCCTGAACTTCGTTCAGAGCACCTTCAGCGGTCTGTACTGCACTGATACCATCCTGTGCATTCAGGGATGCCTGTGTCAGACCTCTGATCTGCTTTCTCATCTTCTCACTGATGGACAGACCTGCTGCATCATCAGCTGCACGGTTGATCTTGTAACCGGAAGACAGTTTCTCGGTGGACTTTGCCTGAGAAGCGGTGGTCAGACCTAACATTCTGTTAGAGTTCATAGCTGTAAGATTGTGTTGTACTACCATAATAATTTACCTCCTTGTATTACTGCC
>CAKRRD010000032.1 GCA_934394815.1 uncultured Acetatifactor sp. | reverse complement strand
GCGAGGGTACTTTCCTCGCTTACGTACCGCTACGCTCTGCTTTGAAGCGAGAGCGGGTCTGCTGTCCTTACCCCCAACGCGGGCTACGGGGACGTTCCACTAACTTCCCATTTAATCCCCGACCCGATGCAATGTCACATCATCCAGGGTACCCCAGCTGTTTACATTACAGTGATATCTCACTCCAATGGTCAGGGTGCCGTCGGTGACCTGGATGTTGGAGACGGTGGGATTCTGCCAGTCGGCATAGGTGGTGAGCAGGAAAGGAGCTGTCAATTCCGTGCCGTCTACGACCGCATATAATTCCATGGAAGCATCCGCAGACAGATCGCCGCCCTGTGAGAAAGCGGACAGCTCGTAAGTACCGGGTGCCAGATCCGTGAAGCTCTGCTCAATGGAGAAGTCCATATCGGAAGTACCGGACCAGAAGTGGAAAGCTACCTCACCGCTGTGGGCATCGGCTTCCTTGACCTGATAATCGGTAGGATCCGTCTCGCCGGAACAGGTTACCGTCCACATGGAAGTATCCGCATCCTCAAAGCTGGGATTCCGGACATAATTGACCCGGTCTACCGTGACCGTAGCGGTAACTTCGGTACCGTCCTCCAGAGATCCGGCCACCGTGAAAGTACCGCCGTTTTCCGTATCGATAGCAGCGATATCCTCAGCGTTCCAGATAACGGGAACCTGTTCTTGGGAATGATCGTTATAGATGACACTTACGGTCTCCGGAAGTTCCGCCTCCGCGCCGATATTGCAGGATATCGCTACCCCGGGAATGGTATCCACGGCCAGAGGAGCGGTGGCTCCATACTTCAGATACTTGAATACATTCAGAGAGGCCAGAGGATGACCGGTGAAATCAAACATGGCCTGATTGTCCCAGGAACTTCCGCCGTAATACTGACCGGCATCCTTCGGGTCATACCCACCGGCATAACTGCTGGCCCAGCCGCTGCCGTATTTCTCCCAGATGGAAGAATTGTCAGCATCTGCAGGACCTACCGGAATCCAGGTACCTTCCCAGTAGAATACACCTTCCGCACCGGCCTCGCTGGCTGCCGCGCAGACATCCCGCACTTCGTTGGCCTGTCCCTGCACACTGGCGGAATACCCTTCGGCCAGATCATCGGTTCCCTTAATGCTGTTGGCAGAGCCATCGCCGTCTTCTGAGGTATAACAATAAGCGTTTTCCGCCACATAGACCCTTTTACCGTAAGTATCCCGGACATGGGTAATGGCATTTTTCAGATCCTCCATGGTACCGTGCCAGTAAGGATAGAAGGAAAGTCCCACAATATCATAATCGATCTCCTTTACCTGCAGGCCGGTCAGTAGGGTATCCAGTTTTTTCATATCATCAATATTGGTGTAATGCACAGCCACCAGAATATCTTTACCGGAGCTTGCGGCAACCTCCCGGACTGCCTTACTTCCAGCGGATAACAGCTTGCGGACATTGGCCACATCCGTCTCGCCGCACATACCGTTGTTGATCTCGTTGCCGACCTGTACCATGCCGACATCCACACCGGCCTCCAGAATCTGTGTCAGGCTTTCCAGAGTGAAGTTATAGAGTGCAGCGGATTTCTCCTCGATATCCATGCCTTCCCAGGCCTTGGGAACAAACTGTTTCTTGGGATCCGCCCAGAAATCGGAATAATGGAAATCAATGCAGACCTTCATGCCGTACTGTGTGGCACGCTGGCCCAGAGTGATGGCAGCCGCCACGTCATTGTTGCCGCCGCCGTAACCGTTGCCGTTCTCATCGTAGGGATCGTTCCAGACCCGGAGCCGGATATAATTTACACCGGCCTGTGCCAGCGTCAGAAATACATCCTGTTCTTCTCCATCAAAGTTATAATATTTCACGCCGCTGTTCTCAAGAGCCAGTACCGCGGAAGCGTCCATGCCCCTGTAAAAATCGTCGGAAATGCCGTCAACCGGCTCCACATAAATGGTAGATTCTTCCGGACCCTCCGGCAGGGCAGCAGTGGTGACCTCCGTGGTGTCCGCAGCAGTGGAAGCAACGGTTTCCGCCACCGTATCGGCAACGTTTGGTCCCTGGCTGCCGCATCCGGACAGTCCCTCCATGACCAGTCCGGCACAGAGACACAGAGCCAGCAGGCGCGTACGTGAATGCTTGTTAAAATGTTGCATAAGTAATCCTCCCGTAAAACATAATTGCACAACCGATTGCGCATTTATATTATACCACACTGGAACGAATTAGAGATAAAAATGTAACAAAAATAGCGCAACAATTTCAAACTGAATTGCGTAAGAAATTATAAACTAATATTTCAGGATCCGGAATTCATACAGGAAATGTTAAAGAAACACGATGGTAAACGCTTTTGGGAAGAAGCCGGATCATAACAAAACGCCATTGGGAAGAAATCCCTCTCAATGGCGTTTTGCTATTATTGTTATTATGTGAAATCATACAAACAACTCGATCACAAATACCAGCACACAGCAGATCACAGATACCGGGAACAGTCCGGCACCCAGCCAGGCGGCGGCGATTCCGGCAATAAGGGCCACCAGTCCGGAAATGGGGGTCTGGGTGGCATGGATGATGGCCGGGAAGGTCATGACAGCCAGTGTCACATAAGGTACATAATACAAAAAGGACTGGATAAACTGGTTTTTGATAGGCTTGCGGATCAGTGTCAGGGGTAAGACACGGATTGTATAGGAGACAGCCGCCATAACGGCAATGTAGAGATAATTATTCATTTACGTTGTCTCCTTTCTGCACGGAAGCGTCAGCTTTCTCAACGGCGTTTTCGGATACATCCTGTTTTACCGGAAACAGGATCGCTGCGGTACCGGAGATGATCACGGTCAGCAGGATAGTTCTCGTACCTTCTGACAGAGAAGAAATCCCGGGCAGATAGTTACAGGCAAAGCTCAGGGCGAAGCTGATGGCTACCAGCGCTGCCACGATCTTACTTTTTCTGGCAGGCGGAATGATAATGGCCAGGAACATACCATATAAAGCAACACTCAGAGCACTGACAGCCCGAAGGGGCAGAGCATTGCCGGCAATGATGCCGCAGGCGGTTCCTCCGGCCCAGGCCGGGGCGGCCAGCAGGATCGCACCGTAAGTATAATAGGGATTCAGGATACCGGGTCTGGCAATGGTAATGCCGAACAGCTCGTCCGTGACATCATAGGCGATGATCAGGCGGTGGAAAAAAGGAGTGTTCGGAGAAAACTTCTGGGCCAGTGCACAACTCATAAGCAGATATCTGGCATTGGCGATCAGAGTTATGATCGCTACCTCCAGATAAGAGGCCTGTGCCGCTACCAGCGTAAATGCTGCATATTCTCCGGCGGAAGCATTGTTTAACAAGCTTGCCAGAAAACCCTGCATGGGAGTAAAGCCCGCATGCCTTGCAGCGATTCCCAGAGAGAACGATACCGCGAAATATCCCAGAGCAATGGGAAAGCCGTCCCGCATACCGTCGCAGAAGACTTTCCTGCTGAATTTATCATTCATAATCTTGATTCCTCATCTTTCTGTAAGGCGCCTTTTGACGCACATCTCCTATTATAACGCACATCCGTGCAGGAGAAAAGGATGAAAATTAATGAGATGGGAGGGGAACAACGAGTATATTTCTGCATTTTCCACATAAATATGAGTAAAGAAGTCGTAACGGTGGATGACGGATGAAAAGTAAATGGGGACAGTGGAAAATTATAATAACCGCAGTGTTGGGAGCATTGCTGCTCACGGGCTGCGGTCTGCTTTCGGAAGAGAATGTGAAACTCCGGGATCTGGATTTTACAGTGCTCAGTGAAGAAAAGATCCCGGAGGAATTAAAGACGGTGATTGCCGAAAAAGGAGCGGAACCCTTTCAACTGACCTACAGCGATAACCGGAATCTCTATATTAGTATCGGCTACGGCGAACAGAAGAGCGGTGGCTATAGCATTGCAGTGGATGCCCTGTATCTGACAGACGATGCCATTCATGTCAGCACCAGCCTCTTAGGCCCGGATATCACCGGACAAAAGGAAGGCGCAGGGAAACCCTCCACGCCTTACATTGTGTTAAAAACAGAACTTCTGGATAAAACCGTGCTCTACGATTAAACGTATGTCCTTTACAGATCCATAGGGATCTCCAGAGAGGACGGCGCCAGCAAAGTTAACAGGTCAAAATCTGTTGTCAGTAACGGAAATCTTTTCAGGATCCGGAATCGGCAGGTTACGATGACAGATCTCCCGCAGGTAATTGCAGAAGGTAGTGGCAGCCTTACTCTGACTACGGCTTTTGTCCCACAGCATTTTCACTTCACGGGGCGGCAGCGGTACCTCAAGTGTCAGAGGAACGAGACTGCCGTTTTCAAAAAAGGGAGCGGCCAGAGGCTCCGGTACAAACCCCACCCCAAGGTTGTTCTGGAGCAGCGGAATGACCAGATCGGCGGTGGCTACTTCCATGGCGGGTTCATAGTCCAGATGCTGTCCGATAAATACTTTCCGGTAATATTCATAACTGGCGGTGCCGTAGCCCAGACCGATGATGGAATGGAGCCGGAACTCTTTCAATGTCATGGGGCAGCCGGAAAGTGCGGCATAGTCGGGACCACCGGCGGGAACCTCCCGGAAAGTCATCAGATCCTCGCAGGCCAGAGTATCATGGAGCTCAAAAGGAGTTGTCACAACAGCCAGATCCAGACGGCCGTTTTGCAATGCTTTCAGAATCTCCGGAGTGGCATTGTTCTGGATGCGTATTTTGATCTCCGGATAACTGTGCTGAAAATCATGCAGATGCTGCAGCAGGAATAAATGCAGGGCAGTCTCGGTGACGCCCAGTTCGATGGTGCCGCTGCATACGTTCTTATCCCGGCACAGTTCCGCCTCCGCATCCAACAGATGCTGACAGGCAATAGCCACATGGGCATAGAGACGCTTTCCCTCCTCGGTCAGTTTTAAGCCTCGCGGCTCCCGGAGAAAAAGACGGCAGTCCAGCTGATCCTCCAGCAGATGAATGATACGGGTCACATTGGGCTGGCTGCTTTTTAAGACCATGGCGGCCTTGGTGATATTTTCATATTTTGCAACATAATAAAAGATTCTATAGTATTCAAAATTGATATTCATATAAAAATAATATGCCTCGCATATAAACTATATATTTTTAGTATCTGTCCAGATATAGTATAATACGCGGTTGAAAAAAAGTAAACAGAGGAGAAAAGGTTATGCGACATTTGATTGATTCACTGGACCTGTCGGTAGCGGAAACGCAGGAGATCTTAGACCTGGCGGACCGGATCGCTGCCGACCCCGCTGCATATGCTCATTGTGCAGACGGAAAAATACTGGCAACCTTATTTTATGAGCCCAGCACCCGGACCCGGCTTTCTTTTGAGACTGCCATGCTGAATCTAGGCGGCAGGACGTTGGGATTCGCCGGTGTGGAGCAGTGCAGTGCCACCAAGGGCGAGACCGTGGCAGATACTGCACGGGTAGTCAGCTGTTATGCGGACATCATCGCCATGAGGCACCCCAAGGAAGGAGCACCGCTTCGGGCTTCCATGTATTCCCGGATCCCGGTGATCAATGCCGGAGACGGCGGGCATAACCATCCGACCCAGACCATGATCGATCTGCTGACCATAAGACAGCGCAAGGGTCATCTGGATCATCTGAAGATCGGTTTCTGCGGTGACCTGAAATTCGGCAGGACCGTACACTCGCTGGTAAACAGTCTGGTACGCTATCCGGGCAATGAATTTTATTTTATCTCCCCGGAGGAACTGAAGGTTCCGGAGTACCTGATCGAAGATACTCTGAAACCCGCGAAGGCTCCCTGGCATGAGGTGACCAGTCTGGAGGAGACACTGCCCGAACTGGACGTGCTCTACATGACCAGAGTCCAGAAGGAACGTTTTTTCAACGAGGAAGATTATATCCGGTTGAAAGATATTTATGTTCTGGATCAGGAGAAACTGAATCTGGCCAAAGCGGACATGCCGGTTCTGCATCCGCTGCCCAGAGTGGACGAGATCGCACCGGAAGTGGATGCAGATCCGAGAGCTGCGTATTTTCAGCAGGTATTGAACGGTAAATTTATCCGTATGGCATTGATCTTAAGTCTGTTAGACCTTACGGATCCGGTAACGGGAAAGAAGGTGCTGGTATGTTAAACGTAGAATCCATTCAGAACGGTGTCGTGATCGATCACATTCCCGCAGGAAAGGGAATGGACATTTACAGACTGCTGGAGCTGGAGTCCAAGACCCAGTCCGTAGCCTTATTACAATCGGTAAAAAGTCAGAAATACGGCTGCAAGGATCTGATCAAGATTGAGGGGGAGACTCTGCCGGAACGGCTGGATATTCTGGGATATCTGGACGGTCAGATCACCCTGATCGTGATCCGGGATGGAAAGGTCGTAAAAAAGTATCACCCGGTTCCTCCACAAAGACTGGTAAATGTGATAAAATGTAAAAATCCCCGCTGCATTACCAGCATAGAGACGAACTGTGACTACATATTTGAATTGTCACCTTCCGGAAGATATCGTTGTTTATACTGTAATCAGGAGATGCCTGTGGGGAGATAAAAGTGTACGGAAGCACAAAGTACATTAGTACCTGAAAACTTGCAGGTTACGGAAAGGCATAGGTATTTATATGCAGCGCAAATTACACGGACAAATGTCAGAGTCATTTCTGATCGCCGGAATCCTGTCAGTCTCCGGTGGTCTGCAGGATGCTTATACTTATATGTATCGCGGAAAAGTGTTTGCCAATGCCCAGACCGGTAATATTGTATTACTGAGTCAGAATCTGGTGGACCGGAACTGGTCGGCGGCGCTTCGCTATTTTTCTCCGCTATTGTTCTTTGCTCTGGGTGTGGCGGTAGCAGAGTGCATTCATATGCGATACCGGAAGGCCCAGAGGATTCACTGGCGGCAGCTGGTACTTGCCATAGAGATCTTGCTGTTGTTTGCGGTGGGATTCTTCCCGAACGAGATGGATCTGCTGGCAAATGCCATGGTATCTTTTGCCTGCGCCATGCAGGTACAGGCTTTCCGCAAGGTGAACGGCTATGCCTTTGCCAGTACCATGTGTATCGGCAATCTGCGCAGCGGCATGGAATCCTTGTGTGCATACGGGAAGACGAAGGATAAAAAGATATTGCGAAGGTCCGGCAATTATTTTGGCATCATTTTTCTGTTTGCCATTGGTGCGGCGCTGGGCGGGCATCTGATCGGTTACATAGGAGCGAAGACCATCTGGATCTCCTGCATCATTTTGCTGATCAGCTTCCTGTGTATGTTTATTAAAGAAGAGAAGGAAGAACATCCCGAGATTGCGAAAGAGGAACAGGAGATTCGTAACAATCTGCAGAACATCCGCAAAGAGGCAAAGGATGTGGAACATATTCTGGAGGACGATATCCGTTCCCAGATTGAGAAGAGAAAATAAGAAAAGTTCAAATACAAAAGCCTTCGACAGAAACTCTGCCGGAGGCTTTTGCGTATCCGTTAGTAAATATTACAGCGCCTTTACATCATCCCGTAAGGTATTGGTCATCTCCTGGACAAAAGTAGTCTGGGAGGAGATTTCCTCGGTATTGGCAGCAATCGTTGCCACCTTTTCCGTCATTTCATTCATACGATTCACCAGTTCCTCAATGGAACTCATGCTTCCCGCCACCTTGGGCAGAATCGCCTCTGCTTTGTCATTATTCTGCGACAGCAGATCTTTGGTGGAATCGGACAACTGCCTTATCTCTTCTGCCACGACAGCAAATCCGCGGCCGTGTTCTCCGGCGCGGGCAGCCTCAATGGAGGCATTCAGTGACAGAAGGTTGGTCTGACCGGCAATGGAGGAAATATCCGCATTGCTCTGCTTGTACACGTTGATAAAGGCGGAGATCGTGCCAAGAGACTCATTCAGTTCATTGCACAGATTGGAAATGGACTGAATGTGCTGTGCCAGTGTGGTGGCCTCGTTAGCGGAGGCTTCATTGGCGGTATTCAGTTCGCTGATGTTGTCACTTAAGGTCACGAAACGCTCCGTGATATCCGCCAGCTTCTGTTGATGGAGTTCCTGCTCCGCCTTTTCCTGCTCCCGCAGATGGGCGATGGTTCGGGTCTCTTCCTCGGCAAGGCTACGGACATAGTGGACACAGTTCTCCTTGACGTTGACATTGTTGTAAATGGCGCGCACCATATTTTTACAGGTGGAATAACCGCAGGATTCGCAGTCGCGATGCTGTTCCTCACGGGTGGTCTTGTTCATGCCGTCGAAAATATCTTTGATCTGCTGCTCTGAAGGCTCCTTGATGGTTACCGCCTTATTGGTATAGTGGCGGATGAAGTCGTCCAGCTTCAGGCCGGAGAAAGCTGCCATCAGATTCTGCAGACGCTGTTCAGGTGTCTGGTCCGCAGCCCAGGGACTTTTGCTCTTTTTCCCGAAAGGCTTTTTGCCGGAGCTCTGTTCCAGCTTGGAGTTACGCATTTTGGCCAGCGTCAGCATGACGTCATCCGTATTGCGCTCCGGTTCGGTGGCGGTACCGTAGACACAGCCCCTGGAGCAGTTCAGAATATCCACCATGAAAGGCTCCTGTTTGTGTTGTTTGATCCGTCCGGCATATTCTCTGAGGTAGTGGTAAGCTTCCTGCTCGCCCTCTACCTGACGGACGACCTGTTCCTTGCCCAGAAAATGTTCGACATTCTCTCTTAAGCCTCCGGGCATGGGATAGAGGGAACCGAGACCGTATTCCAGTTCATCCGTGTAGGGGGCGCAGGAGTTGTACTCGCTGCCGATCTTTTTCATTAATTTGTCAAAAGTCACATTATAGGAGACATAACCGCTGCAGTTGGGATCGGTGATCTCCATTTTCTTCGCAATGCAGGGACTGATAAAAGCGATCTCGTCCGTGATATTCATGTATTTCTTCATATAAATAGCGGTACACATCATGGGACTGTGGACGGGCACCAGCCGGGGGATCAGTTCCGGAATATACTTCTCCACATAAGTCACTACCGCGGGGCAGGGCTGGGAAATGCCACCCGTGAAGTTATGCTCCGTAATGTACTTCAAGTACCCCCAGGTGGTGATATCCGCACCGAAGGATACACTGCAGATGTGATTTACCCCTTTTTTCTTAAGGTACCCCAGAACCTTCTGATATTCCCCGGGGTAGTTGGCCAGGAAGGCAGGAGCCAGGATCACAGAGATCTTTTTCCCGCCGGCGAGATCCGCGAAAAACTTTTCCGTATCATCGTAGAAATCTCTCGCCTGATGAGGGCAGGCATCAAAACAGGCCCCGCAGGCAATACATTTGTCACTGTCAACCATTACTTTACCGGCTTCGGTCGCAATATTGGCAGTGAGCACAGGGCAGGACCGCACACATTTGTTGCAGCCCGTGCAGGAATCGTTGGTATATACTAATTCCATGGTTCACCTCTCCTTATGCGCGTTGGCATAAATTAACGATTTATTTTCTCAATATTCTACCATATTATGTAAAAAAACACAATTTTCTACACGGTAGTATTGCCTTGCTGATATGGTAAAAAATCGATCAGAATCGGTGAAATTTGCCGGTTTCCGGTACCATGGACGAAAGGCTGCGATGAAAAAAGTTTTACAGCGATATACCGAATTTCTGCAGGTCTACTTTATTGCCGGTGACCTCGATGCCATCGGCCCGGAGGCGGTTCGCCTGTTCATCGGCGCCGCCGAAAGCAAAAGCGCCGGAGAGCTCCCCTTTGGAATTGACTACGCGGTAGCAGGGGATATGATCGGGATCCGGGTTTTTATGCAGGGCATTGCCCACTGCTCTTGCCATCTTTGGCTCCCCGGCCATGGCAGCGACCTGCCCGTAGGTGGCGACACGGCCTTTCGGGATTTTTTTCACGGCTTCGTAGATCCGCTTCGTGGGGCTGTCGGTGACGAGATCATAGCTTTCCGCGATCATGCGCCGGATATCCTCCTCCGGGATGGAACCGTCTAAGATAATGGTGTTCCAGTGTTCCTTGTTCAGATGGTAACCGGGGATGACCGAGGGAAAGGTGTTGCGCCAGAAATCCCGCCAGGCAGGATCCGTTTTTACATTGAGATTCAGACAGCCGTCTTTTTCATAAGTCCACAGAAAAGCTTTTCTGCTGCCCTTTACCCGCACCAGCTGCCAGTTGGGATCGTGGAAGGGCATTTCCAGGTAAGTATCCGGAAAAGACAATCCGTATTTTAAAGCTTCCTCTCTTGTTTTCATGCCGCGAGGCCTCCGTTTTTCCCAAGAATTCTTCCCCATTATTTTACTATAACTCCCTTTTCTTTTCCATGAAAACATGGTAAACTTTTCCGAGAAACAGGTCATGGAAGCAGGGGCGCCAGCCCGGAACGGAGACAATATGATACTGATACAGGATGGTTATATGATCGATCCGAAGTCGGGAAGAGAGGGCAATTTCGACCTTCTGATCGACGGTGACAAAATAGTGAAGATTGCAGAGAATATCGAACCTAAGGGAAAAGTAACCCGGATCAACGCGGAGGGGCTGCTGATTGCTCCCGGACTGGTGGATGTGCATGTGCATTTCAGGGATCCCGGTTTCACAGCGAAGGAAGATATTGATACCGGTGCGGCGGCAGCGGCCAAAGGCGGCGTGACCACAGTGGTGCTGATGGCCAATACGAAGCCGACGGTGGACAGCGAGGAGACACTCCATTATATTCTGGACAAGGGAGCAAAGACAGGTATCCATGTGACCACCTGTGCCAATGTGACCATGGGCATGCAGGGAAAGCAGCTGACGGATATGAGGAAGCTGGCAGTGGCCGGAGCCGTGGGATTTACGGATGACGGTGTGCCTCTGTTGGATGCGGAACTGGTACGCCGCGCCATGGAGATCTCCGCAGAACTGGACATGCCCATCAGCTTCCATGAGGAAGATCCGAAATATATCGAGAACAACGGTGTGAACAGAGGAAAGGCCAGCGAATATTATGGGATCGGCGGTTCCTCCAGAGAGGCGGAGATTGCCCTGGTGGAGCGGGATCTGAAGCTGGCAGAGGAGACAGGCGCCTGCATCGATATCCAGCATATCAGCAGTAAGGAAGCGGTGGAACTGGTGCGTCAGGCGAAAAAGAGATGCTCCAATATCCATGCGGAAGCCACCCCCCATCATTTCACTCTGACTGAGGATGCAGTAATAAAATACGGCACGCTGGCGAAGATGAATCCGCCCTTACGGGAGGAAGCGGACCGGCAGGCCGTAATCCGGGGACTGGTGGACGGCACCATCGACATGATTGCTACGGATCATGCGCCACACACCGCAGAGGAGAAGGCCAAGCCTATCACAGAAGCTCCCAGCGGCATTACCGGACTGGAGACTTCTCTGGCGCTGGGCATTACGGAACTGGTGGATCAGGGGTATCTTACCATGAAGCAGCTGTTACGTCTGATGAGTACCAATCCGGCGGCCATGTATCATCTGGATGCCGGGTATCTGGCGGAGGGAGGTCCTGCGGATGTGATACTGATCGACACCGCGGCAGATTTCGTTCCGGAGACTTATGCGTCCAAGGCGGTCAATACCCCCTTTACCGGCTGGAACTTAAAGGGCGAAGTGAAGAAGACCATTTGCGGCGGCAAGATTGTATACGAGGCGTAGTGTGCAGACAGGAGAGCGTTTAAAACGCTTACAAATAGAAGAGAAAAGGATAACAAAATGAAAAAGAAAATCACAGCAACCGTGCTGTCTCAGAAGGAGATCGCACCCCGAATTTTTGATATGTGGATCGCTACGGATCTGGCGGCATGCGCGAAAGCCGGTCAGTTCATCGGCGTATACCCCAAGGATCGGAGCACTTTGCTGCCCCGTCCCATCAGTATCTGTCAGGTAAGTGATAACAAGGATGCCCTGCGCATCGTGTACCGTATTGCCGGACAGGGAACCGCAGAATTTTCTTCCTATTGGGAAGGTGACAATATAGAGATTCTGGGTACTTTAGGCAACGGCTTCCCCACAGAGGCGGCGGAAGGCAGAAAAGTATTCCTTATGGGCGGCGGCATCGGTATCCCTCCCATGCTGGAGCTGGCCAGAGAACTTCCGGCTTCCGCGGAGAAACAGATCATCGTGGGTTACCGGGATAACCAGCTGTTCTTAAAAGAGGATCTGGAAAAGAACGGCACTATATATATCGCTACGGAGGACGGCAGCGTCGGCACGAAGGGCAATGTCATGAATGCCATTGAGGAAAATGCCCTGCAGGCAGATGTGATCTTCGCCTGCGGCCCCATGCCCATGCTCCGTGCCATCAAAAAATATGCGGAAGAAAAGGGAATCAAAGCCTATATCTCTTTGGAAGAGCATATGGCCTGCGGCGTGGGTGCCTGCCTGGGCTGTGTCGTGAAGACGAAGGAAGTGGATCATCATTCTCATGTGCACAATGCAAGAATCTGTACCGATGGCCCCGTATTTGATGCTGAGGAGGTAGAGATCTGATGAATACACAGACAACGATTGCAGGAGTAACTTTCAAAAATCCCGTAATGACAGCTTCCGGAACCTTTGGCTCCGGTATGGAATATGAAGAATTCGTAGACCTGAACCGTCTGGGTGCGGTAGTGACCAAGGGTGTGGCCAATGTTCCCTGGCCCGGTAACCCTACACCCCGTGTGGCAGAAGTATATGGCGGCATGCTCAATGCCATCGGCTTACAGAACCCCGGTATCGATGTATTCATGGAGAGAGATATTCCTTTCCTGAAAAAATACGATACAAAGATCATCGTAAATGTCTGCGGTAAGACCGTGGAGGATTATGTGGACGTGGTGGAACGGCTGGGAGACGAGCCGGCGGTCAGCATGCTGGAGATCAATGTATCCTGCCCCAATGTCAAGGAAGGAGCCATTGCCTTTGGACAGAAAGCGGATGCCTTGTACAACATTACTTCCGAGTTGAAAAAACACGCAAAACAGCCCATTATCATGAAGCTGAGTCCTAATGTAACGGATATCACGGAGATGGCGAAGGCTGCGGAGGCAGCAGGTGCGGATGCCCTGTCCCTGATCAACACCATCACCGGAATGAAAATTGATATTCACCGCAGAAAATTTGCCATTGCCAACAAGACCGGCGGCATGAGCGGCCCTGCCATCAAGCCCATTGCAGTCCGCATGGTCTATCAGGTGGCACAGGCGGTGCAGATTCCCATTATCGGCATGGGCGGTATTGCCACGGCGGAGGATGCCATCGAATTTATTTTGGCGGGAGCCAGTGCCGTCAGCGTCGGAGCCATGAACTTCGTGGATCCCTATACCACGGTGAAAGTCGTGGAAGGCATCGAGAAATATATGCGTACCTATCATGTGGAGAACCTGACAGATCTCATCGGCGCAGTGCAGTAGGATCCGGGGAACAGAATACGGTATAAGAACACAGAGACCTTCATATATATAGATATATCTGTATATATGGAGGTCTTTATTGTGGAATTGATCAGGAGAAATATACATATGGACCGGGTAAAGCGGTCCGCCGTCATGCAGTTTACCATGGAGGAGGATCTGAATCTTCCGGAAGATAAGCCGGATATCAGTACCCTGAATCTGGAAAAAGGCGAGATCGTCGTCGAGGAGATCCGTCCCGGAACGGATGAGGTGACGGTGCGGGGAAAACTGGGTTATGCCATCCTCTACCATACCCGGGAGGCGGGGAGCAATCTGGTGCTTTTAAGCGGAGCACTGCCTTTTGAAGAAAAGATCCGCATGGAAGGGACACTTCCTTCGGATACGGTGGCGGTGGAGGGATGTGTGGAAGATTTTACGGTAACCATGATAAATTCGCGCAAGCTGAATCTGCAGGCACTGCTATTGCTGAATGCCAGGATCGAGGAGATCTATGATGCGGAACTGCCCGTGGGGATTCAGGGGGACAATGGGGAAGGCGGTGTGGAATACCGGATTTTCCCCATGGAAGTGACAGAACTTGCCATCTGCAAAAATGATATTTTCCGCAAAAAAGAGGAGATTCCGCTGCCCTCCAGTTACCCGAATATCTACCAGATCCTGTGGAGCAATGTGTCTCTCCGGGATGTGGAATTCAGGCCGCAGGAGGAAAAATTGTCGATACAGGGAGATATTCAGGTCTTTGTGCTCTATGAAGCGGAAGGGGAGGAACGGTCGATCCGTTCCTATGAGACGACGATTCCGCTGGACGGTACGCTGGAATGTCAGGGTTGTCGGGAAGAACTGCTGCCGGATATCCGGTACGCGCTGGTAAGACAGGAGCATGGAGCCTCCGAATTGACGATCCAGCCGGATCTGGACGGGGAAGAGCGGATCCTGGGACTGGAATGCGTGCTGGAACTGAATATCCGTCTCTATGAGGAAGAGCAGATCGATATATTAAAGGATATTTATGGGGTGACGAAGGAGGTGATTCCGGATACCAGAGAGACCAGCCTGCGCCAGCTTCTGGCCAGAATCACCGGCAAGACCAAAGTGACGGATCACAGAAAGACCGACATCGCTTCCCCGGTGCTGCAGGTGCTTCACAGTGAAGGAAATGTAACGGTGGATCACAAAGAGGTCACGGTGGAAGGAATTCGCCTGCAGGGAAGCATTGACCTGACGGTGCTGTGTATCACGGAAAATGACGAGATCCCTTATGTGAGTATCAGAGAGCAGATCCCCTATGAATATACTCTGAATGTGCAGGGAGTAACGGCTGCGGATCAGGCGGAGATTCACAGTGAACTGGAGCAGTTGCAGGTGAATCTTCTGGAGGGAAAGGAACTGGATGTGAAGGCCGTGCTCTCATTTTCCACCACCGTGATGAAAAATATCCCACTGGAAGCCATTGAACAGGTGACGGAGCAGGAAATCGACAGCAAAGTGCTGGCGGGACTGCCCAGTGCGGTGATCTATATCGCGGCACCGGGGGATGATCTGTGGAGCATCGGCAGAAAATATCATATGCCGGTGAAGGCGGTGCGGGAACTGAATGCACTGGAAAGCGATGAACTGCGGCCGGGACAGAAGGTACTGTTAGTCAAAGGCCTGGCATAGGCTTACAGAAAAAAGAAAAACCATGTGATACACATCCGGTATCACATGGTTTTTCTATAGGAGCCTGGCCGGGGAGAGCCGGCCTGTTGGCTTATTCTTCTGTGGTCAGGCCTGCATCGGCTGCCAGCTTATCGAACTTCTCCATAACAGCATCGTAGGTCTTCTGGGAGATTTCGGGAAGAGAGCCGCCCCAGGTCTTCTCAGCCTGTGCGTAGCCTTTCTTGAATGCTTCACGCATGGACTCGATTTTACTGGGATCACCGCCGGTCAGAGCATTGGCAAACTGGATAATACGGTCGGAGGTCTGGTTGACACCCCAGTAACCGTCTTCGGCGATATCTGCCTGCGCCTGCGCCTTGGTGGCAGGATCTACGGTGAAATTGCCGGAACGTAAGAAGGACCAGATATCATTGGCATTGCCATAGGTGTCTGCCTGCTTGCCCATCATCTGCTCTACCAGAGAACGAAGCTGACTGGCACGGTTTTCTGCATCTGCCTTTAATTTGTTGATCAGATTGGTGTCCGGTGTATAGGTTTTCTTCGTGGAAGAGGTCTTGGTGCCGGTGTTGTGCTCGTAGATAACGCCGGTATCTTCCGCGGTAGTTGTAGTTTTTGCTTCCTCGGCGGAAGTTTTCTCTTTTGCTGCACTTGTGCCGGTATAGCTGTAGGCCGCAGCCGCCTGGGTTGATGTAATTCCGTTTACGCTCATGTTTTCCTCTTTTCCGGTACGGTTCTGCAGGCCGTACCTGTCTGTTGTCATCCTTGACTATGTATTGTTTTGCTTCTGAGAGTTTTTGGTTTCACTTGTTATATCGACACCGGACAGTGGATACTTAAGGCGTTCCGGAGAAAAATGGTGGAAAAACCGGAGGAAAGAGGCATACTCCATTGACAAAATCCGCAGGATTGTATAAAATTAAGTACAATTATTGTATACACGCTATGGAACCCCGGCGCGTAGCTGTGATTTTGTCAATACGGTTCGGAACAGCGTAGCTAATATGCTATCACATTGGAGACAAAAATGAACGAATATCGGATAAAAGCGTATGCCAAGATCAATCTGGGACTGGATGTGGTCAGAAGACTGGAGAACGGCTATCACGAAGTGAAGATGGTCATGCAGACCGTAGGAATCTATGATGTGCTGGAGTTTCAGCGGACGGAGGGCGGGATCGTTATCACCACCGATTCCGGCGAACTTCCCACAGACGAGAATAATCTGATCTATAAAGCGGCAAAACTTATGATGGAGGCTTACCACATCGGCGAGGGCGTGAAAATCCATCTGGAGAAGCATATTCCCATTGCAGCGGGAATGGCGGGCGGCAGTACGGATGCAGCGGCGACCTTAAAAGGGATGAACCGTCTGTTTGATCTGGGCTGCACGTTGAAGGATCTGATGGAACTGGGAGTAAAGATCGGCGCAGATGTTCCCTACTGTGTCATGGGAGGCACGGCTCTGGCGGAAGGCATCGGCGAAAAGCTGACACCGCTTGCTCCGGCACCGGACTGCTATGTACTGGTGGCGAAGCCCGATATTAATGTTTCCACGAAATATGTCTATGAGCATTTGGATGCACAGGAGATCGTAAAGCATCCCGATATCGACGGCATGGTGGAAGCCATTGCCGAGGAAAGCTTACAGGGAATCCTGGACCGGATGGAGAATGTGCTGGAGACGGTAACGGTGAGTGCGTACCCCGTGATCCAGACCATAAAGGACCGCATGAAGGAACTGGGAGCCATCAACAGCCTGATGAGTGGAAGCGGCCCAACGGTATTCGGTATTTTCGTAGAGAAGGATATGGCCCGCAGGGCCTATGATAAATTAGAGGAGGAACAGCTGGCGAAGCAGATTTTCCTGACGGAATTCTGTGAGTAGCAACAGATAAGCAGTATGCAGGATAATTTACAGGTGACAATGGATGAATTTCTGCCACTCAGAGATGTGGTATTCAATACTTTGCGGCAGGCCATTCTGACGGGAGAACTCAAGCCCGGAGAACGACTGATGGAGATCCACCTTGCCAACAAGCTTGGGGTCAGCCGTACGCCCATCCGGGAAGCCATCCGTAAGCTGGAACTGGAAGGACTGGTGACCATGATTCCCAGAAGAGGTGCGGAAGTGGCGCAGATCACGGAGAAGAGCATGAATGATGTGCTGGAGGTCCGTCGTGCCATGGATGCGCTCTGTGTGGAACTGGCCTGTGACCGGATCACGCCGGAGGAACTGCAGGAGTTAAAAAAGGCCTGCGATACTTTCGAAGCGGCGGTGAAGACCGGTGACATCAAACAGATCGCCCGGACGGATGTGGCACTGCATGATATTATTGTGCAGGCTACGGGGAATCAGCGCCTGATCCAGCTGGTCAACAATCTGTCCGAGCAGATGTACCGTTACCGCTTTGAATATATCAAGGATTCCAGCCAGCATGACCGTCTGGTGGAGGAGCACAAGGTCATCTATGAAAGCATCGTGAAAAAGGATAAGGAAACGGCATCCAACATGGCCAGGGTGCATATCGACAATCAGAAAAAGGCCATCATCCGCCAGATCCGTCTGGAACGGGAGAAAAATAAATAGGTTTCAAAAGTATAATCTGTCCGGAAAGCGGTAATGATTTCCATATGATCTTCATAGAAGAAAGAGGAAATTCATGGAAAGAGGAACGCTGATGGATAGATTATATGTTTCTTATGAAAAATATCGAAGATATTGCAAGACGATCTCAGAGAAGAAAATATTACACCGGCTGGTGCAGGGAGTGCGGGCCATGGCCGTTGCGCTGGCCTGTTACGGCTGGTGGGGCGTGATCTACCCGGAACTGACCATGCTGCCCTCCACTTACGAGATCGTCTGCGAAGAAACGGAAGCCGCCAGGACAGAGACTGTACAGACCGGTCCGGAAGTGGTAGAATGGAATTCCGACAGTCAGATCTACTGGAAGATCCTGGAGGCGGATCCGCAGCAGATCCGGTTCAAGAGCAGACTGCTTACGATGTTAAAAAAATAAAAGGAGAAATCCAATGTATCAGGAGAATGTTACTGCGCTGAAAAAAGATGCCCCCATCGGGGTATTCGATTCCGGCATCGGTGGACTGACCGTAGCCAGGGAGATCATGCGGCAGATTCCCAATGAGAAGATCATATATTTCGGAGACACGGCAAGAATGCCCTACGGCAGTAAGTCCAAGGAGACCGTTACCCGCTTTTCGAAGCAAATCGTACGGTTCTTAGAGACCTTTCAGGTGAAGACCATTGTAGTGGCCTGTAATACGGCAAGTGCCTACGCTCTGGATGAACTGGAAAAAGAGATCGACGTGCCGATCATCGGTGTGATCAAGCCGGGTGCCAGGACCGCGGCGGAGGTGACACGTAACGGCCGGATCGGAGTTATCGCCACAGAAGCTACCATCGGCAGCCAGATGTACAATAAATACATACAGGAACTGAATAAAAATGTTACGATCTACGGCAAGGCCTGCCCGCTGTTCGTACCTTTGGTGGAAGAAGGTCTGTGGGAAGATCCTGTGACCGATGAGATCGCCAAGCGTTATCTGACGGAGCTGATCGATATTGACATCGACACGCTGATCCTGGGCTGTACCCATTATCCGCTGATCCGCTCCACCGTAGGACGCGTCATGGGAGAACAGGTGACACTGGTGAACCCGGCATACGAGACCGCCAGAGAACTGAAGGAACTGTTGCAGCATTATCATATTCTCAACGATGAGCAGCCACATCTGGGAGAGAACAAATACCAGTTCTATGTCAGTGATGGTGCGGAGAAATTCAAACGCTTCGCCAATTCCATTATCAAATACGGGATCCTGTCGGCCAAGACCATCAAGATCGACGAGTATTAAAGAGAATTAAAGGACAGTAGAAAATGAATCGAGAGGTAGAACTTGTTCTGTCCGGCCTGCATGCTTCCGGACCGGATCAGGAGGGCGACGCGGTGGAAACCGCACAGCCGGCACAATATTTTAAGAGAAACGACAGTCATTATCTGCTCTATGAGGAACAGCTGGAAGGGCTGGATGCACCCTGCAAAAGCCGGATCAAGTTCCGGGAGCATCTGTTGGAACTGACCAGACAGGGAGCCTCGGAGGTGCATATGATCTTTGAGGAAAATCAGAAACACATGATTCCCTACAACACGCCTTACGGACAACTGCTTCTGGGAATCGAGACCGGCAGGGTGCTGGTGGAGGAGCAGGAGCACCAGATCCATGTGACAGTGGAATATACGCTGGATCATGAGGGAGAGCCACTGAGCGAGAGCTGCCTGAAGATCCACATTCGGGAGAAATAGTAACGATTCAGAAATTTATCCGCAAAATAAAAAATAGCAGATGCTCTTATGAATGCAGGCATTCAACGAACATTTGCTATTTTTAATGGTTCTGAACAGTTATTTACTTTACAGGCTTTGCCCCGGCCTTTTCCTGGGCCGTGGCAACCAGACGCTTGAAGAAGCCTTTCTTCTTCTCGGGAGCAGCCTCGGTCTTACCATGCAGTCCCTTGACATCCAGTACATAGATACCGCTGACAACGGCCTTTACTTCCTTTTTTACGGGAACGTTGTCGAAAATCTTCTCGTCACAGATCAGGGATACAATCTGGGGGCCGACCTTTGCCTTGACGATGGGAAGCTTGGAACCACGCATCATCTTCGGAGTCTGGTCAATGACCATCTGCGGAAGACCGGCATCTTTCAGCTTCATGCGTTTTTTATCGATGATCAGCATGGATACGGTCTGTTTGTTGGCATCCAGCAGCTCCTGCTGCTCTGCCTGTTTTTTCTGTGCTTTCTTACCTAAGAAATATAATACTGCAATGATAATCGCAAGTACTATTACAATAACTAATAATGTGATTGTCACCGGACTCATTTTACAGTCCCTCCTTCAGTTAATCGGAACAAATTCCTATTGGATATTGTAACATACATGGGGCGGAATACGCAACTAGACATTTTCAGTTTTCGCTGTGAAGGATAGCACTTGCACAATTTTGAGATTTTGATATTTTTTTGGGAAGGTAGGGGACGAAACTTTCCGGAATCCCAAAATAATGCTATGATGTAATTATTCAGTGACCGGTAAACGACGGAAAACGGAGTCCTGAATGGTTTTTGTGAAGTGTCTATCGTATGGGTGGCAGATTATGATAAAAGTGTTGATTGTGGATGATGAATATATTATGCGCCAGGGATTGAAGTATATGATCGACTGGGAGCAGGAAGGGTTTGAAATCGTTGGGGAAGCGACCAACGGTGCCGAAGCACTTCAGTGTATAGAGAGTCTGGCTCCTCAGATCATTATCTGCGATATTGTAATGCCGCAGCTGGATGGGGTGGATTTCTCTGAGGCGGTACATCGGATGTATCCCAGAATTCAGACGATTATATTAAGTGGTTATGATAAATATGAATATGTGAGACATACGCTGATTAACGGCGTGGTGGATTATATTCTGAAGCCGACGTTAAACCCGGAAGAATTGCGCAGAGCGCTGCAAAAAGCGGTAGACCGGATTCCGGGAGCCAGAATGGGAGGGGAAACCGGAGAGATTCATTATGAACATCTGGTAGAACGATATCTGTTGGGACATGACATCGAATGGAACAGGGAAGTAAGCAGAAATTGTTTTACAGAATCTTACCTTAGGATTTTTTCCGTGACCAGTGGCAGGGAGACGGAGAACGACCGGAATATCAACGAGGTACTGTATCGGAAGTTTCAGAGAGAACTGTCGGGCAGGAACTGGACTTCCATCAGAAAAATGTGGCTTTCTCTGAAAGATGGGTTGTTTTGTGTAGTATTGAACTATGAACTATCCGGAGAAAAGGGAATACTGGAAGGCCTGGAGAGCATGATGCAGCAGATGAGACTTCTGTGTCCCGGAGTCTTTGGAATTCTGAGCAGACGCATGGACCGGCCGGAGGATCTGCGAAAGGGATATCAGCAGGATATTTTGAAGAATACAGAGAAAGCTTTTTATTATCGTGGCAGCAGCTTTCTTGTCAGCACCGGAAAGGAAGAGGAAGAAAATCCGCAGATTGAAAAATTTGATTTTTTTAAATACAATCATCTGCTGAATAATAAGCAGTACCGGGAGGCACTTGTACTGCTGGGGGAATACAACAGACGGGCAGTGGAAGGACAGATGGATGTTTACCGCCTGAAGAACCAGATCAAGAATATGATTTATCATTTTCTGGATTTTCTACAGCTGGGAGACGAAGCACAGGAAGAATACCGGAAGAAATATTTCCGCGCTGTGAATCAGTCTTTTTATGCGGAAGACTATCAGAAATGCGTGGAAGATATTTTAGAAGAAATAGAACGTCTGGCCGGGCAGAACGGACAGCAGACCGATGAACGTATTGACAGAATGCTGGCATACATAGAGAAGAACTACAGGGAAGATCTGAAGCTGGAGGATCTGGCAGGCGAATTCAACTTCAACTATCATTATCTGTCGGCATATTTCAGTCAGCAGATGCAGGAAGGATTCAGTGATTATCTGAATCGTGTCAGGATCAACAAGGCCTGTAGGCTATTGCAGGAGAGCACGCTTCCCATCTCACAGATCAGCAGTGAAGTGGGGTATGCAGAGCACAGCTATTTTTGCCGTGTATTCAAAAAGATCACAGGAGAGACACCTTCGGTATGGAGACGGAACGCGTAAGAGAAGACGGGAGAAAAGAATGGTGGAACAGTTTTGCTGTGAGAATTCTGGGGATGGTATTGCTTGGAATATTACTGATTGCCATTGTAGTAAGCTGTCTGGTATTGGGAATGTCCAAAAATGTCTTTACCGACACTTATGGCAGATCGCAGGAGAAAGTGTTTTTGCAGGTGGAAGAGGAGTGGAATACTTTCCATGAAAATCTGCAGAATATCACGGATGCCATTGATGCCAGCTGGGCCTTCCGGCTGTATCTGACAGAAGGGGATCGATTTGACAATGTCCGTACCTTTCAGAATATTTATCAGATGGAAAAGGATCTGGAGCAGAGCAAAGCTTCCGATCTGGAGCGGTTGAATATTCTGGTCATGGGAGTTGGCGGAAAACATTATCTGTCCAGAACGGAGACCATTACGGCAACCGATCAGGAAATCTGGAACAGCAGGCCGGTATTGCTGGCAATCCGGGAGCCGGAAGTACTGCATTATACCTATTCCCACGGTGCCTATACCGCTACCGGCCGGGATACGGATGTGATCATTGTATCCAGAGCACTGTACTATCATGAAAGCAAGGAAATCTACGGGGTGGTGCTGATCACACTGACTATGGATGAACTGAAGCGTTATTATGACTATTTCATTACGGATAATACCAATATGTATCTTGTGGATGAGGAAGGCAGGATTATTTGTTCCAGTGATGCCTCTGTGGTAGGAACCATGGCAGAGAGTGCATGGTACACAAAGGCGGAAGAAAATGGACAGAGCCTGTTCCGTATGCGGGAGAATGGAGTATCGCTTACTGTCATGCAGAAGGATCTGCAATATCTGGGATGCAGACTGTACGGCGTGACGGATAATGATATGGCTCTGGGGCGTCTGTATAATATGCCTCTTCTGATCCTTCTGTGTGCCGTAGTGGGGGCTGCTATCCTGTCATTGTGCCTTGCCTATACCCGAAAGACACTGCGGCCCTTATCTGAACTGGTACAGCGCATGGGGCAGATAAGGCAGGGAGATTTCGGACAATACATGCCGGTGAAAGGAACGACAGAAGTACAGGAACTGGCAGCCACCTATAACTATATGCTGGATGATCTGCAAAACTATATCAATGAACTGATGGCAACGCAGAAGGCCCGTAGAAGATCAGAGATTAAGGCTTTGCAGATGCAGATCAATCCACATTACATTTATAATACGCTGGCAAGCATTAAATGGCTGGTATATCAGAATGACAGAGACCGTACCGTGCAGACGATTGATGCTTTTATCAGCCTGCTGCGCAATACTATAAGTAATACCGATGAGTTTATCACCATTGAACAGGAAATACAAAATCTGGAGAATTATATCCTGATCAATCATACCCGTTACGGAGATGCGGTGCAGGTGGAATTCTATGTATCCCGGAACTGCAGGGACTGTCTGCTGCCGAAGATGATTTTACAGCCGTTTGTAGAAAATGCTTTTTTCCATGCGTTTCCGTCCGGACGCAGCGGTATGATCGAAATCTATATGAAGGAAAAAGAAGGAGAGCTGGAGATCCGGATCTCGGATGACGGTGTGGGAATGGAACAGAACCGTGCCGAGGAGGCAGTGAAGCAGGCAGGAAATAAAGAACATTTCTCCGGTATCGGTATTCATAACGTACAGGAGCGGCTGGAACTGCTATATGGCAAACAATATGGAGTTTCCGTGAACAGCAGGCTGCAGGAGGGAACGGAAGTAATCATACGATTGCCTGCAAACCGCTCCGAAGAAGAGGAAAGGAGCCGGGAGGAACATGAAAAATAGAAAAAGCTGGATACTGCCGGCAGGTGTTTTCTGGCTGATGCTGATCCTGTGTGGATGCGGGAGAGCGGAGACCACGGAGAAAACAGAGCAGGAACAGATCATAATCTGGACCTGGGATGAGACCTTCAATGTCAGGGCCGCAAAAACAGCAGCGGCGCTGTACGAAGAGACACATCCGGAACTTACGATCCAGGTCATTACGAAAGAGAGAGAAGAGATTCAGACAGATGTTAAAAATCTTCTGTCGGCAGAGTTGTACGAGGATCTGCCGGATATTATTATGCTGGAAGACTACGATGTGCAGGAGATGCTGGCACAGTTTGACGACGAATTCGTGGATCTGACGGATCGTATGAATTATGACAAATTCGTGGATTATAAGAGAAAATTATGCTCCCGCAATGATCGAATGTATGGCATTCCGTTTGACAGTGGTACGGCGGCTCTTTTCTATCGTATAGATCTGTTGGAACAGGCGGGCTATACAGAACAGGATATGCAGAATCTGACCTGGGAGAAATATATGGAAATCGGGGAGGATGTTTACCGTAAGACAGGACTTCCCATGCTGACACTGGATCCTACGGATTTTCCGCTGGTCAGAGTGATCATGCAGAGCTGCGGAAGCTGGTATGTGCAGGAAGACGGAGTGAGTGTAGATATTGAGAATAATCCGGCATTGTACCGGGCTATGGAGATATATAAGCAGCTGTTGGAGAGCAATGTGGGGCTTAGTGTGAACGGTTGGAATGAATTCATTTCTGCTTTTCAACAGGGAGAAGTAGTGTCGGTGATCAGTGGAGGCTGGATCATCTCAAGTATTAAAGCAAGGACGGAACAGGAAGGATTGTGGCGGATCGCACCGATTCCGGTACTGACAGAAAATGAAAATGCTGTGGCAGCATCCAATGTGGGAGGCAGCGGCTGGTATGTACTGAAGAATTCGGCACATTCGGAGACTGCAACGGATTTTATCATAGCAATGTTTGGCGAGAATGACATATTGCTGGATCAGCTGATTACAGAGATCGGAATTGTTCCGGCGGTGAAGGATCCGACAGTATTGGCCAATTATGAGAGAGAGGATCCGTATTTTGGAGGACAACAGGTGACAAAGCTTCTGACGGAGCTGGAGACCAGAATTCCGGTCGTCAATTACGGAAGCAAGACTTATGAAATCGAAGATATTCTGGAGGAGGAATTCCAGAATGTGCTGGTAGATGATGACCTGCAGACATGTTTACAAAGGGTGCAGGAAAAGGCGGAAGCAGTTGCAAGGGAGTGATCCCGGCAACTGCTTTTTTGGATAAGGAGCCGGAAGGATATATGCCTGCCCGGGGAATCTTAAAAAAATGTCAGTTTTCCAAAATAGTTCAAGTGCTTTCGCAAGTATCCCAATTAAATGAAAATTGATGCCAACATAGTGTTATCTGTGAAGAGGCTGTAAATGGTAAGCTTTTATTGTAAACGAAAGGCAGCCGGAAAACGGTTGCAACGATTGATGATTTGGGAGGTTACTATGAAGAAAAAAGTATTATCGATTCTGATGACAGCCATGATGGCCCTGTCGCTTGCAGCTTGCGGAAACGCGGACAACAGCGCTGCACCGGCTGCCGGAACAGACAGCCAGACACAGGCGGCAGCAGAGAGTACCAAAACCGAGGCGGCAGCGGAGATCCCTGCAGGAGAGCAGACACTGAAAGTATGGTGTTGGGATTCCTTTAATGTGGATGCCATGAAGACTGCAGGAGCCATGTATGAGGCGGAGCATCCCGGAGTGTCCATCGTGGTGGAGGAGACCCTGTCCAAGGACATCCAGACTATCGTACAGACCTGCGCCATGAGCGGCCAGCTGGATTCCCTTCCGGATGTATTTCTGATGGACGATCAGGTATTCACGAAGTATTTGCAGAATTATCCGGAGGTCTTTGCAGATCTGACTGATTCCGGCATTGCTTTTTCTGATTTTGCAGCATCTAAAGTAGCGAACTCCGTCAGCGGCGGTAAGAACTATGGTGTACCTTATGACAGTAATACCGTAATTGCATGCTATCGTACCGATTACCTGGAGCAGGCTGGCTATACGGTAGCGGATCTGACTGATATCACTTGGGACCAGTTCATTGAAATCGGTAAAGTGGTAAAGGAAAAGACCGGCATGCCGATGCTGACCAATGTACAGGGTGAGCCTGATCTGCTGAACATGATCTTACAGTCTGCAGGCATCTCTGTATTTGATGAGAACGGTAACATTGATCTGGTAGACAATGAGGGCCTGAAGGAAGCAATGGATGTCTATATGACACTGGTAAAGGAAGGCATTCTGCAGGAACAGGTAGACTGGTCCGGATATCAGGGATCCATTAATAATGGTACGGTAGTAGGCACGATTAACGGTTCCTGGATCTGTGCGACCATTATGTCCACCGATCAGGCAGAGCAGGAAGGCAACTGGGCAGTGACCAACATGCCGAAACTGAATGATTATCCCGGAGCTACCAACTATTCCGCACAGGGTGGTTCTACCTGGGCTGTATGCTCCGCATCCAAGAACTATGATCTGGCAGTGGACTTCTTCAAGTCTACCTGGGCAGGCAGCACAGATTTTTATGACAGTATTCTGGGAGATCTCGGCGCTATTGCTACCTATCTGCCCGCTGCAGAAAGTGATGCTTATAACCAGAAATCCGCTTACTTCAGTGATGAAGCAATTTACTCCAGAATTGTATCTTACGGTGGCAAGATTCCTACGGTAAACAAGGGCATCTACTGGACCGAAGAAAAAGAAGCACTGGGTATTGCACTGTCCAAAGTTATTAACGGCAAATCTGACCTGGATGCAGCGATCGCAGAAGCACAGTCTACTGTAGAATTCAATATGGGTCAATAGAGGTGACCAAATAATAGAAAGGATTGTTCAGCTATGAGAACTTCCGGGAGAACATCAAAACGACTTACCATTAATCAGAAATATAGCCTGACCGGCTGGGGCTTTTTAGCCCCGGCCGCAATCCTGATCTGTGTGATGAACTTTTATCCTATGATTCAGGCACTTGTTTTATCCTTCCAGACAGGTATCGGCAACAATCTGCAATTCGGAGGCTTGAGTAATTACGCAAGACTCTTGAAGGATCCGGTATTCAGAACAGCTCTGGTGAATAACTTCGTGTATCTGATCATCCAGGTGCCCATCATGCTGATCCTGGCGCTGATCCTGGCATCGGTATTAAACATTAAGGATCTGAAAGGAAAGGGAATCTTCCGTACGGCAATCTTCCTTCCCTGCTGTACCTCCCTGGTATCCTACGCCATTATTTTCAAAACACTGTTTTCTTATGACGGTTATGTAAATACGGTGTTGATGAACCTGGGACTGATCAGTGAGAGAGTCAACTGGCTCAGCCAGGAGGGCAGCGCCAAGGTGATCATTATTCTGGCACTGATCTGGAGATGGACCGGCTATAACATGGTATTTTATCTGGCAGGATTGCAGAATATTGATGATTCTCTCTATGAGGCAGCGAAGATCGACGGCGCCAATGCCATACAGTCTTTTTTCAAGATCACAGTTCCCATGCTGAAGCCTACGATCCTGCTGACTACCATTATGTCTACCAACGGTACCTTACAGCTGTTCGATGAATCTGTGAATCTGACCGGTGGCGGACCTGCCAATTCAACACTGACGATGTCACATTACATATATAAGGCATCCTTTGAGTATAATCCACAGTTTGGTTATGCGGCAGCCATGTCTTATGTAATATTTATCCTGGTGGCTATTTTAGCCTTTGTCCAGATGAAAGTGGGGGATAAGAGATGAAACGAGTAAAAAAAATAGCAGCTTATCTGTTTTTAACAGTGGCATCTGTAATCTCTGTGTTCCCTCTGTACTGGATGATCTCGGCAGCCACCAATAACAGTACGGATGTACTGGGAGGAAGACTCCTCCCGGGACTTCATCTGATCGAGAATTACAAGGAGCTGATCCTGCAGCAGAATGTGGGACGTTCCTTTGGCAATTCTATGTTTTATTCCTGCACACTGAGCCTGTTGTCTCTGCTCGTCTGCTCCATCGCCGGTTATGGCTTCGAAGTGTATCATGACAAGTGGAAGGATACTGTAATGTCCATCCTCCTTCTGGCTATGATGGTGCCCTTTGCGGCAACTTTAATCCCCCTGTTTAAATTATTTACCGGACTGGGGCTGCAGAGTACCTGGATCGCATTTATTCTGCCGACGATCTCCACGCCTTTCCTGATCATGCTGTTCAGACAGAGTACCAGAACCTTCCCGCGGGAAATCATAGAGGCGGCCAGGATTGACGGGCTCAGTGAAATCAAAATTTTTGCAAAGCTGTATTTTCCTACCATGAAATCCACCTATGCGGCAGCCATGACCGTAACCTTTATGAATGCCTGGAACAATTATCTGTGGCCCAAGGTTATCATGATGTCCGCAGATTCCCAGACGATGCCCATGATGGTGGCGAATCTGTCAGCCGGTTACAGTATTGACTACGGTGTGCTGATGCTGGGAGTACTGATATGCTCGCTACCTACCGGAATTCTGTTCCTGATCCTGCAGAGAAGCTTTACCAATGGTATTCTGGGGGCTGTGAAGGGGTAAACTTTAAATAAGTGATCAAATTTAAGTATGCAAGAGACTGAAGATAAAGAAGGAGTTTATCTTCAGTCTTTTTCTGTTCACCGTGATATGCTATACTATGTCCGGAGGGTATTTATGGACGAAGCATTTGAGATCATAAAAACAGGAATAGATTTTTTCTGCAGCCACCTGGTATTTTTTAATATGCTGTTTGCTATTGTCATTGTGTTTTTCCAGCGACGGGATCCGAAGAGCGTGTGGGCATGGCTGCTTTTGTTGTATTTTATACCGGTACTGGGATTCGTGTTCTATCTGTTCCTGGGACAGGATATGCACAAGCGGAAAATGTTCCGGATCAAAGAGGTGGAGGATCACATCAGTAAAGATATAAGACAGCAGGAGTACCGGCTGAGATCCCGGGATGTCCAGGAGCTGGATGAAAATATCCGGGGGTATGAGGATTTGGTCATGTATAATCTGGAGGCCGGAGAAGCCATGCTGACGAAGGACAACGATGTGGATATCTTCATCGACGGCAATGAGAAGTTCCGGGCACTGATGGAAGATCTGCGGAATGCGGAGCAATTTATCCATATCCAATACTACATTATTAAAAATGACGTATTATTCAATCAGATCAAGGATATTCTGATCGAGAAGGCGGCGCAGGGCGTGGAGGTCCGGGTTCTGTTCGATGCCATGGGCTGTCGTTCCGTGCGGCACAGCTACTGGAAATGGCTGAACGAAAAGGGCGTGCAGACCGCGGAATTTTTCCCGGCGATCCTACGGAGATTTCAGCTTCGTATCAATTACCGCAACCACAGGAAAATTGTGGTCGTTGACAATAAAGTGGCTTATGTGGGCGGATTTAATGTCGGGAAGGAATATATTGATCTGGATGAAAAGTTCGGACACTGGAGAGATACTCATCTGCGGATCCGCGGCAGTGCGGTACTGGGGCTCCAGGTGCGATTTATTTTAGACTGGAATTATGCGGCAGGAGAGAACCTGTTTTTGCGCCCGGAACTGTTCCGGGGGATCGAAGCCGGTACGAGGGATTTCTGTGATATGCAGATCATCAGCAGTGGACCGGATAAGACGACCCAGCAGATCCATGACAATTATCTGCGTCTGATCAACAAGGCACAAAAAAGCATCTATATCCAGACGCCGTATTTTATCCCGGATGAGGCGATACTGAATGCGCTGATGATCGCCGTGAAATCCGGAATTGAAGTAAATATCATGATCCCGTGTATGCCGGATCACCCGTTTGTCTATTGGGCCACCTATTCTTATCTTGGCGATATGGTCATGGCCGGGGCCAACTGTTATACCTATAACAACGGTTTTCTACACAGCAAGGGCATGATCGTGGATGACAGAGTACTGTGTTACGGAACAGCGAACATGGACATCCGCAGCTTTGCGTTGAATTTTGAAGTAAATGCTGTGGTATATGATGAAAAAAAGGCGTGGGAAATGGTGGAAATATTTCACAGGGATCTGGAAGTCTGCCGTCAGATCACCCGGGATTATTATGTGGCCAGAAAGCTGAAAATCCGTATCAAAGAGCAGATCTGCCGGTTATTGTCACCCTTGTTATAGCCCGGAGGATGTGCTATAATGGGCGGTGCTATGATGCATTTATGCACACATGGCAGTAATAGAAAGGTATAGGAAGTAACACAATGAAGAAAAAGACATTAGGATTTCTGGCAGCAGTGTTAAGCGTATGCATGCTGGCCGGCTGCGGAGCAAAGGATACAGGAAACGGATCAGAGACCGGAACTGCAACGGACAGTACCGCTTTGAAGGATATGGATGTGGACAAATATGTGACCCTGGGCGAGTACAAGGGACTGGTAGCATCTGTAGACACTGTGGAAGTAGATGAGGACGAGTGGGACACTCTGGTCAACAATGTATACTATGGAAACATTACCGCAGAGAACGGTGGAATCACGGATCGCGCCGTGGAGACCGGAGACACCGTAAATATTGATTACGAAGGCAAAAAGGACGGTGTGGCATTTGACGGCGGCACTGATCAGGGCTATGATCTGACCATTGGTTCCGGCAATTTTATCGCCGGATTCGAAGATGGACTGATCGGCGTGATGCCCGGTGAGACCGTAGATCTGGATCTTACATTCCCGGAGAACTATGGAAATTCTGATCTGGCAGGACAGGCAGTGGTATTTACGGTGACGGTAAATTATATTCAGCCCGCACAGGATGGGGAATTCAGTGATGAAGTCATCAGCAATTTTGGTATTGATGGTGTGACCAATGAGGAAGAACTCCGCCAGTATGCGTATGACTACCTGAATGACAATGCGCAGCAGAACTACGAGAGCAATGTGCAGCAGGCAGTTATGGACGCGTTTATGGCAAACAATACCTTTACCTCTGTACCGGAGGCACTGGTACAGAAGTATTCCGATGCCGCAGAGAGCAGCATCACCTCCATGGCGTCTGCTTACGGCGTGGACGCAGATACCTTTACCCAGTATTATTACGGACAGGATCTGGCATCTTTCCTGTCTGCCTACTCCGAAGAAGCAGCAAAACAGGATATCGCATTACAGGCAGTAGCCAACCGAGAGAACCTGAACATCAGCGATGAGGAACTGGATCAGATTCTGCTGGATCGTGCTACGGCAGCCGGTTACGATACCATTGAGGAGTATATCGGAGAGACCTCCAGGGAAGATTACAGAGAGTATTTCCTCACTGACAAGGTGATGGATTATCTGGTAGAGAACGCACAGATCACTAACAATTAAGTTTTACCAAACAGTATGTGACCGGCGAATAGGATGCGGGCCGGTTCAGATAGAGCACGTCGCAGCGTGCGGATAGGAAAAATTATGGAATTAACAGACATCAGAGAACTTCACCGGGAAAAGGACGTCTATATCGGTAAGGAGATTACCGTAGGCGGCTGGGTGAGGAACAATCGTGACTCCAAAAACTTCGGTTTTCTGGTGATCAACGACGGAACTTTTTTTGAGCCTTTGCAGGTAGTATACGGTGATGGCCTTGCAAACTTTCAGGAGATCTGCAAGATCAATGTCGGTGCGGCTGTTGTGATCCGCGGTACCATCGTGGCTACCCCCGAGGCAAAGCAGGCCTTCGAGATGCAGGCAGCAGAAGTGATCGTGGAAGGACCTTCTACTGCAGATTACCCCTTACAGAAAAAGCGTCACTCCTTCGAGTATCTGCGTACGATTTCTCATTTGCGAGCACGTACCAATACTTTCCAGGCAGTATTCCGTGTCAGATCCCTGATTGCCTATGCGATCCACACCTTCTTCATGGAGAGAGGATTTGTCTATGTGCATACCCCGCTGATTACCAGCAGTGACTGTGAAGGCGCCGGTGAAATGTTCCAGGTGACCACACTGGATATGAACAATGTACCGAAGACGGAAGACGGCAAAGTGGATTACACCCAGGACTTCTTTGGCAAGCCTGTAAACCTGACCGTAAGCGGACAGCTGGATGTAGAGACCTATGCTTTTGCATTCAAGAACGTATATACTTTTGGACCGACCTTCCGTGCCGAAAATTCCAACACCACCCGCCATGCGGCAGAGTTCTGGATGATTGAGCCGGAGATCTGTTTTGCAGATCTGAAGGACGACATGATCCTGGCAGAAAGCATGTTAAAGTATGTCATTCGTTACGTATTGGAAAATGCTCCCGAAGAGATGGCATTTTTTAACCAGTTTGTAGATAAGGGACTGATCGAGAGATTACAGCATGTGGTAAACTCTGATTTTGGTCATGTGACTTACACTGAGGCGATCAAGATCCTGGAGAAGCACAACGACGAATTCGATTACAAGGTATTCTGGGGATGCGATCTGCAGACCGAGCATGAGAGATACCTGACCGAGAAGGAATTCAAGAGACCGGTATTCGTTACCGATTATCCGAAGGAGATCAAGGCCTTCTATATGAAGCTGAACGAGGATGGCAAGACTGTAGCTGCTATGGACTGCCTCGTACCCGGCATCGGCGAGATCATCGGCGGCAGCCAGCGTGAGGACAATCTGGAGATCCTGGAGAAACGTATGGAAGAGCTGGGACTGAACAAGGAAGATTACCAGTTCTATCTGGATCTGCGCCGTTACGGTTCCGCACGCCATGCAGGCTTCGGACTGGGCTTCGAGCGCTGTGTTATGTATATTACCGGAATGGGCAATATCCGTGATGTTATCCCCTTCCCTCGTACCGTAAATAACTGCGACCTGTAATTATATGGAGTCATTTTACCTATGAAGAAGAAAACTGCCGGCAGAAAAGTAAATAGAGCAAAAAGAAAGTGTTTATGTTACCTTCTTCTGGCAGCGGTGACGCTGACAGCCACCGGCTCTGTCTGGGAAACCTCCGGGGAGACGGTGCAGGCAGCTCCTTCCATAGGAGAATTACAGAACAACATCAAAGAACATCAGGACCAGCTGAACAATATTAACAGTCAGATCAATTCCCTGCAGGACGAACAGGATCTGGTGCAGGAGAAGATCGATGACCTGAATGCGGAGATCATCAACACCATGACCAGTATCGGCATGAAAGAGGATGAAATCACAGCCAAGGAAACAGAACTGGCCGACAAGCAGGTGCAGATCGATCAGACCCAGGAAGAGTACAATGCTGCCAAGGCCAGAGAAGAACAGCAGCATGATGATATGGTCAGCCGGATGCGCATGATGTACGAGAACGATTCCTCGGAGAACTATGTGAATCTTCTGTTACAGGGCGGCGGTTTAAGCGGCATGCTGAACCGGATGGACTTCGTGGAGAGCGTCTACGAGTATGACCGGCAGAAGCTGCAGGAATACGAAGAGACCAAGGAACAGGTGCTGGCCCTGTGGAATCAGCTGGAGGAGGAGAAGACCCAGCTGCAGGCCGACAAGGATCAGCTGGAAGCTGACAAGGCAGAACTGGAAAGCCAGAAATCCGAACTGGATGTAATGCTGGCAAAGAAAAAACAGGAATCCGCCAACTATGATGCGGAGATCAAGAAAGCCAGACAGGAGGCTTCCGTTGCGAAAGCTCTGCTGCAACAGGAACAGAAGCAGCTGAAACAATTGCAGGCACAGTCACAAAGGGGAAATACCGCAGCAGCTACCGGCACTTATGCAACGACCAATTATACCTCGGTCATTGACAGTGCCTCCGGCAGTGATATGGGAAAACGTCTGGCAAAATATGCCTGTCAGTACATAGGTAACCCCTATGTGGCAGGAGGTACCAGCCTGACGAACGGTGCGGACTGTTCCGGTTTTACCTACCGCATCTACAGTGACTTCGGTTACAGTATTCCCCGTACTTCTTACGAGCAGAGAAGCTGCGGCACCGGTGTGGACTACAGCAGTGCCCAGCCGGGAGATCTGATCTGTTACGACGGCCATGTAGCCATGTATATCGGCGGCGGACTGATCGTACATGCCAGCACACAGCGTACCGGTATCAAGATCAGCAATGCCAATTACCGCCCCATCCTGGCCGTGAGACGTGTTGTGTAAATTTTATATTTGACATTTGTAAATCCCCTGTTTTCGCGGAAAACGGGGGATTTTTTTATTTCTGAACGCATTTCTTCGTGAAAATCGACGAAAGATATCCTTGGTGAAATCGCATATAGACAAAGTGATCTATCTATGATAGGGTGGAGATATCCGGAACCTGGGTGGTTTCGGAGGTTGCAAATTTCTGAAACAAGAATTCTTAATAGGCCGTTCGGCCGAGAT
The DNA here is from genome assembly GCA_934394815.1 of uncultured Acetatifactor sp. Lineage (GTDB taxonomy): Bacteria > Bacillota > Clostridia > Lachnospirales > Lachnospiraceae > Acetatifactor. The sequence goes on along the minus strand of CAKRRD010000032.1, from coordinate 3,419 downwards.
TTCCAACGATTTTTTTACAGTACCTTTTATTTTTGTACGCAATTTTACGGAAAAGTGTTCCGTTCCGACAGGAAGGAGTCCAAGAGGATTCATGACATACGAAGAATTTAAGAAGGAACTGCGTTGGAATGTGCAGAACATGGAAACGGCGCGGAACAAGACAATACGTCTGCTGGAGCGCCAGATGGTATGTGGGGATCCTGCTTCGGTTCATCTTATGAATATCATGAACCGGTGTATGTACGGGAGAGAACATACGCTGATCCGGGAGGATATGCTCTGTGCATTGTGGACGTGGGAGAAAAGAGAATATGTGCAGCACTGGCTGGTGCGGCCTTTCTATGAACGATACAGGCAGGAAGGATGGCAGGGCATCTTACCGGAGATCTCGGCAGGCCTTACGGAGAATGATGAGGAAGAAGATATTTCGTTCTCCGGGGAGAATTTAAGCTATGCTGTCTGTAGGAGACATATGATCGTGCGGCCGGTGAATTATGAACGCTCCCGGCAGGAACTGGGCAATGCCATCTACCGGAAGATCGGGGATGTGGCTTTGGTACTTCATCTGCTGACCTGTGAGAAGTCGGGGAGCAGTCTGACCATACAGCCGTCCCGGGGGATGGTGCAGCCCTGGAAGCTTACGGAAGAACAGCTGATCACGGAAGCCCTGATGAATACCTGTCGTAAAATGCCGCCGCGGCTGTTCCTGGGAGATGACAGACGAAAATTTTTCCCTTATGGCGAAGGAATCCTGCTGCCGGAGGAAGGGGGGCGGCAGACCTGGATCAGTCCGTGGAACCACAGGGAGGGACAAAAAGGATATCTGCTCACCAATACTGCAAGGATCCATGGTGCCATTGCGTTCTTCTATCCGGGAGTCAGAGCAATCCTGGCAGAGAAGATGGGCGGGGACTACTATGTGGTCTTCCCCAGTGTACATGAGGCAATCATCCATCCTGTAGGATGTACCGGTGTGCAGGGCATCCGGTCTTCAATCCAGCATATCAATGCCGTATACGGAGAGGGAGAGATGTTGTCGGACCGGATCTTCTGTTATCACAGGAACCGAAGGCTCCTGCAGCTGTTGTAATATGGCTTGTAAAGGAAGGATAAAATCGCTATACTATAAGCAATGAAGAAATGATAGAAAAATGACGGGGCAGAGGAAAAATGACAGAGCAGAAGAAAAAGATCTATATAGAGGTGATCCGGGTGGCGGCCATCCTTCTGGTATTGTATTGCCATACTTCCGTGAACGGTCTGGTGTATTTTCAGATGGATAAGGAGAACCGCAGCAGCGAACTGTCGATTTTTGTCTATCCGCTGGCAGCCGGATGCGTGAATTTATTCTTTATGATTTCCGGAGCATTGCTATTGCGTAAAACAGAAAGCATAAGTACGGTCCTTCGTAAGAGATTCCTGCGCTTTTTTCTGGTTACGGCAGTGGCAGTGCTGGTATATTACCTGAGAGATGGCGAGAACCTGTCGGTGAAGGGGTATTTCAATGCATTGTATCACGGAGGTTCTCTTACCCAGCATTGGTTTCTCTATGCCTATCTGTCCTTTTTGCTCATCCTGCCCTTTTTACAGCGGATGGCAGCAGGAATCACGGAAGACAGATTTTACTGGTATCTTTTTGGGGTAGGAATCCTGTTCCAACTGGTGCTTCCGCTGTTTCAGCTGGTGAGTGGTTTTGAAGCGAGCGGAGTGAATGTTCCGCTGATGGATCAGAATATCTTCTATCCGCTCATGGGATATTTTCTGGACAGCAGGATCATTCCAAAAGTGCAGACTTGCCGTAACAGGAAATGGATCGGTCTCGGACTGGCAGCGGGACTTGTGCTGGTACTGTGGGTGAATTATCTTATGGACCGCCAGGCGCTGCTGACCAGTGGGACACTGGCTTATGCCAACTGGTTCCACAGGATCCTGATGTTCGGAATTTACCTTCTGGCAGGAGTTATCTTCACCGGAGAACGTCAGAACCGAGTGTTTTGCAATATACTGACTTTTCTGGGCAGCGGCGTATTCGGCACCTACCTGTTGGAGCAGATCCTCCGGGACCGCCTGTTCTTCCTGCTGGAGAAATGGGTGTATATCATACCGGAGTATTTTGCCTGCTGGCTCTGGATCGGCGTGTGTGTACTGTGCGGCATTGTCATTACCAACCTCTTGAAATGCATTCCGGGGGTTCGGAAATATTTGTAGAATGCGGTAGGCTGCATGATTCTGGCATGAATAAAAGCACTCCCGGATTTTCAAACGGGAGTGCTTTGTTATAATAGGTGTAATTCATACAGGATTTATGACACGCTGGGATTCTCCATCAGGAAATTTGTAAATTTAGCTTCATCTGCGCTGTCGGAGCAGAACAATTCCAACTCATCTCCATGCTGCCCCAGCAAAGCGGCAATGGCAATGTACTGGGAAAGCTTGCTCTTTAAATTAAAAATATCGCCGTCTAAGGATCTTAAAGTAACATCCCCTTTACAACTGTCGACAATAGAAAGAAACTCATTTACCTGTTCGATTTTTGTTAATTTCATAAGAACCCTCCTTTGGTATGCGGTTGTAATACCGGTTAAAAAACTGTTTACCAATATTATACTTTGTGGGGAGGAGAATGCAAGGGGACGTTTTGCGTTTATGAATATTTTTTAGATTATGGAATAGCCGGGAGGAATCAGCCAGGTCAGAGGGCGGATGGGAGTTACATTTCAAATAGGATATATTATAAGCTTATAAATACGGAAGGAAATCATACCTATGAAAATTAAAACTGACGAAACCATAAAACTTATCAAATATGTTACCGGCTCCGTAGCTGCCGTACTGCTTGCAGCAGCCATGCAGCTTCAGTTTGCGTATGCCGCAGGAATTATCACTCTTCTGACGATTCAGGATACGAAGAAGGAAACTGTGCGGATAACAGTGAAACGCATGATCATATTTGTGATTATGACGATCTTGTCAGCAGTGATCTTTCCACTTGCCGGATATCACGTGTGGGCGTTCGGTATTGTACTGATCCCATATCTGTTTTGCTGCATGGCATTAGACATGAAGGAAGCGATTGCTCCCATTGCAGTGCTTTGTACGCATTATGTTTCAGCCAAGAGCTGCAGTCCGTCCATGATCCTCAACGAATTTCTGATTCTTATGATCGGAGCGGGGATAGGCACACTGTGGAATCTCTTTATGCCGGATGGCAGAAGACAACTGTTGGAGTATCAGAAAACCGTGGACGACAAAATCGTGTACATCTTACGCAGAATGGCGATCTACATAGAACTGGAGGACAAGACGGATTATACAGGAAGCTGCTTTGATGAACTGGACGCGATGCTTGTGAATCTGAAAAAAGAGGCATTACGATATATGAATAATCATCTGATCACAGAGGATGATTACTATTACGA
>CAKRRD010000031.1 GCA_934394815.1 uncultured Acetatifactor sp. | reverse complement strand
CCGATCGTACTGATCCTTTTCATCGTCATTGTCGTATGCAAGTAATTGTAGTGCATGCTTCCGGGATTTGTCAAGGTTCTTTCCCTATTCCAGTCCTAATTTTTTCCGGATGCTGTCGGCTGCGATATTCCAGTCGCCCATTTCTTCATATGCGGCATCCATCTTCTCCTTTTCTCTGGTGGCACGTTCTGTATCGCCGGTCTGAAGAAATGCCTTATACATGGACGCCGCCTCAAAATATCTCGCCACACCATAGCATTCCTTTTTCGTTCCGGACAGCAAGCCGCCATACACCATATCCTCGTGATAATTAACTACTAAATAGGCATAATTTTCACTCTGTACATTATTCTCCATCCAATTAGTCTTCGCAGGACGGGAAAAGGCGTAGTTTAATTCCCTGAACATATGAATGGTTCCCCAAAACAATACCAGACACAGGGCTATGATCACCAGATTCATCACAAGCAGCGCTCCTCTCTGCTTCTGTGCCTGTTTCAGCTTACTCTTCAGATTTACCATAACCCATCACCTCGCCTTTTTCTTCCAGGAATAAGATTTTTTGTGCATTTGACATCGTACCGAAATTCTCTGCCTCTTCCGGCGTCATGCCAAAATAGGTCTGCAACAGTGCCTTCACATTCTCTTCCATCCGGAGAATGGCTTCCTTCTGCTCCTCCGGCAGTTCCCGATATTGTTTTGCCCTATAATCATTATCCACAGGATGCAGAATCCTTTCCAGCTGCTCGTAATAATCCGAAATATCTTCATACAGGCCGGGAAGTATGGATACATTGCCGGAGTTGATCGTAACTGCCTTCATCAGACTTTCATAAAAGTAACGATACGCTCCGCTGGCTTCCATGAGCAGCTGATATTTTTCATAACTATTATTACTGCTATAAGGCCGGATGTAATGCCTGTCGCAAAAAGCTGATAAACCTATGTAATCCTCATCCTCCAGATATTGTTCCATCTGTTTCATATAGCTGCTCTGCCGGATCCCTGCATCAAACTGCAACAAGCCTCTGTGAATGCTCCAGCTACGGGCAGATACTACAAACACCACCACACACAAGATCACCAGCACTGTGATAATTATCATATGTGACATGATCTCGGTATTTTTCTCCGCCACTTCATAGACATCACTTTTGGTATCTTCAAAACTGCTCTTGTAATGCTCCATGTCTTTGACATGCTGCTCTGCTTCTTCGTTTGGTCTTCCGCAATGAGGACAATAGGCCTGTTCCAATGTCAGGTTGCCCCCGCAGTACTTACATTTCATCATGTATTTAACGATCCTTTCCCCTTAATTGTGGTTTTTGATATATTCCTTGCAGTCGTCATAATTCGGATAACCATAATGATCCCGAAGGGTATCCGTGAATTTCTGCTCCTCTTCCGTGGTAAAGGTATAACGCCCTTCCATACTGTTCAGGGTCTCTTCCACATAGGGGCGGATATACTCCCTGTCTTTCTCCGTCAGAACGACCTCGCTGTAGTCCAGTCCCCGCATCACCCAATAATCATCCAGCAGCAATGCCTGCTGATACTCATTCAAAGTCTCTCCACTCTGCTCCAGTGCCAGATATTCCCTCGCATCCCGGCAGCTCATGAGCCAGCGGAAAATACCACAGTGTTCCCATCGGTCTATGGTTCTGTTCTCTTCGACAGCCTGCTCATAAAAATCCATCAGTGCTTCCAGATCCTTCTCCTGATAGAGACGGTCCAGTATCGGAAAGTTCTCTTTTTGCCACTGATAATCCGCCTTGGCATCCCTTTGTTCTATATACCGCCCCCGGAAGAACATAATTACGGCAAAGGCCGCCGCCAGCACCGCAGCTACGATAAATATCTTAACTACAAATTTCCTTTTCTTTTTCAGTTTTTCCTTCAGTTCCCGCTCCGGTACCTGTTCCAGCTGTTGCATATTCTGCCGCATGCCTTCCAGTTTGCCCAGATACTCCGCTTCGGCGCCCTTATAGTTCAGGCTTCCGCAATAGGGACATTTGGGGAGAGTATCGTCAAATTCCGCTCCACAGGAACTGCAGACAATCTTTTTTGCTGTGGTATCTGCCATATCAGGAATCTCCTCTTTTACTGCTTCTTCATAAGTACTTCTAATATACAATACAAAGAAGCGGCGTGCAATCCGGAATCACTTTTTGCACACATCTTGAGGATTTTATCTCTTTCCTGTAAAATAAGAGTAACTGACAGCTTCTGACTCAGCCAGCATAAGATAGTAGGTCATGGAAAGGTTTGATTGTGACTATGTACGAGAACAACTTTCTGGATCCGGCATATATCACACCGGAAGAACAACAGATTTTAGATGGCAATATCGCCGTGCAAAAGAATCTCTACACCAGCAAGCAGGATTTTGTGGTGGAGAGCGATAAATTTTTAGAGCATTCCGAGGATGACATTACTTTACGGCGTCATACCCGTTTTGTGGATTTTCCGAAACATAAACATGATTATGTGGAGATTTTCTATTGTCTCTCCGGATCTGTCACGCATGTCATAAATGAGGAAGAGATCCGCCTCCTGCCCGGAGAACTGCTGTTTATGAACCAGCATATTGAGCATGCTGTCAAAGCCTGCGGTCAGGAAGACCTTGGCATTAACATCATTATCCGCCCGGCCTATTTCCAGAATATCCTGACATTGATCAACAAGGATAACATTCTGGCGGATTTTATCATCAATGCTCTGGAAGGTGACAGCTGTGTCGGTCAGTATCTGTACTTTACGGTGGCCGATAATCCCTGCATCCAGAATATGATCCACAATGCCGTATTTTTACTGTTACAGCAGCCTCAGAACTGGCATAAACTCTCGGAGCATACTTTTGCCCTGCTGTTCATGCACATTCTAAGCAATGCGGAAAATATTTTATTGGATCAGAAGGATGAACAGAGCAATGTCCTGATGGTGGTAGTCCGCAGATACCTCGCGGATCATTACGATACCGGAACCCTTCACGAACTGGCGGCGCAGGTCGGGTATACGCCCTCTTCCTTAAGCCGTATGATCAAAAAATATTCCGGCACGACCTTCAAGGAAATACAGACAAAGCAGCGCATGCGGGTTGCTATGAATCAGCTGTCCCACACGGCGCTGCCGGTGTCTGAGATTGCCCTGTCCGTAGGCTATGAAAATCAGAACTTTTTCTACAAACAGTTCAAAAAAATGTATGATATGACGCCTAACGAAGCGCGCTTAAAATCACGCCAATAGGCCAATAGCATCACGTGTTTTATATCTGTAACGATTCGAGAATCCTTTGTGTATCTCTCGGATCGTTATTTTATTATTTCTCGTACAAGAACTCTTCGGGAAGGGTCACGCCGAAGTCCTTTGCCAGATGACGGAAATCATCAGGGGTAATGGTCTGTCTCTTGTCCTGCTGCATGGACAGCATCTTCACCAGGATCTCAGCGGACTTCTCTACAGTATGCATCAGACCGAAGGTCAGGTCGAAATCCTTACCTGCCGCAAAGGTTCCGTGATGTGCCCAGATTGCCAGATCGTATTTTTTCATCAGTTCAGAAGTTGCTACTGCGATCTCTCTGCCACCCGGTACCATCCAGGGTACGACGCCCACGCCATCCGGGAATACTACGGGACACTCGGTAGCCATCTCCCACAGTTCTCTGGTGAATACCTTATCTTCCAGAGGCAGGACGAAAGTCAGAGCGATAATGTTGGTGGTATGTGCATGATATACCACGCGGTAGTCGGGATCCTGCAGCTTCTTCACTTCCAGATTCATCAGGTGGCTGGGAAGCTCAGAGGTTGGTCTGCCGCCGTTTACCAGTCCCCATACGATACGATAGTTCTCACCTTTGTCGTCCAGCTCGATCATGCAGATGGAATCTTCCGGCTTGATGCTGACATTGCGGAAATATTTGCCGCTGCCGGTCACCAGGAAATACTCTCCTGCCAGTGCGGGAACAGTAGTGCCAATGGGCTGGAACTCCTTCGGCTCGAAGTTCTCCTTTACCAGTTCTACCTCTTCCGGCTTTACACGGTAAGACAGGTTGCCACCGTTACGCTCATGCCAGCCCTGTTGCCAGCCGTCATCTGCCATTCTGATAAATCCCTGTACAAATTCTGCATCTAAAAATTTCATGATAATACCTAACCTTTCCATTGCCCGTGAACTCCCGCCCACAGGCATATTGTTTTTAAATCATACACATTCGTAACTATTCCGAAGCCCATTCGCAAAATTGCTCTTTCCAAGCTCGCTTTTTGCTCCTATGGTTACTGCGCCATATTTACACAAGTACCCTTACCGTGTGATCACATCTGCCGGCACGTTCAATATTTTAGCAACCTTTAAAATGGTGTCAATATGTCTTCCGGCTGCCGCTGCCATATGATGGGTAGGTCCTGCCTCGCTCCAGCGGTTCACGAACTCTCTGCAGGGGATCGAGAACTTGGTACGCATGTTGGTGTCGCCAAAGGTGAAGATCGGTCCGGGCTGGTTCTCGCCCTCTGCCACTACGAACTTAAAGTTGCCATCCTTGTCCTGCGTGATAGCCAGATACGTTACAGGACCTACAGGAGGATAGAACTGTGTCAGATATCCGCCGCCTACTTTGCCGTGGAATACCTTTACGATCTTCATAGTAGGCTTATGTGCCAGCGAGATATCCGCATCGCCGGATCCGGAATGACCGATGATACAGATGTCTTCATTGAAGTCAATGGAGTACATCTCGGACAGCTGTCCCATGCCGGAAATGGTCTTCAGAATGGACATTGCCATGGCAACCTTCATGTCGCCCTCTACGGCACATGCGGTACCCTGCTTGATCAGCATGGAAAATGCGGGAATCAGCATGGAATCCAGTTTACCGGCTACGCCCTGTGCCTTACCGGCATAATGGGAAGCGATCATGCTCAGGTCTTCATCCTTGGCCCACTGTTCAAAAGCAAGGACATGCTTTGCCATATCCATGATATCTTCGTCATCTGCGGCAGCGCCACCCTCTACTTCAAAGGTATCTATGATATCCTGCGCCTTTGCCCTGATGGCTCCGGTATCGGTAATGTCATCTGCAATGGCCCACATGTCTTCCCAATCGAACTGCTTAGTATACAGACCCATGCGGTTGTAAAGGTTGGTTTCATCGATATAGAGATCCATCATACCGGGATAAGGACGGCCGATCTGTGCAATGTTAGTCTGACGGAAACGTCTGCGGACCTGTGCTGCCTTACACCAGTCGGCGATCTGCGCTGCCACTTCGGGGTCACCACCTTCTACGACCCCGGTGATCACCGCATGTCTCTTGCCCGCGCGCTCCAGATCTGCCACAGCCTCACCTACGGCACCGCAGGCATACAGATCACCCAGCCAGATGGGAATATCGGTGTTGTCATAGTCCGGCGCCAGCTTCTTCTGCACATTGATACACACTACCGGTACATCCAGATCGCGGATGGCTGGAAGTACGTTATAGGAAGTTGCATAGGTCAGCAGCTGTAAAAATACCAGATCTACATCCGCTGCACGGAACTTGTCGCCTGCTGCCATAGCCTGTTCCTTGGTGGTCACCATGCCGCCGTCAATGATGTCTACGGTATCGGGGATCGTCTTCTTGAAATCCTCATACTGTGCCTCGAAATTGGGCACCAGTTGAGGGAACTGGGGCAGATATGCTCCCAGAGCGATGGAAAATACACCGATCTTTGCCTTTGTGTTTACTAACATTTATGATTTCCTCCTTTTTCTAAGGTGATATTTTATTTTGCCGGAACGAAAGTCTTAATCTCGAAAGACTCTCGGACACATTTTCTGGCACTCTTCAGATCCGCCAGTTCTTCCGCATGGATCATCTGCGCCAGCAGATTACCGATGGCTGTTGCCTCTCCGGGTCCTGCATATACGGTCTTACCTGTAGCATCCGCGGTCAGCCGGTTCAGATATGTGGCATTGGAACCGCCGCCGATGATATGGATGCTGTCGTAGGTCCTGCCTGCGATCTTCTCCAGACCACTTACGGTCTCCCCGTAGGACTGTGCCAGACTGCGGTATACCACGGAAGCCAGTTCGCCCACGGTCTCCGGCACCGGCTGTCCCGTTTTCTGACAGTACTGCTTTATCGCTTCCACCATACTGTCCGGAGAGAGGAAGCTTGGATCGTTCACATCCACTCTGGACGGGAATTCCTTGCTTTCCTCCGCCATGTCGCACAGTTGTGCAAAAGAGTAAGCATCCTTATATTCGTGTCTTACGGACTGGATCATCCACAGTCCCATAATATTTTTCAGGAAACGGAACCGGTGGTCGTAGCCGCCCTCGTTGGTAAAGTTGGCTGCTGCCGCGTCCTCATTGATAATGGGTGTCAGTGATTCGATTCCCATGAGGGACCAGGTTCCCGAACTGATATAGATGCCGTCCCCTGACGTCTGTGGTACTGCCATTACCGCCGATGCCGTGTCATGGCTTCCGCACAGCACCACTTCCAGATCGAAGCCTACTTGCTGCTGGATTTCCGGAAGCAGCTGTCCCACTTTCGTTCCGGGCATCTGTAGCGGCAGGAAAATCTCCTCCGGGTAGCCTAACTTACGGATCAGTTCTTTATCCCACTGAAAAGTCGCGGGATCTATCAGCTGTGTAGTGGAACCATTGGTATACTCCGATAATTTATGACCCGTCAGACGGAATCCGAAATAGTCCGGCAGCATGAGAAGTGTCTTCGCCTGCTGTAAAAGTTCCGGGGTCTGCTGTTTTACTGCCATCAGCTGATATACAGTATTAAATATCTGCTTCTGAATACCGGTCTTCGCATACAGTTCGGTCTCCGGAAGGATCTTTGCCACTTCTGCATCCATGCCCTCCGTGCGGTGATCACGATAGCCGTAGGTATCGCCCAGAATTTGATCCTTTTCATCCAGCAGCACATAATCTACCGCCCAGGTGTCAATGGCCATGCTTACCGGAATCTTTCCCAGTTCCTTACATTTTTTCATGCCGGCAACAATCTCGCCGAACAGGCGGTTCACATCCCACAGAAGCTTGCCAGCCTTATGATCCATACCGTTCTCAAAACGGTAGATCTCTTCCAATTCTATTTTACCGTTCTCCAGATGTCCCAGAATGTGTCGTCCGCTGGAAGCACCGATATCCACGGCCAGATAATATTTTTCCATAAAATATCCACAGCCTCCCTTATCTGAAACTGAACACCTGTGTCAGAAGCGGCTGCGCTCCCGTGACAGGATCCTTTTCCATGATCAGAATATCTTTCATATATTCATCCCATTTTTTCACCACGTCGCTCCCAGCCTGTACTTTTGCGGCATATTCCACGCCTTTTTCACATTCATAATAACCGAACAGTTCCTCCCCCTGCATCCAGATAGAATAATTCACGATTCCCGCATTTGCCAGGACTTCCTTCATCTCCGGCCAGATATTGTCGTGTCTCTTCTTATATTCTTCCTGCATTCCAGGTACAATTTTCCCGCGCCATGCGTATTTTTCCATACTTGCCACCATACCTTTCTTCGTATTCCGATGTGTCCTGCGGGCAGACAGACCGCCCTTTCCCGCTGATTCTGTATTTATTGTAGCCTTGAGACACTGATTACGAAATGACATTATTTGCTCCGGGCACTGTCCGTTTTTGCCCGAATAGGGTATAATGTTTTCCATGGAACGAACACTTACTTATACCACGGAAAATCTCATAGCGCCCCTGCCGGTCAGCTATTATTTGAAGCAGAAGGGCTTCTCCTCCCAGAATCTGGTGCAGCTGAAAAAGAACCCCGATGCCGTACTGGCGAACGGAATCCCCTGTTTTATGAATTATAAGCTGCAGCCGGGAGATACCCTGACACTGCGGATCCGGGAAGACCATTCCTCGGAAAAAATCCCTCCGGTAGATCTGCCCTTAGATATCGTCTACGAGGACGCGGATCTCATGGTGATCAACAAACCGGCCGGCATGCCGATCCACCCTTCCATGAACAATTATTATAATTCCATGGCTAATGCCCTGGCTTATTATTTCGAACAGCAGAACTGTCCCTTTGTCTTCCGCTGCATCAATCGTCTGGACCGGGATACCTCCGGCCTGACCATCGTGGCGAAGCATTATGTCAGTGCGGGAATGCTGTCTGCCATGATCGCCAATAAAGCAGCATCCGGCATTACCCGGGAATATCTTGCCATCGTGAAAGGCTCTGTGCGTCCCTTAGATGGAACCATCACCGCTCCCTTAGGGCGCAAGGATGGCTCCATCATCGAGCGCACTGTGGATTTTGAAAAGGGGGAATCTGCTGTTACGCATTACAGAGTACTGGACGAAAAAAACGGGCACAGCCTGGTCTCTCTCATCTTAGAGACCGGCCGCACCCATCAGATACGGATCCATATGAAGCATCTGGGTTATCCCCTGATCGGAGATTATCTGTACAATCCGGATATGGAACAGATACAGCGTCAGGCACTGCATGCCTGGAAGCTGACCTTCCGGCATCCCATCACCGGGGAAACTCTTGACTTTACTGCGCCGTTACCGAAGGATATGGCGGCGGTAGCGGGAAATACCCCTTGGGTAATATAATATGATCTCTGTATGCTTTGCACTCCCAAAGCGCTACCATCCATTCACATTCCGAACTATCGTTCTTCCTGTGACGCAGTACTACATCCGCAGTTTCTTTAATGCTTTTTCCCGGATCAGGCATTCTCCGTGCTCTTCCAGATATCGTACTTTCTGTTCATCCGCAGCATACAGTCCTGCGAATTCCATGGCCTGGATGCAGGCTCTGCTGTAGCGCTCGTAGGACGCGCCGCCCTTCTGCACATAGACATAACAGGTGCCGTCCTCCATCCGGTACAGGGTACTGTTGATCCGTAAGTTCGCCGGTAATACGGTGGCGTATTCGATCACTCTTCCGATATTGCGGAAAGCGAAGATCGCAAACCGAGGCTTTGCCGCTTCCTCGGCCTTTCCTTTCTTCTTTCCGCCTTTTCCGGCATTTCTCTCCGCTTCTTCTCTGGCCTGCTTTTCCAGCGTGGCGCCTATCTCCGCCTTCTTCTCCTCGAAGACCCGCTTCATCTCCTGCAAAGCCTGCATCAGCTGTGCTCCGCTCTTGTTCTCCAGCGGCTCTTTCTCCGAGAATACCAGCACCAGTCCCTCATCCGGCAGCATCATGATCTGCAGATCAAAAGCATACTTCGGCGGCTTGTAGCCCACCTCTTCCTCTGCCTGCTCGATGATCTCCTGTACCACCTCTTTGGCCTTGTCGCTGCGGGTCACAAAATCTTTATAATCAATATCGTACTCTTCCAGCTCCTCGTTGGAAAGAAAGCACTTCACGGTCTTGTCATCAATTCGTTCTATTTTCATAGCTATCACCTCTTACTGTTATATGTATGATAGCATAAAAATGTTGTGATTTCCACTGGGCAAATTATGAAAACACTATAAAGCTATTCTGACAACTAATTTTTGTGAAGCTTATTAACTTAAAAGAAGATTTGAAGCGGTTTTGCTGACAATCTTATGAATATTGCGGATGACAGCCTTAAGCCGGAGGAGTGGCATACCATACTGCTCCTCCGGCAGTTCTGTTTGTATTTAAAACGCCAATTTTTACGAAAAAAATACAAAAACATGAAATTTGGTTATGTAAAAGGTCTTCATTTTCGCTGAATTAGCAAAATAAAGGAATTCAGTACAAAAAATTCCTGATTTGGGGATTATTTTGTACTGAATTCATCATTTGAGGACTATTTACACCAAAGTACTTGTGACGTTACCGTCATTTAAGCCAACAGGATTCACTGTCTGACCGGAAGTTGCTCATTTCCACCATTTCATAATTATTTATGATTATTGAGGGAATTCAAAAGAACTCCCGAAGCAACATAATGCCATTCTGGGCGTTCGTCAGGGTTAAGACAACCCCCGTTACCAGCCATGCACTAGATGACTTCAGCATCCACCCTGGTAACGATCTCCTGGATTCCCTTACGGATGTGGTATTTCACTGCAGGGATCTTGGTCTTGGTATAGAGCAGATTAGTGTTGGGATCTGCAGTGATCATGTGGCCCACAGGCAGCTTGCCTGCCAACTCGTTGGGCTGTGCATTTTCACCCGGTACCGCACTGACGGTGCAGCTGCAGAACTCGTTACTGGCCTGGGCAGATGCGCCGTCCACCTTTTCCGCGAAGCCGATCTCTTCAAAATCGCCTCTGCTGACCGCAAAGCCACAGTCATAGGCCACGCACTCGATGTCACTGGTGATCTTGTGCACTCTGGTGTGTCCTCCTGCATCCGGGGTGATCGTAGTCTCTACCGTAATGCCGGGATAGGGACTCCACTCCGACCACACGCCGGTCTCCGTGATCTTCGACGCCTCGCAGATCCGGCGCACATAGACATAACCATTGATCCAGAATGCCAGCATATTGTCCGGTGCATTCTCATGCAGTTCGTAGCAGGACTTTGCCACGCTGATACTGAACCGGGTGTCATAGGCAAACTTTCCATATTTTGCCACAATCTGTCCGTGTCCGTTGGGGCTGTAGACACCCGGTGCAAACGCCGTGGTGTGATTGCCGTAATGGTAGACAAACAGATCCGCATATTTCTGGGGGCAGGCCGGTGTCAGCTTCGGCAGGGGTGCTTCTTCCGCACTCCAGAAGGGATGATCGTCGGGAAGCAGTAAAAAGGCAAATACTTTCATGCCCCAGTAAGGAGAACCGGGGGCATTGTACCGCTCCGCCATGGTCAAATTTGGGTAACCGTAGCCAATGGTCAGCACATGATCCCTGTCGAAAATCGGACGTTTCAGCCAGGTACGCAGATGTCTGGCGATCAGGCCTTTCATCACGGGAACCGGGAACGGCTCCAGTCCGGCCAGCAGGCAGACACTGAAAAAGCTTACCTGAGAGAAACGATAGGTCAGGGATCTACCGAAAGGAATGGCCTCGCCCTCTTCATCAAACCAGTAGATGAATTGCTTTGCGAATTCCATGGCTCTCGCCTTGTATTTTTTCGCCCGCTCGGGGTCATCTTTTTCCATAATTACCGCATAGATCAGGCTGTAGAAATGGATGGCGAAGGAAATATAGTAATCCTTCTGTCCGGAATCTCCGTCCTGATACCAACCCTCACCCAGATAGAAAGTCTCCAGTCCATTCAGATATTCCTCCAGCATCTCGGGGCTATACCGGCGTCCCACTTTTTTCATGGCAATGTTCACCAATACGGCGAACAGGATCCAGTTGCAGACCGGCAGGGGATGCTCATTGATCTTATTCAGATAATTGCAGAGATTTTCTTTCTGCTCTTCTGTGAGGGGATCCCATACCACTTCGGGAGCGAACATGATGCCGTAGGAAATGGCTGCCATCTCTACGAATCGCTGGTCAAAAGAGGTGCACTCTCCCCAGTATTCCGGATTCTTCTCATCGGTTCCGGCCGTCAGGCCCTTCCGATAGATTTCCTCGAATTCCGGCTCTTTTCCGCCGCCTGCCCAGAAGGGCACCAGTCCCCATAAAGGACGGGAAAATGCTTCCATCCAGGTGGCACCAATGTCATAGTGCGCCATGGTAACACCCAGGGTCAGTCTCGCCTTTTCCTCACTGTAATAAGGCTTTAACGGCTCTAAGATAGATAACATACAGTCCTGAAAATCTTTTTTGGTATGTAAGTTCATTTTACCAATATTCCCTCCAGTCTTTTAACAGTCTGGTCAGTGCCTCCATGTAGAAGTAATCTCCCCAGGAATTACACTCGTCCACACCGTAGTGATTACAGGTATTATAAGGAGAATGGTTGGAGTAGGTGCTGTGCAGCACCAGTCCATTGGATTCCTTCGGATCCTTTACGGCATAGCCCACATAGACAGACTGCATGATCTGTTTTGCCAGCGTAATGTAATGCTCTGACTCCGCAGGCTCCAGATATTTTGCCATCTCCAGCATACCGCAGGCCGCGATAGAGGCGGAAGAGGAATCTCTCGGCTGGTCATCCCCATCGGTGAATTCCAGATCCCAGTAAGGTACCAGATCCTTCGGCAGATGTGCCAGAAAATACTCCGTTACATGGCGGAACAGATCGATATATTCTTTTCTCCCGGTATAACGGTAAGCCAGTGCCATACCGTAGACACCCCATGCCTGGCCTCTCGCCCAGGCAGAACCGTCACGGTATCCCTGACAGGTGGCACCATGATCCGGTGCTCCCGTCTTCATATCGAAGAAGAAGGTATGCCAGGTCGAATAATCCTCCCGGATCACATTGGCTACTGCCGTATGAATGTGCTTCTCCGCAATGTCACAATACTTCGGATCTCCGGTCTCATCGGAAGCCCAGTACAGCAGGGGCAGATTCAGCAGACAGTCAATGATTAGGCGGTAATTTTCCGGAGCATCCATGGGCCCCCAGGCCTGAATAAACTCGCCTACGGGATGATAACGGGTGATCAGCTGGTCTGCTGCCTTGATTGCCGCTTCCCTGCCCTCCTTGCTGCCGATCAGCTTATAGGCTGCCACACAGGAAGGAGAATACAGAAATCCCATATCGTGATGGTCCACTTCAATCTTGTTGTCAATGCGGTCCAGAAAGCTCTTCACCTGAACCTCGCCCGCTTTTTTCAGGCGCTCGTCCTGTGAATATTCATAAGCCAGCCAGATTTCTCCGGTCCAGAACCCGCAGGTCCAGTAGTTATTCGGAATAGGCTGGTAGAAACCGTTCTCACTGTAAGCCTTCTGGAACTGGTCGGTAAATTCCGGCAGATCCCGGATCACCTGCTCGGTAGAGAACTGCAATGCATCTTTGATCTCCGCATCAGTGATCTGCGGATAGTTCTTTTCGTCAAATGTTATCATAATTTTTCCCTTTTCTGTAACTATTCAGAGCCATGCAAAACTGTGTTCTGCGAATGCTCGCATTCAGGCAGATAAACAGTTTTATATGGCGAGGTAACCACATGAGCAAAAGTAAAGCCTCATAGAGGCGATTTTGCGAATGGGGTTCTGAATAGTTACCCTTTCTTTATCACACAAGCCTGTAACCGCTACCCGGCACAGGCTTGTAAAAATACATTGTTATCCCTTCAGTCCCGTAGAAGCAACACCTTCTACGAAGTATTTCTGCAATACCAGGAATACGATCAGCACCGGGATCAGTGACAATACCGATCCTGCCATGATCAGACCGTAATCGGAGGAATACTGGCTGATGAACATTTTTAATCCCAGCTGGATGGTCTTCTTCTCCTGGCTCTTCAAGTAGATCAGGGGTCCCAGATAGTCGTTCCAGGTAGCCACAAAAGTGAAGATCGTCAGTGTGGACAGTGCCGGTTTCGACAGCGGCAGCATGATGCTGGCGTAGATCCGGTACTCACTCATACCGTCGATTCTGGCAGCTTCGCACAGATCGTCGGGAATGCCTTCGTAGAACTGCTTCATCATGAATACACCGAAAGCGGAGAACGCCTGCAGACAGATCATAGCCAACAGCTTATCGTTCAGTCCCATTTTTCTCATCATGATGAACTGGGGTACCATGTATACCTGCCAGGGCATTGCGATGGTCGCGATGTATGCCAGAAACAGTCCGTTCTTATGACGGAAGTCCAGCTTTGCGAAAGAATATGCTGCAAAACTACTGGTCAGTAACTGCAAGAACGTAACGATCAGTGTCAAGTATACCGTATTTCCCACAAATCTGCCAAAAGGAATCTTCGTCCAGATCTTCACGTAATTGTCCCACTTGGGATTCGCCGGAATCCACACGAACGGGTTCATCTGGAATACTTCTCTGTCGCTCTTAATGGATGCGGAAAGCATCCACAGGAAAGGAATGATCATGACCGCTGCGATCAGAATCAGAATCGCATATACGATCACTTTGCCCAAAACGGCTTTTTTATGTGCTGATTTCATAATCTGTGCGCCTCCTAACGTTTTACCCTGCCGTACACTTCAATCTGACTCAGTGCCGGGAAGGGGGATGGATCTTCTGCTTTGATCAGGTTACAAAGCTCCAGCCAGGTGATCTCTTTCTCCGGGATCGGCAGTACATGTGCTCTGCTGCTCTTCTCCAGAGAGAACTCCTGCTCACTGCCATCGGAGAATCTTACGGTTACCTGCTTCCACCAGTTATCATGGGGGAAATCGGATCTGGTGTACAATACGATCTTATCTGCTAGTACCGGTCTGCCGAAGTCCAGCTTCATGGCTGCATCCTCCTGCATGTTGATGCCCCAGGATTCGTAGGGCCATTCTCCGTGGGAGCGGTTCGCCCGGACACCGTCAATGGCATTTTTCGCTGCGAATACACTCTCGCCTCTGGTCTCCACATTGGCTGTCGCATGAGGATAACAGGGGACATCCATATGCTGGTCTGCCGGGTTTAATGCCAGATTCCGGTAGGCTGTGATCTCATCTTCTCTTGCCACTTCCGCATAGAGATAATGCTTATTGCCGGAAAATACCCTGGGAGACATGCTGATCCTTTTTTCTCCGAAGGGAACATAATAGGATACGTTGTCGGTTATGTATACGAATGCATCTCCCAGTGCATCATCCACCTGTAAATGTACATGTATGTTTTTCTCGTCGGTCTCCAGTACGATCCGGTCACCCTCTTCATAGGTGTGTGTGCAGACCAGATCCACGAAGTCCTCACCGCTGCTGACGCAGATGGTGTTGCTGTCCTTATCGAGAACCTTCAAAGCCAAGACTGCCATTATGCTTTCTCCCTCTTTGCCTGACCACGGAACTGGATGATCGTTACAAACAGTACCATCAAAAACAGTACCATTGCTACAGAACTGGAGTAGCCCAGATCCCAGTCAATAAATGCTTTCTGATAGATGTAATATACGAGAACGGTTGCGGATGTTGTCAGCTCACCGCTTCCGCCGCCCGCCAGCATGATAGCGATATCGTATACCTTAAAGCAGTTGATTGTCAGCATGACTACGACGAAGAAAGTCGTGGAAGACAACTGCGGCCAGGTCACATAACGGAATTTCTGCCAGGTATTTGCACCATCCAGGCTGGCCGCTTCATACAGTTCGGAAGAAATCCCCTGCAGGCCTGCCAGATAGATGACCATGTAGTAACCCATGTATTTCCATACACTGAACAGGATCATGGAGAACAGTACCAGTCCGCCGGTGAACCACTGGGGAAGCTGATCCTGCGGTACATTGAAAGCATTCAGCAGGATGTTGTTCACAGGTCCTTTGGAGGGGTGGAACAGCATTTTCCATACTGCGGTGATTGCTACCAGAGAAGCTACATATGGGAAAAAGGAAAGGGTTCTGAAAATGCCTCTTCCTATTACTTTCTGATTTAATACGATAGCCAGCGCCAGAGATGCGATCATGGTCAGAGGCACGGTGCCGATACAATAGATAATGGTGTTTTTAAATGCTGCGATAAAGAAGGTATCTTTCCACAGTCTTGTAAAATTACTGATGCCTGCCCACTGGATCGGGTTACTACCGTCCCACTTCATAAAAGCAAGGGCAAAGGCAAAAATAATGGGGATCAAAGTAAATACGCAGAAACCGATAAAGTTAGGTGCAATAAAGGAGTAGGCCACCAGATCTCTTTTGGTTTGACGGCTTAATTTCCGCATAACAATTCTCCTTTCAAACGCTTTTGTGTCATCTTTTGCGTCTTTTTGATAAGAAAGGGGCCGTAGGTACGACCCCTCTGTCTTATTCAATATTCAACAAACATTCAATACTTTATAAAGAAGGTTTTATTACTGAGCCTGAATCTCTGCTACTGCCTTGTTCATTGCTGCAATACCGTCATCAATGCTCATCTCACCGGTCATGATGCTTCCATGATAGGAATCCAGAACGGAGTTGATCTCAGATACGTTGGGAGCGTAAGGAACTTCCAGGTACAGGTTGGATACGGTCAGAGCCTCTTTGCTGGCTTCGTCGGCAGGGAATCCTTCCAGACCGGAGATCATGTCTACTACTTCATCAGTCATCATTGCAGGGAAGTTACCACTGGAAGCCATAACTGCTGCGCCTTCTTCACCACTTACCCACTTAACGAAATCCCAGGATGCATCAGGAGTATCACTTGCAGCGGTTACAGCCAGGCCGGTGATGGTACCCAGAGTAGAACCGGGCTCTACACCTTCTGCATGAGGATACTTAACGATACCCCAGTTACCGCACAGGCTGGAATCATATTCGCCGGACTTCAGGTTGGAGATCATGGTTGCAATGAACCAGGAGCCCATGTTCATCATAGCTACATCTCCACCGGAGAATGCTGCGGAATAATGTAAGCCTTCGGTCTTCAGATCAGTGTACTTTCTGCATACGCCGTCAGCTTCCTGATTCAGAACCATCTCGTAGTAAGGCTTGAAGAAATCATAGTTGCCATCCAGGATAGTGTGCTTGCCATCCAGTACACCGAACAGCTGGACTGCACTTCTCCAGGTGTGGTAATGAGCACCGTATACCTGAGAACCAAAGGTAGTATCGGTCATCTCTCTTGCCAGAGCATCATACTGCTCAAAGGTCATATCGTTGGTAGGATAAGCAACACCCTTGGCATCAAACAGATCCTTGTTATAGAACAGTACCCAGAAGTCATTTCTGAAAGGCAGCTCATACAGGCTTCCGTCTACAGTTACCTGATCGGTAACACCTGCGTATTTGCTTAAATCCACACCATCTTTGGAGATGTAATCATCCAGGGAAAGGATAGATCCCTTCTGTACCAGAGTTGCATATCCGGGTACATCCTTGACGGTTACTACATCGAAATCGGATCCGCTGCCGGAAAGCTCGGTTGCCAGAACGGTCATGTAATCGGTAGAACCAAGGTCTACCATCTCAATGGTTACGCCGGGGTGAGATGCTTCATATGCATCTTTGATGTCGCCCCAGTACTGTGTGGTCTCCTGATCCCAGATAGCCCACTTTAAAGTAACTTCTTCTGCGGGTGCTGCCTCGGTGGAAGCTGCTGCCGTAGATTCGGTAGTCGCTGCGGGTGCTTCACCGGTGGAAGCTGCTGCGCTGCCGTTATCGGAGCTGCCGCAGCCTGCAAGCATGGTAGTCATCATTGCTGCTGTCAGTACTAAACTTAATACTTTCTTTTTCATGTAAACCCTCCTGTTAATTTGATACTTCGTTACGTGTCCCGGATCCGTTTTCTATCGGTTCCCTGACTGTAACTAAAGTATAACGAAAAAGGCCGGAACATGACATGGAAAAATTTATAATAGTATTCACAATTTTTTATAATTTGTTTACATTTTTTCTGAAAGCGCTTACTGAAAATGTATTTTTTTATTTTAATATGCACTTTTTTTAGCATCTTGTTTTTCCAACTACCTTTTTTCTTCCGTTATGTTATACTGAATGCATGAAAAAGACCGTTTATCACTCAAAAAGCATACGAAACCGCATATTGCTTTTCACTCTGAGCGCGATTCTGGGAATGTGTCTGTTGATCAGTCTGTTCAGCTACTATATTTTCCAACATTATTTACAGAACACTCTGATCCAGTCCACCGAAACCAGCCTGCAGCTGTTGTCGGAATCCATGGACTCCAGTATTAATGATGTCTATCGGCTGGTCCGCTATTGCCAGACCGATTCCGGCATTGCCAAATACATAGAGCACAATCCGAATCCCGGATCCGTTCTTTCGGTATCTACCTATGATTCTTTCAGTGAAGAATGCAACCGTAACGGTGCCTATAATTACATGCCCCGAATCGCTGTTGTCTCGCAGGAGCATTATCTGCAGGTGGTAGCCACGACGTATTCTTCCACGGCAGATCTGGCGGAACAGATTCCGCTTCTTCCTTATTATGAAGAGTTGCTGTCCGCGGATGATTATGACTTCTCACCCGGTATCATTTCAGATCCTTTTCACCGGGCCGGTCGAAAGGTATTACCCATCATCCGCCCCATTACTTATCAGTACAATAATAAACAGGCCGGCTACTTATTTATGGAAGTATCCGCCGACCTGTTTACGACTCCGTTAAAGGATTACAGCTGTCCGGAAGACAGTTATCTCTATCTGACGATTGCAGATCATACATATATTTATGAAAACAATATCTTGCGGGAGTTTACGCCGGACTACAGTCTGAAGGAAGACATGACCGGTTATTCTCTCACCGGTGACACCCGGATCTCCCGGATCCACAGCAACACCAAGGGAGAGCAGATTCTGGTGACCGTCTCTCTGGATATGCTGGACTGCTACTTAAGTCAGAGCATTTCCCACGCAGAACGCACGAATCAGGCCGTTCTCTTCATCGGGATTCTGGTGGCCATTCTGGTAGGTATCTTGTCGATCGGTATTGTGCTGATGCTCCTGATGAACCATATGATCACCGTCCCCGTGTCCCATCTGCAATCCCGCATGGGGCGGATTTCCGCGGGTGATTTCTCCAGAGATCCTTCTATCGAATGGGACCACGAGCTGGGAGACATCGGCCGTGAAATCAATGACCTGTCGGAAAATGTAGGTCAGCTCATGGAACGACGACTGGAAGATGAAAAGCAGAAACAGGATCTGGAATACAAGATGCTGCAAAGTCAGATCAATCCCCACTTCCTGTATAATACGCTGAATTCCATCAAATGGATGGCCACCATACAGGGAGCCAACGGCATCTCCGAGATGACGACTTCCCTGTCCCGGCTGCTGAAAAGTATCTCCAAGGGTACCAGTCTGCTGATCGATATCCGGGAGGAATTGTCTCTGTTGGAGAATTATTTCACTATTCAGAGCTACCGCTACGGCGGCACCATCACCATGGATATTCAAGTGGACGACGAGAGCTTATACAACAGCCAGATCATCAAGTTTACACTGCAGCCGCTGGTAGAAAATGCGATCTTCCACGGTATCGAACCCAAGGGCTGTGCCGGACACATTCAGATCCACGTAGGTTATGAATCACCGGACAGCACAGAAAACATCCGCATCAATGTGACGGATGACGGTGTGGGCATGACCGCGGAGAAGGCCGCACAGGTCTTAAGTTCCAACAACGACAGTTCGGCAGATTTCTTCCGGGAGATCGGTGTCAGCAATGTACATAAGCGTCTGCAATATCAGTTCGGTACAGAATACGGCATTACCATAGAAAGCAAAGAAGGCGAATACACCACCATGTCCATACATATCCCCAATCGCCCTCTGGATCAAAAGCAGATATGATATATAGATATAAGGAATAAGGAAGCAGGGAGTTATCATGTATCAGTTGTTAATCGTAGATGATGAACCTCTGGTTCAGGCAGGAATCCGTTCCATGCTGAACTGGAATGAAATGAATATTGAGATCTGCGGCACCGCCATGAACGGTCAGGCCGCATGGAAGCTCATCGAAGAGAAGTCTCCGGACATCGTGATCACGGATATCAAAATGCCGGTCATGAGCGGTCTGGAACTGGCCAAAGTATGCCGGGAACATTACGGGGAGAACTGCCCCTATTTTATCATCCTCACCAGCTATGAGGATTTCCAGATGGCACGGGACGCTCTGTCTTATCAGGTCTCCGATTATCTGGTCAAACTGGAACTGACCCCGGAGATATTGAAAAATGCCATTGACCGGGTACTTTCCCAGATCTCCCAGTCCCAGAAAAAGCAGATGGCTGCCGTAAATATCCACCCTTTTTACGACAAATTCCTCATCAGTCTTCTGCACGATCTGTTTGAATCCGAGGAACAGTTCCGGCTACAGAGCAGAGATCTGAATCTGCATTTTGACTACGGTGCTTACATCTGCTGCTACGGCGAGATTCTAAGCCCGCAGGCGGACCAGCTGTCCGCGGAGAAGCAGATGCCTCTGTTTACCAGTTCTCTGCAGATGATCCGGGAACTGGGCGGAAAATATCTGCCTCTCTATGCCCTGTCACTGGATCTGCGGCATTTTGCACTGATCTTCTGTTTTGCGGAGGCGGCGGATACCGAAGATTACGCGGAAAGCCTCACCGACATTCTGCAAAGCATCAGCACTACCCTGCAGAATTATTACAACGTCACCCTGCGCTGCGGTATCGGTATCCCAGTCCAGACTCCCGCTACGATCTGTGATTCTTACCAGTATGCAAGGCAGATTTTCCGGAATACGGAAAGCAATGCTTCCATCGTTGCCTTTGACACCGATCATTCCCGGGAAAACGCGAAGAATTCCTTTAATATCAGCCTGTTCAAGAATGATCTCACCCGGGCTTTCGAGGAATACGATCCGGATATTCTGCAAAATACGATCCAGACTCTCTGCGATCTGTTTCGGGATCATCCGGGGCATTATGTCCAGGCACTGGATGCCGCCAGCAATATCCTGTATCTGTCCATCTCTCTGTTGCAGGACGGAGAATCCATTGTCTCCGGATTCTTCGCCGAAGACCCGGACGGTTACCGCTCCCTGTACAAGCAGTCCAATGTGGAGCACGTGATCCAGTGGCTGCAATCCTTCTGTGATAAGCTGTGCGGGCTGTTCCAGACTCGCAGAAAGGATTACAAGAACCACATCGTAACCAATGTGCGCAGATACATCAACGAGCATGTGAGCGAACGGCTGTCACTGAATGAAGTAGCCGCTGTCTTCGGCATCAGCCCGAATTACTTAAGCCAGCTGTTCAGCAAATACAACGATACCGGCTTCAGTGAATATATCAACATCTGCAAGGTCACGGAAGCCAAGCGGCTGCTGGAAGAGGAAAATATGAAGGTCTACGAAGCCGCAGAAGCTCTCGGCTTCGAAAGTGCCTTTTATTTCAGCAAGGTATTTAAACGGGTGGAGGGGGTCTCCCCCACGGAATACGTCAACAGCAAGTTCAGTTAACGTTGTTATAGTTTGTCCCTTATTAAGAATTATCAATATGGAAGGATAGGATCAGGGAAATGAATTCACAAACGGTAAGTATAGAAAAGCGTTTTTTAGAAATGGCAAACACATTCCACGGAAACTGCCGCCCTTTTCAGCCTTTTCCGAAGGCTGTGGACCGGAAGGCTTATGAAGCACTCCCGACGATACTGAAGGAACGTCTGGTACAGGCGGGAGAAGCAAAGCTGGGGTATGCATTCCCGGTGATCCGCGCCACGGATTATATGCGATTTAAAAAAGATGGCGACCGTGCTGCCTTCGAGGCTCTCTATTTTGGCAAACGCAATGCGCTGAACGATCTGATACAGGCCGAATGTGTGGAACATCAGGGCCGTTTTCTGGATGATATCCTCAACGGCATCTATTCCATCTGTGAAGAGACCGCCTGGCAGCTTCCGGCACATAATTCCTATATCCGGGACACGCCGCAGTTCATCCTGCCGGATGTCACCAGACCCGTCATGGATCTGTTCGCCTGCGAGACAGGAGCTTTGCTTGCCTGTGCGGCTTATCTGCTGGAAGAAGAATTCAACGCTGTCAGCCCTTTTATCCTGACCTGCATTGAGGACAATCTGAGGTGCCGGATCCTGCTGCCTTACCTGACCGCACATTTCTGGTGGATGGGACATGACGAGGAGCCTATGTGCAACTGGACCGTATGGTGTACGCAGAATGTACTGCTGACCACGTTCCTGATGCCTTGGAGCGAGGGAATGTCCTCCCTGCTGGATGCCCCGGTACGCACTCTTTGCGGAAATGCTCCACTGTTCCTTCCGGAAGGAATGTCTGACACAGTTGTCACATTGTCGGCGATTCTGTGTAAAGCCGCAGAAAGCTGTGATTATTTTCTCAAGGATTACGGTACCGACGGCTGCTGCGAAGAGGGTGCCCAGTACTATCGTCACGCGGGACTGTGCCTGTACGGTGCCATGACCGTGCTGAACACTGTTACCGACGGTCATTTCGACACTCTGTTCCGGTGGGATAAGGTGAAAAATATTGCAGCCTATATTCTGAATGTGCATGTGGATGATAAATACTATTTCAATTTTGCCGACTGCTCTCCCATCGCCGGCCGCGCCGGGGTGCGGGAATATCTCTTCGGCAAGGCCACCGGGCAGGAGGATCTGTGCCTGTTCGCCGCCAAAGATTTCCAGGCGGGACAGGGTCAGCTTGTCACAGATGAAGTGAATGGCGGGAATCTGTTCTACCGCATGCAGACCGTATTTCATTATGAAGAGCTGATGGGACAGGATATTTCTGCCACCTTGCCTCACCGGGATGTCTACTACCCCAGCGTCGAACTGTTCCTCGTGCACTCCGATGCTCTGGATCTGGCGGTCAAGGCAGGCGACAATGCCGACAGCCACAACCATAACGATACCGGAAGCATCACCTTATACAAAAACGGTCTGCCCCTTCTCGTAGATATCGGTGTGGAGACCTACACGCAGAAGACCTTCTCCCCCAGACGCTACGAGATCTGGACCATGCAGTCCGGCTATCATAATCTGCCTGTGATCTGCGGTACGGATCAGAAGGACGGAGAGGAATACCGTGCGGAAAATGTGGTTACGAATCTGACCGGGGCGGAGCCTTCTGTTTCCATGGAACTGGCTGCGGCCTATCCCGCTGCGCAGGCCACTGTGCCGGATCTGACCTATGTCCGCAAGGTGATTTTAAAAAAGTCTTCCAACACTGTCGTATTGGAAGACCATACAAATGCAGAAGATGTTATTCTTAATTTTATTACTTATGAAAAACCTGTTATTCTTTCTGACGGTAAACTCTCCATCGGAGAAGCATCTGCCTCCTTCGAAGGGGCTGACCTGCTCGCCATAGAAACGCTGCCGATCACGGACGCACGTTTGAAAACGGCATGGGATCATGATCTGTACCGGATCCGGCTGAAGATGTCGGGTACAGATTTTCAACTTACCGTAAAATAACAGAAGCTGACTTCGAGAACCTCCGATTGGCTGCCTATCGGAGGTTTCTCTGTCTTATTGATTGGTATTATTCTGATAAGTGCTTGTTTTTCCATTCTATTGAATTATTGAAGTGCACTCAGATCAATCGAATAAATATATTCTTCTATTTTCTCTTTCTCCAAAAATCCAAGCATGTAAATCGGCAGATATGTGATCTTATCCCTGCAGGTAATATTCTCGTTACAAAATACAAAAGCCTGTCCTGTTTCTGTTTTTGTTTTGTTATAATGCGATCTTGAATACCGCTTTCTTCACTTTACCGACACCACCCGACCGGACACAGGGCTTGTGTGCCTCTCCCGGAAGGAGTATGGCCAGTTCCCCTGCACGCAGATCCAACAGGGATGCTTTGCCATCCTTCCAGAACCGGATATCTGCCTTAGGGTCGTACTCGGTGTCCGGTGTGGGAAGTGGCTGCTCTGTTACCCAGATCTGTTCCTTTCCCTGCAGAATACACTGGATATCCGCATATCTTTTATGTGTCTCAAAGCGGCAGTCCCCGTAGGACTTTGTCTCGTACTCCTGGATGCTGACATAGATCCGTTCCCCGTCGATCTCATATTTTCCGCAGGGCAGGGCCGCCAGATTCCGGGAGTTTACATATTCGCTTATCTTCTCTATGCACTCTGCCGGTATTCCGGCTTCGGAATACTGCGGCAGAGCGTCCATATAACCTTTGACCATTGCTTATCCTTCCCGGCCGTTCTATTTGTACATGGGACCATATGCGGCACAGGCACGATAATCCTGTCCCTCTTTATCCATTCCGAAGGCATTCCAGGATGCCGGACGGAAGATCTTCTCCTCCGGTACATTGTGCATGCTGACCGGAATACGCAGCATGGAGCACAGGGTGATCAGATCGGCACCCACATGTCCATAGCTGATGGCTCCATGGTTGGCTCCCCAGTTGTTCATAACATCATAGGCACTCTTGAAGGGTCCCTCTTTTCCGTTGCATCTGGGTGCGAACCAGGTGCAGGGCCAGGTGTAATCGGTACGCTTCCATAAGATATCCGTCACTTCTTCCGGCAGCTTCACCGTCCAGCCTTCTGCGATCTGTAAGGTGGGGCCGACTCCTTTGACCAGATTCAGACGGATCATGGTCACGGGCATCTGTGCCTCTGTCACGAAACGGGAGGAATAACCGCCTCCGCGGAAATAGCCGAAATCTGCCTCACTCCAGGTCGTTGCCTCCAGCATCGCCTTCTGATCCTCTTCCGTTACTTCATACCAGGGCTTCATGACAGAGTTACCCTCCGCATCCCTGGCCTGTCCGCTGGCATCCAGACATGCCGCACCGGAATTGATCAGATGGATAAATCCGCCTGCTTCCTTCGCCACTCCTTCAACGTCATAACCGGTTGCCTTCTTCACAGCCTCCAGACTCCAGTAAGTACGAACATCCGCAAAGATCTGTGCACGGTTGGTCAGAAGCTTCAAAAACAGCATTCCCAATCCGTTTAATACATCGTTTTCCGTTGCTAGAATATAAGGCTCTCTTGCTCCGTTCCAGTCGAAAGTGGTATTCAACATTGCCTCGGCAAAGTCCGTATTGGGATAATAATCCGTCCACTGTCTCTGTCCCTGAAAGCCTGCGGCAATGGCATTGTGTCCAACCATTTCCTCTTCTCTTCCGGCAGGTAATCTGTCATTACCGTTCATCAGATCCTTGATGATGCACATGGTCTTTACAACGAATTTCCAGTCCTCTTCCTTCTCTTCGGGAGTCTTCCGGATCTCCGCAGGATTCTTGTCCAGTCCGTCCGGACAATGCTCCCTCGTCCACTTATAAGCCTTCTCGAACTCATCCTTGTCATAAATATCCTGCTGGATACGGCGCAGAATCTCCACTTCATCCACGGATTCCACACGCATTCCCAGATATTCCTCAATGAATGCAGGATCAATAATGGATCCACCAATACCCATACAGATAGAACCGATCTGCAGATAGGATTTGCCTCTCATGGTAGCAACGGCCACGGCGGCACGGCCGAAGCGCAGCAGCTTCTCCTGTACGTCTTCCGGAATCTCTGTAGCATCTGCTTCCTGCACATCATGTCCATAGATGCCGAACGCAGGCAGTCCCTTCTGAGCATGGGTTGCCAATACGGATGCGAGGTATACGGCACCGGGTCGCTCCGTACCGTTAAATCCCCAGACACCCTTTATCGTATTGGGAGACATATCCATGGTCTCCGCACCGTAACACCAGCAGGGTGTCACCGTCAGAGTAATGGCAACGCCCTCTGATTCAAAATAGTCTGCGCATTTTGCCGCTTCTGCCACACGTCCGATGGTGGTAGGAGAGATCACTACCTTTACCGGCTCTCCGTTGCTGTAACGAAGATTTTCTTCAAACAGCTTTTTCGCAGAAGAAGCCATATTCATGGTCTGTTCTTCCAGCGAACCTCTTACATTCAGGTAACCCCGTCTCGCATCGATCACGGGACGGATTCCGATCACCGGATATTTTCCTATGTATCTGTTTTCAGCCATATTGTCCTCTTTTCTGCGCTGCCTCTTTCTTTTTCATTTCCCTGTTCTGCCTCTGCCATGGGACTGCGGTAGCAGCGCCGGTGCAGTCCTAAGGTCTCCTAGCGGGCAATTCCCAGTTCATCCTCTACCTCTGCAGACAGGCGGATAAGCTGCTCTGCTTCCATCCGCTGTGCGACCGTCAGTTTCTTCCAGTCTACTCTTCTGCTGTGCAGTGTCATGGGAACTCCCATCTTCTGTAATGCGTATTTCGCATTCACGGGATAGTTGCTGTTCTCAATCAGGGAGCACATGGTCAGCAGATCTGTCACCTTCCGGGCTTTCTCAGGCTGTGCGGCATAGTTTTTGCACAACCAGCTGTACAGTCTCGGATGGAAATTCGCCATGACTCCGCTGTATCCGGCGGCTCCTTCCTGCAATGATTCCAGTAATGTCGCAGTATTGGCATTGTAAAGCTTCAGATTGCTTCCCTGGATCAGCTGCAATTTTTCGCTCATGCTCGCCATATCGCAGCTGGTATCTTTCAGGAAGTAGAATCTCTCACTGTCTACCAGGAACTTCACCACTTCTTTGCTCAGCACTCTCTTGTAGGGATAAGGACATTCATAAAATCCAAGTGGCAGATCCTTCGGAAGCTGTTCCATCAATGTCTGCAGCCTTTCGATCATCACCTGATCGGATTCCTGCTGTGCAGCAGGCCTGTTGGAGATCAGGATCAGTGCGTCGATTCCGGTATCTGCCATGCGCTTCAGTTCTTCCGCCTGATCCTCCATGGAATCAGAAATATGTCCGGATGCAATCACCGGTTTTCCGTTGGCATACTTCTTCACAGCCGCTGCGATTTTACAGCGTTCTTCCAGTGTCAGCTGGAACATTTCGCTGGACTGACATACCGCAAACAGTCCGTCACAGTCATTTTCAAAATACCATTCGGTCAGTTTCTCCAGCGCCGGATAGTCAATTTTATTATCCTCCGTATAAGGAGTCAGCATCACCGGCCATACTCCATTAGGAAATTCGTTTTTCATTATTGCTCCCATCTGCCCGCCCTGCGGACTTTTTTATTTGTATCTTACCTTTCCATCAGTACCGGTGCCTTAAGGATTCCGTAGGGTTCCACCTTATATTCCGGTGTATATTTTTCACCGATGGTACGAAATACAGAATCGTTCGTCACTTCCGGTCTGCCTCCTGCGAGATGAAAAGGACCGAATACATTCCGCAAAGAACTGTAAATTTCTATCTCAAGGTGATTGTCACCTTCTTCTAATGCCTCTGTAATGTCGATCATTCCCGCTGCTCTCCAGGGGACTTCATAGGAAGCCATTCCCAGTCTGACCGTAGCGCAGGTACCCTTGAAATCTTTCAATTTCAAACAGATCCGGCTGTCCGGTCTCCTTTTACAGCGTGGATTCCATCGAAAATCATACAGATATTTGACGCTGCCTGCATAATGGTACAATCCCTGCGCCGTCCAGTCTCCGATCAGCAGCGCTGTCGGCTGTTCTGTGATCTTCCGTTCCGTATTTACACCGAACTCTCCACAGAGATAACAGTTTTCCAGTTCCATGGAATTACGATAACGGCAGGTCAGCCGCAGCCTGTTCTCTCCTTCTGCCCAGCCCGGAAGCGGAATCCTCTTGATTCCTCTGTCATATAGGCATCCCGTGATCCGCTGCTCCACCGGCTGGCCGTTCAGATATATCTGAAAATTTTCCGGATGTTCGATTGCAAGCTCCGTGTAGCCTGTAATTTTTTTCACCGTCTCAAATGTAAATTCCAGTGAGACTTCCGTTCCGTCCGCAGGATGAGGTTCTCTTACCCAACGGTAACGCTGTTCTTTTCCAAGGGCTGCTATGGAGCGCATTCCCAATCCGGTACGGATCTGTTCCTGTGCTTCCCAGACCTGCATAGGTTCTGACCAGTGCCCCTCCTGTATGCGGTATCTGCAGTTATCCAGAGTATACAGGTTGGGATCGGTCAGGCGGATCGCTGTCCGTTCCGGCAGCACCTGAAGTTCTGTTTCGTCAGCCTCTGCAGGCACTACGCTTGCGCCAGCTGATTTTTCGGCGGTTTTCTCCATTTTCTCCAGGAAAAACAGGCGCGAAGTCTGTGCTTCCAGCCGTGTCGGAAAAACGGTCTGCCCCTGTCCGGTGACCGCCTCCACCGTCTTATGAGTTCCGGTGAGTGCATCCCACTCTTCCACAGAAGCTTCCAAGGGTACGTGAATCTCTACCTCACAGTCTTCCGTCCGGTGATAGTTTGTCACGAACAAAAGCTGTCCCTTTTCCAGAAATTTCTGCAAGGCGATACAGCGGGTTTCTTCCCTGTCTCCGTTCCGGATGCTTACCGTCCGCGTTCCCGCGTCTTCCAGTGCTTTTATAAGTTCCTCATCACTGTGTACCGCCACACAATTTTTGGCGGTACACAGTTCTGCCGGAAGGTCGCTTTCTGCGGCATTCAGCAGAATCGGTCCCGGATCTGTCACGATCAGCTGACCGCCCTGTTCCACAAATTTTTTCAGAAGTCTGTAGGTACTGCCCAGCATGGTGCGGATCTTCGGCAGAACCACTGTCCGGTACTGCATTTTCCCCAGGATCAGTCTACCCTGCTCTACAGATCCGTGCCTGGCCAACAGAATCTCATCCCCCAGATCGGGATCCAGATGATGATTGCAAAGCTTTTCCAGCAGCGCATTATATTCCCATCCGTATTCATTGACCTTCTGCAGATCCCGTTCCTTGCGGCGCACAGGATTGCCGTAGGGACTGGCCCCCATCATGCTCCATGCCGTAGTCGCCGGATGCAGCAACAGATACTGCTGGCTGGGAGAACCTTCTTCCAACACGGCACTCAGCCGCCCGAAATAATCCTCCACCACATGATCTTTGCTCCACCAGGGGATATTGTATCCAAAACCCGGAGGACAGTCTCTCTTCCTACCACCGGTCAGAGAATATAACGACAGATGCTGGCAGCGTTTATTCACGCCCAATGCGTATTGCCAGTCTCCGATATGCCGTTGTCCTTCGAAGGTAAAATCCCATCCGGTCACGCCATAGGTCTCGGAGATGACATTCTTTTTCCCCATCTGGTGTGCCACGCTGACGCATTGCTTCACGGTGAGGAATTCGTCCGTCTTGTCCTGAAGGATATCCACTCCGGGAATATCCTCATATTCATACAGCGGCATCGTTGCTCCGCTGACTCTGGTAGACAACCCCAGCTTATCCTCCTGAAGAAAATGTCCCGTCATGAGCAGATGATGCTCTCTGCACCATGCGGCGATCTGTCCGGAATAATTCTCGCTAAACCGCAGGGCAATGGCATGCCAGTAATCATGTCTTATCTTCGCACTGCCCTCTCCTTCGAAGAAAAACAGAGGGATTCTGTCAACAGGATCATAGCCGTTCTTCTCCCGGAAATACTCTGCGAATCCATAAGTCCAGGGAATCCAGCTCCGGTCTGCTCCAAAAGCGGAATGTGTATCCGCCAGACTGGGTTCATCTGTAAAAATTCCGGGAATTGTTTTGCCGAATTCCTCTCCAAACCGTTCCAGATATTTATCATGGGTCAGATGCAGAAATCTTTGTACCGTATCCGGATTCAGATTGTCCACCGGCGTTTCCCCGTTGAACCATTCACTTTTTGCCGATATTTCCAGGCGCAGAATGAGGAATACCTGTCTGCATCCGGGATGCTGTTTTTTCTCTTCCGGCTCCGGGACTTCTGTCATGGCATTATCCAGCCGCTCCAGAAAATAAATGGCATCTCCCTGTACCAATGCGGTAAATACGGCAATAAGATGTTCTTCCTTCCATACCGCAGAGTCACAGGTGTCGCATACCTGCAGAGTCAGTCCTTTCAGACGATAGGCATCTCCTCCGGCTGCCACCATTCCTCCGGCATTGCCGGAGGGCCAGCGGTCATCATCGTACAGCCAGGCCGTTATGCCCAGTTGTTTTGCTTCATCCACCGCCGCCTCCACGCAGTCCATCCATTCTCTGCCCAGATAGGGAGTCTCCAGACCATCCCGGGAGTGAATAAAGAATCCTCCGACTCCCTGCTCATAAAGCTCTCTTACCTGACGTCTGACTTCTTCCGGGGTCATTTCCGCATTCCAGGACCAGAAAGGAGTTCCCCGGTATTCTTTTGCCGGATTCTGAAATTTTCTGTAGATGTCTTCCTTTGTCCTGTTGCTGTCTTTCATAATCAGTCCTCTAATGTAAAGCTTACATACACAATCTTTTCCCGTTTCCAGGTATAAGTGATCATAATCTTATTGTTGTCGTTGCAGATTACGGAAGGATAACAATAATCGCCTCTCTGATCCTCCAACGTACAGAGGATCTCAAAGGTCTCTCCGTTGTCTCTGGACAATGCAACGCTAAGCGGTGTTCTCGGTCCCTTGTAATAGCCGGGCAGATTCTCTCTGGGATTGTAGACCAGCACCAGATCGCCGTTCTTTAATTTGACCAGATCGATACCGCTGTTATTGTTGGGAAGCCCGGTATCATATGCCAGACACCATGTTCTTCCGCCGTCCTCGGAATCGCTACGGATGATACGGGAGCTGCTGCTGCGGCAAAGCATATGTACTTTTCCGTCCCGATCCTCCCAGAGGGTAGGCTGAATAATCCCTTTTCCGTAGATATAGTGTCTGTCATAAGGTCTGTCGATCACCTGCACATTATGAACGCCCTTATCTGTGATCGCCAGTCTGTGCAGCGGCACCAGATCGCTTCTCTCCCAGGTGCGGCAGTCATCTTTGGAGATATCCACGAATCCGTCCCACAATTCCCCTTCCAGGGATCCGGGAGCCAGTACGGTGCCGTCACTTAATCGGATAGGTTTATTCTTGACAGGGCCTCTTCCTCCGATATCTCCGGGTACCAGTTCCTGCGGCTCTGAAAAGGTGTGTCCTTCATCTTCGCTTTCCATATACCAGGTCACCCATTCCGAGATCAGCTTGCCGACCTTATAGAAAAGGATAATTTTTCCATCCTCCTTACGGAAAAGTACGGGATTCCACATGGCAACTCCTCTTACATCCGCTGCCTTTACCGGTTGTCCCCAGCCGTCCTTATCACGTATCGCTGTCCAGATCGCTACGT
Organism: uncultured Acetatifactor sp.; assembly: GCA_934394815.1. Taxonomy (GTDB): domain Bacteria; phylum Bacillota; class Clostridia; order Lachnospirales; family Lachnospiraceae; genus Acetatifactor. The sequence goes on along the minus strand of CAKRRD010000031.1, from coordinate 7,059 downwards.
CCGGGTTCTTTTCCCATGCACCGCCAAACCATGCCGCCAGAATGCCGCCGTCCTTTAATTCCAGCAGTGTTGAGGCATGGGCACTGTCAAAGGGTTTGTTATCATCTGTGATAAATTCCTGTGTATAATTTGTAATCTTCATACTGTCAGTCACACCTTCCATTGCCTGATTCTCTCTTTTTAGCAGAATGAACGGGTAACCTGCCCGTTCACTCTGTGTTATGTTCTGTTACTTTCCTTTGTCCGATGACCTATTTGGTTTCTGCTACGGCACGGGCTTCTGCGTCATTCCACAGCTGCTCCAGTTCTCTTACGCCCATATCCTCAGCCTTCTTGATCAGTGCATCCCAGTTGTCGATGGATTCCTTGCCGGTAATGTACTTATCGTATTCCTGTGTGAAGAAGGTATCCAGATCAGTGGTCAGTTCTTTCACACGGTCTGCCTCTTCGGTAGTAAAGGAAGGTGCAATGTGAGGCTGTACATAAGCGTCATCCTCATTGATGATCTTCCAGTAATCTTCTGTCAGATCGGACCAGCTTCCGGTGATCATCTGGATCTCACGCTGGGTCTTAATGTTGCATGCATACATGGAGAAGTCCAGCTTGCCTGCACCGATATCTGTCCAGCATGCATAGTAGTCAGAAGGAGATGCATCCTTGAACTGCATTACATAATCGGAAATATATTCTGCCTCGCCGTCTGCGTTGTACTGGAAGGTCTCACCCTCGATACCGTAGTTGGTAATGTCGGAAGCCTCCATGGAGTACATCCAGTCGATGAATTTAATGATCTGATCTTTGTTCTTGGCATTTGCATTGATTGCATACAGCTTACCGAATCTTGTATCGTAGGACACGGCACGTCTCTCACCCAGGCTGTTCTCGGGAATCGGCAGTACCTGGAAGGTAGCATTCTCGTTACCGTCGATCTTACGCAGTTCGTTGGTGTAGTTCTGACCGAATCCACTGTTATCTACGAAGAAGAAGGACTGACCGCTGCTGCACTTGGTCGTCATGGAATCAGAATCGGTAGTTGCATATTCCTGATCCAGAACGCCGGTGGTATATGCCTTGTTCAGGAACTTCAGCACTTCTTTGAAATTGGTATCCGCGGGGCCGTATACATACTTGCCCAGATCCTCATCCCAGTACATACCGGAGCTTGCGGATACGGAACCGAAGCCGGAACCTAACATGTAGGAGGTGGTCTTTAACAGGTTTGCAGTTCCCTTTCTGATTGCCCAGGGAGTGCTGTCAGGATAGATCTCTTTTAACTGTGCCAGTGCATCCAGTACTTCATCCCATGTGGTCGGGGTTGCGATGCCGTTCTCTTCCAGAAGGTCGGTACGGATTACGGGGCCGAAGCCGTTGGCCCACTCATCACGAAGTACTACAGGGAATACATACATTTCGCCGTCTACCATGTATCTCTGCATTTCGGGATACTGCTGCCAGAACTTGTAGAAGTTCGGCATGGTCTCTTCGTTGATATACTGGCTCAGAGGCTCAAAAATACCCTCGGATGCGAAATCGGAAATATCACTTGCGCTTCTCAGATAAATGATATCCGGGAAATTCTGTGTAGACAGCGCAATGTTTTTCTTTTCATCATAGCTGCTGGAAGGAACAATCTGGAAATCCAGCTTTACATTGGTTGCTTCAAAAATTGCCTGGTGGGACTTGCTGTCCTGTGCCATGGGCTGCTGGCTGGAGTCCATGACCATAATGCTGATCTCCAGAGGATCCTCGCTGATCCAGGAAGGATGCTCGCTGTTTGCTTCCTGTGTCCCCGCACTTGCAGCGCTCTCCTGTGCATTATTTGTTGCGGCATCATTGCTTCCGGAAGCATCGGAGCCACATCCTGTCAACAGAGATGCGCTCATTGCTGTTACTGCCAATAAGGCTGTCAGTTTTTGGAATGCTTTCTTTTTCATTTAACCTCTCCTTTTCTTAAATACATTCTTACTTTATAGTTTGTTTCTTTATCCCTTAACTGCTCCGACCATAACACCCTTCGTGAAGTACTTCTGTAACAGAGGGTATACAAGCAGAATAGGTACGATGGAAATAATGATCACCGCATATTTATAGTTGGTTGCGATGATATTGACACTTCCCGTGATCTCGGAGGTGTCACCCTGTATTACGATGTCACGCATGACAACCTGTACAGGATATTTTTTCTGATCATTCAGGTACAGCATGGAAGGGAAGTAGCTGTTCCAGTGGTACACGGCATAGTATAAAGTCATGGTTGCGATGATTGGTTTGGACAGCGGCAGGACGATCTTACTGAAGATCGTAATGTCATTTGCACCGTCCAGATATGCGGATTCTACCAGGGAATCCGGGATCGCCTGGAAGGAAGTCCTCATGACGATCATATTATAGGTACTGATGGCGGGCGGCAGAACGATGGCCCACATGGTGTTGATCATATGAAGCTTGTTGATTACCAGGTAGGTAGGGATCATACCGCCGTTTACGAACATTGTGATCATGATCAGCACGGTAAATACCTTACGTCCGTAAAAATCCTTTCTGGAAAGAGGATATGCACACATTGCGGTGAGCACCAGACAGATCAGGGTTCCCAGACCTGTGTATAAAAAGGTGTTCTTATATCCGCTCCAGATTCTCTGGTTCTCGAATACCGCCTTGTAGGCATCGAAATTGATTCCTCTGGGGAACAGTGTTACCAGTCCCTGGTTGATATACTGCGAAGAACTGATAGACACAATAAATACATAAAACATCGGGTAGAACATAATGAATCCGAGGATTGCCAGCAGAAGGTAATTCACAACATCAAATATTTTGCTGCCGATTCCCTGCGGTTTTTTGCTTTTTATTTTTACTTTCTTAGCCATTTCTGTCCTCCTACCACAAGCTGCTGTCACTGAGTTTTTTCGATATCTGGTTGGATGTTACCAGCAGGATCACACCAATGACTGACTGGAACAATCCCACCGCTGTAGAATAACTGAAGTCCGCGCTCAGGATACCTCGTCTGTATACATATGTGGAAATTACATCCGCAGTCTCATAAGTAGATCCGTTATACAACAGGATGATCTTCTCATATCCCAGGGACATCAGTCGTCCAATCTGCATGATCAGCATAATGGAGATGGTCGGTGCAATAGAAGGAAGTGTCACCGATTTGATTCTCTGGAAACGGTTCGCTCCATCGATCATTGCCGCCTCCAGGATCTCCTGGTCCACAGAGGTCAGTGCCGACAGATAAATAATGGAAGTCCATCCACAGGTCTGCCAGATACCGGATGCCGTAAATATGGTACGGAACCATTCGGGCAATACCATGAACTGGATCTTATCAAAACCGAATGCCGCAATAAGCTGATTGATGATTCCGTCCAGAGACAGGAAGTTCATTACCATACCACAGACAACCACAGTGGAAATGAAATGGGGCAGATAGCTGACGGTCTGGATCACTCTCTTGAACTTGGCATTTGTTACTTCGTTCAACATCAGTGCCAGGAGAATCGGTACCGGGAAGCCCCACAGCAGTCCATAGATATTTAACAGTAATGTATTTTTCACCAGTTTCCAGAAATAAGGATCCGTCAGGAACTTCTGGAACCATTTAAAGCCCACCCAGGGGCTTCCCCATACACCCTTCGCAATCTTGTAATCCTTGAATGCGATCAGTACCCCGTACAAAGGCAGATAATGGAACAGGATGTAATAGATGATCGGAAGTAACATCATAATGTACAGATATTTGCATTTCTTGATCTTCTTCCACGGCGATGTTTTCATGTTGTCTCTCCTTCTGTGCAATCATTGTTTCTTGTGTTCTGCATTAGAGAACTCCGTTCTCTAAAATATCTTTTTGAAAAGGATTGATTTCTCAATCCCCTTTTTCACATTTTTAACTTAATAAAGAATGTTTTGTAATTCCCGTATTTTATTTTGTAATTCCTTTGCCAGTGACTGGATCCGTTCGTCATAGAATCTCAGGGAAGGTCCTGTGATGCTCACTCCTGCCACCACCTGGCCGTTTCTGCCAAGCACCGGAACCGCCACACATTTTACACCAAATTCATGTTCCATATTGTCTATTGCGTAACCACGCTGCCGGATCTCCCGGAGCTCCTTCAACAGTACATCTCCATCCGTGATCGTGTAGTCGGTATAGGCTTCCAGTTTCCTGGCTGCGTAGGCCCTCTGTTTTTCCTCCGGAAGATACGCCAGCATTGCCTTGCCCAGCCCGGTACAATGCATCTGTGCATGTTCACCCATGATCGGCCGCATAAGGTCAATGGAGGTCTTCGGATACGCAGAGGTCACATAGATGATCTCCTGTTCATGCGGGATCGCAAGGTAAACTCTCTCGCCAGCCATATCTGCAAGTTCCTGTAAATACGGAGCTGCAACACTACCGATGCTTAAGTTCTGTCCCAGAGAATAACACAGGGAGTACACGCTGAGTCCCAGCTTATATCTACCGCTTTCATCATCCTGATCCAGATACCCCATTGCTTTGAACGTAGACAAAATATTATGTACGTTACTTTTATTCAGATCCAGCTGTTCGCTGATCTCTGTCACACCCCAACTGCTTTTTTTCGTAAAGCAGTTCAAAATTTCAAGAGCTTTCTGCAGGCTCTTTACTTTTACTTCTGCCTCATTTACCATCTTGTGTTCTCCATTTGGTAATCGCGTTCTTCATTTCGTAACATCATTATATATTTTCTGCCGGTTAAAAATCAATAGCACATTTTGATAAATTAGTCTCGTAACTTTTGTCTATAATTAACTTCGTGTTCTGTATTGGAGAACTGTTAACATTCGGAAATCCATTCTGCATAATGATATAATGATGGTGCATTTTCTTTCGTTGTGATATGATGGAACAAAACAGTGTTCGACTTTTTTTCACGAAAGAGGTGTCCTTATGGCAATATCCTGGTTATCCCTGTTCTGGCTGTTTTTCTTCTATTCCTTTATCGGATGGTGTATCGAAGTCTGTGCTGCCGCAGTGCAGCACCGGAAGTTCGTCAACCGCGGTTTCGTGGCCGGACCTTTATGTCCGATTTACGGTTTCGGTGCCGTGTTGTTCGAGATTTTCCTGCCGGAACTGACAGAAGATCCCTTCTTCCTGTTCCTGGGCGGCTTTGTACTGGCTTCCCTGCTGGAATATTTTACGGGAATGTTCTTCGAAAAAGTCTATAAGAAAAAGCTGTGGGATTATTCCCGCTTCCGCTATAATGTGGGCGGCTACATCTGCCTGCCTTTTTCCCTGCTGTGGGGTCTGCTCAGCGTTGTGACCGTAATGTTCGCAGATCCACTGCTGTGTGGGCTGTTTGACCGCATCCCGCATCTTTTCTCCGTTGTACTTCTCCTGGTGCTTGGCGGGCTGCTCCTGTTAGACACCATCGGTTCCGCCCTGTCCACAATAAGCTTACAGCTGCAGGCGAAACACCGGGCGAACTATGCATTCGAAAAGCAGTCCGCCCGTCTGGATCAGATTACAGAGGGGCTGGGACAGACTTCCCGTATTCTCGAAAATACTCTGACACAGCATATTCAGAAGCGTCTGCAGAAATCTTATCCGGCCATCAGCCTGGATACTCTGGTAAAGGCCAGAGCCGAACATAAAAAGTCCACCATTTTTGCTGAGGGCTGTTGCTTTTATAAATTGTTTTCCCTCTTTTTCATCGGTGCCCTGCTGGGTGATATCACGGAGACGATCTTCTGCCGCATCACCGCCGGTGTCTGGATGAGCCGCAGCAGTGTCATCTACGGACCCTTCAGCGTTGTCTGGGGGCTGGGCTGCGCTTTCCTTACCCTGTTGCTCTACCGCTACCGCAATAAGAGCGACAGTACCATCTTCCTCGCCGGTACTCTGTTGGGCGGTGCCTACGAATATATCTGCAGTGTTTTCACGGAAATGGTCTTCGGCACCGTCTTCTGGGACTACAGCGGTTTTGCCTTTAATCTGGGGGGACGTATCAATCTGCTGTACTGCTTCTTCTGGGGCATTGCCGCGGTGGTATGGATGCGGCTGATCTATCCGAAGCTGTCGGACTGGATTGAAAAGATTCCGAAGAAGACCGGTACGATCCTCTGTAATATATTAATCGTGTTCATGGCTGTCAATATGCTGATCTCCGCGCTGGCTCTGGCCAGATATACGGAGCGCAGTGATGCATCGTATTCCGTGAAGACCACAGAGTGCAGCGGACTGGAACATTTTTTAGACACCCATTACCCGGATGCCCGGATGGAACGTATCTATCCGAATGCCAAACTGGTAAACTAACTATTCTATAAATGACGGGAGACCACCGGACTATGCAAATCGACGACTTGACAGCAGGATTATCCCTTGACTTTCTGGTTCACATAAATACAGAGCAGCTGGAATTCCATTCCCGGATCCTTGAAGTATATCCCCGCAGGCACACCTTGTTGGCCGAAGGAGTATTCACGGATGGAAAAATCATATCGTTCCGTGGAAAAGGGCTTGTGACAGACCTTGTTGTCACCCTCCCGGAGGAAAAGCCGCAGTTATTTAAAAATGTTACTACCAATGTGGTAAAACGGGCCGACGGAACCCTCTGCTATACGGTTTTCAGCATAGCAGGAAGCAAAACTTACAACCGCAGACAAAGTTTTCGCTGCTATGTTGGTATTGAGACCGCATTACAATGTGGACTGAACCATTCCGCCCACGATGCCATCATTAAAGATATCAGTTACAATGGATTCTCTGTAGTGAGCAAAGAAGATCTGCATCTGGAACTCAATCAGATCGTGCATGCGGTTTTGAACGATCATCTGGATGAAACTGCCGAGAACTTTAATTTTCATCTCTACGGTCTCGTAACCCGGGTTCAGGAACTGGAAAACGGGCTGTTTCTCTACGGCTGCCGCCTGAACAATCCGGTACCGGGTCTGGAACAGTATATCATGAAAAAAGAACGGGCCGTCCTGCGAAAAAGACAGATATAAATCGAGTAGGAGGGAAATTTAACTAAATTTCCCGACCTCTCACACCACCGTGCGTACCGTTCGGTACACGGCGGT
>CAKRRD010000030.1 GCA_934394815.1 uncultured Acetatifactor sp. | reverse complement strand
AAATAGTCAATTCTCCATCCGGCATTTTTCGCCCTCGCCTGGAATCTGTAAGACCACCAGGAATAGATTCCGGTCTGCTCCGGATAAAAATACCGGAAAGTGTCGATAAATCCGTTTTCCAGTACTTTGGAGAAGCAGGCGCGCTCCTCATCGGTGAATCCCGCATTGCCGCGATTCGTCTTCGGATTCTTCAAGTCGATCTCTTGGTGCGCAACATTCAGGTCTCCGGCATAGATCACCGGCTTCTTCTCTTCCAGCTTCTTCAGATACGCCAGGAAATCCGCTTCCCATTGCATCCGGTAATCGAGGCGCTTTAATTCCTGCTGGGCATTCGGTACATAGACTGTCACAAAATAGAACTCCGGGTACTCTGCGGTGATCACGCGCCCCTCATGGTCATGCTCTTCCACGCCGATGCCGCAGGTCACCTGCAAGGGTTCCTCCCTGGTAAAAATTGCGGTACCGGAATAGCCCTTTTTCTCCGCATAATTCCAGTACTGGTAATATCCGGGCAGATCCAAGTCGATCTGTCCCTCCTGCAATTTGGTCTCCTGCAGGCAGAAGATGTCTGCGTCTATTTCCTGAAAAAAATCTAAGAAGCCTTTCTGCATGCAGGCTCTCAGTCCGTTTACATTCCACGAGATAAATTTCATGTTGTTCCCTTTCCTGTCAGTCTTATCTGCTATTATCTACTTTTCCTGTCCCATTTTCCGGACCTAATTCTAATCTTTCACCAGATTATAATACATCACATGGATGTCCTCATAGATACCGTCCTTATTCAGGAATCCACCGGGGATGATACCCAGATCCACGAAACCAAGTCTCTGGTACAGATGAAAGGCGTGGATGTTGGAAGCCACCACCGCATTGAACTGCAATACGCGATAACCGTTTGCCTTCGCCTGTACCAGGCAATCCTTCACTAACAGTTCTCCGATATGTTCTCCTCTGCACTGCCTGTCCACGGCATAACTGGCGTTGGCGATATGTCCCACTCTGCCAATATTGTTAGGATGCAGAATATATAAGCCCTTCACATTGCCCTGCTCATCCTCCGCCACGGCACTTACGGTCTGTGCGGCAAAAAAATCTGCGGCATCCGCCTCTGTGAGTCCTTTCTCCTGGGGAAATGCCACACCGTCCTCTACCACTTGGTTCCAGATCTCTGCCATTCTTGCGATGTCTTTTGCTTCAAATTTTCTGATGGTGATCAATTTCTCTGCCTCTTTCTTATTTTATCTACTCTATCTGCTATACCTGTCCGCCATGCTTTTATTCTCCCTCTTAATTATTCTCCGAGAATGATACGGAGGAGCTGCTTGTCCAACATCAATGTCCGGTTCCAGGGATTTAAGATCACACCTTCGATGCCATCTGCGGCCAGCGTCATGCGAAACAGCTGCTCGATATCCGTGAGGAACGTAGACATCACACTGCCGCTTCCTTTTAATTCTTCTTCGAAGCCGGTAAATGCCGACCACCATTTTTTCCCATCTGAGGTCTGCACCGCCTGTAAACGCATAGTGGTTCCGGCGTCCTGTGTCACCGCTTTCTTCACATCTGCGGAAGGCGGTTCCACAGCCACGATGAACTGCCCCTGCTCCCGCATCCGTCTGCGCACCACCGTCAGCGCGTGTGCCAGAAGCTCTTCCGTGGGCTCCTGCTGTAACGCCAGAATTGCCTCCTCTATTTTTTCGTTTCCCTGTAAACCTTTATCCTTTTTCTCATCCATAACAGTAATGTTGTCCTTTTTATTTATAGTCGTTAAGCTGCTTCACCCTGTTTCCCATGTTTCTTACGCAATCTTGTCTGCAAGTTGCCTGATTACATACGGGGCACGGGCAGCACAGCTCATGCCTATCATACCATAAATGCTTACGCAATTCCACTTACGTTTCCCTTCGCACATTTTCCCTTCGCGCGCTGTCTTTTCCTTGACAGTGACTACATTCATTGTTAACATGAGTCTGAGCATTCAGGCTTAGAAATGAGGACGATTATGGATACTTTTGACCCGAAGCATATTTACAGCGATGCTGCCAGACTGGCCCGTTTGAAAAACAAGAAGCTTTTCCTGTTCGATATCGACGGTACCATTGCCGTAGGCGATACTCTGTATGACGGCAGTGCGGATCTGATCCGCTACATCAATGCCATCGGCGGCAAGGCTTATTACATTACCAACAATTCCACGAAAAGCGGACTGGATTATGTAAAAAAATTCCACGATGCATTCCACTTAGACAGCACGGAGGATCAGTTCATCACCTCTGGCTATATGACACTGCGTTTTCTGAAAGAAAATTATGCGGATAAGAAAATCTTCGTGCTGGGAACCGCTTCTTTTGTAGCAGAACTGCGAAAGAACGGGCTTCATGTCACCGAAGTCTGCGAGGACGGCATTGACTGTGTGGTCACTGCCTATGACAGTGAATTAAATTATGGCAAGCTCACCGAAGTCTGCAAGGTTTTATTCACACAGGACGTTCCCTTCTACGGCACCAATCCGGATCTGCGCTGCCCCATAGACTTCGGCTTCATCCCCGATTGCGGTGCCATCTGCGATATGATCACCGCCACGACGGACAGACAGCCCGTCTATCTGGGCAAACCCAGTAAAGAGGTGGTGAAACTCTGTCTGGAGGTTTCCGGCTTCACCCCCAAAGAAACTCTGGTAGTGGGTGACCGCCTGTATACGGACATTGCCTGTGGCATCAACGGCGGTGTGGACACCTGCGTTCTCTTCACCGGAGAGGCACAAAAAAAGGATATTCTGACTCCCGATGGGGAGCCGAATACCCAATATCTGCCGGACTATGCTTTTGAAAATGTACAGGCACTTTTAGATGCCTGCAATGGTTAATATCTTTTAAATGGCTTTTCTCACGACACCGATTCCCAGCGGATAGGGTCCGGTGTGGACACCGATGGTAGCACCGATCTGGAAGATGGGGATGGTGTCGATGTTGTATCCCTTTTCTTTCAGTCTGCCTGCCAGTCTGTCACGGAACTCTACGGCTTCTTCATAATCATAGCCATATCCCACACAGACGCTGTAATCGGCGATGTCGGCCTTTTCCTCTGCAAAATATGCCAATAACAGATCAATGTTCTTATCCACAGTCTTGCGGCGGCTTCTGCCGATACCGGAGGGGAAGATCTCGCCTTCTTTCAGGGTGATGATGGGCTTGATTCCCAACAGGCTTCCGGCCACACTGGCCACCTTGCCGATTCGTCCGCCATGCTTTAAGTATTCCATATTTCCCACTGTGAAAAAGATTCTGCCAAAGCTCCTGATCTCATTCAGGCGGTCGATGCTCTCCTGATAGCTTTTCCCCGCATCTCTGAGGCGTACTGCCTCCAATGCATAGATACCCTGAAGCACGGTATCCACCGTAGAATCACAGACATAAATCTGTGCCTCCGGATATTCCTCTTCCAGAATTGCCTTTGCATTCAGCGCGGACTGCATGGAGCCGCTGAATTTGGTTGTGATGCAGATGCAGATGATGGGCGTTCCCACCTTGACAAAAGGAAGAAATGCATCCACATAATCCTGTACGGAAGGCATGGAAGACTTGGGATATATATCCGGATGATCCACCATCTCCTGATAGAAATCGCGGACACCGATCTCTACCATTTCCTTCTGGTATTTTCCCTCTTCAAAAGATACATAAAAGGGAACTACGGTAATGTCTTTTTCTTTGGTCAGTTCCATGGGAAGATCACAGGAACCGTCTGATATAATATGAAATGCTTCGCTCATTCTCGCATAAACCTTTCTACTTGTTTGCAGAGTTTAGCTTACCACGTTGCGAAGTAAAAAGCAATGAGTTTTTGTTATTATATTTCATTTCATGGTATTTTATATTGCTTTATGTAGTTTTTATAACTATATATTTTAAAACAGACAACTGCGCGATTTTTGTCGATGAAAGTATATCCTCCTCTGTCAGTCACTCGTTGACAATACCGGCTTCTCCCTATATACTTGAGTTGTTAACTATTCATTTCCCTGGTTAACATTCGTCTGTTGCCGGGAATGACCCCCTTTCATTTCCGGGGACAGACAACAGCCCGGCAGGAAATCCTGCCGGGCTGTTTTTATATGGAATAATCCAGATTCTCCAGTCGCTTTTTCCGTCGTTCCGCCAGATCCGCAATAGTGACACTGTCCACTACCCTGTTCACCGCATCGTATAACTCCTGCCATACTTCCAGCGTCTCACAGGTATCACAGCGTTCGCAGATGTCTGCACCATCCTCCAGACAGGCTACCGGAGCCAGTGAGCCTTCCGTCAGCCGTAAAACCATTCCTACGGTATAGTCTGCCGGATCCTTGGCAATACGATAACCGCCCTGGGCACCGCGGACACTTTTTACATAACCGGCCTTATTCAGCACGGCAATGATCTGCTCCAGATATTTCTCGGAAATGCCCTGTCTGGCGGCAATCTCCTTTACCTTGATACACTCTCCGTTGTTGTGCAGTGCCAGATCCAGCATGACACGTACTGCATATCTTCCCTTGGTCGAAATTTTCATCTTATCCTCATTTCTGAGCCATAACTGCTCGGTTTTCACTTTTATCGTCCGGCCTTTTACACCGGAACGGTCAGAACTGCTCCAACTTTTCCGTTGTTTCCACAAACCCTATCCCCTTTTTCCCAGAGTTCATATAGGATTTGTGGAAACAACAGAAAAAATCAGGAGAGCATCCCGAATGCTGCTTGATGGAATGCTCTCCGGATTTTGCATTACTTTACTGGCGCTTCACCTTACTTGTAAGGGATAACACCACCATTATAATTCTCATTGATAAACTGCTTAATCTCATCGGACTTCAAAGTATCTACCAATGCCTTGATCTTAGGCAGATTCTCGTTGCCTTCCTTAACAGCGATTACATTTACATAAGTAGCTGCTGCCTCAGAATCAGCGCTCTCATACAGCAGAGCATCGTCTGCAACAGTCAGGCCTGCTTCCATAGCGTAGTTGCCGTTCAGGACACCGAAGGATACCTCGGGAAGCGTTCTGGGAACCTGTGCTGCTTCCAGCTCTACGAAGGTGATGTTGTGAGGATTCTCTACAATATCCTTGGTAGTAGCAGTCAGGCCTACACCATCCTTCAGGGTAATGTATCCGTTATCCTGTAACAGTAACAGGGCACGTGCCTCGTTGGTGGTATCATTGGGTACTGCGATGGTTGCATTATCAATGTTGTCCAGGCTGGTCTCGGTTCCGGGATACAGTCCGAAAGGCTCATAGTGGATACCGCCGGCATTTACCAGATGGGTACCCTTCTCCTCGTTGAAGCTCTCCAGATACGGGATATGCTGGAAGTAGTTGGCATCGAATTCACCGGACTCTACTACTTCATTGGGCTGTACATAATCATCGAATACCTGAATCTCCAGAGTATACCCCTGCTCCTCTAACAGAGGCTTTGCTGCCTCCAGGATCTCAGCATGAGGTACTGCGGTTGCAGCTACCTTAATGGTCTTGTCGTCGGCTCCCTTGCTGCCGCAGCCGGTCAGTGCGCTCACGGACAATGCTGCAACGGCAATCAAAGCGATTACTTTCTTTTTCATAATATTTCTCCTCCTAAATCATTCGTTCATAACATTAACTTTATTGACTCAGGTGATCTGCACCTGTCTCAACCTTTTATCAAACCATCTTATCTGGTTCTCTTATCCAGCTTCTTGGATAACTTCATTCCGGCATACTGCATCAGCTGTACCAGCACTATCAGCAATACCACCGTCACCCACATGATGCTGCTATCGTAACGGTAGTAACCGTAGCGGATCGCGATATCACCCAGACCGCCACCGCCGACGATACCCGCCATAGCGGAGTATCCCAGAATCGTACCCAGGGCAATCGTTACATTGACGATCAGGGAAGTCTTTGCCTCTCCGATCATTACTTTCCAGATGATGGTCCAGAGGTTTGCTCCCATGCTCTGTGCCGCCTCAATGACGCCGTGGTCCACTTCCAGCAGAGAGGACTCTACCATTCTGGCAATAAACGGTGCCGCTGACAATGTCAGCGGAACGATTGTTGCAGTCGGTCCATAGCTTTTTCCTACGATGATCCGTGTCAACGGCTGAATCACGATCAGCAGAATCAAAAACGGAAAGCTTCGGACGACATTCACAACCACATCTAATACCTTATAAATAATCTTATTCGGTCGAAGTCCCTTCGGTGCGGTAATTACCAGGGCAATTCCCATCGGCAGTCCGAGCACATACCCCATAAACGTTGTTGCCAACGTCATGTACAAAGTAACAAAGATGCCTTCCACCACCATCATAGTCGTTGCATTATCCCACATAGTCTCTCAACTCCTCCACTTCCAGTTTTCTCTCCTGCAAATAATGGATCATCTTGTTCGCTGCCATTTCATCCTCCGGCAGCTGTAAGATCATTTGTCCATGGGCGATACCGCCGATGTCCTTGGTATCCGCTAACAGGATGTTGACGGGAGCCTTGCACTCCAGTACCATATTGGCGATCACCGGCTCGAAGGAAGAATTCTCGGTGAAAACAATGCGGACACAACGTTTTCCGGACATTTCCTTTGCCTTGGGATCTACCATGAATACCAGTTTTCTGGCGGCCTCGGACTGGGGGCGGGAGAAGACCTCCTCCACCGTTCCGTGCTCTGCCAGCTGTCCGGCATCAATAATGGCTACATGGGAACAGATCTCCTGTACCACCGCCATCTCATGGGTGATGATCACGATGGTGATGCCGTACTGTCTGTTGATGTCCTGTAATAATTTCAGGATCTCCTTGGTCGTGGTGGGATCCAGTGCACTGGTCGCCTCATCACACAGCAGGATCTTTGGCGTGTTGGCCAGAGCTCTTGCAATAGCCACACGCTGCTTCTGTCCACCGGAGAGCTGGGAAGGATAAGCGTCTGCCTTTTCCTTCAGTCCCACGATTTCGAGCAGTTCCATGGCACGCTTTCTGGCAGCCTGCTTTTTCACACCCACGATCTCCATGGGGAAGCATACGTTGTCAAGTACACTTTTCTGCATAAGCAGATTAAAATGCTGAAAGATCATGGCGATGCCTGTACGCGCCTTACGGAGTTCCGCCTCGGACAGGGTCGAAAGATCCTGATCCTCTACCACTACGGTTCCGGTGGTGGGCTTCTCCAGATAGTTCAGGCAACGCACCAGGGTAGATTTTCCGGCACCACTCATACCGATGATGCCGTAGATATCTCCCTTGTTGATATCCAGGCTGATGCCCTTCAGAGCTTCTACCTGATTATCTTTACCTATAAAAGTTTTTGTAACATTCTTGATCTGAATGATCGGTTCCATAAGTTCCTCCATTCCAGGTTCGTACTTTTAAGGGGAGAAAAGCACGAATTCCTTGAATTCCTAGTACCATGCCATACATTCTAACACAAGAATGCGAGTCTGTAAAGTTCTTAGAAAGTGCCCTAAGCTTCCGCAAACATCGGAGTAGACAGGTATCTGTCACCGGAATCGGGAAGCAGTGCCACGATGGTCTTGCCTGCATTTTCGGGACGCTTTGCAATCTGTGCTGCCGCATACAGAGCTGCACCGGAGGTGATTCCTACCAGGACGCCTTCCTTATGAGCAATCAGACGGCCGGTGGTAAATGCCTGATCCGTAGTCACGGTAAAGATTTCATCGTAAATGCCGGTATTCAGAACGGAAGGAACGAATCCTGCGCCGATACCCTGCAGCTTATGAGGTCCGGGCTGTCCGCCGGAAAGTACAGGAGAATCTGCAGGCTCTACTGCTACGATCTTCACACCCGGATTCTTGGATTTTAAATAAGTACCAATGCCGGTCACGGTTCCGCCGGTACCTACACCTGCTACGAAGATGTCTACCTTACCGTCGGTGTCTTCCCAGATCTCGGGACCGGTGGTAGCGGCATGTGCGGCGGGATTGGCAGGGTTATCAAACTGACCGAGGATTACAGCTCCCGGAATGGACTTCTCCAGTTCCTCTGCCTTGGCGATGGCACCCTTCATGCCCTTGGCGCCTTCGGTCAGTACCAGTTCTGCACCGTAGGCTTTCAGGAGATTACGACGCTCCACACTCATGGTCTCGGGAAGGGTTAAAATAGTCCGGTAACCCTTGGCTGCTGCTACGCTTGCCAGGCCGATACCCGTGTTGCCGGAGGTGGGCTCGATGATGGTGGAACCGGGCTTTAAAATACCCTTCTTCTCAGCATCTTCGATCATTGCTAGAGAGATTCTGTCCTTAACACTTCCTGCGGGATTGAAATACTCCAGCTTTGCCAGAAGCTCTACGCCTTCGATGTTCTGATCCTTCATGTAATTATTTACTTTTAAAAGGGGTGTATGTCCGATCAGCTGGGTTGCGGATGTGTAAATCTTACTCATAATGAAATCCTCCTTGTTCTTGAAAATGGTGTTTGTTTTTATTTCCTACTTATCTGATAGGGATGTTATGAATTTATACTATACTATTCCGCTAGGGATGTCAACCATTATTTTTAAAAATTTTTCGGAGTTGTGTTACACACCAGAAAATGATATTCTCTATATATCATGATATAGAATCTGTGGTTCTCACACAACAATCGGTGTATGGCTGCAGAGTTAAGACATTCAGAAGGGATAAACAGATCCATGGCAGACAAAATTTACCGCGTTCCTGCTATATATAAGGAAATGAAAAAAACAACAGAACCGCTGACGATCCGGGTGCCGGGTTCCAAGAGTATTACCAACCGCAGCCTCCTGCTGGCCATGCTGGCGGAGGGGGCATCCACGCTGCGGGGGGTACTGTTCTCCGATGATTCCAGACATTTTCTGCAATGCGTACAGGATCTCGGATTCCGGACTACTGTGGATGAGGATACCTGCATCGTCACGGTAGAAGGACTGGGTGGGAAGATTCCCTGCACCGAGGCGTCCCTGAACGTCGGCAGTGCCGGAACCGCTGCCCGTTTTCTGACGGCTGCTCTGGGTGTCTCCGAAGGTGTTTTCCATATGGATGCCTCGGAGCAGATGCGCAGACGCCCCATGGCACCGCTTTTGTCTTCCCTGAAAGAGCTGGGCTGTGAGATCGTCTGCGAGGGAGAGGACTGCCACTTTCCCTTTACCCTGACGGCACATGGTTTCGGACAGGATCATATCACTATCGATATCGGACACAGCAGTCAGTTTCTCAGTGCCCTGCTGATCGCCTCCACCTTATCCGCAGAAGATTTCACGATTCAGGTGGAAGGTACCCACGGCATGGCCTATATCGAAATGACCCGTAAAATGATGGAACAGTTCGGTGTCCGGGTGGAGCGTCCCGCCGCAGACCAGTTCCTCATCTGCGCCGGTCAGCATTATAATGCTCTGGATTATCAGATTGAGCCGGATGTCTCCGCCGCCTGTTATTTCTATGCCATGGCACCGTTACTGGGCATTCCGGTATGCGTGGAGCATGTACACTTTGAAAGCCTGCAGGGCGATGTGGAGTTCTTACATATCTTAGAGAAAATGGGATGTACCGCCCGGGAGACGGAGCAGGGTGTCCTTCTGCTGCCGCCTGCCGGTGCAGCGGATGCCGGGACACAGGCTCCCGCCTTCCACGGTATCACCGTGGATATGTCCTCCTGCTCCGATCAGGCCATCACACTGGCAGCCATAGCGCCTTTTGCCGACAGCCCCACCTGTATCAAGGGCATCGGTCATATCCGTTTTCAGGAAAGTGACCGCATCCATGCCATCTGTACGGAGCTGACCCGCATGGGTATCCGCTGTGAAGAGGCGCAGGACAGCATCACCATCTATCCCGGCATGCCGCACCCCTGCACCGTAGCTACCTACGACGATCACCGCATGGCCATGGGCTTCGCCCTCACCGGACTGCGGGCCGAAGGCATCGTCATCGACGATCCCGGATGCTGCCGCAAGACTTTCGAGAACTATTTTGAAGTACTGGAACAGGTAATTGCGAAGATAAAATGTCCGGAAACCCTGTAAGCTTCACAGGGTCTCCCGGTATACCCGCATCACATTTCCCCAGAAGATCCCGTCCAGCCGGCTTTCCGTAAAGCCGGCTGTTTTTAACCTCTCCCACAGAAGCGGCAGAGCTTCGGCACCGGGAATCGCCGGATTGACGGGGATGCCGTCAAAATCGCTGCCAAGCCCCAGTACCTCCATGCCGCCGATGTCGGTGATATGTCTTGCCTGTTGCACTATGGCTTCCCACAGCACCTCAGGATCGCTGCTTCCGCCATCCACCAGGAATTTATCATAATAGTTCAAGCCCATGCAGCCGCCCCGCTCCGCCAGTTTCCGGATCCGGTCATCCGACAGATTCCGGAGAGAGAAACAGACTGCCCTTGCATTGGAATGACTGGCCACGAAAGGTTTCTTCGTGCACTCCCACACGGCATCAAAACCGGCATCCGACAGATGGGAGACATCCGGTATCATGCCAAGATGCTCCATCTCCATGACAAAATTGCGGCCGGTTTCTGTAAGGCCGTGCACCACATTCTTCCCGGACTCCTGTACCTTCTCCAGAACCGATCCCTGCGTAAATCCAACGTTTCCCCTGCTCTGTCCCAGTCTCCGGCAGGCGGCAGGCCATCCCAGTTCATTCCGATAATTCCAGGTCAGGGTCAGCATCCGCACCCCCATGTCGTACAATTTCAGCAGCCGTTCCAGGCTGCCGCCGCAGACCGCCCCTTCTTCCACCGTTAAGAGGGCCGACAGCTTCCCGCCGGCTTCATTTTTCAGAATATCTTCATAACACAACACCGGCGCGATCCGATCCTTATTTTTCTCCAGTTCCTTCCGGTAGACCTCGTACAAAGCGCACACCCGCTCCCAGGGTGTCGGAGTTCCCGCCTTCCCGATATCCACGAACAATGCAAAATTCTGTACCAGATATCCACTCTCCCGCATCCGCTTCAGATCCAGCTGTCCCTTATTTTCCCGAAGTTCCCCGCCCCGCTCCGCCAGTTCGGAGATGGTATCACAATGCATATCCATGATCTTCATATGCTTCTCCTGCTCCTCTATAAAAAGAGAGCATTCACAGCTCTGTATTTCTGCCATGAATGCTCCTTCTTGCTTTCTTTGTTCAGTTTATGCTGTTGTCCGTCAAAAATACCTTAGTTCTCTTCTCCCTTGACTGCAAAGCATACTCCGGTATCGTCAGGCTTGTCCTCATCAAACTTGTAGTCCTTGCCGGGCAGGATTGCATTCAGGATAATACCGGTCAGAGCGCCGACTGCCAGTCCGGACAGGCTGATGGTGATCTCGCCGATGTGGAATGCGATGGCACCTGCTGTACTGTAGTTGATACCAATGGACAGTACCAGGATCAGAGCGGCAATGATAACGTTACGGCTCTTGGTGAAGTCTACCTGCGTCTCTACGATGTTACGGACACCGACGGCAGAAATCATTCCATACAGTACCAGAGATACACCACCGCAGGTAGCGGTAGGCATACAACCGATCAGGGCTGCCACCTTCGGAGAGAAGGAGAACAATACCGCAAAACCGGCTGCGATTCGAATGACTCTGGGATCAAATACCTTGGTCAGAGACAGCACACCGGTGTTCTCACCGTAAGTGGTATTCGCAGGAGCACCGAACAGGGATGCAATAATGGTAGCCAGGCCATCACCCAGCAGAGTGCGATGCAGTCCGGGATCCTTGATATAGTTGATACCAACTGTGGAAGAAATTGCGGAAATATCTCCGATATGCTCTACCATGGTAGCCAGTGCGATCGGCATGATGGTGATCACGGAAGTGATCAACAGGGAAGTGTTGCCGTCAGACAGTGCCCAGAAAGCGGTCTCATTCCAGTGAATGGGAAGGCCGATCCATGCAGCTTCCGCTACCGGTGTGAAGTCCACACGGCCAAGGATGGCCGCCAACACATAAGAACCGACTACGCCGATGATAATAGGAACGATCTTCACCATTCCCTTACCCCAGATATTGCAGATCACAACCAGTGCGATAGCAACCACTGCGATCAGCCAGTCTGCGGAACAGTTGTCAATAGCGGACTGGGACAGGGTCAGACCAATGGCAATAATGATGGGGCCGGTTACAATGGGCGGGAAGAAACGCATTACCTTGCCGGTACCAAAGATCTTGATCAGCAGGGATAATACCAGATACAGCAGACCTGCGCAGGCTACGCCGAAGCAGGCATAAGGAAGCAGTGCGGAATTATCCGCTCCGTCTGCCATGGGTGCAATGGCGGCATAACCGCCTAAGAATGCAAAAGAAGAACCCAGGAATGCGGGTACCTTTCTCTTGGTCAGCAGATGAAACAGTAAAGTTCCCAGACCTGCAAATAACAGTGTTGTGGAAACATCCAGACCTGTCAGCATGGGTACCAGAATGGTGGCACCGAACATTGCAAACATGTGCTGAAGTCCCAGCAGAAGCATCTTGGGTACGCCCAAGGATCTGGCATCATAAATGCCATTTTCGCCGAGTGTAGTCTTCTCGCTCATTTTTTCTCCTCCTGTGTCATAGACATATGAACATGTAATGTTTTCACATAAATTCGGGCAGATAGTCATCTATCTGCCCACACCTATGTGACCTTATTAGTTACATGATAGCTTTTCATCAATCTACAGTCAAGAAAAAATTGCGAATGACAACTGTGAAATTATTCCACCGCATGCGCCTTCAGATAGTCCAGCCAGATGGGAATATATTGCGCCTTCAGATGCACCCCGTCGTAGGTATAGGAAGCCACCATTCCGCCGGTCTCATCGCAGATCTCAGGGTTCACATCCAGGAAAAATATCTTCTGATCGTCCGCCAGCTTCGCGATCTCCGCATTTCTGGCTTCGATTCCCTCATTATTGATATAATCCCCCTGTTCGGAACGCTCTGTCGTTACCTTCATGATGGCCTGCAGATAGATCACCGCATCCGGCTGCAGTTCCCGCAAATGCTGTACCGCTTCACTGTAAGCTTTCATAAAGGATTCCACCGTACCGGTTCCCATCTCATTGATCCCGATCATCAGATAGATCCTGGCAAACTGTTTCTCCGACAGTGCCTCCTCCACCGTGATCTTTTTCTTCTGTCCTGGCACCGATACAATGGCACTGTCGAACATCTTGTAGATCGTCAGTCCGGTGGAAGCATAAAACGTGGAAGTCTCCTCCAGTCCGCCGTACTCATACATACCCACCGTCCGGGAATCCCCGATAAATACCGCATCGTCAAAATAGCTGTTGTCCACCGTGTGATAGACCACTTCCTGCGGTGTCTCTTCCGAAGCATCCGGCGCGGCAGGATCCGGTGTCTGCGCATCAGCAGCTGCTCCGGACATTCCTGCCTCTTCTCCCGCAGCGGAGCTCTGCACCGTATCTTCCGAAGAGGTCTGTGTCATCCCGGAAATCCCCGTATCCTCTGCCGTCATCATCTCTCCCGGCGCATATCCGGATCCTGTCCCGTCACTCTGTCCCTCCGGAAGCTGCAGCCATTTTCCCTCCGTCAGACTGTCTGCCAGCTGCACTCCCTCCGTATAGGCCTCCTGCAGCGGTTCCGTATACATCTGCCAGTTATCCGTCCAGGTGAAAAATACGATCCCCGCCAACAGGAAGCATCCCCAAAAGGAGTATTTATGCAATTTTTCCTTCATTTTCGACCAAATATTTTTATTTTCTGCTTGATTCATTGCATAATGCCCTTTTCCTAAAAGCTAAAATACATAAACGGATTATTCCCCTCCAGCTGCAATTTCCAGACACAATACCAGAACAGTACTGCCAGAAGTACCTTTACCGGCAGCTTATCCTGCCACTTATGATACAGCTTCTCAATGGCCGGTGTGCAGACCAGCCCGGAGACTATGAGCAGCCCGCCATACGTGCCGAGAGCCTTTCCGGCATCTTCATACCCGCCACTGATCCCCGGTACCAGCCACAGCATTTTGTCCAGATAGACCTGTAACTGTGTCAGATCCGTGATGGCGAAGCACATCCAGCTCATGGGAATGATCAGCCACAGGTAAATATGCGGCAATACTTTCATTTTATGTACGAATTTTAATCTTCCCAACTGCCGTTCCAGCACAATGCAGATCCAGAGCAGGCCGCCCCAGCAGAAAAAATTCCAGCTGGCACCGTGCCAGAACGCTGTCAGCATCCACACCACCAGAAGGTTAAAAATCGTACGAAGCTCTCCACACCTGCTGCCACCTAATGGAATATACACATACCGGCAGAACCACTGTCCCAGCGTCATATGCCATCTGCGGTAGAAATCCCGGACACTTCTGGCCATGTAGGGTCTGCGGAAGTTCGCAGGAAGTTCAATCCCAAGCATCCGTCCCAGTCCCATGGCCATCAGGGAATAGCCCCAGAAATCAAAATAGATCTTCATGGAATACGCAATGGCCGCCAGCCAGGCTAACGGCGTCGAAATACTTTCAAATCCCGTCACCTGCACCTCATGCCACAATATTCCTACCCGGTCTGCCAGAAGCACCTTGGCCGCCAGACCCAGGATAAACAGCTTCATGCCATCTTCCAGTCCCTGTACCGTAAAAGAGCGGTCCGCCAGGCTGTCCGCCACCTCACCGTAGCGGGTGATGGGTCCGGAGATCAGCTTTGGGAACATGATCACGTAGGTGGCAAATTTCGGAAAAGAATACTCTCTGCTTACTTCTCCACGGTACACATCAATCAGATAAGACAGGATCTGAAATGTGTAAAAGCTGATGCCCAGCGGCAGCACCTCCGCACCACTCCAGTCCTTGAACCAAAGCAGTACCCCCAGATTTATCCCCAGCGCCAGAAGCAACAACAGTCTTTTCCGCCACAGGGTCTTCGGACTGCGTTTTGTCAGATGAATCCCGACAAAATAATTACACAATATGGATAACATTAAAAG
This sequence comes from uncultured Acetatifactor sp., assembly GCA_934394815.1. Lineage (GTDB taxonomy): Bacteria > Bacillota > Clostridia > Lachnospirales > Lachnospiraceae > Acetatifactor. The sequence continues at coordinate 23,187 of CAKRRD010000030.1, read as the reverse complement.
GGGAAGATTCCCGGCATCTCCCATGGCATAAAAAATCATGCTTCCGGCAAGCAGTGTCAGGTTTCTGTATTTACAAGGTGTGATCCCATAAGCGATCAGGAAGACCGGCAGGAACCACAGCAGAAATTCAATACTGCTGAATATCAAAGAAATCACATCTTTCTATCTAAAATTTTATGCTTACAGCTTTGTTCATCACAATATCATAGTATCTTGAAACGCTTTCTATTACAACAAAACAATTCTTAATTTTAAATGACATTTTTTTACATCCCGTTAATCTTTTTGCAATTTTTCACCGCATCGTTTACAATAATTTTAACAACACCTGACGCACTGAGAAAGGATATTTTCCATGAAAGAACAATTATATACCATCCCCTTAAACGACGCCGTAAATGCACAGGACGAATGTCCTTTCTGCTTCATCCACCGCAGTATCGAACAGGATCTTCTGGATTTCGTCCTGGGCTCCGGTTCCTCTTATATGGAAGCGGATATCCGCGAGCAGACCGACAAGGCCGGATTCTGCCGGTATCATTTCCAGAAGATGTTCGACTACGGCAACACTCTGGGCAATGCCTGGATCTTAAAGACCCACTACCAGCGCATGATCCGGGAAATGCAGCAGGAATTCGCCTCCTTCCGCCCCGGAAAAAGTTCTCTTCTGGGAAAATTCAAAAAGGCCGAAGGCAGTGAAAATACCATCGGCATGTGGATCCACGCAAAAGAGGATTCCTGCTATATCTGCTCCCAGTATAAGGATACCTATGCCCGCTATCTGGACACCTTTTTCTATCTGTGGAAAAACGATGAAGGCTTCCGCAGCAAAGTCCTGAGCGGCAAGGGCTTCTGCCTGCCCCACTTCGGTGATCTCTGCGAAACTGCGGACCGCAGGCTTTCCGACAAGGAAAAACAGGACTTTTACGATCAGCTGCTGCCCGTCATGGAAGCCAATATGCAGCGCATCTCCGGGGATGTCTCCTGGCTGGTGGAAAAATTCGACTACCGCAACAAAGATGCCGACTGGAAGAACTCCAAAGATGCCATCCAGCGCGGTATGCAGAAATTAAAAGGCGGGTATCCCGCAGATCCCGCCTATAAGATGTCTAAATAACCACAAAATTTTATTCAAAAATATGATGCAATTATGATGCTATTTTGCCTCTGTAATTTCTTCAGAAGGCTGCGCGGAACCCTCCGCCAGCCTTCTGCTTAATTGCAGATACTCCAGAATCTCCTCATACAGCATCTCCGGCTGAAAAGCATCTTCCAGAATCCTCTCATTCATCAGTCCCTTAATGGTCAGTTCCAGCATCTTGCGAAGCTTCACCACATCCTCCCCGGCGGCATATTTTCCCGGATCCGCCCTGGCATAGATATTCTCCAAGGTCTCCTCCAGCTGCTGTTTCCTCTCCTCTACCACCAACAGTGCTTCACTGACGTTCTCAGCCTGTGCCCGGTTCAAAAACGGCTGTAAATAGGGATAGCCGCACATGGCATGCATTTTGCCGGTCTCTATCTGCTGCATCAGGGTAAACAGATCCGTCTCCTTTGCATCTACCGTTGTGGACAGTTCCAGCAGCAGATACCGCACGCCATAGTCATACACAAACCCATAGACCCCCAGCTTGCTTCCGAAATAATGAAATAGCAGTCCCTTACTGATGGCTGCCTCCCGCACGATATCATCCGTGCTGGCGTGACGATAGCCATTCAATGCAAATACCTTCAGTGCCGCATTGATCATCCGATCCTGTTTTTCTTTTTTTAAATCAAAAAATTTCTCATTCATATCGCAACATATCCCTTTTCATTTTGTTCAATAAGGTTTATTATGTAAATGTATGGGCAAATGCATGAATTTCAGATGAGTTACATACACTACAACATGGAAGGAGCAACCCTATGGCTAAAAAATTTGGCAAATTTCTGCTGTTCACCGCAGCAGTAGGTACCGCAGCCGCAGCTGCTTACTACTATATGCAACAAAAAGATTCTCAGCTGAAGGAATCTTCCGATGCAGATGATGATTATGATGATTTCCACGAGGATCTGGACGAGAGTACCGAGTTCTCCCGCAACTACGTTCCCCTGAATACTACCGCGCAGGCTTCTGCTGTGAAGGAAGACACCACTGCAGATCCCGCGCCCGCTTCCGAAGAAGCATCCGATTTCAGTCCCCTCTCCGATCAGACAGCCACACTGTCCGGCGAAGAAGGCGAGACCGTCGAAGACGTGGAAGAGTTCTTCGATGAGGAAGACGCCGAAGATGAGGAGCCTCCTGTCAGCGAGGAATAAAAAGTTATGACCTATCCGGAAGGTCTCAGAGCCATGCTTTTTGCAGGCGCCTGAGGCCTTCCTGCATTTCTGCCTCATCAATGCTTCCAAATCCCAACAGTACGGTAGCCTTCCGCGCAGTGCCTTCCACCATATTCTCCGACATTCCGTAGACTTTCACTTTCTCTGCTGCCGCTTTTTCCAGCAGTTCCTTCTCCGTGGCATTCCCTTTTGCCGTCAGCAGAAGATGCAGTCCCGCATCCTCCCCCGAGATTCCAAACGCCGTCCTAAACGGCTCCAGCCCGGCCAACAGCAGATCATGCTTGGCCCGGTAGCGCATCCGCATTTTATTCAGATGCCGTTCAAAATACCCATCCCGGATGAATTCATTTAAGATCCGCTGATCGATTCTCGACACCGTGCAGGAATAAAAAGAGCAGTCCCTGCGGTACACTTCCAGAAGTGCTTCCGGCAATACCATATAGCTGACGCGGATCGCCGGTGCGATGGCCTTGGAGAAGGTACCAATGTAGATCACCTTTCCCTTTTCATCGGATGATTGCAGGGAAGGAATGGGCTTGCCGCGGTACCGGAATTCACTGTCGTAATCGTCCTCGATCAGATAGCGGTCCGGTTCCTTTTCCGCCCAGTGTAACAATTCTGCTCTCCTGCCGATGGTCATGACAGCACCGGTGGGATACTGGTGGGAGGGCATCACATACGCTACCCGGACCGGCAGTTTGGCCAGCCTGTCCGAACGCATTCCCCTGTCATCCATATCTACCGTATAAATACGGTACGCAAAGGATTCAAAAATACGGTAGGCACGGATATAGGTGGGATTCTCCATGGCGATTCCCACATGCCTGCCCAGTATTTTTTCCAATAACAGCAGCAGATAGTCATTCCCGGCTCCTACAATGATCTGTTCCGGGCGGCAGTTCACCCCACGGGAGGAATGCAGATACCGGCTGATGGTAAGCCGGAGGTCATAATCACCCTGAGGCTCTCCCTGGGCAAACAGATCACTGTTATTGTCATTCAGAATATTTTTCGTGATCCGTTTCCACACTCCCACAGGGAAACCGTTCATATCGATCCCATACGGGGAAAAATCAATGCTCCCGTCCTCCGGGGGGATTTCATCACCGGGAATCTCCGTTTTCTCCATCCCTGCTTCAGCCTCTTCCCGCTGTTCCATGGTGAAAATTCCCTCCAGCCGACAGACAAAATAGCCCTTATAAGGTCTCGCCTCAATATATCCCTCGCTTAACAGCTGGTCATAGGCATAGTCCACGGTGCTTCTCGCCACCTGCAGATATTCCGCCAGAGAACGCGTGGAGGGAAGCCTCTCTCCTGCCAGAAGCTTCCCTTCCCTGATTTCCTGTCGTATATGCTCATATATCTGCTGGTACAGACATTTGTCACTGTCTGTACGCAGCCGGATCGTCATATCATACATGTTGTCATCCTACTTTTTCTGGTTCTTCAGTTCTTCCAGAATCTGATCCTTCAATTCCCTTGCCTTGTCCTTGGTGCGGGCATTGGCGGAAGGGGAAGTAAGGATCGTGGCTACCATACGGCTGGCCACATCATATTTCCGGAACCGGGCAGCCAGTACCGCGATAAGGAAATCCACCGTGATCTCGTCCATACCACACATGGGAAAGCCTTCGGTCTGCAATGCTTCCGTAAAACCGGTGTAAGCATTTTTCAGGTAAGCCTCCTCCATGGTCTTCACCTCACGGAGTTTGGCCATATCCGTGTCTCCGGATTCTTCCAGATACTCCTGATAGCCCCGCATCAGCCATCCGCTCTTTAAGCAGATATACGCCTTCTCACTGGCATGGGCACGTTTTACCACGGCATTGGCCAGACAGAGCTTATAACGTTCAATGGCTTCTTCATAGCTGTAAATATCGTCGTCATAGTTATGCAGCTGTACTTTGCTACTGATATTCTCCTTGATCAGCTTTACATATACCTTACTGAGGCTGTTAAAATACCGGTTCAATGCGGCATATCCGCAGTGCGGGCACAGAATGACGTCATATTTTACCGCGTCGATTCCTTCGTATTTTGCCCGCAGATCCTGATCCGTGCCCAAAAGTCTTGCCTTTCCGGTCTTCATGATCTTGGCCGGAAAATCCTCTCCACAGACCGGACAGGTAAATGTCTTGTCAAAGATCAGATCTTTCTCTTCTATCTTATTGAGTTTCGAGGCTTCGGTTCCTGCCTGTTCTTCCTTCTTATCCTTTTCGTAGATATCCATGTTCTCCAGGTCATCCAGACCAAGACCGGCCAGTCCGAATAATTTGTCTGACATATGTCTCTCCTTTTCTTTTGTACTGTCCATCCCCTCTGGCAATACGAATTACAATGTTTGGATTCCCCTCACCGGTTACCGTGTGCCATTTTACTTAGGCAGTACATAAGAGCTTTTCAGAGATACAATACGGTTGAATACCAGTTCTCCGGGCTGGGTATCCTTGCAGTCCACACAGAAGAAGCCCTGTCTTACGAACTGGAAGCGGTCGTATGCTTTTGCTTCTGCAAAGGCAGGCTCCAGACGGCACTCTGTCAGTGTGGTCAGAGAATTGGGATTCAGGTTCAGGCTTCCGTCCTCATTATATACCCCTTTCTCCTCATCAATGATATTCTCATACAGACGTACCTGTGCTTTCACAGACTGTGCTGCACTTACCCAGTGGATCGTTCCCTTTACCTTACGGCCGTCCGGGCTGTTGCCTCCGCGGCTCTCCGGATCATAGGTACAATGTACTTCCACGACCCTGCCGTTCTCATCCTTGACACAGCCGGTACATTTTACGAAATAAGCGCTCATCAGGCGCACTTCATTGCCGGGGAACATACGGAAATACTTCTTGGGAGGCTCTTCCATGAAGTCCTCTCTCTCAATATATAATTCTCTGCCGAAAGGAACCTCTCGGCTGCCCAGTGCCTCGTTCTCCGGATTATTTACTACCGGCAGCATCTCCGTCTGTCCTTCGGGATAATTGTCGATCACCAGCTTCACGGGATCCAGGATTGCCATCATGCGGGGGGCTTTTGCCTTCAGATCCTCACGGATACAATACTCCAGCATTGCATAGTCTGCGGAAGACTGTGCCTTGGAGATACCACACAGTTCTACGAACTTCTTGATGGACTCCGGTGTAAAGCCTCTTCTGCGAAGTGCGGCGATAGACACCAGTCTGGGATCGTCCCAGCCGTCCACGATGCCCTGTTCTACCAGCTTCTTGATATAACGCTTACCGGTCACCACGTTGGTCAGGTACAGCTTGGCAAACTCGATCTGCTTGGGAGGATGAGGGTATTCCAGTTCTCTTACCACCCAGTCATATAAGGGTCTGTGATCCTCGAACTCCAAAGTACAGATAGAGTGGGTCACGCCTTCAATGGCATCCTCGATGGGATGTGCAAAATCGTACATCGGGTAAATGCACCATTTGTCACCGGTATTCTGGTGAGACATATGTGCCACACGATAGATAACGGGATCACGCATATTGATATTCGGTGATGCCATATCGATGCGGGCACGCAGTACCTTGGAGCCGTCCTCGTACTTTCCGGCCTTCATATCCTCGAACAGTGCCAGATTCTCTTCTACGCTTCTTACGCTGCCGGGATCCTCCTTGCCGGGTTCGGTCAGGCTTCCTCTGTATTCACGGATCTGCTCTGCGCTTAAGTCAGAGACATACGCCTTGCCCTTTTTGATCAGCTTTACGGCTGCTTCATACATCTGGTCAAAATAATTGGATGCGAAAAAGAGTCTGTCCTCCCAGTCCGCGCCCAGCCACTTTACATCTGCCTTGATGGACTCCACGAATTCAGACTTTTCTTTGGTGGGGTTGGTATCATCAAAACGCAGGTTAAATTTGCCGTTGTATTTCTGAGCCAGACCATAGTTCAGCAGAATACTCTTGGCATGTCCGATGTGAAGATATCCGTTGGGTTCCGGAGGGAAACGAGTGTGCACGGTATCGTATACACCCTCCGCCAGATCCTTGTCGATGATCTGCTCTATAAAATTCTTCGATTCCTTCACTTCTGCGGAATCTGTAATTTCTTTTTCCATCTCGCTCATGGTAATGTCCTTGCCTTTCGTTTGATTCATATTTCTATCGTATCCCTAATCTTACCACACAAGAAAAATTTTATAAACCTTTTTTTGTGATTCTTATGTCATCTCTTCAAAATTATTCAAAAGATTCTGCGCAGGCTCAATGAACATATTGTGCAGATCATCCTCACTGGCCACCAGATAATCTCCGGCCCTTCCGGTCATATAGCCGTCCTCGTCCCATACCGGGAACACTTTTACCCCCTGTGTCACCCGGATGGCATAGATGCGGAACTCATCCTTCGGCATGCACATGCGCACATATTCCGTGATCAGATGATTTCTGCCGTCCGTACCGTCCTTGACTCGGGGAACGTATGTCATATTCCTGCAGTAGTCCTCGGGCACCGGAGCGTCGGACAGTTCCAGGATCCTGTGGAACCGCTCTCCCGCCACCCTGTGAAGTTCACCGTTTCTCTCCAGCGTGTAGCAGATATTCTGTCTGGTATCGATGTCCATGGTGCCATTCTGGGTACGGACGGACACTACCCTGCCAAGCTCCGCCAGATCAGAGGCCCTCACACAGGCAAGAGGGATTTTCTTTCTCTGATATCTTGTGCCCTCACTTACCGGGAATGCCCGGTCTTTGGCATAGAGGATCCGGAACGTATCGAAATACTGCGTCATCCGGTTATTGAAATAAGCCTCAGAATGCAGGGTTGGATATTTTTCCTCATACAGCTTCATGCTGATGTAGCCACCGGCTTTTTCCACATGGCCGCCTCCGGAACCGATCCCCTCCGAGAGGTAATCCGACAATTCACTGGCATTAACTTCCCGGATACAGCTTCTGACGGAGAATTTATAACCGCCGCTGTCCTCATTATAGACCACGCAGGTATTGACGCCCGCCACCTGCAGGAGGAAGTCGCTGATCAGGCCAAGTACATTGGGATCACAGGGCTGGGAATGAATCACGGCGAACTGGTAATCGTCGTTATAATTGCAGCGCAGCATTGCCACACCTGCAATTTCCAGCTCTCTCAGGGAAATATTGGAATTACGGAACAGGGATATCTGGTTCTTATCAAAATTCAGACTCTCACGCATATCCATGTCCACCGGGTTCGACAGTTCGGAGAACTGGTTGGTATCCATATACAGGCCGTAATACAGCGCAGTTCCCAGATCTCTGTTTTTTTCCACGGGATAATGCATTTCCTGCAGCATTGTCCACACCAGGGTTGCACAGCTTCCCATATTGGGCTGCAGACGCATCCGTTCGGTGCAGATGACTTCCAGTGGATGATGGTCGATGACAGCGATCTCCTCCGCCGGCAGCTTTGTCACATTGCCGGCACCGTACTGACAGTCCACTGTGATCAGAAGTCCGTCCACCGGCTCCTCTCCGGGATGTGCCAGATATTCCAGTGGGATTCCGAGCTTCTCCACCATCAGCATCAGGTTGGCCTTTCTCACTTTATTCCGTCCGGAATACAGCAGTCTGGTATCCTTTCCCTGATCCCGGAAAAAACAGTACAGCCCATAGCCGGAGGCTATGGCATCCGCATCCGGATTGTCGTGGCACTGGATCGTCACATGGTCATATCCCAATAATTCATCCAGCATCATTTCTCTGCTTTTTGCGTCCCCTCGTCTGTCCATAACTACGCTTTCCTCATCTTCCTCGTTGTAATGCTTCCGGCAGCTTACCAGACCGTCCCTTTTATCCTATTCTCTGGGAGCCTGGATCGTTACCTGAATAAATTCTTTCAGAAAACAAAACACAGGCAGGTCTTTCAAACGCAGCCCTGCCTGTTATTTCCTGTCTTAGTGGTGGAACAGACGGATGCCTGTAAATGCCATCACCATATCATATTTGTCGCAGCACTGGATCACATCGCTGTCACGCACGGATCCACCGGGCTGTGCGATGTATTTTACGCCACTCTTATGTGCTCTCTCGATGTTATCGGAGAAGGGAAAGAACGCATCGCTTCCCAGAGTCACATTCTGCATTTTGTCCAGCCATGCTCTCTTTTCCTCTCTGGTAAATACGGGAGGCTTTACCTTGAAGATACCTTCCCAGGTACCGTCTGCCAGCACATCCATGTACTCATCGCCCATGTAGACATCAATGGCATTGTCGCGGTTGGCTCTGCCTAAGCTGTCTACGAACTGCAGACCCAGTACCTGGGGAGACTGACGTAAAAACCAGTTGTCCGCCTTGCTGCCGGCCAGTCTGGTACAGTGGATACGGGACTGCTGTCCTGCACCGATACCGATGGCCTGACCGTCCTTGACATAGCATACGGAATTGGACTGGGTATATTTTAAGGTGATCAGAGCGATCTTCATATCGATCAGGGCACTCTCCGGGATCTCCTTGTTCACAGTCACGATATTGGACAACAGATCGCCGTTGATATCCAGTTCGTTACGACCCTGCTCGAAGGTGATGCCATATACCTGCTTGCGCTCGATGGGAGCAGGCTGGTAGGAAGGATCGATCTGAATGATGTTGTAAGCACCCTTTTTCTTCTGCTTTAACAGCTCCAGTGCCTCGTCGGTATAGCCGGGTGCGATGACACCGTCGGATACCTCTCTCTTGATCAGGCGTGCGGTATCTGCGTCGCAGACATCGGATAATGCGATAAAGTCACCAAAGGAAGACATTCTGTCCGCACCACGTGCTCTTGCATAAGCACATGCCAGGGGAGACAGCTCTCCCAGATCATCCACCCAGTAAATCTTCGCCAGTGTATCGCTTAAGGGAAGTCCTACCGCAGCACCGGCGGGGGATACATGCTTGAAGGAAGTGGCTGCGGGAAGTCCCGTAGCTTCCTTCAGCTCTTTTACCAGCTGCCAGCCGTTGAAGGCATCCAGGAAATTGATATAGCCGGGCTTGCCGTTCAGCACGGTCACCGGCAGATCGCTGCCGTCTTCCATGAAAATTCTGGAAGGCTTCTGGTTCGGGTTACATCCGTATTTTAACTGAATCTCGTTCATCTTATTTTTCTCCTATTCTACGATATCCACTATTCAGAACCTACATTTGCAAAACGTCTCTTCGAGGTTTCTTTTTGCGCTCATTACACATTTTTGTTGATAATCTTAGTCTCGTATTTACCGGTCTCAATGTCAATGAAACGTACAAACAGGGAGACCTTGTTATCCTCATTTAAGCTGTTCCACAGCATATCGGTAAATGCATCCATATCATCGGGGATCTCCACTAACTTCGGTTCCCCCTGGAAGCTGGGCAGGGGATTGCCGTCGTGCATGTAAGTATGGATAAAACGTCCCTCTCCTGGAAGTGGATTCTCGTAAGCATAGGTAAAACGCAGGCAGGAATCGGGGTTGCCGTTGTCGCTCTTTAAAATGGACATGGCATAATTGTACCTGCCGTTCTCAATGTGCATGATACCGGAGATTCTCGGTGTATAGTTAGGGCCATCTGGCTCGAATTCTCTGCTGCGCAGGGACTGTTCAAACGTCATCTGCTTGTCCATTCCCTCGTAAATGGTGTCTGTCTGGTCACCGTTGGTCACGATGGTCTTGTTGCCCAGGACACGTACCGGCGCATAGATGATCAGACTGGGATCTTCCAGTTTGGAAGGATCGAAAGCCTGGGTGCGGATACCCTCTCCCTCTGTCACGAACACACGATTGCGGCTGTTGGCGCTTCTACCCATGATAAAATACGCGGTTACAGCATATTTACCGTTTGCAGAGCGTCCGATCACGATACCTCTGCCGGGATAAGCATTGCTTTTCAGTTCCTGTTCCAGTTGTAACATAGTTTTTCCTCCGTTTATCCTTTAAAATAAAAATCCGCCTAAGCACCAGAAATAGACGGTGCCCAGGCGGTCGGCTTTCATTATTCTACACTCCCTGTGGGTATCTCCACTGCAGCAGGCTGCGTTCCGCCAGTCGTGTAGTTGTAATTATAGTAGCATGTCTGCCCTTATTTTGGCAAGGGGGTTTTTACGTATTTTGCCTCAAAAGCATGCCTCTCCATGGGGCGGTCGAAATAATAGCCCTGAATGTATTTGACTTTCATGCCCTGCAATACTCTGAACTGCTCCGGGGTCTCGATGCCCTCCACGCAGACGCTGACGCCGATGGTCTGTGCCAGTTCCGCCACCATTTTGATAAAGGACTGGGAGTAGGCATCCTCCGCCAGATCCTTGACGAAGCTCTGATCCACCTTGATGACATCAATAGGAATCTCCCGGATATGGTTTAAGGACGAGTAACCGGTGCCGAAATCATCCAGTGCCAGTGAGACACCCAGTGATTTGATCCGGTTCAGGATCTCCTTCATGCGATCCATATCATTGATGGCAAGACTCTCCGTTACTTCCAGTGTCAGATTCTTCGGAGACAGGCCGGTGTCCGCAAGCGCCTTTTCCACTGTTTCCACGATATCCGGCTGCAGGAGCTGTACCACGGAAAGGTTGACGTTCACTTTATAATTCGGGTGCCCGGATTCGTTCCAACGCTTACAGCGGGTACAGGCCTCCGTCAGCACATAATTGCCGATAGGATTGATCAATCCCAGATACTCCGCTAACGGAATGAATTCCGCCGGGGAGATAAATCCCAGCTTTGCACTGTTCCAGCGGATCAGTGCCTCAGCACCGGCACAGACATCCTTGCCGCCCTGAATGTCGATGATAGGCTGGTAATAGACCTCGAACTCCCGGTAGCCCTCCACTGTGGCGTCACGCATATTCTTCTCCATATCCAGACGACGTCCCGATACGGAATCGATACCCTCCCGGTAGGTTGCCACCCGGTTCTTACCGGTCTTTTTCGCTTCGTACATGGCAATATCTGCTTTTTTGATCAGATCTGCCACGGAATCCCCGGCATCCGGGAAGGTGACGATACCCATACTCATGGTACAGTAATAGTCCGCATCCTTCAAAAACCAGGGCTTGCTGAATATCTTTTTGATATCTTCCACGATATTTTCAAATCGGGAATAACTGTCCGGCGGAATCACAATGACAAATTCGTCACCCCCCATACGGTAACAGGTATTCTCGATGCCGTTGATCCGTTTTAAGGCATGGGAAATGGATTTCAACAGCACATCGCCGTACTGGTGTCCCAGTCCGTCATTGATATGTTTGAAATCGTCCAGATCCAGATATAACAGGGCACCTTCACCCCCGATTTTCTTCGCCTGATCGATCTGTCTTGCCAGATCCCTCTCACAGCACATACGGTTATACAGTCCCGTCAGGAAATCCGTATAGGCCTGCTGCTCAATGCGGCGCTGGTACAGCTTTTTGTCCGTGATGTCATACAGGGAATAGAGGTTGGCTTTCTTACCGTCCACCCAGGCGATTTCCTTGCATAACAGATCATACCAGGTCTCCTTCTCCGCATGATAGACCACGCTGACCGCTTTCGACTTGTCCTTGCGGACGCTGGATTGCAGCAGAGCATCAAAATTATGATCCATCAATTCCCTGGCAAAGGTATTTTTCAGAATCTGGTTGGCGAAAAGCATCCGTCCGGTGGCCTGGTCCGTCACATAGATGGCACAGCCCACATTGTCCAGGATCTCTTCCAGTGCTGCGTAGGAACCGGCCAGAGAGTTCTTCTGGATCCGTCTGGTCAGGATGCTTTCCAGAATCTTCACTGCATCCGCCGTGAACTTGATCTCCGCCATGCTCCAGACATGTCCCTGAGTTCTGTGGTTCAGGGACAGCACCATGTTCCCGCTCTCTTTTTTCAGGATTGGGAAAATCATCACGGCTTTCATTCCGATCTCTTCGATTTCCTTCGAGCCTGCATTCCCCAGACTGTCCGTGGAGACCACCAGTGGCTTCTCTGTATGGAGGAAGGGATATACCGGGATTCCGCTTGTCTTGTCAAAAAACGAAATCTGCCCCGATGCCTTCCATTCGCAGACAACGTTCATGGTATCCGTATCGGAATACAGCTGGAAGATTTCTGCGGTATCCACATGAATATGTTCCGCCAGAATCTTCAGCCATTTATTCATAATAAGTTCGATCTGTTCATCGCTGTCTAAAAGCTGCACGATCTCCGTGGTCGCCTCAATAGTATGGAGATTCCGGCCCATCTCTTCTTCCGCGGAACGGCTTCTTCTGCTCTCCACCTCCGCGCTGAAGCAGGACATACGGTCTCTGTAAATATCTACACTGGTATCCCGCAGCAGATCCAGAATCTGATAAAAAGAAATGTTGTCGATCTTCTTCAGATCGTATACCTGCCAGTACAGGATTGTGTTGTTTTCCACGCTGACGGCCACTGCCGCCACATGTCCGCCGTCCGGCAGTTCCTCCACCACCTGTTCCTCCAGGGAACCAGCCTGTACTCTGTCCAATGCCTGCGCCGCTTTTCTGCGGTATTCTACGCTGATCGGATCTTCCCCATCCGGTCGCTTCCATGTCCTGTCCACATAAGGCTCCGTCAATACCTGATTCTCACTGTCCAGGCAGACGGCCGCTACACCCGTCACCTTGCAGAATTCGTTCTGCAGATGCTGCAGGCGTCTGGGATCAATCAATTCTCGAAATGAAATTTCTGTCACTTTTTTGCTCCCCTGCTTCTCTTTTAAATATCCGGGAATACATCATCCGAATATTTATATATTACCATGTATTCTTTCCCTGATACAAGTTATTATTTTACATTTTTTACCATATTTATTAAATTGCTTGAAAAATTCAATTCTTTTTGTCAATTTTTGCAAATGCTTTGAGGTTCAAATAAATTTTGAGGAGCAAAAAAGGCGGTTGCAAGTCAGACTTACGATCGCCTCTTTCCTTTAGGATCCTTATGATCTTATTTCACAGCTTATTTATCATCCACGCTGTAGTTGGGAGCTTCCTTGGTGATATGGATATCATGAGGATGGCTCTCCTTCAGGGATGCTGCAGAGATCTTCACGAATCTGCCGGTCTCCTTCAGCGTCTCAATATCCTGTGCACCGCAGTAACCCATACCGGAACGCAGACCGCCAAGTAACTGGAATACCGTATCTTCTACGCTGCCCTTGTAAGCCACACGTCCCTCGACACCTTCGGGAACCAGTTTCTTTGCATTCTCCTGGAAGTAACGGTCCTTACTGCCGTTCTCCATAGCCGCGATGGAACCCATGCCACGGTATACCTTGTATTTTCTACCCTGGAACAGTTCGTATTCTCCCGGGCTTTCCTCACATCCTGCGAACATGGAACCCATCATACATACATTACCGCCGGCTGCGATGGCCTTGGTAATATCTCCGGAATACTTGATACCGCCATCGGCGATGATGGGAATGCCGTATTCCTTTGCCACGCTGTAGCAGTCCATGATAGCAGATACCTGAGGGACACCGATACCTGCAACCACACGGGTGGTACAGATAGAACCGGGTCCGATACCTACCTTAACCGCATCTGCACCGGCCTCGATGAGAGCACGGGTAGCTTCACCGGTAGCCACGTTACCTGCGATCACCTGCAGATCGGGATATTTTTCCTTGATCATCTTCAGGCAGTTCAATACGTTCTGAGAATGACCGTGGGCGGAATCCAGTACAATGACATCAACCTTGGCTGCTACTAAAGCTGCCACACGATCCAGTACGTTGGCGGTGATACCGACACCGGCACCGCAGAGCAGTCTGCCCTGGGAATCCTTGGCTGCCAGAGGATATTTAATGGTCTTCTCAATATCCTTGATGGTGATCAGACCCTTCAGGTTGAAATCCTTGTCCACGATGGGGAGCTTCTCTTTTCTTGCCTTCGCTAAGATCTTCTTCGCCTCTTCCAGAGTAATGCCTTCGGGAGCGGTGATCAGGCCTTCACTGGTCATGGACTCTTTGATCTTCTTGGTGAAGTCGGTCTCAAACTTCAGATCACGGTTGGTGATGATGCCGACTAATTTTCTGCCCTCGGTGATAGGCACGCCGGAAATGCGGAACTTAGCCATCAGTGCATCCGCATCTGCCAGGGTATGTTCGGGAGACAGAGAAAACGGATCGGTGATGACGCCATTCTCGGAACGCTTTACCTTATCTACCTCTTCTGCCTGTGCTTCGATAGACATGTTCTTGTGAATGATACCGATACCACCCTGTCTTGCCATAGCGATGGCCATACGATGTTCGGTAACGGTATCCATTCCTGCGCTCATCATAGGAATGTTCAGCTTGATCTTCTTTGTCAGCCATGTGGTCAAATCCACCTGATTGGGGACTACCTGAGAATAAGACGGTACAAGCAGCACGTCATCAAAGGTAATGCCTTCACCAATAATCTGTCCCATTTTCTTTCCTCCTGTGTTCATTTGATAAGATTTGCGAATGATTTTCTGTCGTGTTATAAGTTGTAATTATATTATATATTCGTTGTACTTATAACGTTTCCATGAGTTTAGCAGAGTTTTGTCAGACTGTCAACCGGATATCTCATAATTTTTTATCATTTGGCATTCCTGCCATAAAACAGGCCCGGCATACCATGTACACCGGGCCCATATCTTCTTATTCTTTTTGATAATTACAACGATCCGGCTGCTTCGAACCGTCTTGGAATATTATTCGCTGAATACCTTGCGGGGAGCCACGCTCTTAAGTACCTTCACCAGTTCCTCGTTGGGGCTTAAGAGGATCTTCTCGCCGCCTTCATAATACATGGCATAACGTCCGTCCGGCTGCAGCACCTCGCCGATGCTGTAGTCCTTTTCTTTCACCTGGCGGTTCTTGAAATTATCCAGATGGTAGGAGAAGACCGGTGCAAATACTTCCATGCGGTCAACCGCATAGGTACCAACACGCTTTCTCTTGCTCTTGGCCATGATCTTGTCCACGGATAGTTCCTTGTCCAGGTAGAGATATTCATATTCCAGATCGGTGTACATGTTCAGGAAGTAAGCTCCCACGCCTGCTACCAGCGCCACCGGCAGGAAAATAATAAACACGAACATCACCAGACAGCTCAACACGGTCAGTGCGATCAATAATACTTTTAAAATCTTTGCCCATGCAGGCTGTTTTGCTTTTACCAGACATTCTACGTAAGAATCACTCATTTTCTGTTTCCTTTTCTCTTCGTTTATTTTATGGCAGAGTCTGTCCCCTCTTAAGGAAAGTCTTCTCTTTCGGGAAATCTCTGTTTACGGCTGTCCGGATTCTGTTTTCCTGACAATCGTTTTCTATTATGATATATCATCCGCGCAAAACTTGCAAGGCATGCCCGGATTTTCCCGTCAATTTAATTGTTTTTTTAGATTCCCCTCACACTTCGTTCATTGACTTTCGGATACAGAACCCTTATCATTAATTTATTATGAAGAATTTACCCGAAATACGGCGGTCTGCCGTGTTTTGGCAGCAGAAAGGCGGATTTCCCCATGGCAGTAATGGATGAATTCAAAGAAGAACGCGAGGCATTAAAAAACGGTACGCCGAAACAGAAGCTGGCATATTTCTGGTATTATTATAAATGGCATGTGATCATTGCCGTTGTCGTGATCGCCATGGCCGGAAGCTTTATCTATCAGCTCATGAACCGGAAGGATCCGGCCTTTTATACGGTACTGTTAAATGCAAGTCTCCTGGACCAGATGTCTTCGGAGCAGCCGGAATTCATTACGGATTTTGCGGAAAAAGAGGGGATTGATCTGAACAGCAGCGACATTACCTTTGATACTTCCATCCGTATCGTGGAGGACAGCATGGATGAAACTTCCGTCACTTCCTCCCAGAAGCTGATGGTCTACGTGGCAGCTAATGAACTGGACAGCATGATCACGGACTTCTCTTCCTTCCAGAAATATGCCAACAGCAGCATGTTCTCCGATCTGCGGGATATTCTTACCGAGGATCAGATTCAGGCGCTGGAGCCTTATTTCTATTATGTAGACAGAGAAGTGGTGCTGGCCATCGAAGCAGCTAACGATGACATGAATACCGATTATACCCCGGACTATCCCGATCCCCTCCATCCGGAAGACATGCAGGATCCCGTGCCGGTAGGCATCTGCCTGACCGGCTGTAAAGATTTGACGGACAACTATTACTTCCGCGGCGACGGCATCGTCATGGGCATCTACGCCAATGCGGAGCATGTACAGACTGCGGTGGATCTGGCGGAGTATCTGTTGAATAAATAGAAAGTTAGTGAAATAAATATTGGCAAATGCGACTCCAACAGGTGGAATAATGTATTCGACATGTTGGAGTTTTTGCTTGTAGGATACTGCTTAAATCAAAAAATACATGCATAAAAGGCCCAAAATAAGATTGAGGATGTCCTTTCATTTAGATAATACATGTGTGAAAACCAAGAGTAAGAATTAGGTATGTATTATAATTTGAAAAATACATGCGCGAAAATCAAAAAGTGATTTTTAGTATGTACTATAACCAGAAAATACATGTGCAAAAGTCAAAATAAAGAATTTGGTATGTACTATAGTCTGAGAAATACATGTGTCAAAGCCAAAATAAAGAATTTGGTATGTACTATAACCAGAAAAATACATGTGTGAAAGTCGAAAAACAGAATTTAGTATGTACAGCGGTTCAAAAAAACAGGACTCTGGCAGTTTCACCACAGAGACCTGTTTTGAGTTTGACTTAGCATGGCTCGTAGCTATGCTAACTTTATCATTTTGGATTTTTTCAAGAAACCAGTAGCCCACGTTGGGGGTAAGGACAGCAGACTCTAAGCAGACGTCGGCACTTAGCGAGGGTACTGTCCTCGCTTACGTACCGCTACGCTCTGCTTTGAAGCGAGAGCGGGTCTGATGGCCTTACCCCCAATGCGGGCTACGGGGACGTTCCACTAACTCCCCATTTACAGCAGTTCCTTCAGTATCTGGTTGACACCGGCGGGGTCTGCCTTGCCTTTCATGGCTTTCATGGTCTGGCCTACGAGGAAACCGATGGCTTTCTCCTTGCCGTTATGGTAGTCCTCTACAGACTGGGGATTAGCGGCGATGACTTCCTCCACGACTTTCCGCAGAGCACCCTCATCATTGACCGTTTTAAGTCCCTTCTCCTCTACATACTGTTCCGGATCCACATCCTCCTCAAACATTACCTGGAAGACTTCCTTTGCCACGGAGGAGTTGATCACTTTGCCCTCCGCCAGAGCAATCAGCCTGCTCAGATGCTCCGGGGAGAACCGGATGTCTTCCGGCTCCATCTCTTTTTCCTTTAACAGACGCATGGTTTCTACCATCAGCCAGTTGGACACCTTCTTCGGCTGGCTTCCCAGTGCCACACAGGCCTCAAAAATATCTGCCAGATGCTTGGATCCGGTGATGATCTCTATGTCGTATTCCGGAATATCGTACTCTTCCTTATAACGCTTCATCTTCTCGGTACGGAATTCCGGCTGTTTTGCGCGGATACTCTCCAGCCACTCATCGCTGATGTAAACCGGCACCAGATCAGGATCCGGGAAATAACGATAATCCTGCGCATCCTCCTTGGAACGCATGGCGTAGGAATACTCCTTACTGTCATCCCAGCGTCTGGTCTCCTGAACGACCTCTTTTCCAGCCTCCAGCAGATCGATCTGCCGCTCTCTCTCCCCCTGAATGGCTCTGGCAATAGCCTTGAAGGAATTCAGATTCTTCATCTCAGTACGGGTTCCAAACTTTTCCGCGCCCACTTCTCTCACGGACAGGTTCACGTCCGCACGCATGGAGCCTTCCTGCAGTTTACAGTCGGAAGCACCCAGATACTGGATCAGCAGCCGCAATTTTTCCAGATAGGCAATGACTTCTTCGGCGCTGCGCATATCCGGCTCCGATACGATCTCGATCAAAGGCACACCGGAACGATTGTAATCCACCAGTGTGCAGTCTTCCCAGTCGTCATGCACCAGCTTGCCGGCATCCTCCTCCATGTGGATCTCGTGGATGCGTACCGGCTTCGTATAGGTGCTGTCGCCCTCGCCCGTCACCTCGATCTCCACGGAACCGTTACGGCAGATGGGCAGATACAGCTGAGAGATCTGGTAGTTCTGCGGGTTATCCGGATAGAAATAATTCTTCCGGTCAAATTTACAATACCTGGTAATGGTACAGTTGGTCGCAAGACCTACTGCCACCGCATATTCCACCACCTGTTTGTTCAGCACGGGAAGGGATCCCGGCATACCGGTACATACCGGGCAGGTATGGGTGTTGGGTCTGCCGCCGAACGCTGTGGAACAGCCGCAGAATATTTTTGTCTTCGTGGCAAGCTCTACATGAACTTCCAGACCGATGACAGTTTCATATTGTTTTGCCATAGTAAATACCTTTCCGTATCTGCATTGCTTCTATGATACCTGACTATCCCAAACCGCACAGGCAGGATCGCATACCGGAATTCCCTTGTGTCTTCAGAAAAGTTCACAAAGGCTGTTTTTTCCAACGCGGTTCCCGGTAGATATCCAGTGTTATCCTCACATGCAGATACAAATTGTGTATATTTTCCGTTTCTTTACTTCACACTCTGCTCATAAGTATAGGCAGCGCGGATCAGTGTCTTTTCCTTAAAGCAGTCGCCGATCAGCTGCATGCCGATGGGAAGTCCTTTAGAATCCGTACCGCAGGGAACGCTGATACCGGGCAGTCCCGCCAGATTAATGGAGATCGTGTAGATATCTCCCAGATACATTTTGATGGGATCCGCCAGACTGCTGCCCAGCTTCGGTGCCGTGGTAGGTGCCACCGGTCCCAGAATCACATCATATTTTGCAAAGGCCTCATCAAAAGCCTTTTTGATCAGTGCCTTCACCCGGAGTGCCTTCAGATAATAGGCATCATAATAGCCGGAGCTTAACACAAAGGAGCCCAGCATGATACGACGCTTTACCTCAGGTCCGAAGCCCTGAGAACGGCTTCTCTTGTACATGGTGTGCAGATCCTCCGCATCCTGTGCACGGTAACCGTATTTCACACCGTCGAAACGCTCCAGATTGGAACTTGCCTCTGCGGCTGCGATGGTATAGTAAGTGGGGATCGCATAGTCTACCAGGCTCAAGTCGAACTCCTCCACTTCTGCCCCCTGGGCTTTCAGCACTTCCGCTGCTGCCAGTACCGCTTCTCTGACCTCGGGATCCAGCCCTTCCCCAAAATAATCTCTGGGGATGCCGATCTTCATCCCCTTCACATCCGCTGTCAGTGCAGAGGTAAAATCCGTATCCTCCCGCTCCATAGAAGTGGAATCCTTGGGGTCATGGGAAGCGATGGCCTCCAGTACGGCAGCACAGTCTGTCACATCCTTCGTCAGAGGGCCGATCTGATCCAGAGAGGAGCCGTAGGCGATCAGTCCGTAACGGGATACGGTTCCGTAGGTAGGCTTCATGCCCACCACGCCGCAGTAGGATGCAGGCTGTCTGATGGAGCCTCCGGTATCGGAGCCAAGTGCCGCAAAGCATTCCTCCGCTGCCACTGCCGCTGCGGAACCGCCGGAGGAGCCTCCGGGCACATGCTCGGGATTTCTGGGGTTCTTCGTTACTCCATAGTAAGATGTCTCCGTGGTGCTGCCCATGGCGAATTCATCCATATTGGTCTTGCCCAGGATCACTGCGCCTGCCTTTTCCAGATTCCGCACAGCTTCCGCGCTGAAGGTCGGCACAAAATTCTCCAGGATTCTGGAAGAGCAGGTGGTCAGGGTGCCTTCGGTGCACATATTGTCTTTGACGGCGAAGGGAACTCCGGCCAAAGGCCCGGTCAGTTCGCCTGCTTCGATCTTCTTCTGTACTTCCGCTGCCTGCTGTAATGCCTTTTCCCGCTCCACGGTTACATAGCAGTGGTAGGTATCTTCACTGGCCAGGATCCTGTCCAGAACGGCCTGCGTTGCTTCCACCGCCGTAGTTCTGCCTTCCTGGATGGCCTTTGCCAGCTCTACTGCTGTCAGGGATAAAATATCCATATCCATTCTCCTTTTTAATGTCTGATGGAAAACCATTACCGCTTTTATTCCAAAACAGATTATTTAAGCGGTATTCTGCCTGATTTCCATGACGAATGCCAAAGACGTTTGATTTCCAGTCGAAAATCTAAGACTTTATTCCCATAGTCAAAAATCCAAGGCTTTTCATTTCCAATCGAAAGTCTGAAGACTTTTGACATTAGTCAAAAGTCTTTGGTACCACAAACATATCGTCCTTCTCACCGGGGGCATTGGCCAGGGTCTGTGCGCTCTCATCCCCGTTGGTCACCACATCCTCGCGGAAGACATTCTGTACCGGGAACACATGGGACATGGGTTCCACGCCTGTGGTATCCAGTTCGCTCAGTTTGTCGATATAGTCCAGCATCCGGCCCATATCCTTTTTCGCCGCTTCCTTCTCCTCATCAGAGAGCTCCAGCTTTGCCAGAATGCCTACATATTCTATGGTCTCGTCACTAATTACATTTGCCATAATAATCCTCTTGCCTTTCCGCACTAATCCCTAACCTTAATGTGTACCTCACGCAGCTGCTGTTCCGTCACCTCACCGGGCGCTCCGCACATCAGATCCTGCGCATTGCCGTTCATGGGGAAGGCAATGACCTCGCGGATATTTTCCTCGTTCCGCAGCAGCATAATCATACGATCCACGCCGGGTGCCATTCCTGCATGAGGGGGTGCTCCGAACTGGAAAGCCTGATACAGTGCTCCGAACTTGGTCTTCAGGGTCTCTTCATCGTAGCCTGCAATAGCGAAGGCTTTTTTCATGATCTCGATGTCATGGTTACGCACCGCACCAGAGGATAGTTCCACGCCGTTGCACACGATGTCGTACTGGTATGCCAGAATCTCCAGCGGATCCATAGTGTTCAGTGCCTCCAGACCGCCCTGGGGCATGGAGAACGGATTATGGGTAAATCCGATCTGCTTCGTCTCGGGATCCCGTTCGAACATCGGGAAATCGTTCACATAGCAGAAACGATATGCATCCTTCTCGATCAGATCCAGCTTCTCTCCCAGTTCAGTGCGGATATGACCGGCATAGTAGTTGGCCTTTTCCTCTTTGTCTGCAATGAAGAAAATAGTATCTCCGGTGGAAAGTCCTGCCAGTTCTGCCAGTTCTCCCTTCATCTCTCCGGGAATGAACTTGTCGATGGGTCCCTTATAGCTCATATCCTCTGCCACTTCCAGATAGCCAAGTCCTCCCATGCCCAGAGAGGTTGCAAAGCTTAACAGCTTTTCATGGAAGCCCTTGGACATCTCCGCATGTACCTTGATGGCCCGGACGGTTCTGCCCAGGAACGGCTTGAAGGTACATCTCTGGAAGAACTCCGTCACATCCATGATCCGTAAGGGGTTACGCAGATCCGGCTTGTCGCAGCCGAATTCCAGCATAGCCTGTTTGTAGCTGATAATAGGGAAAGGGGTCTGTGTAATCCTGCTGCCTTTGGGAGCAAACTTCTCAAAGGTATCATGCAGCACTTCCTCACCCACCTTGAAAACATCCTCCTGTGTCACAAAGCTCATCTCAAAATCCAGCTGATAGAACTCTCCGGGAGACCTGTCGGCTCTGGCGTCCTCATCACGGAAGCAGGGAGCAATCTGGAAATATTTGTCAAATCCGGAAGCCATCAACAGCTGCTTATACTGCTGTGGTGCCTGAGGCAGTGCATAAAATTTTCCTTTAAATTTTCTGGAGGGAACGATATAGTCTCTGGCACCCTCGGGAGAAGAAGCACACAGGATTGGAGTCTGGATCTCCAGAAATCCCATGTCCGTCATCTTCTGGCGCAGATAACTGATAACCCTGGAACGGAAGACGATGTTGTCTTTTACTTTAGCGTTCCGCAGGTCAAGATAACGATATTTCAATCTTACATCTTCCCGGATCTCTTTGGATGTCTGGATCTCGAAAGGAAGCTGCTTGTATACTCTTCCCAACACATCAATCTTCTGTGCTTCCAGTTCGATGGTGCCGGAAGGAATCTTCGGGTTGTAGGTCTCTTCGTCTCTGTGTTCCACAAGACCGGTAATGGACAGGCACATTTCCTTCGTGATGCCCTTTAAAAGCTCCGGCCTGCGGATAACCACCTGTAATACTCCGTACATGTCCCGCAGATCGATAAAGGACACGCCACCATGGTCACGGATGTTCTCCACCCAGCCTGCCACCTGCAGTGTCTGTCCGATCTGCTGTTCACTTACATCTTTCATTGTCAAATCTCTGTACATATCGCACCTCCTGTTATATAGTGTCCCGAATGTGCGCTCCCTGTACAGCTTATTTTGGAATACAAAAAGCCCCGGGACATGTAAAACATATCCCGGGACGAATCATCTAATCCGTGGTACCACCCGAATTGACGGGCGCCTTTGCCCATCCACTCTTGTCACTTAACGCGTGCAACGTGTTGTCCTAGCTGCATTTCATTACCCTGCAGTTCAGATAACCTGCTCCGGAGTGTTCCCTTCGCCAGCTTCCGCAAACAGCGCTCTCAGTCGGTGACGCTGTATTCCTGTCGTTTCCATTGGCAAGAGTCTCTTTCATAGCATTTACAATCCATACTTATTTCTTCTGATCTTGCGATCATGGATTTATGATATGCGTCTCAGAAGCATCTGTCAAGTATTTTTTTCTCTATTCGAGTCAATCCGAGTCAAATTTTTATCTATCCTGAGCAAAATCCAGCGCAACAACCCGGTCATTCACCTGTGTGAAGCTGCCTCCGTCCATATTTTTTCGTACAAAAGGAACGCCCTTCCTCACATAATAGACATTATCCTGAAGCAGAGCATCCGGATTCTCCGACGGACTGATCGTACCACCGAGATCATCATAGCTGATATTATCGCGGAAGGTATTATGGATCGCCTCCTGCAGACAGAACAT
>CAKRRD010000029.1 GCA_934394815.1 uncultured Acetatifactor sp. | reverse complement strand
GATACTACCGTAGAATCTGCATAATTATCTTTATAGAGCGCTATCCGTGCCATAACACACAATACCTTCTTTCACAATCGTTCCTTTTTCAAAGTAAGACCAAGTATAGCATAAGACTTGGGAAAAGAAAATAGTCAATTTGCCGGAAAACCTTGTAAACACTGGGCTTTCGGCCTCTGTGACCAAAATGTGGAAACGGTGGATATTGTGGATATTAGAAAACGATGTATCGGAAAAACCTTATATACAGGCAAATGATCGTCAAAATACGACATAAAATTATCCACAGGAAAAGAATAAAATATCCACAGGGGAGGAGGGGATCATCCCCACCCTTCTCTGTGGATAATGTGGAAAACTAATTTCCAAGCAGGCTTTCGCCGATTTTCACGACATCTCCGGCTCCCATAGTTATCAACAGGTCACCGTTTATGCAATTTTCTAATAAAAAGTTTTCGATCTCATCAAAAGAAGGAAAATAATAACATTCATGTCCCAGGGCCCGGATCTCCGCCTGCAGAGTCTCGGAACTGATTCCCAGAGTGTCGGTCTCGCGGGCAGCATAGATATCCGCCAGAACGACCTTATCCGCCAGACTTAAGGATTTGGCGAAATCTTTCATAAAAGCTTTGGTTCTGGTGTAGGTGTGAGGCTGGAAGACACACCAGAGGGTCTTGTGAGGATAATTGGCCGCAGCATGCAGGGTAGCTGCAATCTCCGTGGGATGATGCGCATAGTCATCAATAATGGTAACACCGCCGATGGTACCCTTGTATTCGAATCTGCGATCCGTGCCGGTGAAACCATGGAGGGCGGATGCAGTAACCCCACGGTCGATCTTCAACAGGTCGGCCAATGCAACAGAAGCAATGGCATTGATTACATTATGTTCTCCGGGAACCTGTAAGGAAAAGGTGCCGGATACTTCGCCGTGACAGTGAAGCACAAAGGAGGGGTGCCCCAGCTCGTCGTAAGTAATATCCGAAGGATAATAATCAGCGGTGGAACCGTCACTGTTGATCGCTTCTTTATTAAAAGTGATCACGCGGCACTCCAGATCCCCGGTGATTTCCTGCAAACGGTCGATGGCACCGTTGATGATCAGACAGCCGTCAGCAGGCAGGAGCTTTGCAAATCTGTGGAAGGAATTCCGGATATCCTCCAGATCCTTGAAAAAGTCCAGGTGATCCTCCTCGATATTCAGGATCATGCCGATCCTGGGGAAAAAGCTTAAGAAGCTGTTGGTATACTCACAGGCCTCCGTAACGAACAGATCCGTGCTGCCGACACGGATGTTGCCGCCGATGCTTTTTAACATTCCGCCGATGGACAGAGTGGGATCTGTACCGGCGTGCAGCAGGATTTCACTGACCATGGAAGTCGTGGTGGTCTTGCCGTGGGTACCGCTGATGGCGATGGGGGTTTTGTAATTCTGCATGATCTCACCTAAAAGCTGCGCTCTGGTGAGATGAGGGAGCCCTTTCTCCAGGGTGGCGATATATTCGGGGTTATCCCTGTGGATCGCACTGGTGAATACGACACAATCGATATCATCGGTAATATTCTCGGCACGTTGTCCATAAAATACATTGATCCCCTTTCCTTCGAGAATCTCGGTAAGGGGGCTTTTGGAACGGTCGGAACCGGACACGCGGAAACCGGCATCCTTCAGGATCTCTGCAAGACCGCTCATGCTGATACCACCGATACCTACAAAATAAATGGACGAGGGGTGATTAAAGTCTATCTGATACATATTGACACTTCCTTAATATAATGTAGTTGCATTACTGATTATGAACTTATTAACATTATATACATAGGAACGAAAAAAAACAATCCGTAGGTACGATTTTGAAAAAATGTGTAAGATTACAATTTTTTGCAAAATCATTCCCGACAGGATTGGCATAAATCAACAAAAAGTTTACAAAAGACAAGCTAATTATGTAAAAAATGAATATGAAAATCGTAAAATGACAAAAAAACCTAGTAATAAATATTCACTTTCCTTTGGCAATGTGTTATAATCAGAATATCACATCCGAAGGAAAGAGCATACGCTTTTTCGAGACAGATGGATACATCGGATAATAGCCGCAAGCGACTATTTATTACAACAGGTGGAAGGCTAGATAGAGGTGAGGATATGATTAAGAAAGAAATGATAGCCATGCTATTGGCTGGAGGACAGGGAAGCCGTCTGGGTGTCTTGACATCCAAGGTTGCTAAACCTGCCGTTGCATTTGGAGGCAAGTACCGCATTATCGATTTTCCCCTTTCTAATTGTATTAATTCGGGAGTGGATACGGTAGGCGTACTGACACAGTACCAGCCCCTCAGACTGAATACCCATATCGGAATTGGTATTCCTTGGGATCTGGATCGCAATATCGGAGGAGTGACCGTGCTGCCTCCCTATGAGAAGAGTACCAACAGTGAATGGTACACCGGTACTGCAAATGCGATTTATCAGAATCTGGAGTATATGGAGAGCTATAATCCAGAGTATGTGCTGATTCTTTCCGGAGATCATATTTATAAGATGGACTACGAAGTTATGTTGGATTTCCATAAAGCCAACAATGCGGAAGTCACCATTGCGGTAATGCCGGTTCCCATGGAGGAGGCCAGCCGTTTCGGTATCATGATCGCAGACGAGAATCATCGCATCACCGAGTTCGAAGAGAAACCGGAACATCCCAGAAGCAATCTTGCAAGTATGGGTATTTACATATTTAACTGGAAGACGTTGAGGGAAGCCCTGATCGCCATGGCAGATCAGCCGGCTCTGGATTTCGGTAAGCATGTCATTCCTTATTGCCACGAGAAGGGAGCTCCGCTGTACGCTTATGAGTTCACCGGCTATTGGAAGGATGTAGGTACTTTAAGTTCCTATTGGGAGGCCAATATGGAACTGATTGATATTGTACCGGAATTCAACCTGTATGAGGAATACTGGAAGATCTATACCAAGAGCGAGATCCAGCCCCCTGATTATATTGCTTCCGACAGTGTGGTAGAGCGCAGCATCATCGGCGAAGGCTCCGACGTCTATGGAGAAGTATACAATTCCGTCATCGGCTGTGGCGTTACAATCGGCAAGGGAACCGTGATCCGGGATTCCATTATCATGAACCAGACCCGGATCGGTGAAGGATGTGAGATCAACAAGGCGATCATCGCAGAGAATGTTGTGGTAGGTAATCAGGTAAAATTAGGTGTCGGCGAAGAAGCGGAGAACGATACGGCACCCCATATTTACAACCACGGACTTGTAACCATCGGTGAGAAGAGCGTGATTCCTGACGGTATCAGCGTAGGCAAAAACTCAGTGATATCCGGAGTGACAGCTGCTGCAGATTATGAGGATTCCCAGCTCGCAAGCGGCAAAACATTAATTAAGGCAGGTGAATAGCAGTGAGAGCGATTGGAATTATTTTAGCAGGCGGTAACAATCACAGGATGCGGGAACTTTCCCAGAAGAGAGCAATATGTGCGATGCCTATCGCCGGAAGCTATCGCAGTATTGACTTTACACTGAGTAATATGACCAACTCTCATATTCAGAAGGTGGCAGTATTTACCCAGTACAATGCGAGAAGTCTGAACGAGCATCTGAATTCTTCCAAATGGTGGGATTTCGGACGTAAGCAGGGAGGCTTATATGTATTCACTCCCGCGGTAACCGCAGAGAACAGCAACTGGTACAGAGGAACAGCAGATGCAATCTATCAGAATCTGCAGTTTTTGAAGAACAGCCATGAGCCTTATGTGGTGATTGCATCCGGTGACTGTGTATACAAGCTGGATTACAATAAGGTGCTGGAATACCATATCGAGAAGAAAGCAGACATCACGGTAGTCTGCCGTGATATGGAGGCCGGTACGAATGTAGAACGTTTCGGTACGATCCGCATGAATGAGGAGAGCCGTATCGAAGAGTTTGAGGAGAAGCCCTTACAGGCGAAGACCAATACCATTTCCTGTGGTATTTATGTGGTTCGACGCAGACTGTTGATTGAGATGATCGAGAAGTGTGCCGAGGAAGACCGCTACGATTTCGTAAGAGATATCCTGATCCGCTACAAGGATCTGAAGAGAATCTATGGATACAAGATCCGGGATTACTGGAGAAATATCGCATCTGTAGACGATTACTACAGCACAAATATGGACTTCCTGAAGGCGGATGTAAGAAATTATTTCTTCAAGCAGTATCCGGATGTATATTCCAAGGTGGATGATCTGCCTCCCGCAAAATACAATCCCGGTTCCCAGGTGCGTAACAGTCTGGTATCCAGTGGATGTATCGTCAATGGTGTGGTAGAGAACTCCGTGATCTTCAAGAAGAGCTATATCGGCAATAATTGTGTGATCAAGAATTCCATTATCCTCAATGATGTATATATTGGAGATAACACGCATATTGAAAACTGTATTGTAGAGAGCCGTGATACGATCCGTGCAAATTCGTACTTTGTGGGAGAAGGCGAAGTGAAGATCGTAGTAGAACGTAATGAGAGGTATGTCATCTGATACCTGACACCAAGGGGGTTAGCAAATGCAGATTACAGATGTACGTGTTCGTAAGATCACCAGGGAAGGCAAGATGAAGGCTATCGTATCCATTACACTGGATGACGAATTCGTTGTGCACGATATCAAGGTGATCGAAGGAGAAAAGGGATTGTTTATTGCAATGCCCAGCAAGAAGGCAACGGATGGAGAATATCGGGATATTGCACATCCCATCAATTCTTCCACCAGAGAGAATTTGCAGAAAGTGATCCTGAAGAGTTACGAAAAAGCTTTGGAAGAACCGGAAGAGGTTGTCTGAGCTGTATAATGAAAAATAAAAGCTGCTGCCAACAGAGAAATCTGTGGCAGCAGTTTTTTGAATAAGCAGATCGCTTTTTTTATTTTTAGCGGACAGAATGCAGTCAGGAACGCTGATAAGCGCATAATCCGTTTTCGAACTGCAGGCGGTCGATCAATTCCAGAGAACCGCCATTTCTGCGGTACAGTTCTATGGTACCGACAGCGTCCCCGCCCTCCCAGAGGGGTTCGGGGGATAGCTTTCCGTCAGGACTTTCGTAGAGCAAAGGCATCATCTGTTCCTTGCCGCAGCTACCGGAGATCCGGATCACGGAAGTACGGTTCTGGGCTTTGAAATGCCAGATAAAACGCTTGTTGGTCTCTTTCACTTTCCATTTGCAGCGGGGCAGGGTAAAAGGCTTGCCAAAATGATATTCATAATCTTCCCCGGTGTAGGTCAGCTGCATCAGGATACGGCGGCGCATGGGGAAGAACAGGAACTTCGGACAACAGCCGTCAATGGCCAGAGCAGAATGCTTCAACTCCCGTCCGGTTTTCTCACTGATCAGGTGCCCGGAAGCAAACTGCAGCCAGGGCCGGTTGTAACTGCGGCCCCAATGCTTATCCGCATAACCGTAGGAGGTCTCCGGGGATACTTCATAGGTGACCCCGTCCCAGATGACAGTCCCGCGGAAAAAGGTGCGGATCCCTTCACCGTGCCAGAAGCTTTCCAACGCATGTACCGCTGTGAAAAAGGCATTGGCAATGTAACCGGTGTGGCAGGCCACTGCCTTATGAACTTCCAGATCCCAGACAAAATCCCCCGCATCGGTCATCAGGGAACGATGTCTTGCAATTTCTTCGGAGATCGTAATGGCGCCGCTGATCCGATTCTCACTGTAGACGCAGTCTTCAAACTGCATGTAAAAAGGATCCTGGACAACCTGAAGAGAGGTCAGAGGATAATAGGCCTGTAACTGCAGACCCTCATCGTCATCCTTCGGAAAAGTTCCGGCCTTAATGCAGAGGTAGGACGGTTTCATGCCATGACGCTTGTAGTAGGGATGCTGGCCTAAAATAGGCTGTGCCGCACCCAGAGCAGGATTTAAGATACTGTATTCCACAAAAAAAGTGCGGGTTTCCTGCGTCGCGGGACAAACGCCCTGGAAGGAATGCCACCAGCGCATGTAGCCACGTTTCGCATCGGAACCCCGCAACATATATGCATTTCTTTTCAAATCGGATAAATTCATGAATCGAAAACTCCCCCGCTTTTGTACCCCTCAAAACAACATTTCGTAGATAATACGTATATTATAGTACTATATGTTGTGAATGACAAGAGTGTCGGGAGAATCTTAAGAATTATTTAGATATTTTCTTTGATCCGGATATCTACTGCCACGTAATTGTATTCCTTTTCCGGATTTTCCCCGGTGGTCAGATAGGCAAACAGCAGGGAAAGGGGTTTGCTGCCCTGAAGCTTCGGCTGTTGGCAGATGGTAGCGGCAATGGTGCCATTTTCCAGCATCTGACGAGTGGTGGGTACCAGATCAAAAGCGATGATCCGGAGGTCACTCTTTTTATTAAGAGCCTCTACGCTGCGGCAGCCGCCATAGACACCGCCGGCGGCAAAGAACAGTGCATTAATCTCGGGATGTTCTGACAGAAGAGCAGTTGTCTTTTCATAGCTTTCCACTTCGTCATCGTGGATCTCCACCGTATCCACAATATGGATGCGGTCGGCATAAGGTGCCAGGGTTTTCAGAAATCCGGCGATACGTTCTGTATGACAGAGAATATGGGAGGAACCGGTGACGATCCCCACGTTGACCGTGCCGGATGTCATCAACTGCAGAAGACCCGCGGCCGTGGCACCACTGCGGGTGTAGTTGCTGCCGACATAGGCGATACGCTTTGTATCTTCAATGTCTGTATTCAGCGTGACGACAGGAATCCCCTGCTCATATAAGGCGTTGATGCAGCTGCGGATCTGCTCATCGTTGTAAGGTGTCATGGCAATGCCGTTCACTTCTTCTGCAAGAAGCTCTTTGACCGCCTGTAACTGCGCCTCCACACCGAAAGAAATCTGTTTGGTGATCACGGTACAGTTGTAGCCTGCCAGTTCTTCCGCTTTTTCATCGATTCCGGCCAGAACATCCTGAAAGAAGGGATTCCCGGTGGAAAAAAGAATGACACCCAGTTTCAGCCGCTTTTTCTGTGCCGCCAGAACAAGACCGGCGCGGTTGGGCTTATAGTCCAGTTCCTTTGCTATTTTTCTGATCTTTTCGGCAGTCTCCGGGTTCACTGCGCCGCGGTCGTTTAAGACACGATCCACGGTGCCGCGGGATACTCCGGCCAATGCTGCAATTTCCTTGATAGTCGCCATATAGTTTTCTCCTCTTTCTGGTTATAAAGGTATCATATTTTGGGCGGAAAGTCAACGAAGGTGCGGGATTTGTCCGGGCACGCAAAACGGATGGAATCTGATGGCGCATCATCTTCACTTTTCTGCGAAAAATACTGAAAATATAAAAACTTCTACTTGAAAAACTTTCTCACAACAGTTATGATATGAATATAGCGTGCACGGGCACGCAAAGTAACAAACAAAATGGGTTAAGCAAACACTATGGGAGGAAGATTCATGCTATACATTGGAATCGATCTTGGCACTTCGGCAGTCAAACTGCTTTTAATGGACAGTGAAGGGAACATCCGGAACATGGTATCCCGGGAATATCCTTTGTATTTCCCGCATCCCGGCTGGTCGGAACAGAAGCCGGAAGACTGGTATGAACAGACCATGGAAGGCATCCGGGAACTTTTGAAAGATGCGGACAAGAGCCAGGTGGCGGGCATCAGTTTCGGCGGACAGATGCACGGATTGGTCATTCTGGATGAGAAGGATCAGGTGATCCGCCCGGCAATCCTCTGGAACGACGGCAGAACCGCAGAGGAGTGCGATTACTTAAATAATGTGATCGGCAAGGAGAAACTGTCGGAGTATACTGCGAATATTTCTTTTACCGGATTTACCGCACCGAAGATCCTCTGGGTGAAAAAGAACGAGCCGGAGAACTTCGCAAGGATCCAAAAGATTATGCTTCCGAAGGATTACATAGCCTATCGTCTGACCGGGGTGCACTGCACGGATGTATCAGATGCTTCCGGTATGCTTCTGTTCGATGTGAAGAACCGCTGCTGGTCGAAGGAAATGTGTGAAATCTGCGGCGTGACCGAAGACCAGCTGGCCACCTGCTATGAAAGCTATGAAAAGGTGGGATGCGTATTGCCGGAAGTGGCAGAGGAACTGGGACTTCCGGAAGACGTAGTGGTAGCGGCAGGAGCCGGAGACAATGCGGCAGCAGCGGTAGGTACCGGAACTGTGGGAGATAACAGATGTAATATTTCCCTGGGTACCAGTGGGACGATCTTCATTTCCTCCAATCATTTCGGAGTGGATCAGAACAATGCATTGCATTCTTTTGCACATGCAGACGGTCATTATCATCTCATGGGCTGCATGCTGAGTGCTGCGTCCTGCAATAAATGGTGGATGGATGAGATCATCGGAACGAAGGATTATGCTGCAGAACAGGCGCAGATCGAGAAGCTGGGAGAGAATCACGTCTACTTCCTGCCGTATCTCATGGGCGAGCGTTCTCCCCATAATGACCCCAATGCCAGAGGTACCTTCATCGGCATGACCATGGATACCACCAGAGCGGATATGACACAGGCGGTACTGGAAGGTGTGGCGTTTGCCCTGCGGGATTCTCTGGAAGTGGCGAAATCTCTGGGAATCCATCTGGAGCGGACCAAGATCTGCGGCGGTGGAGCCAAGAGCCCGTTGTGGAAGAAGATGATCGCCAATATTCTGAATTTGAAGGTGGATGTGATCGAGAGCGAAGAAGGACCGGCTATGGGCGGTGCCATGCTGGCAGCAGTAGCCTGCGGCGAATATGCAAGTGTGGAAGAGATCGCGGAGAAATTCGTAAAAGTCACCGGAACGGTAGAACCGGAGCCGGAACTGGTGGCAAAATACGAAGAACGTTATCAGAAGTTCCGCCGGATCTATCCGGCATGCAGGCCGTTATTTGAAATCATCAAATAGACGGGAAGGCAACACCGTAAAATAATCAAACAACAGCATAATAAAATGAACCTCGTAATTTTAAGATTGAGCTATAATAGAGAAAGGCTGGTAAAGTAAAATGCAAATGTTATCTGTAAAGGATCCTGCATTTCGCAGATATGGCAGGGTGATCACCAATGTGGATTTCACGGAACTGGTGGCGGAGATGAAGAAGACACCGGTTCCTGAGGGTGTGGTGTATGAGCCGGGAATCAATGCATTGGAAGCACTGCCGGTGAAAAAAGAACTGGAGACTGTCACATACGGTGAGATGCCCGTACAGATCGGCTATTGTAACGGTCACAATTCCAGGCTTAATGCTGTGGAATATCACAGGAGTTCCGAGATCAATGTAGCGGCAACGGATGCCATTCTGATCCTCGGACAGTTAGCGGATGTGGCAGAGGATTTTACATACGACACCTCTAAGATGGAAGCATTTCTGGTACCGGCAGGAACCGGTGTGGAAGTGTTCGCAACCACGCTGCATTACGCACCCTGCGGTGTGGACGGACAGGGATTTCAGGTGGCCATTGTATTGCCGCAGGGAACGAATTATCCGTTAGAAGGAGCACACCGGAAGGTGGAGCAGGGCAAGGCACCCGGTGAGGATGCACTGCTTGCCGCTACGAACAAATGGCTCATCGGTCATGAGGAGGGCGGACTTCCCGAAGGAAGCTTTATCGGACTGACCGGAGAGAATTTGGATGTCAGCAAATAACGATAGCGGAATAAAAAGATTTGAACGCCGGAAGTCCCCTGCGTGGATGCAAGACGGCGGTAAAATAAATGGCATAGAGAAAAAGAAAACGAAATAGGAGGATTACAAAATGAGTAATTTACCCGAAGTAAAAATTGGCGTTGTGGCTGTCAGCCGTGACTGTTTCCCCGAGAGCCTTTCCGTGAACCGCAGAAAAGCTCTGATGCAGGCTTATACCGAGAAGTACGGCACCGACAGTGTCTATGAGTGCCCGGTATGTATCGTAGAGAGCGAGATCCATATGGTACAGGCATTAGAGGATATCAAGAAGGCAGGCTGTAATGCGCTGTGCGTATATCTGGGCAACTTCGGTCCCGAGATTTCTGAGACCTTACTGGCAAAGCATTTCGACGGACCTGCCATGTTCATTGCGGCAGCAGAAGAGACCCAGAATGATCTGGTAGGCGGTAGAGGTGATGCTTACTGCGGTATGCTGAATGCCAGCTACAACTTAAAGCTTCGTAACATCAAGGCATACATTCCTGAGAACCCCGTAGGAACCGCAGCAGAGTGTGCAGACATGCTGCATGAGTTCATTCCCATTGCAAGAGCCATCGTAGGACTGAGCGATCTGAAGATCATTTCTTTCGGTCCCAGACCTTTGAACTTCTTAGCTTGTAACGCACCCATCAAGCAGCTGTACAATCTGGGTGTAGAGATCGAGGAGAACTCCGAACTGGATCTGTTCGAAGCCTTCAAGAAGCATGACGGAGACGAAAGAATCCCGGCGAAGGTAAAGGAGATGGAGGCAGAGCTGGGTGCAGGCAACCACAAGCCCGAAGTACTGCCGAAGCTGGCACAGTATGAACTGACCCTGCTTGACTGGATCGAGGCACACAAGGGGTATCGTAAGTATGTTGCCATTGCCGGAAAATGCTGGCCGGCATTCCAGACCCAGTTTGGCTTCGTGCCCTGCTATGTGAACAGCCGCCTTACCGGTATGGGTATCCCCGTATCCTGTGAAGTAGATATCTATGGCTGCTTAAGTGAGTTCATCGGAACCTGCGTCAGCGCAGATACCGTAACTCTGCTGGATATCAACAATACCGTTCCCGATGATATGTATGAAGAGTCCATTCAGGGCAAATTCAACTATACCCACAATGATACCTTCATGGGCTTCCATTGCGGCAACACCAACTCTAAGAAGCTGACCTCCTGCGATATGAAGTATCAGATGATCATGGCAAGAACCCTTCCCGAAGAGGTAACCCAGGGTACTCTGGAAGGAGATATCCTCCCCGGAGACATCACCTTCTACCGCTTACAGTCTACCGCAGACAACAAGCTGCGCGCATATATTGCACAGGGTGAAGTACTTCCCGTAGCTACCAGATCCTTCGGCGGTATCGGTATCTTCGCCATCCCCGAGATGGGACGTTTCTATCGTCACGTATTGATCGAGAAGAACTTCCCTCACCACGGTGCTGTTGCCTTCGGTCATTTCGGCAAGGCTCTGTACGAAGTATTCAAGTACATTGGCGTACCTGTAGAGGATCTGAATTTCAACCAGCCCAAGGGCATGCTGTATCCTACCGAGAATCCTTTCGCATAAGGAACAATTACATAAGCTGACAGACACAATGAACGCCTCTGCCGGTTTGTCCGGCGGAGGCGTTTTATTGTGTCTATCAATAGAAAAAACATCCGATCTCCAGAAGGATCGCAGCGGCGGAGGAGAGAAGGCCTTCTTCTCTTAAAAAAGCCCTCATAAAATAGAACAAAAAAGTGTAACAAAAGAATATAAAATCTGCAAAAAAGATATTGCAATTTTGAAACGCTGCGTATATACTCTCAACGATAGAAATAAAGAACTGTAAAAAACAACAGGATACACTGATAAATACAGTAATTACAGAAAAATCAGAGAGGATATTACCATGACAAAAGACCTGACAAAAGGCAGCCCCATGAAACTTATCATCAGCTTTGCTGTGCCGTTATTATTCGGATTTTTATTCCAGCAGTTCTATAATCTGGTAGATACCATGATCGTAGGACGGTTTCTTGGTGTGGATGACCTGGCAGCAGTGGGTTCCACCGGCTCCATCAACTTCCTGGTGATCGGTTTCTGCATGGGTGTCTGTAACGGATTTGCCATTCCGGTGTCCCATAAATTCGGTGCCGGAGATTACGTGGGCATGCGTAAATATGTGGCCAACTGCGCCTGGTTGGGACTGGCTTTTTCCGTGGTTATGACGGTGGTGACGGCAATTTTGTGCCGGGACATTCTGGTATGGATGAAGACCCCTTCGAATATTATTGATGGGGCTTATGATTATATTTTTATTATTTTCATCGGTATCCCTACTGTGTATCTGTATAATATCGTGGCAGGTGTGATCCGCGCCACCGGCGACAGCAAGACTCCTGTGGTATTTTTAGTGCTGTCTTCCATTATTAATATTGTGCTGGATCTGTATTTTATCATATCCCTGCACATGGGCGTGGAGGGAGCTGCCTGGGCGACCGTGATCTCTCAGGGAGTTTCTGGTGTGACCTGTCTGATCTACATGGTGAAAAAATTCGAGATTCTGCGGATCCGCAGGGAAGAGTGGAAGATGGATGGTCATATGATGATGGTGCTGTGCGGCATGGGAGTTCCTATGGGACTGCAGTATTCCATTACCGCCATTGGCAGCGTAATCTTACAGACTGCAGCCAACACCTTAGGCTCCGCGGCAGTTGCGGCCATGACCGCAGGCGGCAAGATCGGTAATTTCCTGGCCTGTCCTTTTGATGCCATGGGTTCTACCATGGCAACCTACGGCGGACAGAACGTGGGAGCCGGCAAACTGGACCGTCTCGGCAAGGGACTGAAAGCCTGCGTTACACTGGGCGTAGGGTATTCCGTCATTGCCTTTCTGATAGCGGTATTTTTCGGCGGACCGCTGGCACAGCTGTTCGTGGACGGCGGCGAGGCGGAGATCATTGCCAATGTGCAGGCTTTCCTGTTGTGGAATACGGCATTCTACATTCCGTTAGCGCTGGTGAATATCGTCCGTTTTCTGATCCAGGGCATGGGCTTCCCAAAGTTCGCGATTCTGGCAGGTGTCTTTGAGATGATCGCCAGATCTCTGGCCGGTTTCGGTCTGGTGCCAATCATCGGATTTACCGGGGTATGTCTGGGCAGTCCTATTGCCTGGATCATGGCGGATGCCTTCCTTATTCCGGCTTACTTCCATGTGAGTAAGGTGCTGCAAAAGAGGATGGCGCCGCGAACGGATGCCCCACAGGCAGTTTGACGATACGTCGGTCGTAAGTGACCAGACCGTTGACCTCTTCCTCCACATCCGACAGCTGGGTGTATACGGCACCGCTTAACCCCTGTGAGATCAGAGGGAATAATTGTTTGGAAAATAAATGTTTCAGGGCAGCAGCCATTTCCTCCGGGGAGTCGTATTTCTGATACCCGTAGACACGATCCACACTGGAATGCCCGTCGATGTGGCAGGCGTAGCCGCCGTACTCGGAGATGACGAAAGCCCGTTTTCCGTCCGGTTTCACCTGTAACGGACGGAAGTAATTATGAATACTGCGGAAATCCCCGCCTTTCTGGTCGAACCAGCCGCTGGCATGGTCTACCGGACGTGTGGGGTCTTTTTTTGCCACCATTTTTGCAATCCGGGCGGCGTCAAACTGCCCCCAGCCTTCATTGAAAGGCACCCACACGGCGATGGAGGGGACATTGTACAGATGATCGATGGTGTCCAGACATTCCTGTTCCCAGCTTTTCCGGCCGTCCTCGGAAGAACGGGAGAATAACTCGTAATGATTGTCTCTTGTGTGGGCGGACATGTGAGGGAACAGTGTGGGCATATAGCATACCCAGGGCATATGATAGGTGGTGCCGCCGCTGACCATATCCTGCCATACAATCATGCCCAGACGATCACAATGGTAATACCAGCGCAGGGACTCGATCTTGATATGCTTCCGGAGCATGTTGAATCCCAATCCCTTTGCAAGGCTAATATCATAGACGAAGGCTTCGTCGCAGGGAGCGGTCATCAGTCCGTCGGACCAGTAGCCCTGATCCAGAATTCCGTGGAGGAAATAGGGTCTGTGATTCAGACAAAAACGCAGGATCCCCTTGGAATCTTTTTCCACTGTGAACATACGCATGGCAAAATAGCCTTCCACGGTATCGTTATCGGCCGTCAGGGTAAAAGGATACAGCCAGGGATGTTCCGGACTCCAGGGCTTGAAGTTCGCGGGATCCGGCACTCCGGCAGGAGCGGAGGCGGTGTAGGTGACACTGGCGGGAAAAGAAAGGGTCACGGTTGTATGGGTGAGACCGAAGGAGTCCTTCTGTTCGGACAGTTTTCGCATGCGTAGCCGGACCGAGGTATCGTTCTGCGTGAGAGAACCATCGCAGGTGGGAGCATTCACCCGGAAATCCAGTTGGTGAAACGGTTCGGGAGAGCACAGAACAAAGGTTACGGAAGCCTTGTCATACTGAGGAGTGATCTTATAGTTGATCACATAATTTTCCGGGACCCATTCGTACCAGACGCTCTGCCAGATACCACTCTGGGCGGTGTAAAACATGCCGCCGCGGGTCAGAGTCTGCTTGCCTCTGGTAGCATAACCGGTGTCGGTCAGATCCCGGACTTTTACATAGAGAGAAACGGGGTCTGCAGTGACATATTCCGTAATGTCCAGCGAAAAGGGAAGGTAGCCGCCACTGTGGGTGCCGAGCTTTTTCGTTCCGAGATAGATCGCAGCCTCCTGATCCACAGCGTCAAAATGCAGAATGCAGCGCATATGGTCATTTTTTCGGGCAATTTCTTCCAGAGAAAAAGAAAGTTCGCGATGATACCACAGATACTCCTCCGGTTCCAGCCTTCTGTTTACTCCGGAAAGCAGGGCTTCCGGTGAAAAAGGAACCCGGATGATACCCTGAGCATTAAAATATGTGGGATCCTCCGAAGCACAGCTTCCGTCTGCGGGCACAAAAGCATATTCCCAGCGGCCGTTCAGCATATGATAATCTGTTCGCTTCATTTGCGGACGGGGATATTCGGGCAGGATATCGTCATAGGAACCGGATCGCACCAGTGATTCGCCCCAGGGAGTAAAGAGGGGATGCAGGGTGTCTTCCGGGTGTGCCTGATTCAGATTCGCAGCAGCATCTTTTAAGTTCATGCGAAAACCTTCTTTCCTAAAATAGATTATTTATAGTATACTACATTTGAAAAGCATAGCACACGAAAAATGATCCGAATCTTTGAGAAAAAAATCCGGATAAGCTATGCGGAAAATCAGAAACATAAGAAATATAATAAGAGGTTATACAGATGAATATACTGACTGTTGACAATATTACCAAAAGTTATGGTGTCCGCAAGATTTTCGACGGAGCGTCCTTTTTCCTGCAGGAAGGGGAAAAGGCCGGGATCATCGGCATTAACGGTACCGGAAAATCCACATTACTCAAGATCATTGCCGGACTGGAGGAGACCGATGACGGCACTGTGATCAAGGCCAACCATTGTCTGGTGCGTTATCTGCCCCAGAATCCGGAGTTCGCACCGGAAGAGACGGTACTGGAGGCGGTGCTGCGGGGCAACCGTGTGGAGGAAAACGCCGGAACCATCGAAGCGGATGCCAAAAGCATGCTGACGAAACTGGGGGTTACCGAATTCGACCAGCCCTGTGGTCAGTTGTCCGGCGGACAGCGTAAGCGTCTGGCACTGGTATCGGTACTTTTGTCTCCGGCAGAAATTTTATTATTGGACGAGCCCACCAACCATCTGGACAATTCCATGTCCGACTGGCTGGAGGATCAGCTGCGCCGCCGAAAAGGCGCCATGATCATGGTCACCCATGACCGTTATTTTCTGGACAGTGTCACCAACCGGATCCT
The DNA here is from genome assembly GCA_934394815.1 of uncultured Acetatifactor sp. GTDB lineage: Bacteria > Bacillota > Clostridia > Lachnospirales > Lachnospiraceae > Acetatifactor. Next base: position 25,130 of record CAKRRD010000029.1, on the reverse strand, counting down.
GGAGCTGGACAAGGGAAAGATCTATTCCTATGATGCCAACTATTCCGGCTATCTGGAACTGAAAATGCAGCGGGAGGAAATGGCACAGGCCAGCGAAAAGAAGCGCCTGAATATCCTGCGGAACGAACTGGCCTGGGTACAGCGGGGCGCCAGAGCACGCTCCACGAAGCAGAAGGCCAGATTGCAGCGTTTTGAGGAACTGAAAAATGTGAAAGGTCCGGTGACGGACGGCAAAGTGGAACTGACCTCCGCAGCCGCCAGACTGGGCCGGACCACGGTGGAGATCGAGAAGGTATCCAAGAGCTACGGTGATAAGGTGCTGATCCGGGATTTTACTTATCTGTTCGGCAAGGATGACCGGGTGGGATTCATCGGCCCCAACGGCAGTGGCAAGACTACGCTGATGAAAATGATTCTGGGAGAAGTGACCCCGGACAGCGGACATATCGAGATCGGACAGACCGTGAAGCTGGGCTATTATGCCCAGGAGATCGACGACACCATGATGCATCCGGAGCAGAGAGTCATTGATTACATCCGGGATGTGGCGGAATATATTACGACGGAAGACGGGCAGATCACGGCAGCGAGAATGCTGGAGCGGTTCCTGTTTTCCGGGGAGGACCAGTATGGACAGCTGGGAAAACTGTCCGGCGGAGAACGGCGCAGACTGCAATTATGCAAGGTGCTGATGGGGGCACCCAATGTTCTGATCCTCGATGAGCCGACCAATGACCTCGACATTGCCACCCTGCAGGTGCTGGAGGATTATCTGGACACTTTTCCGGGCATCGTTATCGTAGTGTCCCATGACCGATATTTTCTGGATCGTGTAGTACGCAGAATCTTCGCCCTGGAGGATACCCGCATGGTGCAGTACGAGGGCGGCTACACGGATTATGCCAATAGAAAAGCAGCAGAAGGAATCACAGAGAGCACGGGAGCGCCGGCAACATCCCAGCCGAAGAACGCCGATGAGGAAAATACTGCCAAAAACTGGAAGAGCGGACAGAAACGCAAATTAAAATTCACCTACCAGGAACAAAAGGATTATGAATCCATCGAGGGGGAAATGGCGGCATTAGAGGAAAAAATAGCAGCGCTGGAAGCGGATTTTGCAAAATATGCCAGTGATTTCGTAAAATTGAACGAACTGACCAAAGAAAAAGAAGCTGCGGAACAGCAGCTGGAAGAGAAAATGGAACGCTGGATGTACTTAGAAGATCTGGCGGCGAGGATTGAACGGGGCGAAGAAAACTGACAGTCCGTGGAACGGAATGTCAGTCTTCGGTGTCATCGGTAACCGCGGCAACAGATCCGGCTACGGAAGATACGACAGCAATCACGACTGCCAAAAGGATAATTAAAAGCCCACCGGCCAAAAGTAAAAACATAAGGCACACTCCTTTTTGTTAGAATTAAGGTTATTATACCATTTTCCCAATAAAATACAATAAAAACCCTCTTAAGGTGGAAAAAATTAACAAAATGAGGTATAATAGAAGCGTATCAATAAGTGATCTTGTGAGGAGTACTTATGGCATATCAAAGAGCAAAAGAAGAAGTAGTGGAGGCATCCCCTCAGACTACGGATGCCGGAAAAGAAGAATTGTATCTGTATTCGCTTCGGAAAATGTCGGAGGAAAATGTCGAGAGGAACCGGACAGGCCTGACGAATCTGCACAATATGAATTCTTTTTTCTATCTGTGCGGGGAAATGATCAGGGCAGAGCCGGATAAAAAATACGGTGTTGTGCTGATGGACATTGTACAGTTTAAGGCAGTGAATGAGTTCTGCGGCAGGGCTGAGGGCGATAAGCTGCTTAAATTTATTGCGAAGTGTTTTCAGGAGTATGAGGATCAGCGTCCGGACACGTATTCCTGCCATATCCGTGCGGATATTTTCTGCCTGTGCACCAGCTACGGGGAAACAGAAGAACTGGAAAACATCGTCAATGACATCAAAAAAAGGATCGATGAATTTCCCTTTACCTATAAAGTGCAGCCTTCCTTCGGAATCGGCATTTCACCGGAGAGAGAGCCGGCGATCAGTTATCTGAAGGATTGTGCCACCATGGCCATGAAAAGCATTAAGGGAAAAGTGTATCAGACCTATGCCATTTTCGACGAAAAAATGCGCAGACAGCTGATGCGGGAACGACAGGTGGAGAATGACATTGTAGGTGCTCTGGAAAATGGGGAACTGGTGCTGTATGTACAGCCGAAGGTGAATATGAGCACCGGGCGGATCATTGGCGGCGAAGCGCTGGTTCGCTGGCAGCATCCGGAAAAGGGACTGGTGCCTCCGGGAAAGTTCATTCCCGTGCTGGAGAAGAACGGATTTATCATCAATGTGGACGAGTACATCTGGGAAAAAGTATTTGCCTATCTGGGAAAACTGAAAAAGGAAGGCAGAGAACTGGTACCGGTCTCCATCAATGTATCCAGACTACATGCTTATGATACCCAGCTGGCAGAAAATCTGATCCGGCTTCGGGAGAAGTACGATATCCCCGCAGGGTATGTTCCGTTGGAATTAACGGAAAGTGCTTTCCTTGAGGATGAGGAAGGCATGTACCAACGGATGGAGAATCTGCGCTCGCAGGGATTTCTGGTGTCCATGGACGATTTTGGAACGGGATATTCTACCATGAATATGTTGAAGAACCAGACACTGGATGAGATCAAAATCGACAGAGAATTTATCCGGGATCTGGAGAAGGATAAGAGCCAGATCATTATACGCAATACCATTGCCATGTTGCAGCAGCTGGGAGTACACATTGTCATCGAAGGTGTGGAGACGGAGGAACAGAGGAACTTCCTGTTAGGCTGTAATTGTACGGACGTACAGGGCTTTTTGTTCTACCGACCGATGCCGGTGGAGGAGTTCGATAAGCTGCTTTTGCAGCAGGAACGGGAGCTGGATATGGCAAAATAGACAAAGACAAAATAGACAAATGCGCAGACCGCATTCTTACGGGATTTTTTGGAAAAGACCGGCAGAATGCGGTTTTTCTTTGGCCATTCTTCCGAAAATGAGAAAATAGTTCCCGGGGCATTGACAGATGCTGCTGGATGGAGTAATCTGCATATTACCCGACAGGTCAGTCGAGGTCAAAATTCTAAATATCAGGTCATATTCGACCACGAATCACATATTGTATTCATTAGTGAGAAACGGATGATTTCAGAAAAACAAAAGGAGGATGTATGGAGGAAAAAGGGACAAAAAGGGAAAATTCCGTCTCTGATGCGGAATTACAGAGGCTGGTAGAAGATTTTATCACGCAGAAGCAGGTGCTTCTGATTCAGGTAAAAAAGGGAGTTCTGGGAAAAGAAGATTTTTTGCGGGAAGCGGAAAAGCATATCGATCAGTATTATCATTTTCAGGAAGGGAAAAAGAAAAGCCTGTTAAAAGCATTTGAACAGTATATTTTTGGGTATTCCAGACTGTCTCCGTTAATGGATGACAAAAGTATTTCGGACATCCGGGTGGTCAGCCATGACTGTATCCGGATCAAGAGGGAAGGAAAACGTATGGATGCCGGGATTTCCTTTGCTTCGGAGAAAGAATACCGACAGTTCATTGATTATGTAGCCACCAGAAATCAGGTGAATATTTCCAATCTGAATGCCATTCAACGGTTTACGGATACCGAAAGCCACCCGGATTTCATTTTCCGGTTTACGTTATCCATGCCAATCGTCAATACCTATAGCGAACCTTATCTGTGTATCCGTAAGGTTCCCAGGAATTTCCCCATGATGAGGGAACTGGTGGAGAAGGAAATGATGGACCGGAATACGGCGGAGCTTCTGGTGCAGCGGTTCCGGCAGGGATCCACGCTGATCTGCGGAGGAAATTCTTCCGGCAAGACGACATTGTTGAATGCACTGAAGGAAACACTGCCGGATGATATGGCGATTCTGGTGGCACAGCAGGCAGATGAACTGACCACACTGTTTCATCCGGATATGATGTTCCTGCATTCACTTCCGGGGACCTCGGAGAGCAGTGTAAGCTATGACCTAAAGCATATCAGCATAGCGGGACTGACTATGGATGTGGATTTTTTCATCATAGGAGAAGTGAAGGGCGGGGAGGCGTTGTATCTGCTGAATGCAGCATATACGGGGCAGATCTGTGCGGCAACCGTACATGCACCCTCTGCCGACAGGGCGCCGGAGAAGATTGTGGATTATGCGATGTATGACAGCCGCTATTCCCGCAATGAATTAATGAAAATGATGGACTGCTTTCAGACTCTGGTGTTTATGGAACACTATCGGGTGAAGGAGATCTTTGCCTGTCAGGGCTGGAATGCAGAGAAAGAGAATCTGGAATATGAGAGACTGTTTTGACCGTTACATGAGAGGAGAAACTTATGATCATATACGCATGGATCTTTTGTTTAATATTTACGGGCTTTCTGCTTCTGTTTGGAAAGATACGGTGGGTGGAGACGGTAAAACGCCTGCTGTACCGGACGAAAGAAGGGATGGATCAGTCCGCAAGACTGCGGGTATTGGAGAACCGGCACAGGCTGCAGGAACTACAGCATAAAAGTACGTGGATCTGCCAATTGGAAGAATTCCTCTGCTATTGCGGAGTGAGACGGAGGTTTCCGGGGTGCACTGCGGAAAAATGGATTGCCGGGAATCTTCTTGCTCTGGCGGGAATCTTTTCCCTGCTACAGGGCATCGGCGGAAAACTCTGGATTGCGGCGGGCGGGACGATACTGTGCGGTACTTTGGAGTATCTGCTTCTTAGTACCCTGCGGGCGGGGGAGTTGCGGGCCGTTAATGAAAATCTCCTGAAATGCCTGAATTTTCTGGGCAATTACAGCCTGACGGCCGGTGAGATCACCAAGGTGCTGGGGCAGGTCAGCCGCTATGTGGAGGAACCGTTAAAAGGTGCGCTGGAGGAATGTGCTTATGAGGCGCAGACCACGGGAGACAGTTCCCTGGCGCTTTTGTCCATGGCGGAGCGGATCGAGCATCCCAAGGTGAAGGAACTGGCCAGAAATCTGGAGGTCAGCATCCGGTATATGGCAGATCTGACAGCACTGGTGGACAGCAGCAGACGCTCTGCCAGAGAGTATCTGCGGATGGAAGAGGAACGGAAAGGGATGTTACGGGAAGCAGGGATCAATATGGGATTACTGGTGGTAATGTCGCTGTTTGCCCTGCTTACGGTGGACCGGCTGATTGATGTGTCAGTCTGGGAGATATTATTCGGGACGTTCCCGGGACATCTGGCCATGGGAGTATACGCACTGATCTTCTTTTTATTTATGCGAAAGCTGTACGGCTTTCATCGTTGAGCATGGGAGGGGACAGAGGATGAATTTTAGAGGTATCTGGATTCCGGAGTTACTGGGAGCGATGTTTGGAGGAATTTTTGTATTTCGTATGGGAACCGGAACGGCGGCGAAGACGGTATTGCATGCCTGTGAAGAGATTGCAGGGATGATACGGGAGAACAGAGGCTATGAAAACTGGATCACCGGGACGGAAAAAAGATTAAGAAAGAATGGAGCAGAATTTCATTTTGGGAGAAAAATCACACCGGTAAAGTATCTGTGCGGCCGTCTGTTACTGGCCATGGCAGGGGCATTGGCTGTGGGAAGGATCGGCTGGGAATATGGGATACTTTCGGCAGCGGTTCTGTATTTTGTGCCGGAACTGCTGTTATTGTATCTGAACCGGGCGGACAACCGGAAAATGCTGCCGGAGATAAAGCTGATCTATCAGGCACTTGAAGTGCAGATCCTTGCGGGGGTATATGTGACGGATGCGTTGACGGAGTGCTGTCAGAGTGTCCGGACACAGAGACTGCAGCAGGCCCTGATGGAACTGTCGGGAGACATTGTCATGCAGGCGGATCTGGTGACGGCTTTGTCTGACTTCCAGCAGAAGTTCGATAACCGGCAGATGGATGCGTTGTGCATTACACTGATCCAGGCAGGAGAATCCGGACAGGCTGTGGATCTGTTAAAAGATATGGGAGAACAGTTAAAGGACATGGAGACTGCAGTGTTGCAGCAGCAGAAAAGTGCACTGGATCGCAGCATTACTTTCTACCAGCTGGGGATGCTGGGAACGGTGCTGGGGATCATTTTATATGCCTGCGTGGGATATATGTTCCGGGCAGTGGTGCAATTTTAACGTAACAAAAACACAAGAACAGAAAGAGAAAGGAAGAAAACAATGAAAAAATTACAGAAAATCTGGGGAAAAGTAAAAGGACATGCCATGCGTCGGGAACCGGGGATTGACGGAATCCTGGTGACAGTAGGATTATGTATTATCGCACTGCTGTTGTGTGTGGTAATGAAAGACAGCCTGACAAGCTTTATACACACCATCGTGACGGCAATGCAGACCAAGGCAGCGGATATCCTGACAGGGGTATAGGACAGAGGGACAGGATGGATGGAAGAAAAAAGGAAGCCGGGAATATTGGAGAACTTCTGACAATGGGACTTTGTGTACTGGCACTTACGGTGGTGATGTGCGGCTATCTGGAAAATATGCAGATGATCGGCAAAAAAGCAGCTATAGGACAGCTGGCCAGAGGGTATCTTCTGAGAATGGAAACGGTAGGTTATCTGGAGGATGCGGACAGGGTGAGACTGACGACGGAACTGGAATCTCTGGGACTGACCCGGATAGATTATGAAGGAAGTACACTGGAACCGGCAGGCTATGGGAATCGCATTATACTTCAGATTCACGGAAAGTTAGGCGAACAATATGATATTTTGGAAAAAAGAGTATCCACGGCTAAAAACTGAAAAAACGAGGATTGTCGGGACGGGAGAGGAAGGGCAGGCTGCCTGGGTGTTGGGACTGTTCTGGATTCTGTTTCTGGCGATTCTGCTATGCATGCAGTTACAGGTGGCATTGTACCGTGCATCCTCCATGTATCTGGAGGATGCACTGGCTCTGTCCAATCTGGCTTCTGCGGTCATTGACATACAGGAATACGGCAGAACGCATAAAATACGGATCCCGGATCCGGAGCAGGCCTACGACAGATATTGCGCAGCACTAAAGGAGAATCTGGGACTGGATGACAACTATGAGGCTGCAAACCGTAAGCTGATCTCCGGTCAGGTACAGATACAGAGATATATTATTTATAATGTGCGGGGACAGAGAGTCAGCGTCTGGGAACGAAACGGCAGCGGACAGATACAGGAGTGGCAGGGAAGCCTTGGAGAAGTGAGAACACCTGTGGGGCAGCTTATTGAGGCCACTGGGGTATACAGCGAGATCACATATCCGGTGGAAGGCTTTCTGGGGGTCGTGGTGAATGCGGGGAAAAGCAAACTGGTAGATGTAGTCAGTGAAAACAATGAGGAGGAAATTCATGAAGAGACGGAAAGTAAGTCCGAAAGTGAAAAACAGGATCTGGAATGGCAGCATTCTGGCAGCATTTCTGGCGGCAATCGGGGTATTTGTATTCTTATTGCAGACAGAGAAAAAAGTGCTTGCGGAATATGAAAAGGAGCAGGTATGTGTGGCAGCCGCGGAAATTCCCAGAGGAGAGAAGATCACCGGGGAAACGGTACCCAAATATGTTGCCATAGTGGAAATAGACAAGAACATGGTACCGAAGACTGCGTTGAAAGACAGAGAAGAGGTCATCGGAGGAACTGCGGTATATGGAATAGAAGAAGGTACCGTGCTGACGGCCGGTATGCTGCGGGAGAAAGAGGAGATCACCGAAGGGATGATGGAAGCTGTCATTGCCGGATTCCGGGCAGAAGACCTGTATCAGGTCGTGGGAGGTGTTCTGCGGGCCGGTGACCGAATCCATATTTATTGTGTGGATCCGGACAGGGCAGAGAACGGGGAACGGAACGAAAAGATCCTGTGGGAGAATGTATGGGTACAGCAGGTATTCGACCAGACGGGAGCGGCCATCAACGGAAATGATAATACCACACCGGCACAAAGAATCAATATCTATCTGGACAAAACAGATGTGGACGGCTTCTACAGCGCATTGGCACAGGGATCCCTGCGGGTCGTAAAGATTTGTGAATAAAATGAGCGGCTGTGTGATCTTTGACAACTGCATAGGGAAATCGGACGGCTATTTCGATTTATCAAATCATTTGCCAAAACAGCGATGAAAAATGAATCAAAAAATAAACATAAATATACTGAGGAACGATATAATAAGGCAAAATCACATGCCTGTTGAAAAACGGCTGAAAGGCCCGGAGGACAAAGGATGAGAAAAAAGACGATTTGCGCTGCAGTAGTGACAGCGCTGGCATTCACAGCATTTACGGGATGCGGAAAACAACAGAGTACGGAAGCTGTGGATACTTTATTGCCCATGGTAACACAAAAACCGGTAGTAACGGAGACAGCAGTTCCGGTGTCCGTCCCGGAGACCGCAAAGACATCGGAAGAGACAGTCATAGCAGCCAAGGCGCCTGCGACAGTGACAAAGGAGCCGGAAGCTATTGCCACGTCCACTCCGAAGCCGACGGCCACGACAGAAACGACTTCTACTGTGACTGCGGATAACAACAAGCCCGGTACAACCACTGCAGGAACGTCTGCGGAAGCACCGCAGAAAACCGCCCCACCGACAGAGGAACCGGTACCGACGGAGCTCCCTGCTGTCACACCGACACCGGTATCTGCTCCGGCAGCTACTGCAGCACCGTGTAATCACAATTATGTAAAGGAGTATTGGCCCTCGGCACCTACCTGTAACGCGGGAGGATATTATATGTTGGTCTGTTCCGTCTGTGGGGAAACGGGAGGTGACGGTACGGATCCGGCCTTACCCCATATCCCGGAGACACGGACAGAAGTGGATGCAGCCTATTGCGATGAACATGGTGTGAAAGTTACCTATTGCACAAGTTGTGGAAATGAAATAGGCAGAGAGGGATTTTGGGGTACGGAACATGACTGGACGACAGGGACTACAGATCCTGTATGGAACGAGGAAAAACAGGATTTTGTAACGGAAGAAGTGACTTATTGCAGTCGTTGTAATGCACGGCCTTAAAGGGAATAAAGAAGAGAAAAGATCATATAATGACTTGATCATATCGTCCGGGCAGAGCATAAAGTTCTGCTCGTTTTTAATCTCCGGTTTCCATATGCAGTTGTCATTGCCACATCAGGCAGATGAGAAACAGGAGGACACAGATGATAAGAAAAAAGTGCTATATCGCTGTAAAGACGGGACTGCTGACACTGGGAATGGCAATCCTGTTTTCGGGACATACGGAGGCAGCAGGCCGTAAGACGATTTATAACAGCCCCTATGTGTCGTTCAGCCCGGACGGCAGGGCTTTTACGACCTGTGCCGGAGACCGGAATTATACCTGGTATGCGGAGGAGGACAGTACCACAGTTTTTACCGGGATCCAATCCTCCTTGCGGAGTTTACGGACCGGAGAACATTATTACAAAACGGGAAGATATGATTCGGTACCGGTCGGATACTGGAAAGTGGTGCACAGAACGGGACAGTGTATTCATAATGAATATTCCGTAAAAGACTGGCACGGAGTTTCCTTTGGAAGTGAAAAATGCTTTCGTTATTATTATTCCGGCTGGAAAGCGTTTTGTGCAGACTGTGGGGAACCGCTGGAGGAGGCCAACATATATATGAGCCGGGAAGCGGCAGAGTCGATACAATACCTACATTTAAGTAATGAGGGCGAACCGGTAAGTTATTACTATTTGTGTCCATTTTGCAATAATCTGGAGCAGGGAGTGAGCTTCTCAACACACTGGTGTAAAAATATTTCCTGGAATCAATATACTGTTAGCTATAAATCTAATACAGATATATATAGTGGGTATATGAGCAATAGTTATCACATGTACGACAATGCCACAAATTACGAGGGGAAAACAGTAACGCCGGTAACACATTTAACAGAAAATAACTATACCAGAGAGGGATACGTATTTACTGGATGGAATACCAGAGCGGACGGTTCCGGGATTTCCTTTACGGATAAAGCAGAGATCTGCAATCTTAGCAGTGCTGACTGGAGGGATCAGACCACATGGACGGCAGAGGATAATGGATCCGTTATCCTGTATGCCCAATGGAAAAGGTGCGAAAGTACACTGGTAATCGACGCGAATGGCGGAAAATACAATGGCCGGAATACATATTCATTCACGAAACCGTATGGCAGTAAATATGTGCCGCAAAAAGGCTTGATTGATGCTCCCGCGGGGTATGCCGTGACTTTTGAAACAAATGGTGGAACAAAGGCAGGCACAGTCACGGGGAAAACACATTTCGTCGAATGGATGAGAATGCAGCCATTTCAAGGTCATTTGGCGAATGATGCTTATATGTTTATGGCTCCGGATGGAAATACAGATATCTTGAAGGCATCTTATCAGTCTGATCCGATTACATTGCCGGCCACCACCAGAACCGGCTGGTCCTTTGGAGGATGGTATTACGATCCGGAGTTTCATCTGCCCGCGGGGGGAGCAGGGGATACGATCATACCATCCAAAGCAATGACACTGTATGCACAATGGATTGATCTTAAGTTACAGGCAGCAGACAATTACACGGTAAACGACGGAAAAGGAGCAGTAGACTTATCCTGGTCGCAGTCGGATCAGAACAACAAGACCTATCTGGTATACCAGAAAAGAGAGGACGGAGCATGGCTCAGGATCAACAGTGCCAACGATATCGGCAGTACTACGGTCATTGATCGAGCTTATGTCTTTGACGGACGGGTACATCAATATACCGTACCTCACACGGGACTCTATACCATAAATGCTCTTGGCGCGCAGGGACAGAGTTATGGATCTTATACCGGCGGCTATGGAGGCAGTGTGTCCGGAACCTTCTGGCTGCAGAAGGGAGAGGTACTGACCTATACTACCGGGGGTCAGAATGGATATAACGGTGGAGGAAAGGCATCGGAGTATGGTAATGGCGGAGGAATGACATCGGTACTTTCCGACCGGAAAGGCATTCTGCTGATCGCCGGAGGCGGTGGAGGAGCCGCAGTGAGTGGGCCGGGCAGAGCCGGTGGAAGCATGGAAAGTGTAATATTGGAACGCCGGACCGGCGAAGACGGTATGGCCGGTGGCGGGGCCGGATATTATGGAGGAACGGCCGGAGAGAAGATCGTGCATCATCATACAAATACCTGTTATAAAGATACCTCTTACGCGCCGGGACTTGGAAACTGGGATTACATGAGCTATGGATATAGCTGCTATGGTGATACGGTAACGCCTACGGGATATAGCGGGCATACCAATGATGATTATGATTATTCCTTTATTATTGTGAGAGCCGGATGGAGCCGGAGCTATTTTCCTTCCAATACCATGTGGGATATTACGGGGTATCAGGGAATTCCCACCAATGGAAATACGACATTAAATTTATCTTATAACTGCACCGGATGGGGCGGACTGGGCAGCTATATATGTGATCTGAACCCTCATGAAAATGACGCCTCGGCGTATACTATCCTGGATCAGAACGGAACAAAGATTGCGGAAGGTAACTTCAGGGATTATCCACATACGAAAAATTATCACTATGACAGTTCACGGCATGTCGGAATCAGTGACTTCAGTCAGAGCTTAAATATTGATCTGCCGGAAGGCACCACGCATGTATTTGTAACGTTGAAGTTCCGCTTAACCGGATCTGTCTGGGTGGGAGCCAATATTACGGATCTGAGTTTTAGCGGCGGCCGGGCATTGGTGTGTGGATATCAGGAAGGTCAGGTGATCTCTTCCAGGCCGGCTTACGGCGGCAGCAACTACATAAGCCCTTTTGCCCTGTGGCATGAAAGGAAGAATGGGGTGCGCAGCGGCTCCGGCCTTGGCCGTCTGCGGTCCGAAGCTATCGGCTATCAGGAGAGCCTGAGTCTTGCGGGAGTTACGGCAACGGATTTCGCAGCGCCGGAGAAAATAGCAGATCAGGTCACAAGAGAGCCATTAGACGGCAGAACGATCCGCGTCGTCTGGCAGGAACCGAAGGACAGGGGGACGGATTATTACCACAAAGTGGAATCTTACCTGACGGGAAGCACATCCATGCTGTGTGAATCCAATATTACGAAAAATACACTGGTAAGCGGAGTAAAAGGATACTACTATCTGGTGGATGCAGACAGAAATACGTCCGTTACCGGTAATGCAGATTATGTACGGGAATCACAGGTAACTGTGGCGATGGCGGATCATGTTCAATATCTGCATATTGCAGCGGTGGATGCAGCCGGGAATATCGGCGGGACAACGCACATTCGTATCAACGAAAAGGACGTCTTATGGAAAATATATACGAAACAGCTGACGATGGATGCCTCCGTAGAAAATGTCTATCCGGCGGCAGCAGATAAGACCTGGTATGTGCGTGCAGACGGCAGCACACCGTTTACGTTACAAAATGAGGCATATATGGAGGGCACGGCAAGTCCGGAATACCAGCTTAATGAGACAATCTATGAAACGATGGCAGCAGACGGCAGCCTGGCCAGAAATATCATCCGGACTCCATTAACAGAAATAGCGGATACTTCAATCCGGACGGAGGCGGATAACCTGGCTTATGCGACCACCGGAATCACGGTGCTGCAGCAATATCCGTATTCCTATACGATAAGATCCCGGCAGAACAGAGAACTTACCGGGGTACAGCAATTTGTAATCGACGGCAAATATTCCGGACAGCGGATACAGGTAATTCCGGTGGCTGGAGCTGGTGAGGAGGCGAAAAAGACTTATTCGGTGCATGCACAGGATGAACGCAACAAGATCACACTGATCGCCGACGGGGAGGCTCCGGTAATCCATGGGATGGAGATCCTGGAGAAACAGGAACGGATCGACCGCAGAGATGGAAGTGTTACGGTCCGTGCAAGGGCGGAGGATGGAATCAGTGGAATACGGAAGTTCTACCTTGCAATCCGCAACACAGATAATGCCATTTCCAAGACCTACACACCGGGGGAAGACGGATACATTACCATTACTATTACTGACGATGATCCTGTTTTCAGCGGGGATTTTACGGTATCGGGATACGCGGTGGACAATGTGGGCAATGAATGCAGCTGCAGCTACGGAACCACGGAATTTGCACTGGAAAGCAGTGTAGAACGCGTGCTGGAACCCAGAGAGCCTGTGTTTAAATGCGGAGAAAGCGGGATCCTTAACTTTACGACCTGGGGATATGTTGACCGGGTGGAAGTGATTTTTCCGGAATGCATGACTTCTCTGGATCCCACACTGAACCGTGTGTATGATTATACGGAGACTCTCGGGTACAGGATCACGGAAGAACTGCCCTTTATGGTGCCTCTGTATACCCCGGAAAACCGGGAACTGGAGATTACGGTGCGGGCTTATAAAGGCGATAAGAAGCTGGAAGACCATCCGACGATCAGTGTGATCGGGGTATCGGGTACGGTGCTGGATGAGCTGCGCACCAGACTGCGTTAAGGAGGAAGCATGTGGATTGGAATACTATTGCCTGTTATATTATGGGTGATTTTTTCGGGAGGCATGATCTATGGCAGCATGCTCTGGTTATTGTGTCTGGCGGATGGGGAGAAAAGGCTATGGCTTCCCGGAAAGAAAAGGAATGTCCTCGGTAGTCTGTCCTTTGGAAATGCCATTATTATAACTGTGATCTGCGGGAGGGGAGAATTGTTGGAACCTCTTGCGGGAGGAGACCGGTATCTGCAGCTGGGGGCCGAAGGAATATTACTCAGTCTGCTGGCCGGAGGGCTGCTGGCGGCGGCCTGCATGGATGGGGAGAACTGTTATGTGTATAATTATGTATGGTGGTGGTGTCTGTTGTGGACAGGAATCCTGCTGGGAGTGTCCTGCGGAGGAGCTACAGTTACCGGATCGTGGGAACGTACAGTTCTCACCGGAATACGGCAGGCGGCAGCAGTAGCAGTGTTCGTGCTTCTCCAGCAGTTCCTGTTTGCAAGAATGTACGGGAGAGCCGACAGCCATGCATTTTCCGTATGTGCCCTGATCAGCTGCCGCTGGCGCGGAGAGATGCTGTGGTTCCTGATCCATATGCTGCTGGCGGTAACTTTACTGGCGCTGGTGCAGCTGGGGAAGGGGAATGTGACCTGCAGAGGAAAACTGCGGACACCGAAGCCGTATATTCCTTATATTGTGATAACCTTCTGGGGAGAAATTTTGTGGATGCTCTGCTCACAGGGAGCATAACGCATATTTATGCATAAACAGTTGCGCATTTTCCAAAAAGGTGCTATAGTAATCAACGTTTAAGGACGGCTGTCGTCCGCAGAAACAGACAGGAGGATAATATTATGAAAAAAGCAATCGCAATGTTACTTGCAACCGTAATGTGTACAGCAATGCTGACCGGCTGTGGTTCTGATTCCGCAGCTAACGAGAGTTCTCAGGCTTCTGAGAGCAGCGTGGCAGAGACTGCTGCAGCAACTACCGAAGCAGCTGCAACCACTGAGGCTGCTGACAAGACCGAGGGTGGCGTACTGGTATTCGGCACCAACGCAGAGTTCCCTCCCTTTGAGTACGTAGGTGATGACGGAGAACCCGATGGATTTGATGTTGCACTGATCAAGGCAGTAGGTGAGAAGCTGGGCATGGAAGTTCAGGTAGAGAACATGGAGTTTGACTCTCTGGTAAGCTCTATCGGCAACAGAATCGATGGTGCTATCGCAGGTATGACCGTTACCGAGGAGCGTAAGGCACAGGTAGATTTCTCTGATCCTTATTATGAGGCTGTACAGTTCGTAATCGTACCGGCAGATTCCGACATCGCAACCGCTGATGACCTGAAGAACAAGACCATCGGCTGCCAGCTGGGTACTACAGGTATGTTCCTGGCAGAGGAGATCGAGGGCGCTACCGCACAGACCTATAACAGAGCTATCGACGCTGTAAACGATCTGGTAAACGGCAGAGTAGATGCAGTGATCATTGACAAGAACCCCGCAGAAGTATTCAACACCAAGTTCGAGGGTAAGGTAAAGATCATCGACGGTGCAGACTTCGACTTCGAAGCTGAGGAATATGCTATCGCACTTCCTAAGGGAAGCGAGCTGGTAGAGAAGGTAAATCAGGCACTGGCTGACCTTAAGGCTGACGGTACCTTTGATGCACTGGTATCTGAGTATATTGGCGAATAATTTTTATACAAAATATACACGAAAAAGAAGAGAATGGCTTGTGCCATTCTCTTCTTTTTGCTATATTAAGGTAGGCAACATATACATTTAAGCCAATCGTACACATATATATTCAAAGATTCATAAGAAAGGCACAGGAAATAACATGCAAACTATCTGGCAACATATTTATGCAGCCTTCATTGAAGCGGACAGGTGGAAGCTTTATCTGAAAGGTCTGGGAGTAACCTTAGAGGTTTCTTTTTTTGCAGCTCTGCTCGGTATCCTGATCGGAACCATAGCGGCATTTTTGAAATTATCCACGAAAAAGAACGGATCGAAGACCGTAGCGTCCCGCATTGCGAGCGCTTATATTGATATTATCCGCGGAACCCCTACCACGGTACAGCTGCTGATTATGTGGTCCGGCATTCTGGCTACCTGCAAGAACAGCGTACTGATCGCCAGCCTGACTTTCGGTATCAACTCCGGCGCTTATGTGGCGGAGATCGTCAGAGCCGGTATTCTGGCAGTGGACAAGGGGCAGATGGAAGCGGGCAGATCTCTGGGACTGAACAAATTCCAGACCATGCGCTACATTATCATCCCGCAGGCATTCAAGAGCATTCTGCCGCCTCTGGGCAATGAATTTATCGTGCTGATCAAGGAGACTTCCATTGTTGGTTATGTGGGAATGAGCGATCTTACCCGTGTGGCAAACCAGATGACTTCCAAACTGTTTGATGTGTTTACACCGTTATTGGGTATTGCATTTATCTATTTTGTACTGACCAAGGTATTGTCCATTCTGCTTGCAAAACTGGAAAGGAGACTGCGTAAGAGTGATAATCGTTAAAGATCTGCATAAAAGCTTTGAAGATAATCAGGTATTAAAGGGAGTGAATTATCATATTCATCCCGGGGAAAAGATCGTAGTGGTAGGACCTTCCGGCTCCGGTAAGAGTACTTTTTTACGCTGTCTGAATCTCCTGGAGAGACCCACCAGCGGTGAGATCTGGTTCGACGGACAGAACATTACGGATCCCAGGATTGACATCAACAAGGTCCGTCAGCATATGGGCATGGTGTTCCAGCATTTTAACCTGTTCAATAATCTGACGATCATGAATAATATTACTCTGGCGCCTGTGAAATTAAAACTGATGGGCGAGGAAGAGGCAAAAGAGAATGCCCTGAAGCTGTTAAAGCGAGTGGGACTGGAGGAAAAGGCGGATGCCTATCCGGCCTCTCTGAGTGGCGGACAGAAGCAGAGGATCGCCATTGTCAGATCTCTTGCCATGAACCCGAGAGTTATGCTGTTCGATGAGCCTACCTCCGCACTGGATCCCGAGATGGTAGGAGAAGTACTGGAGGTTATGAAGGAACTGGCGGAAAGCGGTATGACCATGGTGGTCGTTACCCATGAGATGGGATTTGCCAGAGAAGTGGGGACGAAGGTGCTCTTCATGGACGGCGGTAATATTGTGGAGGAGAATACCCCGCAGGAATTCTTCAGCAATCCCCAGAGTCCCCGGTTACAGGAGTTCTTATCCAAGGTGCTGTAGGAATACAGGCACACACAGAATGCGGGAACGGAGATGCTGAATGATCACAATATCTTTGTGCATGATTGTAAAAAATGAAGAACGGATCCTGGCAAGATGCCTGGACAGTGTAAAAGACCTGGTAGATGAGATCATTATTGTGGATACGGGATCTACGGATGCTACAAAGTGGATCGCAGCCGGATACACCGATAAGATATATAATTTTACGTGGATCGATGATTTCAGTGCGGCGAGAAATTTTGCGTTTTCCAAAGCTACGAAGGAATACATTTACTCCGCGGATGCGGATGAGGTGCTTTTGGAAGAAAACCGGCGAAGGTTTCGACTGTTAAAGGCAACGCTGCTTCCGGAGATCGAGATCGTCCAGATGAAATATGGCAATCAGCTGCAAAACGGCGCGGTGTATAATTTTGATGAAGAATATCGTCCCAAATTGTTCCGCAGATTGCGGAATTTCGTGTGGGAAGAACCGATCCATGAGACCGTACGGCTGGAGCCGGTGGTCTATGACAGTGATATTGTCATCACCCATATGCCGGAACAGAATCATGCGGACAGAGACCTGGCGAATTTCCGGAAACAGATCGTGCAGGGAAGACAGCTTTCCAGAAGATTATATGGAATGTATGCCAGAGAACTGTTTCTGGCGGGAAAAGCACAGGATTTTCTGGAGGCGGAAGATTATTTCCGGAGGGAAGTTTCCTCCCCGGACAGAAGCGGGGAGGAGATCACGGAAGGCTGTTGTGTGGCGGCCAGAGCGGCCAGACTACGGGGAGCCACCGTGTTATTTTTTAAATATACTTCCAAGGTGATCGCGGGAGACGGCTGCTCGGAGATCTGTTGTGAACTGGGAGCTTTCTATGAAGAGGCGGGAGACTTCGAGGAAGCGGCTGTCTGGTATTATAATGCAGCTTATGAGACACAGCCGGTACTGGCGCTGAAAAGCTCGGTAGAAGAGCCTTTACAGGGACTGATAAGGTGCTATGAACAACTGGGACTTTCCGCACAGGCGAGGAGCTATGCGGAAGAGTTAAAACATCGACAGAATGACAAAAACAGATAACTGCCCGGCACACAGGGAAAAACAGTTAGGAATAAAGTGTGCGGAATGAGGAGTAAACAGAAATTATGAAGTGGGAAGAAAATGTACGCAAGGTGGTTCCCTATGTGGCAGGCGAGCAGCCGAACCGCCCGAACATGATCAAACTGAATACAAATGAATGCCCTTATCCTCCTGCCCCCGGAGTAAGGAAAGCGGCGGAGAACATGGAGAGTGCGGCACTGCGGCTGTATCCGAATTCGAATGCACAGCCGTTAGTAGATGCTTTGGCGGCTTATTACGGTGTGAAGCCGGAACAGGTATTTGTGGGCGTAGGATCCGATGATGTCCTGTCCATGGCATTTCTGACATTTTTCAACAGTGGAAAGCCGATCCTGTTCCCGGATGTGACCTATTCCTTTTATGATGTATGGGCAGATCTGTACCGGATCCCGTATCACACCTGCGCACTGGATGAAAAATGGCACATCAATCCCGAAGATTACAAACAGCCCAACGGCGGTGTGATCTTCCCGAACCCCAACGCACCTACTGGCGTGGAGGAATCTCAGGAACTGATCGAAGAGATCCTGCAGGCCAATCCGGACGTGGTGGTGATTGTGGACGAAGCCTATGTGGACTTCGGCGGCAGGAGTGCGCTTCCCTTGCTGGAAAAATATGAAAACCTTCTGGTGGTACAGACCTTTTCCAAGTCCAGAGCCATGGCGGGAATGCGTATCGGTTTCTGCATCGGCAATGAGAAGCTGATCCACTACCTGAATGATGTAAAGTTTTCCTTCAATTCCTACACTATGAATCTGCCTTCGCAGGTCATGGGTGTGGAAGCGGTGAAGGATGATGCCTATTTTAAAGAGACTACGGCGAAGATTGTGGCCACCAGAGAGCGGGTCAAGAAGGAACTGGCCGATCTGGGCTTTACTTTCCCGGATTCCAGGGCAAACTTTATCTTTGCTTCCCATAAGGAAGTCCCCGCAGAAGAACTGTTCCGGGCACTCCGGGAGGCGGACATCTATGTCAGACACTGGAACAAGCCGAGAATTGCCAATTCCCTGCGTATCACCATCGGTACGGATGAGGAAATGGACCGCCTGATCGCTTTCCTGAAGGAATATCTTCAGAAGCGGATATAATGAAAAAAGAATAAAAGAATTGGAGTAAAATACATGTTAAAAAAATATTTGATGATTTTCCTGGTATCCATGGTTCCCCTGATTGAACTGAGAGGCGCTGTTCCCATTGCTGTAGGTATGAATCTGCCGCTGCTTCCCAGCTATATTATCTGTATTCTGGGAAATATGCTTCCGGTACCCATTATCTTCTTTTTCGCCAGAAAAGTACTGGAATGGGGTGCGGACAAGCCGGTGATTGGTAAGTTCTTCACTTTCTGTCTGGAAAAGGGGCACAAGGGTGGTCAGAAGCTGCAGGAAAAAGCGGGCAGAGGCCTGTTCGTGGCATTGCTTCTGTTCGTGGGAATTCCACTTCCCGGAACCGGCGCCTGGACCGGGACTCTGGCAGCCAGCCTGTTAGATATGGATTTCAAGTCCAGTGTGATTGCGGTAATGTGTGGTGTGGTTCTGGCCGGCGTGATCATGGGACTGCTCAGCATGGGAGTTTTCGGCGCACTTGGGACTATTTTCTAAAAAACTGGAGATGCTGTAACTATGGAGAATACAGAAGAGATCTATACAGATTTTGCAAGAGTATATGATGAACTCATGGACAATATCCCCTATGAGATGTGGTGTGATCGTCTGGATCAGCTGATCGCTGCTTACGGTGTGTCAAAGCCGGAGCGGGATGCGGAAGGAATTCTGGATTCCGAGCGGAATCTGGTGGTGGATCTGGGCTGCGGTACCGGCACCCTGACGGAACTGTTATATCAAAAGGGATATGACTGCATTGGCGTAGACAATTCCGAAGAAATGCTGAATATCGCCATGGACAAAAAGGCAGAGAGCGGTTCGGAGATCCTCTATCTGCATCAGGATATGCGGGAACTGGATCTGTATTCCACCGTGGGAACGGTGATCAGTGTATGCGATTCCGTGAATTATATCCTGGAAGAAGAGGAACTGCTGCAGGTATTTCAACTGGTGAACAACTATCTCTATCCCGGTGGCATTTTTGTCTTTGATTTCAATACGGCTTACAAATATCGCGAAGTAATCGGTAATACTACTATTGCTGAGAACCGGGAGGACTGCAGCTTTATCTGGGAGAATTATTATGATCCCGAGGATGAGATCAATGAGTATGACCTGACGATTTTTGTACAGGAAGAGGATGATATTTTCCGGAGGTTCACCGAGACCCATTTGCAGCGGGGATATACCGTAGAACAGATGCGGGCTCTGGTGGAGCAGGCCGGACTGAGGATCCTTGAAATCACGGATTCCGACACCGGAGGGGCGGCCACGGAGACCAGCGAAAGAGTCTGTATCGTAGCAAAAGAGCAGCAGAAACAACTGTAGACAGAAAGGTACGTGGAGTAAATGAAGGATTATATGGTACGTGCAACGGCGGCCAATGCACAGATCCGTGCGTTTGCCTGCACGACAAGAGAAACGGTGGAGACTGCAAGGGCAGCACACAATACCAGCCCTGTGGTAACGGCAGCATTGGGAAGACTGCTCAGTGCGGGAGCCATGATGGGCAGCATGTTAAAGAGTGACGATGAACTGATCACACTGCAGATCAAGGGAGACGGCCCCATCGGCGGCCTGACGGTCACAGCAGATGGGAACGGCCATGTAAAGGGTTATGCCAATGTGCCTGACGTGATCCTGCCCGCCAATGCTCAGGGCAAACTGGATGTGGGCGGTGCCGTAGGCGCGGGTGTCTTAAGCGTGATCCGTGATATGGGACTGAAGGATCCTTACGTGGGACAGACCGAGTTACAGACCGGAGAGATCGCAGAGGATCTGACCTATTATTTTGCGGTATCCGAGCAGGTGCCCTCCGTGGTAGGCCTGGGAGTGCTGATGAACAGAGACAATACGGTGAAGCAGGCCGGAGGATTCATCGTGCAGCTGATGCCCTTCGCAGAGGAGGAAGTGATCAGCAGACTGGAAGAGAATATCAAGAACCTTTCTTCCGTGACGACCATGCTGGATGTCGGTAAGACTCCGGAACAGATGCTGGAAGTACTGCTGTCCGGAATGGATCTGGAAGTCACCGATACTCTTCCGGTGGAATTCTCCTGTAACTGCAGCAAGGACAGAGTGAGAAAAGCACTGATCAGTATCGGAAGAGAAGAATTACAGTCCATGATCGACGATGGAGAAGACATCGAAGTGAACTGTCATTTCTGTAATAAGAACTATAACTTTACCGTGGATGAATTGCAGCAGATGATCCAGTAATGGATGCCGTAAAGCGAGGAAACATATGAAACAGGGATTTGTCAAAGCAGCATCCGCCACGCCGGTGATCCGGGTGGCGGATCCGGTCTATAATGCGCAGGTGATCTGCGCGCAGGCAGAAGAGGCGGCAAAGCAGGGAGCAAAGATCGTAGTGTTTCCGGAATTATGTATTACCGGATACACCTGTAACGATCTTTTTTTGCAGAATCTTCTGTTGGAGAAGGCAAAAGAGGCATTGTTTTCCATTGCGGAAGAGACGGCACCGCTGGAGGCACTGCTTGTGGTGGGACTGCCGGTGGAGAAGGAAGGCCGCCTGTACAATGTGGCGGCGGTCTTATATCAGGGAAGGATCCTTGGGATGATCCCCAAGAAAAATATTCCCATGTATGCGGAGTTCTACGAGGGCAGATATTTTACCCCGGGAGAGGAAACGGTGACGGAGTATTTTCTGGGAGGAGAGGAGATCCCCTTCGGGACGAATCTGCTGTTTCGCTGTGAAGAGCTTCCGGAACTGGTATTGGGGTGCGAGATCTGCGAAGATCTGTGGGTGGCAGAGCCTCCCTCCACATCCCATGCGCTGATGGGAGCCACGGTGATCGCCAATCTGTCGGCTTCCAATGAGACGGTGTCCAAGGATGATTACCGTCTGCTTCTGGTAAAATCCGCCAGCGCGAGACTTCTGTGTGGATATATCTATACCTCGGCGGGCGAGGGGGAATCCACGCAGGATCTGGTATTCGGTGGACATGATCTGATCGCGGAAAACGGAACAATGCTGGCGCAGTCTTCCAGATTTTCTACGGGAATCCTTTATGCGGATCTGGATGTGCTGAAAATAAGCAGTGAGCGTAGAAGAATGGGAACCTTCGGGAAAAGGCCGGTGCAGCCCTATCGTATGATTCCCTTTTCCATGCATCTGACAGAGACAAAACTGGATCGTAAATTTGCGGCGCATCCTTTCGTGCCGGAGGATGCGGCGGAGCGTAACCGCCGATGCGAAGACATTTTGTCCATACAGGCTTATGGCCTGAAAAAACGGTATGAGCATATCGGATGCAGGACGGCAGTGCTGGGAATCTCCGGAGGGCTGGATTCCACACTGGCTTTATTGGTTACGGTGCGTACCTTTGATCTGCTGGGACTGCCCAGAGAGGGAATCATTGCAGTGACCATGCCCTGTTTCGGCACGACGGACCGGACCTATGAGAATGCCTGCCTGCTGGCCAGGACGCTGGGAACCACGCTGCGGGAGGTGGATATCCGGCAGGCTGTGACCGGTCATTTTGCAGATATCGGTCAGGATATGGAGTGCCACGATGTCACCTATGAGAACGGACAGGCCAGAGAGCGGACCCAGGTGCTCATGGATATTGCCAATAAGGAGAAGGCATTGGTCATCGGCACTGGAGATATGTCGGAGCTGGCATTAGGGTGGGCGACCTATAACGGAGATCATATGTCCATGTACGGTGTCAATGCGGGAGTACCGAAGACGCTGGTAAGACATCTGGTGGATTATTATGCGGACACCTGCAATAACGAGGAACTTACCGCGGTACTCAAAGATGTACTGGATACACCGGTGAGCCCGGAACTGCTTCCGCCGGTGGAGGGAAATATCGCCCAGAAGACGGAAGATCTGGTGGGCCCTTATGAACTGCATGACTTTTTCCTGTATTATATGCTGCGGTGCGGATATGCACCGGATAAGATCTACCGGATCGCGGTGGAGACCTTTGCGGGAAAATACGACGATTCTACGATCCGGAAGTGGCTGGAGAATTTCTATCATAGATTTTTCACACAACAGTTTAAGCGCTCCTGCCTGCCGGACGGTCCGAAAGTGGGAAGCGTGGCATTGTCTCCCAGAGGAGATCTGCGGATGCCTTCCGATGCCTGTGCCCGGATCTGGCTGGAACAACTGAAAAAAATATAAAAATATTGTTAAAATTTCGTCGAAATTCTTAATTTTCTGTTTTTTACTTGAAATGAAAAACGGGAAATCGTATATTATAGCTATACCAATTTTGGAGGACACGTGGAGGAATAAATATGACTAAGGCAGAGATTTTGAAGAAAGAGATTTTAAGACAGTATCGTAGTGTCAGACAGTTTGCCATGGAGATGAATATCCCCTACAGCACACTGGTGACTGCTCTGGAACGCGGAATTGAAGGGATGGCGTACGGAACAGTGATCAAGATGTGTGACAAGCTGAGTCTGAATCCGGTGGATTTCTCCTCCCTGGAGAGAGATGCTTCTCTGGGAGCACAGCTGCTGGAAAACCGTGTTATGCAGAACTATGTGAAGCTGAACCAGACAGGCAGAGACAAGATTCTGGAGCTGATGGATGACTTTGTACAGATTGACAAGTATAAGGCAAAATCCAAAAAGACAAAATAAGAATATCATAAGCAAAAGACAAAATAACAGCTACTGTTGTGATTCCCCCTTCAGGGGATCAACAGTAGCTGTTAAACATCATACCGCTGTATGCGTTGGTGATATAGGGACTGGCAAAATTGTGACCTGGATTTTTATAGGCCACAATTTTTTTGTCTACATAATCCATGGGGTTCAGTGCCACCTGATCGCTCTTGTTCAGAAGAGAGCTGCTGAACTCTTTCAAAACACTGAAACCGGACAGATCATTTCCGGATTCCGCAGCGGTCTGCCGCAATACTTCGTCGTTGACAGAGAGAATACCGTCTTCCTGCAGATGCATTCCCATATTTTCCAGAGAACTTCCGTAACGGGAAGCAATGGAGGAGAATTCACGGATCAGCTGTCTGCTTCTGGACTGCGTCTCCAGATAGGAGGAAGCTGTTCGGATAAATTCATTGTAACTGCCCACCAGCTGGACGATGTTGTCGGTAATGGACTCCGTATCTGTCTTCAGACCGATATGTACGGGCTTATCCTCCGGGCTGACAGACTTCAGCTGTACGTCGAATGATTTCTCTACGGTGAAATGATTGGAAGAAGCGGTACGTTCTTCCCCGTTCAGCAGGAAGCTTGCGTTCCCGGCGGGGTGGCTGGTGTAATTCAGCCCCAGATAATCGACAGCCCCGGCGGTCTTGCTGGTGTGGTTGTCACTCACCTGAAAATGACTGGCCTTGCCGTTTGGGATACCGGTGGCATCCGAAGTAAGCCGGAGCGCATAGCGGGAATCGGATTCGGCCACATCTGCGGTGATACCGATGTCGGCGTTGTTGATCAGGCGGGACAGACGTTCCGTGATCTGCCGGTTCGTATCCCCTTCATTGATATTGAACTGGAATTCGTAGTTCATATCATTGATTGCAATATCAAAAGAATAGGTCGAGGGAGACAGTGTCGTGGGCAGATCCGGAAGGAAATATCCCAGATTCTCCTGCGGCGTGGCAAGCTGTTTTACTTCCAGATCAAATTCCGGAGAAACACCGTCAGGGGTATCGGAGCCGATATAGGAGACTTCCACAATATCATTGTCCGTGGAGTAAGCACTCTTTTTGCGTAACAGGCCATCCTTCTCCAGACCGCCGATCTGTGCAATAGTATTGTGAAGCTCTCTTGCGTTCTCCTTCAGATCCACTGCGTAGTGCTGTGTGTCCTTACTGGTGGTGGGAAGATACCAGGGAGCGTCCTTATTCAGTTTTACGATGGAATTATATACGTTCCGAAGTTCGCTTTTTTTATGTGTATCGTATTTCGTTATCTGCTTCGGCGCATAAGCCGTCAGATAGTTGTTATAAACAGTGTTCAGCAATGCACTCACAGGTATCTCCTTTCTCCCCCGCATATATAGATGGGAATTTTATGTAAAGTACTCCACTTTTATGAGGCCATTATAGCATAATACATAAGAAGAAACAAGAAAAAATAGTTGTATTTTCAGGAAAACAGTTGACGTAGACTGCGGATTATGTTATAGTATCCAAGCGAGATGAGATTTAGGTCTTTTTTTTATGCTTAAATTTAGAGATCAGAAAACACG
>CAKRRD010000028.1 GCA_934394815.1 uncultured Acetatifactor sp. | reverse complement strand
TCGTGGGGATACTGCTTCATACGCTTCTCCGGTTCATTGATACCTACCAGAGACAAAAGCTCCACTGCTCTTGCATATGCCTTTTTCTTGTCCGCATCGGTATGCAGACGGATTACTTCCATGATCTGATTTCCGATGGTATATACGGGATTCAAGCTGGTCAGAGGATCCTGGAAAATAATGGAGACCTCTTTACCACGCATTTTGGAAAAATCTTTTTCGGTCATTTTCTCCACTTCGTGTCCATTGAAGTGAAGTTCTCCGCCGATCAGCTTACCGGGATAAGCGGTCAGTCCCATCAGACTGTATGCGGTTACGGATTTACCGGAACCACTCTCTCCTACGATGCCCAGTACTTCCCCTTCCTTCAGGTGAATGGAGACATCGTTCAGTGCCTTTACTTCTCCGGCAGGAGTAAAGAAAGAGAGACGTTCATGCTGTATATCTACCAGATAATTGTTATCCATCTTCACTACTCCTTCCATTAATTCTTAAGCTTCGGGTCAAATGCGTCACGAAGTCCGTCACCAAACAGGTTAAAGCTTAAGATGATCAGACTAATCAGCAGACAGGGCGCAAACAGCAGGTACGGGAATGTGATCATTCCGTTAATGGCATCACTTGCAAGGCTTCCCAGGGAAGGCAGGGGAACTGCCACACCCATACCTAAGAAGCTTAAATAACTCTCGGTAAAAATAGAGGAAGGGATCTGCAGTGTGGTGGTAACGATCAGCGTACCGATACAGTTCGTCAGCAGATGCTTTTTAATGATACGGCCATCCTTTGCTCCCAGAGCCTTGGCTGCCATGACATAATCATTTTCCTTCAGGGTCAGGATCTGGCTTCGTACCATACGTGCCATTCCTACCCAGTACAGCAATGCGAATACGATGAAGATACTGATCAGGTTAGATCCTACGATCTGCATCCATCCGAATCCGGGAAGCTGTGCCAGCTTTGCCAGAGGATCCTTTAACGCAAAGGATAACAGCACGATCAGCAGGAAATCCGGTATCGTATAGATAATATCCACAATACGCATGATGATCAGATCCACCCATCCACCGAAGAAAGCAGAGATGGAACCGATCAGGGAACCGATCACAAAAATAATGGCAGTAGCGATCAGACCAACCAGCAGGGAGATACGGCTTCCCATCATAACACGGATGGCATAATCACGGCCCATTTTATCGGTACCGAGCACATGGGGGAATACCTTCTCTCCCGCATCCATACGCTCTATCTCTTTCTCGGAATACTGCATGGGGTGCAGATTCTCGCTTCCTTTGATCTGTGTCTTGTAATCATAGGGATAAAATGCAGGCACGATAAAGGAAAAGATCATAACTACAATAATAACGAAGAGGCTGACCATGGCAACCTTATTCTTACGAAGTCTGCGGAAGCCATCCTGCCAGAAGCCCACGCTCTCGCGCATGATGACCTGACTCTGCTTCTCTTCTTCGTTCGCCGGCATAAAATCTTCCGGTTTATATTTTACATGAAAGCTCATAGCATTCGGTTCTTTCATCGGTATCTTCCTTCCTGTTAATCTTACTTCAACTTGATCCTGGGGTCGACGATCTTATATACGATATCCACCAGCACATTCATGACAACCATCAGTGTTGCGAGGAAAATGGTGGTACCCATGATCATGGTGTAGTCACGGTTAATGATCGAGCTGACAAATTCATTGCCCAGACCGGGGATCGTGAAAATCTTCTCTACTACGAAGCTTCCTGTCATAGTATAAGCCATCATAGGACCTACATAGGTGATAACGGGGAGCAGTGCATTTCTCAGTGCATGCTTAAACAGACGGAAGAAAGGCTTTACTCCCTTCGCCGTAGCGGTTCTCATATAATCCTGTCCCAGAACATCCAGCATGGAAGAACGCATCAGTCTCATAATATAAGCAGTGGGATACAATGCCAGTGCGATCACGGGCATCACATAATGCTTCCAGGTGCCGATTCCGTAGGTGGGCAGTATCTTTACCTTACTTCCCAGAAAATATAACAGCAGGGTACATACAACGAAGCTGGGTACTGCAATACCACAGGTGGAGATCACGGAGATCACGCTGTCCAGTGCCTTGCCGCGATGGGTGGCTGCCAGACATCCCAGTGGGATACCTACCAGTAATGCCACGATGACAGAGATTCCGCCGACTCTTGCGGATACGGGGAACTTGGATACTATAATAGAAGAAACGGTTCTTCCTCTCTGCTTCAGACTCTCTCCGAAATCACCGTGCAGCGCATCGGACATATATGTCAGATACTGCTGGGACAAAGGCTTGTCCAGTCCGTATTTTGCCTCCAATGCTGCCTGTGCAGCGGGGCTTACTGCCTTCTCCGAGAGGAACGGACCACCGGGAACCATGTTCATCAGGAAAAAGGTGAGTGTTGCTACTGTAAAAATCGTGATCAGTGCCAGACCGATACGTTTTGCAATATATTTAAGCATCTCTTCAACTCCTTGCTTTTCTTTTGTCCGCGGACATTTATAAAATACATTTTTTGCATTTGTATACAAGTATACATGTACATCTAATGTACTTTAAATTTCCGACAATGACTTTTGTTATATTACAACACTTTTTTAAGACTGTCAACTGAATTACATATGAAGTATCTGCCAGTTTCCTTGCTTCCCTCTTTCTGATCCGTCAATCGTCATGTACGTGTGTCGCGCACATATGTTTGTATATTTATGAAAAACTTTTTCAATAAAAGTAGGATGTAATTTTTAATTCCTGTATATAGTGCATATTTTGTTATTTATTATGTATATTTACACATTTTCAGTTTTCTTTTTTTTCTTTCTCTCATGTATTTTTTCAGATTTTTCCGATAAAAACAGGAGAATTTATACCCCTAAATTCTCCTGTTACGACACTTTTTATTTTTTGTAGTTTCCTGTCATCCCAGCCTGTACTCATCAGATTTTGCGAAAGGGATCCATATATGCCGCCGCATCTTTCAGTTCCTCTTCTATGGCGAGCAGACGGTTGTACTTCGCCACACGGTCGCTGCGGCAGGGGGCTCCGGTCTTGATCTGTCCGGCATTCAGTGCCACGGCAATATCTGCGATGGTGGTATCCTCTGTTTCCCCGGATCTGTGGGAGATCACTGCCCTGTAACCGTTCTTGTGGGCCATTTCCACTGCCTCGAAAGCTTCTGACAAGGTTCCGATCTGATTGACCTTTACCAGAATGGCATTGCCGCAGCGCAGCTTGATACCGGCATCCAGACGTTTGGTATTGGTGACGAACAGATCGTCTCCCACCAGCTGGATCTTCTCCCCCAGCCGTTTCGTCAGTTCCTGCCAGCCATCCCAGTCGTTTTCATCCAGTCCGTCTTCTATAGAGATGATAGGATATTTTTCCACCAGACGCTCATAATAGGCAATCATCTCTCCCGTATCCCGCAGCACATCTTCCCCCTTCAGCTTGCTTTCTCCGGGGAAATGATACATTCCTGTTTTTTCATTATATAATTCGCTGCTGGCTGCATCCATGGCAATCTTGATATCCTGTCCCGGCACATACCCGGAAGCTTCCATGGCTTCCATCAGAAAATCCAGCACCCTCTCCGCATCCGGCAGATCCGGGGCAAAGCCGCCCTCATCCCCCACACCCGTGGACAGTCCTTTTTGCTCCAGAAGCTTTTTCAGATTATGGTATACCTCTCCACAGATCTTAAGTCCCTCCGCAAAAGTCTCTGCCTGTACCGGCATGATCATGAACTCCTGAAAATCCACGGTATTCGCTGCATGCTTTCCGCCGTTTAAGATATTCATCATAGGTACCGGAAGAAGTCTCGGGGAGATTCCGCCGAAATACCGGTACAGAGGCAGTCCCAGCGCTTCCGCGGCCGCTCTTGCCACCGCCATGGATACGGCCAGCATGGCATTAGCGCCCAGATTGCTCTTATTGTCCGTACCGTCCGTCTCCCGCAGGATCCGGTCGATACGGATCTGCTCCAACGCATTCTCTCCCATGAGAACACTTGCAATTTTCTCGTCCACATTTTTTACTGCATGCTGTACGCCCAGTCCGAAATATCTGGTCTCTCCGTCTCTGAGTTCCACGGCTTCGAACTGTCCGGTGCTGGCTCCGGAGGGTACCGCCGCCATGCCCTGAAAGCATCTGCCACACTCTCGGTCCTTCACCGTGACGATGGCCGACACCGTGGGATTCCCTCTCGAATCCAGAATCTCCCTTCCGTGTACTTTGACGATCTCCAGATATTTTTCCATAAAAAACCTCCTTACCGATATACCTACTTTCCTTTTTCTAAAGTAAGTATGTCCCGCAAGGAGGTTTCTATTCTGATCTGTCAGTAATTAATACTCTTTTCCGGCAAGGATCTCACAATAATCCTTGTAGTTCTTTTCCAGCAGTGCCGGTGTATCCAGTCCGTAAGGGCACTTGGACTTACATCTGCCGCAGTGCAGGCACTCTTCAATCTTACGCATCTTGGCCTGCATTTCTTCCGTCAGCTGTGCAGCGGAAGGGGCTCTGCGGATCATCAGGCTCATGCGGGCACAGTTATTGATCTCAATTCCCGCAGGACAGGGCATGCAGTAACCGCAGCCTCTGCAGAATTCTCCCTGCAGTTCTTCTCTGTCATGATCGATCACCGCCTGTAATTCGGGTGTCAATGTGGGCGGATTGTCGATATAGGATAAGAATTCATCCAGTTCGCTCTCCCGCTGCACACCCCAGATGGGAAGCACATTGTCAAACTGTGCCAGATAGGCATAGGCTACCGCGGAATTATTGATCAGTCCACCGGACAATGCTTTCATGGCAATGAATCCCATGCCTGCCTTTTTACAGTCCTGTACCAGTTCCAGATCTTTGTCGGTGGCCAGATAGCAGAACGGGAACTGCAGGGTCTCATACAGTCCGCTTTCGATGGCTTCATGGGCTACGTTCAGACGATGGTTCGTAATACCGATATGACGGATCATGCCTTTCTCTTTCGCTTCCAGCATTGCCTCATAAAGTCCCGTGCCGTCTCCCGGCTTCGGACAGAAAGCGGGATTGTGGAACTGATAGATGTCGATATAATCGGTCTTCAGTTTTTCCAGAGAGGTATGCAGCTCCTTCCAGAAGCCTTCCGCCGTGGCAGCTCCGGTCTTGGTGGCAATATAGATCTTGTCCCGCATGCCCTCAAAAGCCGCTCCTACCTTTTCCTCGCTGTCGGTATAGTATCTGGCGGTATCATAAAAGGTAACGCCTGCATTGTAAGCTTTGCGCAGCAGTCCGATGGCTGCTTCTCTGGAGATCCGCTGGATGGGCAGTGCTCCGAAGGAGTTCTTCTCCACGGTGATCCCGGTGCTGCCCAGGGTCACCAGATTTTTCTTCTGTTCCATATGTTTCTTCCTCCTGCTGATAAGAAGACCGGATCTAAAAACCCAGTTACAAAATCCTCAGGCACCGTGCAAAGTGCCTGAGGAATCTTTTCAAGTCATTTCCATCATTTCTACGATTTTACTGAAAACACTCCGGTGATTATTTCTGAATTAACAGAGACTTACCGGTCATTTCTACGGGCTGTTCCATACCCATCACATCAATCAGTGTAGGCACGATGTCTGCCAGACAGCCATCCTCTTTCAGTGTGTAGGCCGGATCGTAATTTACCAGAATGAAAGGAACCGGGTTGGTCGTATGTGCGGTATGAGGCTGACCGGTGGTGTAATCGATCATCTGCTCTGCATTACCATGGTCTGCGCAGATGAACAGAACGCCGTCTACATCCTTCACTGCCTGTACGGCCTTGCCAACGCACTCATCTACGGTCTCGATAGCCTTGATGGCTGCAGAGATCACACCGGTATGACCTACCATATCGGGATTGGCGAAGTTGATCACGATCACATCATATTTTTCAGACCGGATCGCATCCAGCAGCTTCTCACACACCTGAGGCGCACTCATCTCCGGCTTCAGGTCATAGGTAGCCACATCCTTGGGAGAATTTACCAGAATACGGTCCTCTCCCTCGTTGGGCTGCTCTACGCCGCCGTTGAAGAAGAAGGTTACATGGGCATACTTCTCGGTCTCTGCGATACGGGCCTGCTTCATGTCATGAGCTGCCAGCCACTCGCCGAAAGTATTGGTAATGGCGATCTTGTGGAATGCCACTTCCTTATTGGGGATCGTAGGATCGTAATCGGAGAAGCATACGAAGGTAATATCCTTTCTCACACGGTCAAATCCCTTGAAATCATCATCACAGAAGGCTCTGGTAATCTCTCTTGCACGGTCGGGACGGAAGTTGAAGAAGATCACGGAATCCTTGTCCTGTACCAGTCCGACAGCCTTGCCATCCTCTACGACTACGGTAGGCTTAACGAACTCATCCGTCTCATCTCTGTCGTAGGACTCCTGAATACCGCAGATACCGCAGGCAGCGGTCAGGCCTTTGCCTTCGGTCATGGCATCGTAAGCCAGCTGTACACGGTCATAGTTGTTATCACGGTCCATTGCATAGTAACGGCCCATTACAGAAGCGATCCTGCCTACACCGATTTTCTTCATTTCTTCATTTAACTGCTCTGCATAGCTCTTACCGCTGGCAGGCGGGGTATCACGTCCGTCCAGGAAGCAGTGAACATATACCTTCTCCAGTCCCTGCTGCTTTGCCAGTTCCAGCAGGCCGTACAGATGGGTGATGTGGCTGTGTACACCACCGTCAGATAACAGTCCCATCAGATGCAGGGCGCTGTTGTTCTTCTTACAGTTATCAATCGCCTTTAACAGGGCTTCATTTTTAAAGAAGTCGCCGTCCTGGATCTCCTTGGTGATACGGGTCAGTTCCTGATATACGATACGGCCGGCACCCATATTCATATGACCTACCTCGGAGTTACCCATCTGTCCCTCGGGAAGTCCTACTGCCATACCGCTGGCATTACCACGTACGAAGGGATACTCCTTCATCAGGGAATCCATGACGGGAGTATTGGCCTGTGCTACGGCATTTCCCTCTACCTTATCGTTCAATCCATAACCATCCAGGATCATTAATACAACCGGTTTCTTTCTCATCGATCGTTCCTCCATTTTTACTTTTGATTATTATAAATTACCAGTACGGCTCCAAAGCGTGTTTCCTATGCTGGATCCGTTCTGAAAGCTTACATTACGTCCACGGAGATTATACACTGAAAACGTGGGATGCGCAATAGCAACAACAGATTTCTTCTCCCATTATCTCTGATATTCTTTTTCAAAAGGCTCCGGATCTACTTGTATTTTCGCCGGTCTTGCAGTACAATATTCTTTAAACTCTTATTTTGGAAAAGGGGTTCTCTTATGGTTACATTACTCACGAAATTATTCATTAAAGATTACCAAAATACGAAAGATCCGGGCGTTCGTCAGGCATACGGCATGCTCTGCGGTATCGTCGGGATTTTTTTCAATCTGATTCTGTTCGCCACCAAGGCTCTGGCGGGATTTCTCAGTCATTCCATTGCCATCACCGCCGATGCGTTCAACAACCTGTCGGATGCAGCTTCTTCCATTATTACGCTGGTGGGCTTCAAAATAGCAGGGCAAAAACCGGATTCCGACCATCCTTTCGGCCACGGGCGGATTGAATATATCTCCGGACTGTTAGTGGCTATTCTGATCGTACTCATGGGCTTTGAACTGGTGAAAAGTTCCATCACCAAGATCTTTCATCCGGAGGCACCGGATTTTTCTCCGGCCATTCTGGGGATTCTGGTATTTTCGATCCTGGTAAAATGCTATATGGCTTTCTACAACCGGCGCATCGGTAACCGGATCAGCTCCGTAGCCATGAAAGCCACCGCCATCGACAGCTTAAGCGATGTAGCAGCCACCACCGTAGTCCTGATCGGCACCATTGTCTCCGTTACTTCCGGTGTCATCATCGACGGCTATTGTGGTGTTCTGGTAGGCATGTTCATTTTCTATTCCGGTTTTGTTGCTGCGAAAGATACCATCAGTCCACTGTTGGGCCAGCCTCCCGAACCGGAACTGGTACAGCAGATAAGTGATATCGTCCTCTCCTATGACGATGTCATCGGAATCCATGATCTCATCGTACATAACTACGGTCCCGGCCGGACGTTGATTTCTCTGCATGCAGAGGTTCCCGCCGACGGCAATATTCTGACCCTGCATGATACCATTGATATCATTGAACATGAATTGCGTCAGAAGCTGAATTGCAACGCCGTGATCCACATGGATCCCGTCAGCACCAATGACCCGGAGACCCTGTCTCTGAAAGCCGAGGTAAGCGGATATCTGGATCAGATCGATCCCCGCTTAAGCATGCACGATTTTCGTGTTGTCAAGGGGCCGACCCACACGAATCTTATTTTCGACATTGTCGTTCCTTATGACTATCCGATCTCGGATCAGCAGGTCACCGATTCCGTCACCGAACGGATCCGGATGAATCATCCGGATTTCTACCCGGTCATTGATGTGGATAAGGCCGTGGTACAATAAATGAATAGCGTGGCCCATTAACCGGGCGAACTCCCGAAGCGGCAGACGGCCCGGGCGTTCTGTTTGTATTAAAAACACCATTTTTTGCCAAAAAAATACAAAAACAGGTGATTTTGGCCTTTTATAAGAGCTTATTTTCGCTAAAATGGGAAAAATAATAAAATCAGTACAAAAAATGTTTGATTTAGAAGATTTTTTGTACTGATTTTGCTATTTTGATGCGATTTGCACCAAAACAATAGAAATGGCTGTTGGCAGAAATGCCTATGACGTACAGATATTATGAGGAAATGTAGAACGCCTGCAGCGGATGGAATGTCCTTCCGAGAATGTTTGTCGGACGATGGTGATATTTTCTCGACCGCTATATCACTTTTCGTCAGAACATTCCCACTGGGAGATCTGGCACCCCGGAAGAATGTTCCATCCGATGCGGGCGTTATGGCAGCCCTACGTTACGAGCCATGCACTCCATTTATTCCTGACTGTTGATGTAGTTGATCAGGCCCTCTGCGGCGATGATCTTCTGCATGAACTCCGGAAAGGCCTGTCCCTGGAAGCTCTCGCCGGTAGTGATATCTTTGATCACACCGGTGTTGAAATCAATCTCGACTTCATCACCGTTTTGAATCTTCCGGGATGCCTCGGGACATTCAATGATGGGAAGTCCGATATTGATGGCATTGCGGTAGAAAATTCTGGCGAAGGTCTCTGCGATGACGCAGCTGACACCTGCTGCCTTGATGGCGATGGGGGCATGCTCTCTGGAGGAGCCGCAGCCGAAGTTTTTCTCCGCTACGATGATGTCACCCTTTTTTACATTTTTAATAAAGTCCTTGTCAATATCCTCCATGCAGTGAGTGGCCAGTTCTGCAGGCTCGGAGGAATTCAGATATCTTGCGGGAATGATAACGTCAGTATCCACGTTATCTCCGAATTTGAAAACTATTCCTTTTGCGTTGTTCATTTTCCGTTACCTTTCTATTTCTTATATTCATATATATTTCTTATACCGAATTTTTCTTAACTATTCATCCCCATTCGCAAAATCGCCTCTGCAAGGCTTTACATTTGCACAACCGCTCTTTCAGAATTGTTCTGAAGCATAAGCTTGCCCGGGATCTGCTTATAGTAATCTCTCAAGTATTCCATGACGTTGGAATGCTA
Organism: uncultured Acetatifactor sp.; assembly: GCA_934394815.1. GTDB lineage: Bacteria > Bacillota > Clostridia > Lachnospirales > Lachnospiraceae > Acetatifactor. The sequence continues at coordinate 31,203 of CAKRRD010000028.1, read as the reverse complement.
TTTCAGTTCGCAGGGGCAGGATATCTTGCCGGTGATGGCGCTGGCTGCCGCTACTGCGGGGCTTGCCAGATAGATCTCGGACTTGACATGACCCATACGTCCTACAAAGTTACGATTCGTCGTGGAGACACATCTCTCGCCTTCTGCCAGAATCCCCATGTATCCGCCGAGACAGGGACCACAGGTAGGGGTACTTACAACAGCGCCTGCTTCGATAAAGGTCTTAAGAAGTCCCTCTTCCATGGCCTGCATGTAGATGGACTGCGTCGCGGGGATCACGATACAGCGCATACCCTTTGCCACATGTCTGCCCTGAAGTACCTTCGCTGCGGTACGCAGATCATCAATACGGCCATTGGTACAGGAGCCGATGACCACCTGATCGATGGCGATAGGTTCCATCTCGTGGATCTCATCGATGGTATGTGTGTTCTCCGGCAGATGAGGGAAGGCCACGGTAGGACGCAAGGTACTTAAATCAATGGTGTACTCCGCATCGTACTGTGCATCCGGATCTGCTTCAAATACCTTATAGGGGCGTTTTGAATGCTCTTCCATGTAAGCAATAGCCTTCTCATCCACAGGGAAAATACCGTTTTTACCGCCGGCTTCGATAGCCATGTTGGCGATGGTAAAGCGGTCATCCATGGACAGATTGGCAATACCGTCTCCCACGAATTCCATAGACTTATACAGTGCACCGTCCACACCGATCATGCCGATGATATGTAAGATCACATCCTTACCGCTGACCCATTCTGAGGGTTTGCCTGTCAGATTGAATTTGATCGCCGCAGGTACTTTGAACCATGCCTTACCGGTAGCCATACCGGCTGCCATATCCGTACTTCCCACACCGGTGGAAAATGCACCCAGCGCACCGTAAGTACAGGTATGGGAATCCGCACCGATGATCACATCTCCGGCTACGGTAAGTCCTTTCTCCGGAAGCAGGGCATGCTCGATACCCATCTCTCCCACTTCAAAATAATTGGTGATCTCATTGCGTCTTGCGAACTCGCGGACACATTTGCAGTGCTCCGCGGATTTAATATCCTTATTGGGAACAAAATGATCCGGTACCAGTGCGATCTTGTCCTTATCAAACACTCCCTGCACCTTCATTTTATCCATCTCTTTGATTGCCACCGGGCTGGTAATATCATTGCCCAGTACCAGGTCCAGCTGTGCCTCGATCAACTGTCCTGCCTGTACCTGCGCAAGGCCCGCTGCCTGGGCAAGTATCTTCTGTGTCATTGTCATTCCCATTGTCTGCTGCTCCTTTTTCTCTTCATACCACTTACGCATTTACGCAACTGTTCCATCCTTCGGATACGCAACACGTCTCTTTGCGGTTTTCATTATTGTAGCACACTCATTTGTAATTGAAAACATCCACATTTAACATATTTCTACGAAAATGTGGATGTTTCAGCTTTAAATTATTGATTTATTTTAATTTAGTATCATAATGCTTTTTATGATTACAGTTCCTGTTTTTCCGGTATTTCAGTGCTCATGCCTTCTTCTGCCGCACTGTTTCTGCCATCTTCCCGCTTCACTTTCCAAGTCAGCACCACCTTGAACAGATCTCCGTCCAGTTCGATCCGGAATTTGCCGCCCTGCAGTTCCGTGAAGCTTTTGGCGATGGCCAGACCCAGTCCGCTGCCCTCGGTATTACGGGAGGTGTCGCCTCTGACGAACCGTTCCGTCAGTTCCTCTCCGGATACGGACAGCTCCTGTGCCGTAATATTTTTTAGGATGATCGTCACATCCTCTTTTGCCGTGAAACCGTTGACATAGACTCTGGTGCCGGGTAACGCGTACTTGGCAATATTGCCAAACAGATTTTCAAAAATACGGAAGGTTTTCTGACTGTCCAACGGCACGATGACCTTCTCTTCCGGCAGGCTCATCCGCACTTCCAGTCCGGCATCCGCGAGCTTGTCTTCCATCTCGAATTCCACCTGCTTGACCATGCTTACAATGTCCACATCCCGGATGTCCAGCGTAACATTCCGGGAGTTCGCCTTGCTGACTTCAAACAGGTCTTCAATCAGTGCTTTCAGCCGCAAAGCTTTCCGATCCAGCGTCTCTAAGTACTCCTTGCGCTGCTCCTGCGTCACTCCCGGCTCCTGTAGCAGCTTTACATAAGTAATGATAGCCGTCAGCGGGGTCTTCAGATCGTGGGATACATTCGTGATCAGCTCCGACTTCATCCGCTGGCTCTTCACTTCCTCCGCCACTGCATTACGGAAGCCCTCTTCGATCCGGTAGATCTGCGGCTTGAAGGGTTCAAATACTCCCAGATCCTCCTCAATGGTCACATTCAGATTGCCCTGGGCGATCTCATTGGTGGCCTTTAATAACAAACCATACTTTTTCTGTAATTTGCTGATATAGCGCCGCAGCAGAAAGTACAGTATCACAGAATAGATGATTGCCATGGTCAGTCCTCCCAGCGGCAGACTGCAGATCACCACCAGGATCAGGGCATTCCACAGCACGATCCGCAGGATCAGTTTTTTGGCATCCTTCGTCACATCAAAATGCTCTGCATCATGATAGACATCCACCACCTTATCCCTGCCAATGGAGAATCCCTTCTTCATTCCTCTCCACAGTTTTTTCCAGAGAGGCACTAACAGATAGCACAAGCTGTGCTGTTTCAAATACGCTCTGGCTCCCTGAACCCGCATTGCCCGCAGGGATACTCCCAGGCACCAGGCAATGAAAAACAAGGCTGCCACTGCCAGAACATTTAATGCATAGGTCAGTATTATGGTCAATAACTGTATCTGCGCACTGCTTCCACGTAAAACTGTGCCCAGCGCATGACCGCTTCTCACCCAGGATATCAGTCCTACCACCTGTTCACTTCCAATGCCGGCGATCGCCACAAAGATCACAACAATCGCCTCGACAGGCAGCTTCAGCAGCAGCACCTTCTCCCAGGCTCTCTCTTCCCCAAGCCCCGGCAATACAAGCGCCAGCAGGAAGATCAACAGTGCCAGGATCAGAAACATCTGCTGACATCCGGACAGATAATAGGATGCATACTGCTCTCCCATGGAAAAGTAAACACTGACATTATTCATATCCTGATCATAATAAATATACTGACCGTTCTGTCCCAGGCTCTGTGCCGCCTGTCTGGAGATGCAGAAGGTGATCTCACAATTTTTCGGCATTTCCAGCCGGAACATGGTATTATGACCGGCAGAGATTTCGCTGCCCATATTGGCATCCACCATTCGCGTAAGACCACAATTACGGATCACTTCCGCCGCTGTCTTGCGAAGGGTTGTCGGATCCGATCCGATCACCGTATTTCCTAAGGCAGCATCATTTCCATAGGCATCAAATACAAAAGTCAGATAAAAGCTCTGTTCCTCCGCCACGATATCCGTATCCGCCAGATTACTTAAGATCTCTCCGGTCTTCGTATCCCGGATCCTATAATCATACAAATTATTCAACTGACCAAAGGAGTTTTCCAGGGTATTGAAATGTTCTTCCAGGTATTCGCCGGTCTGCGCCGCCAAGATTCCCCGGGCCGCATAGTTTTCGGAATCTGCTCCTTCCGGTATCGTGAGCTCCTCCGTATCTCCATATGCCACTTCTGCCCGTTTCCGGTCATCATTGAGCCATTCGTTTCCCTCCGTGGGCTGCATATATAATTCCACATAGCTTAAGGAAGTCTGGTGTTCTTTGTTGTACAGATCGCGGTAGAGCAGATAGCAGTTCTGATACAGATAAGTAATCGTATTCGACGTCTCCAGCGGATCCTCAATGTATTGTTCCTTCCTCCTGCTCTCCGCTCTGCGCTCGAAGATTCCGTAGCAGGCGGTAAAAATGCCGGAAGCTGCCAGACTGACAATCAGTCCGATGATCAGCCATTTGACTGCAGGCTTTCTGTTTCCTCGGTTTTCCCGTTTTTTCGTTATCTCCGCTTTCCCAGCCTCTGTTACCTGTTCCATTCTTACACCTCTCCGGCCATTTCCCTGCTCTGCCTGCCGAAACACTTTGTTTCCCACAGCCGTATTTATTGTTTGTCGATCTTATAGCCTACGCCCCATACCACTTTCAGATACTTGGGATTCCGTGGATTGATCTCTATTTTTTCCCGAATGTTCCGCACATGTACCATAATGGTATCTGTGTTGACCGCTTTTTCATTCCAGATGCGCTCGTAGATCTCATCTGCGGAAAATACTCTGCCGGGATTCTTGATCAGAAGCTGTACGATTTTGAATTCCATGGGGGTCAGCTTCACCGGTTCTCCGTCCACCGTCACTTCCACGGTCTCCTCATTGAGTTCCAGACCGCCGATGGTATACACGTGGGATTTCTCCTGTTCTTCCCCACTGACCGCCGTCAGGTATTTGGAATATCTGCGCAGATGGGAATTTACCCTCGCCAACAATTCCAACGGCGTAAAGGGTTTGGTCACATAGTCATCCGCTCCCATATTTAATCCCATGATCTTATCCACTTCCTCGGACTTGGCGGACAGCATGATCACCGGAAACTCGTGATTCTGTTCCCGCAGCTTCATTAACATCGTCACGCCGTCCATCACCGGCATCATGATATCCAGAATGGCCAGATGAATCTCTTCATTTGCCACGATCTCCAGTCCTTCCCTGCCGTTAGCGGCTTTCCATACCTGATACCCCTGATTCTTCAGATAGATTTCCACACCGTCCCTGATCTCCTTATCATCTTCCACGATCAGAATATGGTATTTATTATTCTCCATTGCTCCCTCTCATTCCGCCTTTGCGGCCCGGGCCTTCCACCGCCCTGTCATTATCCTGATTTTAGTTTATAATTTCAAATTTCACCTGTAGAAAAAACGAAAGATTTTCTAAAGAAATTTTCATGATACCGCTGTTTTGTTTTCCAGAAAGGTAAGTATTTTAATAACAGGCACGATCAGTATCCCACAGAAAAAGTTGCTGACACCATGCACGAAATCCCAGGGCAGCCCGCTGATGATCCAGGCAACCATTTTCTGAAAGCTTAAACCGTACAGCAGCGCCTGCGCCGGTGCATACAAAGTTCCGAATAAGAAGCCATGGGCAGCACACAGCAGCATATAGACAAGCGGACGAATCTTCTCCGGAATCCGTTTTGGTAACAGCATGGTCGCTCCCCACAGTACTGCCCACAGATACAGATACGGAATCCACCAGGTGGCAAAGCCGCAGAATATCCCGTTCAGCAGCACATATGTATAGATGGGATACAATGCTTTTTTCCGATATACCACGGTAAACGCAATCGTAAAAACACCAAGGAGGTGGACATTCGGTGCCACCTCCATGATCATCTTCGAAGCGTACATTAACGCTCCCAGCATTGCGAAAACCGCCATCTCTCTGATCGTCAGTTTTCCATTTTTCAACTGTTATTTCTCCACTTTGAAGGAATAGGTATCACCGGCAGTCACAGGAGTGGCATCTACACCGGTAGAAGCATATTCGCCGTTGATGTAAAATGCCCAGTAGGTCTGGTCCACATCATAATCTGCCGTTACACCGTTTACCGTCTTCACATAGAGACCGTAATCTCCCTCTTCCCCTGCGATGATGCCAATCTCTGTCAGGGCATCCCCCACATTTTCCTTGTCGGTATGGATGGTAAAACTGCTCTCAGTGCCCTCCTTATCCGTTACGGTCAGGGTAAACTCGGTATTGCCCTCTCCCAGCTCACTGCCGTCCGCAAAAACTCCGTCCGTCTGCGCCTGTACGGATTCCTGTACCGTTCCCTGTGTGCTGCCGTTATCCCCGGACTTGCTGCCGCAGGCGGTCATTCCGGCTGCCAGCGTTACTGCCAGCAGTACTCCACTGACTCTTACTTTCCATTCTCCTGTCATAAATCTTTTCATACTTGTCCTCATACTCCTTCTTTTTTCTGTATTTCCTGTCGATTTTTCCTTATTACATTTTTCCATATTACAGTCAAAATCGCATCCGGTATTTCCACGGTTATACTTCATCCTCATAGTACCGGATCATGCATACCAGTTCACCGTCCTCCACGGACACCTCCGCTTCCTCTCCCAGGAATTCATTGCTGATACCGATGGGGAAATCGTTGGTGATCACCGCATTTTCCAAAGAATATTTCATGCCGCGGATATTCACGCCTTTTGCCTCCTTCGCCATGGCAAACAGCGACAGGGTGCCCTCCAGTTCCTTTCGGAAATGCACGGCTTCGTTCTGCAGTACCAGCACCATTCCCGTACCGTCTATCAGGTACCCCACAGCACCGTGATTTTTCAGATACAAAAGGCACTGGATATTTGCCAGCGTATGGTCGAATCTGCCACCGGTGGCCGCGTAGATGCGAAAATCAGTATATCCCAGTTCCAGACCTTTTTTGATGGCCGCCAGCATATCCGTGTCGTCCTTATACTCCGGCAGGCGGCAGATTTTCTCCGGAACGGTCTGCTGCAGCTGCTCCACCGCCAGTCTTTCCTGCTGACTAACAGAGTCAAAATCGCCGATGATCAGATCCGGCTCCACATTCAGTATCCCGCAATAGCTTAAACCGCCGTCCACCGCAATCACATAATCTTCCTCCGTCACAGACAGCTCTCCCATCGTGAGATCTCCAGCGCCGATCAAAATACATTTACCCATAGTGTTTACCGTTTTCCTTTCCTGTAACAGTTCCGTCCTTGTCAATCCCCAAGTCACATGAATGCACCTGTGCCGCTTTGTGACCGCCCTGTTTCCAAAACAGGTGTTTTATTTACGGACCGTCACGCACTATTGTACCGTTTCTGCATTTACATTTCAAGGGATTGGCAGTATATTTGAATTATGAATACTTTATATTATGATAATCAACCGTTAACCGCTGCAGAGATCCGCAGATTGCAGGCTTTGGAAAATCGATACCGGAATGCCGCCAGAGAAGTGTTTACGAACCGTGTGGAATACTATCACAGACTTACCGGCGGGTACTATACTTCCATCACCATCCGTGACCAGAAGACCCGTTGGGGAAGCTGTTCCTCGAGAGGGACTTTATCCTTCAATTACCGCCTGATCTACGGTCCTGCCGGTCCTCTGGATTATGTGGTAGTCCATGAACTCTGCCACCTGACTCATATGAACCATTCGAAGGACTTCTGGAACATGGTCGAGCGCATCATGCCGGATTACCGGATCTACAAACAGTGGCTGAGGGAGCATGGACAGGAGCTGACTCTGGAGGAACATCTGCGGAAACAGGGCATTCCCATCCGCCTTGGCTGAAGCACCTTGCTATAAATGGCGGCCTGTTTTTCCACAGACCGCCATCTTTTCCTATGCTGCTTTACGCAGTTATCTTCTGTTTATCTGTTCTCGTTTACATAGACCTGTACACGGCTCTGAATGATGCCTGCCACATCCCTCGCACTCTTCTGTCCTGAGAAGTATGCTCCGGCTTCTTCCGAAATGATATTGGAGATTGCCTCATTATAGTATCCCCGCTTATTCACACTTTCCACAAAGCTTACGATCCTGTCGACCTGCTCCTGTGTCAGCTGCGGCAGCAGTATTTCCTCACCGTTGATGTAATAGGTCTCATCGTATTCCACTTTGTTGCCGTTCTCATCCATATAGTACGGCTTCTTCGTAGCCTCCTGCACATTCTTCTCAAAGGTGCTGCGAAGTACCGGAAGATTGTATTCCTGTTCCTGTATCTTATCCTGATATTCCTGTGTCAGATAGTAGCGCAAAAATTCCCATGCACCGTCCAGGTTTTTGGATTTTGCAGACAGGGCATACATCCTGTTGCCTGCCCATAATACGGATCCCATGTCTCCATCGGTCGGGAAGCCCACAAAGGAGACATCCTCACCGAAGACACCGTTGATCATACCGTTCATGTCACGGATGTTGCTGATGGAAGTGGTATCCAGCAGGGTTCTGTCCTCACGGTACTGGGATTCATAATTATTCCAGTAATCCTCTCCCCAGTAATCCTCTCCATATTCTACCGGCAGCTCAGCTGCATAGGTCAGCATTGCTACGAAATTATCCGTATCAAATGAACATTTTCCGGTGGATACATCCACGAAATCACTGCCGCAATAGCTCATCATGGTATACAGGAAGCTGTCTCTGGTGATATCACTAAAGAGTGCGGTTCCTTCCGGCATGGTATCCCGGATCGTCTGCAGTTCTTCCATAGTAATGGAGGTACGGTCACCGAAAATAGATTCTTTTCCTACCATAGTAGAGATATAGAAGGAAGGAATCACATAGTACAGTTTACCGTCCACACGGTACGCATCCCAGACATTCTGCAGATAGTCGTTTTTCGATAATTCCTCATCCTTTGCAATGAGGTCATCCACATTTGCCACCAGTCCCTTGGCAATATAGCTGTCCATTGACATATTGCCGTCCACGACCAGAATATCCGGCATTCCTCCGGAGATAATATCATTATTTAACTGCTTCACACCGAGAGTATAATCCTCTGAAGTGTTGTAGGTACTATATTCCTTGACTACAATACGGTAGGTGTCACCGGACTTATTATACTCTACCACTTTTCTCTTCAGATCATAGTCGATATAGTTACCGGCCAGTGTAAGGACGATCCGGTCCTTGATATCCTCCGGCTTCACGTGGGTGAACAGACCGCCGCATATTTTACCTTCGTTGTAATCATAGTAGAAGCCCAGGAACTGTTCCTCATCCAGTACCAGGAAATTATTCAGGCTGCCGGCAGCCAGATCCGAATTGATATAACTCATGATCTGCTTCGACTCCTGTGTCTGCACATTATAACTGAACAGTCCGTTACTATCGGCATAGTACAGGATGTCACCGTCTCCGGGCACCATATTGTAATAACCGCCGTTGGTCAGTGTCGAGGAAAGCTTTATTCCTTCTGATACCACATCTGTTGCAGGATCATAGGAAGCGATATACATATCCGTGTAATTACTCTCATCATAATAGATGATCTGCACCTTACCATCCTGCGTAATGATATTCGAGCTTGCATTGTTGAACAGTGTTGCTGCTGTCTCCGGCAGATCCTTCCTGTCTGTGATACCCTCTTCCGTCACAGTGCATTTCTCGATTTTATCACCGCTTAACAGCAGTGTCAGGGTTCCATCCTCATTGGGGATGATACTATATACCCAGGAATAGCTTTCTTCTGTATTCATATCATTCAGATCAGCTTCCCATACGATAGTTCCATCCGCACTCCAGCAGAGTAATGCATAATCATTCGTACTGCTGTAATCGTCTTCGGAATATGTCTCACAATAGTAATTGCGTATTCCGTAAACATTTCCATCCGAACCGACCGTACAATTGTTGATCGATGTGTATGTATAACTGCTGTTCCCTGCCGGGGCATCTACCACATCCATATCCGCTGCTGCAATATCCTGTGTGCTGGCCTCCTGCTTCGTAAGAGGCACTGCTTCATTTCCGTCCCCGGAAGCCTCACCGCCCTGTGCAGGTGTCGGAGTCGCCGGAGCTTCTCCTTCCTTCCACATAGGCAGTTCTACGGTGTCGATGACGGTACCATCCGGCTTCATTGTAGTAAGATTCAGCATAGTCTGATTGCCGTTCTCGGAATAGTCATAGGTCTCAAACAGAAGGTAAATCGTATCTCCCTTTCTGGTCAGCAGGTCAATGTTCATACTGTCTGAATCCATATTGAGATCCAGCGCCTGTTCCTTAAATACATACTGTTTTGCAAGGCTGGAATCGGCCGCACTGCTGCCACCGTTTCCGTTCCCGCCGTTACCCTTTCCGCAGGCAGTCAGACCTGCGATCATTGCTACGGTCAATGCGATACTGATCCATTTTTTCCCTTTCTTTTTCATTCTCCCTCTCCTTTTCCTGTCTGTTGTTCCTATGACTGCTGTTCCTCTTCCGTTTCCTCCGGCGTCTGCGTTTCCTCTGTCTGTATTTGCAGCGTCTGCACTTCCTCCGGTTCTCCCGATGCTGCGTTTGCCGGGTCTGCAGGCTTTGCTCCGTCCGCCGTTTCATCCGTCAGCCAGGAAAACCTGCTGTCCGCATAAGGATCCTCTTCCAGTTCCCGCTCCAGTTCTTCCAGGACATCCCTCTCCTTGTGGGGATGTTTCTTCTCCCTGCGTCGTTCTGCGGCTCTCTCCGCCTTATCCTTACCGGTATGCCATACGTCCTTTAAGGTCCAGCCCTTATGACGCCACCAGTGAATGAAGATCCAGAGTGCCGTCACGATGGGGTAGAGCAGTAACAGCAGCATGAAAACGGTAAGCAGTGCAATAATGTCCTCATAACCTCTTGCCAGATTCTCCCAGTAAGGATAAATAATAGCCTTGCCGTTCATGGAACGGGTGCCGAATTTAAGGATCGTCTTAAAACGGTTCACCAGGGAATATCGGGAAGTGTTCTCCACGATCTCCACATTCTTCTCATCGACACCAATGCCCTCTTTTACCTTATCACAGGCAAATCCTCTGACCGGATTCGGCATCACGATCTCGTAATGGTTGATCCCGTTATTCGTACCATAAGCAGACAGCGTCTCATAGGACACATAGACCACTGTGGAATTCAGTCCCGCCGCTTTGTCCATTCTGCTGTCCGGGCGCTGCACCACACCGGTGACGATGTGGGGTACATTGCCGATATATACAGTCATTCCCACCACATCATTGGAACCGAACAGCTGCCAGGCCGCATCCTGATCGATAATGCAATAATCCTGCATCAGATCATTGCCTGAAAAATAAGAACCTGTGATGAGTTTCAACGGATGGAACAGGAAAAAGTCTCCACCGATACCGATGGCATTGGCATCCAGCGTATTTTTCCCGTTGACCAGTGTGATCTTACCGTCCGCACTATAGGCATCCACCCAGAGTCTCGCGCTGGGATTCTCGGAGTTCTCCGTGATGGACGCCTCCTGAAGTACATTTTTCAGGGAATATTCAAAATTTTTAATGGTATCTTCCGTCACTTCCGCCTTCGGGGAAAAGAAACAGCTGACCTGTGCAGCATCCTTATTTTCACTCCATCGCCAGGCCATCTGCTGGGCATCCTGCGCATCTGCCAGATGATCGGACCAGCCAAGCAGGAGCAGAAACAGAAGGAAGGATACTGCTGCACTGACATACCATATGCACTTACTTTTATTCTTTATTTGAATCCGAAACATATAATGTGTTTCTACCTTCCTAAAATAGATTCCGTCAGCTGAAGCTTTATGAGTTATTTGCCAGTCTGACTAATTTTCCGGCCTCTACCGGCTGCGTGGATGTCGTAATGACGAACTCATAGCCATAGAGTCCTCCGCTGATGGCTGACTGCGTGTCGTCGCTTGCCAGCACTTCCACGTCCACACGGGTTGCCACATAACGGTTACCTAAGGGACTGCTCTTGGATTCCACGATCAGAATGAACTTTCCGTTGCTGTCCTCACGGATCGCACTGTTGGGTACGATCAGATCGTAATTGGCACTCTTCTGTCCTACGGATACATTCAAGGACTGTCCGGGTGTCACTTCCTCTCCGGTGATATCAAAGGTCAGCAGCTTCTTCTGTCCGGGATCCGTGGTATCCGGCTTGATGCTGGCCAGAGTAATATCCATATCACTGTATCTCCAGGAGTTCACCAGATCTGCCTTATCTCCCACGGATAATCTCTTCGCCTGATCATTGGTCACGGAGAAGCTCATAGTGAAGCCCTTACCCTCCGGCTGCATGGTCACCAGCGCGGTATCCGGCTGTGCCTCGTCTCCTGCTTTTACCGTTACGCTGGTAATGGTTCCGGAGATCGGTGCCTCAATGCTGGCACCTACCGCCTTTGCCTGCATTTCTGCGATCTCGTCTCTCTGCTTCTGGAGGCTATCCAGCTGATAGTCCAGATTCAGTTCCGTAGAAATATCCTTCAACAACTGTTCCTTGTTATCCTGTGCCGCCTTCAGCTGGATATTGCGTTTGTCCAGTTCTGTCTGCCAGGTCTGTGTCTGTACTGTCAGGGAATTTGTGCTGTTCTCCTTGCTGTTCTCTTTATCTGTCAGTGCTTTCTGGGCATCTGCCAGTGCTTTCACCTTATCATCATAGGCTTTCACTTTCTCCGGATTGTTATTGATAAAATCCTGTTTCTCATTGATCAGTTCCTGATAACGGTCTCTGTTTCTGACTGCCAGATTGTATTCATCTGCCGTTACCTGATTATTGTAGTCTCCATCGGATACGGAACTTGCAATATTCTCATTGTATTTGTCAATCGTCGTCTGGCAGCTGGCCTGTGCTGCCTGCCATTCGCTGATCTTATCTTTGGCGATTTTGATTTCATCACTGTTTAATGCCGTCTGCGCCACAGTTACCTTGCCCTGCTCGGAACTGGTATCCGGTGTTCCTCCCGCATCCACGTTGACCTGTGCGGATTTCAGCTGATTGATGGCATCCGTAGCTTCATCCACCTGTTTCTGCCATTTGCTGATCTCCGCTTCCGCTGCCATAATACGGCTCTGGTAAGCAGTCACCGAAGCCACATTGCCATTCTGTACATTCTGGAATGCGGAATTGGAAATATCTCCGGACAACAGTGCCAGTTCGAAATCTAACATTGCCTTATCCAGCGCTGCCTGGGCATCCGTCAGTTCCTTGCTCTCCTTATCTTCCAATAAAAGCAGCGGATCCCCCTTCTCCACCTTATCCCCGGTCTTCACCAGGACACTGGAGATTGTGCGTGTCTCACTGATTTTCACATTATAAGGATCTCCGCTCTCCACCGTACCGGTGCCGCGGATCTTCGCCGTAATGGTACCAGACTGTACATACTGTGCTGCCACTTCCGGAAGGGAATAGTTCATAAATGTATTGGAAAAAAATGTCAGCACCAACATTACAGACAAGAATATAATGGCTGCATTTTTAACCCATTCTCTTCTCTTTTTTCCACCGTTCTCGTTCATCTTGATTCTCCTCTATACTTCACTTTCTATCTGTATTCCGGCAGTCGGATCCATGCCGGTATATCCTCAAAAAATCAGTGATCCTAGCCTTTGACACCGCCCTGGTAGGTAATTCCGTCTACCAGATATTCTTCTCCGTAGAGAAATACCAGAAGACTGGGCACCATGTAGATCGTAGCCACGGCGAATGCCAGTCCGATCTCTCCGGAATTGATCTTGCTTAAGAATACGGACAAGGGATGCGTCTCCGCATCGGATAACAGGATCAGCGGCTGTTCCACCATATTCCAGTAATCGATAAATACAAGGATGGCTGCGGAACACAGCGCTCCTTTGCACAACGGCATACAGATCAGCCGATAGATCTGCCACTCTCCGGCACCGTCGATCTGTGCCGCTTCCATGACTCCCACAGGAATTCTCTTCATGAACTTCGTCAGCAGATAGACTGCAAAAGGTGAAAAGATCCCGGGCAGCCAGATGGCCCAGTAAGTATTTAATATATTCAGCTTTTCCGCCACCAGATAATTGGGTACCAGCGTTACCTGATAAGGCATCAGCATCAATATCACATAGGAGAAAAATACCAATGACCTCAGCTTCCCCGAGTACCTGGCGAATCCATAAGACGCCAGCGATGCCACGATCAGCTGAAACAGTACGATCGGTCCCACCAGGATCACGGAATTCCAGAATTTCAGCAGATATTCCGGGCTTTTCAAAAGTACCGTAGTATACTGGCTGAAGGATACGATATCCGGAATAAATTTCAAATTCACTTTTTCGGAAATATAGACCTTGCCGCCCTTATCATTTGTGGCAAATACCGAACCATAATTCGCTGATATCTCCGAAGATGACATGAAAGAATTGGTGATCGTCAGAACGATCGGCATCAGGAATAATATGGCAAAAAAGGCTGCGATCACTGTTGCTATGCTGATGCGGACATTCTCAAATATCTTTTTTCTCTTCTTGAACCGGATTGCCCTTCTAAGTTCAGGCGGTACAGGTTTTTTAAGCTTCTGCTCCATCAGCCTTCCACATCCTTTCCGAAATGATTTTCCACTGCGAACAGAAGTCCGATGATCACGACCATGACGAGAGACATCAGTATCGCTGCTGCAGACAGCGTCTGATAATCCAGACTCTTGAACTTATTGTTCATGAAATGCTGCAGCATATAGATGGAATCGTAAGGATAATCTGTTGTCAGCAGATAAATCTCACGGAAGATCTTAAAAGAGCTGATCAGGGACATAATCGTCACAAACAAAAAAGTCGATGACAGATACCGGATCTTGATGTAAAAAAAGGTCTGTAGCGGTGTTGCGCTCTCCAGCCTCGCCACCTCCAGCAGCTCATTGGGAATGCTGGCCAGGGCTGCCATGAACAGGATCATATTATATCCAAGATTCTTCCACAAAAACAGGATTACGATAACAATGATGGAATAGCTGGACTTCAGCCAGTCAATCTTCTCTACGCCGAAGACTCCCAGAAGATCATTGACTGCACCGTTATAATGGAACAATACCTGCCAGATCAACACGATGGAGGCTACCGGTACCATCATGGGGCTTAAGAAAAACGTACGGAACTGGCTCCGGAACGGAAGTTTGGATTCCAATACAATGGCAAGCAGCAGGGACAATACCACTGCCAGCGGTACGGCAATGGCCGAGAACACAGCGGTATTATGTACCGCTGTACGGAAAGCGGCATTCTGCACTACATTTCTAAAGTTGTCTAAAAAGACAAAATTCATACTGATGGGATTGTCCACCAGGGAATAAAAGATCACAACCAGAAAGGGTAGAAAAAAGAACGCAAGAACTCCAAGGAAGCTGGGGGCTATAAAAAGCCCCGAGCTCCTCTTGAGTTTTCGCATTCTTCTATCTAATTTGTGATGCTTACGCGTATGTTTCACATGCTGTCTGCTCACGATATTTTAAGCCTTTCCTTTATCTGTTTTCATTCACATAGACCTTTACACGGCTCTGAATGATGCCTGCCACATCCGCTGCGGACTTCTGTCCCTTGAAGAATGCATCCGCTTCCTCCGTGATGATGTTGGTGATCTCATCATTACCGGTTGCACTGGAAGGCTCAGCCACGCTGATCAGATCCTGCAGGACTGCCACTTCCTCCTGGGTAGGTGTGTGATAGGAATATTCCCAGTCTCCGTAGCTGATGCTGGAAGTACCGTCCTCCGGAATCGGATTCCCGTTCTCATCCAGAATCTGCTCACCGTTTTCATCCGTCATATATGTCACATTCATGGCCTTCTCCACCATATCATCCAGCGCAGACTTTCTGGCGGGAAGTCCATAGGAATATAAATTATCAAACGGCTGATTCAGGTAATTCTCAATAAATGCCCATGCGCCGTCCTTGTTGGAGGATTTGGCGGTAATCGCATACAGCTCACTGGCCTGCATATAAGTACCGCTGCCACCGCCGGAGGTAGGATATCCGATATAGGTTACCGGCTCACCGAACATAGCTTCCTCCTCCTGAATACTGTTCAGCTGATAGATGCCTGTCATATTCAACAGTACTTCACCGGACTGGATCTTCGCCGGTGTAGATCTGTCATCATTCTGCCAGTCATACTCTTCGGGGAAGGTATTGACAAATTCCAGTACTTTCTGGAAATCTTCTGAATCAAAGCTGCACTTTCCTGTCTCCCAGTCAATATAGCTGTCCAGATCATAGGCTAACAGTGTGTACAGCATACCGCTCTTGGTCATGCCCTCAAACAGGGAAGCACCTTCGTGCTGGCCTGCATAGGCTATAATATCGTCAATGGTCCAGCCCTTCTTATCACCAACTTCGGAGGTCTTGCCAACGATGGTGCTTAAAGTGAAGCTCTTCGGAATTCCCACCAGTTTTCCGTCAAAGGTATAACTGTCTACAATATTCTCAAAGAAATCATCCTTGCTTAATACGCTACTCTTCTCCAGATAGGGTGTCATATCCTCGAATACACCCTTGGAAGCCAGTTCCTTGACATCCAGGTTGGACAGATCCAGAATATCCGGGCATCCGGCTCCGGAGGTAATATCGTTGTTCATGGCTGTAATGCCATCCGACCAGGAAGTATCGGTCCAGTTATTCTCATCAATATATGTTTTAATATTGACATGATATTCATTACTCTGCTTGTTGAAGGCTACGGCTGCCGCCTGAAGGCTCTGGGAGGTATACAGGGTTCCGATCGTGATCTGGGACTTCTGCGCCACCTCACTGGCCTTGGTTTTGGTCAGCTTCACCAGGTCAGTTTCCCCTGTGTTCCAGTCATTGACCACTGCCAGGATCTTACCGTCTGCGGTGGCTGCGGCATAGGTAACATAACTGCCGTTAATATCACTGTCCAGCCAGCTCAGTACTTCGGTAGTCTTCTGGTCTGCGAGACTATAATCATACAGGGCAGTATCCGTATTCACCAGGAGATCATTTTCTATTCCGGCACATAATCCTCCGTTGCCGTTCGTGTTCGGGAAGTTATCATATGTCTGTCCCAATGCCTTGCCGTCAAAGTCGATCTGGGATAGCTTCACATTGCCGGATTGGTCATAATAAGCCAGGTATACCTTGCCGTCTTTTGCCTTTCCCATGCCCTGGATCCACTGGCTGTCCGTCTGCACAGCTCCCTGAAATTGTCCGTCACTGCCAAACAGCCGGATCAGGGAATCTGAACTGATATAAAATCTGCCCTGATCGTCCAGGCACATGCTGCCCACATAGGAATTGTTCTCATCCTGTTGCATGATATCCGTGATATCCTGTGCCATCAGCTCCGTACCGGATGCATCGTACTTGTGTAATACCGTTGTCTGCTGTGTATAAGCGTCATCACCTTCTGTTGCATTCCACTCATATTCTGCAGTATAAATATTGCCTTCTGTATCTACCTGCATGGAATAGATTCCACCGCCGTCAGCATGAATGGTGATCGGCAGGTCCTCACTGGAACCGTCTGTCAGCGAATAAGCTCCAAGCACAACCTTGCTCTCACCGGAAGTTTCATCCCATTGGTAATTTGTATAATACAGCTTATCCCCCTGTACTGTCATGTTACTGTAGCTGGAATTCGTATTATCGTCCAGCTCCAGGTATTCGGGAACGTATACATATTCCTTCTGTTCTGTCTGTCCCCCCGGATTCGATCCATCCTGCTTACCGCAGGCTGCCAGCGACATTGCCATAACGGATGCCAGCACAATCGCGGAAGTTCTTCTGCCCCTTAAATTTCTGCTCATATATTTCTCTCCTCTTTATTACGGTCTGGAATCCTGCGGATTCCCCTGACAGCAAGTTCTACGGAGCAATCCATATTTCCTGCTTATCTATGCACATTATACCCTATTTCCATAGTAAAAGCATCTTAAGAATTTATGAACTCAGCTTACGATTTGCAAAAAAGGTATAGGCCCCAAGACCTATACCATCTTATGCATTTCCGTTTTTCTTCTGTGATGCCGGTACAGGCTTCCCAATCTGTTGTAGAACCAGAAGGACTGTACCAGGAGATTATTTGCTTTTCCGATTTTCTCCTTGGTAGTGCCGCGGTAATAGGCCCCTCCGCATTTTATCCCCTCTCGCAGCTTCACCGCCCGGATCAGGTCGGATTCGCAGCTGATCTTCTCCGGGATATCGGTATATGCCATACCGATGCAGTCCATTCTATGGGCATCACTTCCGCCGAAAGCGGGCAGATCATACATTTCCGCCAATACTCCGGCACAGTGATTGCTCTCCGGGGACTCACAGGCATTAAATCCCTCCAGAAAATCAAACTGGGACATGACTGCCATCTGATTTTTCTTCTTTAAGGTATTGGTAAAGCTTAAATACTTCTCTCCACAGGGGTGTGCCGGTCCTAAGATTCCGCCGTTTTTGTGTACGATATCGATCAGGATCTGTACGGGAAGTCCCCGCAGTTCCAGTATTTTCAATTTGACAGTCTCCGGCATGATCACCAGAATATGTCCGGCATCAATCGTGTCATATTCGATTCCCTTCAATACTACAAAATCTTTAAACTTTTTATCTTTGAGAGTGCGCTTCCATTTGCGGTAGCCGTTGTAGGAATTGTGATCGCTGACCAGCATTCCGCCGAAGCCTTTGTGGATCAGTTCTCCGATAAACTCCTCGATGGGAACTTTTCCGTCCATGGAACCTTCTTTTGTGTGACAATGCATATCAAATTTCATCTTTTATCATCCCTTCTTCGGGTGGCCATTCTCTTGTCCATGGCAAGTATAGCAGATTCCTTATTATCATACAATGTTTTCACGGAAAATAGTCTTCTATTTTTTGACATTTTACACAGTTTTTACCATGTTTTGTATCCTTCGCAACATTTTTTACAAACAGCATTCCTTACAAAAACAGACACCGGCCTTTTCGAGTCGATGCCTGTCTGTATTTTTTCCTGTATTTCTCCGGCAGATCGTCTTATTTTACCACACGGACACGGAACACTCCTTCGATCCTCTGCAGGGATTCTACCAGATCCGGAGTTGCCGCATCCTCGATGTCCAGCATAGTGTATGCCACTTCTCCGCGGGACTTGTTGGTCATATCGGAAATGTTGATGCTCTTTTCACCGATGACTGCGGTGAACTGGGTCAGCATATTGGCAATGTTCTTATGGAAAATAGCAATTCTTCCGGCCTGACTGCATACACCCATATCGCATGCCGGATAGTTGACGCTGTTGCGGATATTGCCATTCTCCAGATAATCCATCAGTTCTTCCACTGCCATCTTTGCGCAGTTATCCTCAGATTCCTCAGTGCTGGCACCCAGATGAGGGATCACAATACAGCCGGGCTGTCCTGCGGTAGTGGGATTCGGGAAATCAGATACATAGCGGGCTACCTTGCCGCTCTGTAATGCTTCCAGCACATCTGCTTCGTTCGCCAGCAGATCTCTCGCGAAGTTCAGCAGGATCACGCCGTCCTTCATCTTGTCGATGGCTTCCTTATTGATCATGCCCCTGGTGGAATCCATCAGAGGTACATGTACGGTAATATAATCGCAGTCTGCATAGATATCTTCCACGTTCATTACATGCTTGACGGAACGGCTTAAGTTCCATGCAGCATTGACAGAGACATAAGGATCATAGCCATAGACATCCATACCTAAGCTTACTGCGGTGTTGGCTACTTTGACACCGATGGCACCCAGACCGATGACACCCAGCTTCTTGCCCATTACTTCAGTACCGGCGAATTTCTTTTTCTCTTTTTCCGCTGCCTTAGCAATGTCAGCGTTGTCTTTGGAGGCTTTTACCCATTCGATACCACCGACCACATCACGGGCTGCCAGAAGCATACCTGCGACCACCAGTTCCTTTACACCGTTGGCATTGGCACCGGGAGTATTGAATACCACGATACCCTTTTCCGCACATTTATCCAGAGGAATATTGTTCACACCGGCACCGGCTCTGGCTACGGCCAGCAGATTATCCGGCAGCTCCATCTCGTGCATGGAAGCACTGCGGACCAGAACGCCCTCTGCGTCACCTATATTATCGGTTACTTTATAGTCTGCTGTCAGACGATCCAGTCCCACTTTGGAAATGGGATTCAGGCAATTGATCTGAAACATTTTTTCTCCCCCTTAAGCGTTCTCCGCTTCAAACTTCTTCATGAACTCTACCAGCTTCTCCACACCTTCGATGGGCATTGCATTGTAGATACTTGCTCTCATGCCGCCTACGGTTCTGTGACCCTTCAGGTTCTCGAAACCGGCTTCTTTTGCTTCTTTTACGAACTTGGCATCCAGCTCCTCATTACCGGTAATGAACGGAACATTCATCAGGGATCTGTCTTCCCTGCGGACGGTTCCCTTGAACAGCTTGCTTTCATCCAGGTAGTCATACAGGATCTTCGCCTTTTTCTCATTGCGCTCCTTCATTGCTTCCAGACCGCCCATCTTCTTCAGCCATTTAAATACCTTGCCGCAGATGTAGATGCCGTATGCGGGAGGCGTATTGTACAGAGAATCCGCATCTGCATGGATCTTATAACGAAGCATGGTCGGTGTACCGGGAAGTACATCCTCGGTGATCAGATCCTCACGGATGATCACGATAACCACACCTGCAGGTCCGATATTTTTCTGTACACCGCCATAGATCACACCGTATTTTGTCACATCTACCGGCTCGGATAAAAAGCAGCTGGATACATCTGCAACCAGGGGCTTACCCTTGGTATTGGGCAGGGTCTTGAATTTCGTACCGTAAATAGTATTATTCTCGCATATGTACACGTAATCTGCATCCTCGCTGATGGGCAGATCGGAGCAATCGGGAATATAAGAGAAGGTCTTATCCTCGGAAGAAGCGATCTTATTTGCCTTGCCGTACAGGGAAGCCTCCTGGTATGCCTTCTTCGCCCACTGACCGGTTACGATGTAGTCTGCCACACGGTTCTTCATCAGGTTCATGGGGATCATGGCAAACTGCTGGCTCGCACCGCCCTGCAAAAACAGTACCTTATAGTTGTCCGGGATATTCATCAGTTCTCTGAGATCAGCTTCCGCTTCCTTAATGATCGTATCATAGGCTTTAGATCGATGGCTCATCTCCATTACGGACATGCCGGTTCCTCTATAATCCAGCATTTCATCGGCTGCTTCCTGTAATACCTCCTCAGGGAGTACTGCAGGGCCTGCGGAAAAGTTATACACTCTTGCCATTTTCAAAGACCTCCTCGATATTTTCTAAATTTTTTATAAAAAGCATAGGTATAGAATAAGCTTTTCATTTGCTTTAGTCAACTACATTGTTAAATTATTTTCAATTTGTTCGTCTATCAAGGACAATTTGTCAGAAAATGTCTGTCTTAATAGAAAAATAACTATTTAGATACGTAAATATCAATAATGGTACTTCAAATGCTCGCATTTTCTTCACTAATAAAACATTACGACAGGGGTTCCGATCTGCACCATATCATACAGTTCTTCCATTTTATCCTTGGGGGTATTGATACAGCCATGGGAACCGGACGTCTGGTAGATATCTCCGCCGAATTCCTTTCTCCAGCTGGCATCGTGGATACCGATGCTGCCCTTTACGGGTACCCAGAATTTTACCGGAGACGCATAACCCGGTCCCCGCAGCACTCTGTCCTTCTGCTTGTTGTAGACAAAGTTCACACCCTCCGGTGTCCCCATACGTCTGCGCATATTACCGGTCACCACATCGGTCTCCAGCCGCAGCTCTCCTTTTTCGTAATAATACATCTTCTGCTGTGTCATATCCACTTCGATGTAAGTGTCGCCGATGTCATCTTTTCCATAGCAAAAGGCTTCCCTCTCGTAGGACGGAATGTGGGACTGCGGTGTTCCCGTATGCACACCGGCATCCGGCAGATGCTCCATCAGGTATTCCACCTCTTTTTTCTGATCCAGCTTACTTCCGTAAGTGCCGCCCTCAATGGTGATCACATCCCCTCTGGTACTGTGGAACTGCCTGGTTCGTCCGTAGCCGTCATACTCCTGTGCCAGCTGCTCTACATAAGCAGCCACAACCTCCTTATTCAATACGAAGCTTCCCTTCTCATCCAGTACCGGAAGTCCGTTCTCCTTTACCAGAAAAGAAGCACAGTCTGCTGCCGTTACCGGATGTCTCTCCCCGCCAAAGCAATAGACGATATCACATTTCTG
The DNA here is from genome assembly GCA_934394815.1 of uncultured Acetatifactor sp. Lineage (GTDB taxonomy): Bacteria > Bacillota > Clostridia > Lachnospirales > Lachnospiraceae > Acetatifactor. The sequence goes on along the minus strand of CAKRRD010000028.1, from coordinate 9,569 downwards.
GAACTTCTCGATCTCCTTCCAGAGATTCCGCAGTGTTTTCTGTGTCTCACTGGGGGCAATGTCGTAGTAGCACCCGCTGTCCTGCAGATTTAACGTCTCCTGCCCGCTTTCCACTATGTCCTGCAACGCCAGAAAAGCCTTCTCCAGATCGATGCGGCCCGCAAGTCCGTCCATAAAGACATACTCACCCGTTTCCTCCTGGTAAAGGCTGTAATCCTTTTTCTTCTGTTGTTCGGTCTGTACAAACTCCAGAGAATCGTATGCTTTCCGGAGTGCCGCCACATCCACGGTCACTGCCGGAGCAAGGATTCGTCCGGAATGGAACAGGACATTGTCCACCCACAGATAGGGATTCTGTTCCTGCCGGTATTGCTCCAGTGCATTGCTGTAGTCCGCCTGATAGTCTGCGTCCGCAAGAGAGATCGTATATTCCGTCCCCTCGCTGTCCATGATGACAATATTCGGAGCCTCTGTGTGTAACAAAAGCTCCGAATTCACTTCCTCCACCGTTTTCCCGGTACAGTAGACACCGTTGATCCAGGTATTCAGAGAGAATCCCTCTCTGTAATAAAACGCCAGTAAAAAATACCCGGTCAGCAACAGCAGCAGACACAAAAGCACTGCCAAAAATAATCGTTTTGTCGTCTTTTTCATCAGGACTGCCTTTTCAAATCATCTCCGTCAAATACTTCGCTGATGGGGGCTCCTGCCGGAACCATGGGGAATACCTTATCATCCTCCGGGATCATGCATTCGATCAGTACCGGTGCCTTCAGGGCAATAGCTTTCTCGATGGCCGGTGCCACTTCTTCCTTTTTCGTTACGCGGATAGCGGTACAGCCCAGTCCTTCCGCCACTTTGCAGAAATCCACCTTATCCTTCAGCACGGTCTGGGAATAACGCTTACCGTAGAACAGTGTCTGCCACTGTCTTACCATACCCAGTACCTGATTATTGATGACCACCTGAACAATGGGAATGTTATAACGGCTGGCGGTTGCCAGTTCGTTCATATTCATGCGGAAGCACCCGTCACCCGCAATGTTGATGCAGACTTTATCCGGCTGTCCCACCTGTGCGCCGATGCAGGCTCCCAAGCCGTAGCCCATAGTGCCAAGGCCGCCGGAAGACAGGAAAGTACGGGGCTTCGTATAATGGTAATACTGTGCCGCCCACATCTGATGCTGTCCCACATCCGTGGTAATGATGGCATCCCCGCCGGTCACCCGGTCGATCTCCTGCATGATATAAGGACAGGACAGGTTCTCATCATCGTATTTCAGAGGATATTTTTCCTTCAGTTCCTTTATATGCGCCATCCACTCCGGATGTTCCTGTTTTGACAGGCAGGCATTCAGTTCGGTCAGGGTCTTCTTCAGATCTCCTACCAGAGAAGCATCCACGCGGATATTCTTGTTAATCTCTGCAGCATCCACATCCAGTTGGATGATTCTGGCGTTCTCTGCGAATTTCTTCGGATTGCCGGTCACACGGTCGGAGAATCTGGCCCCCAGTGCCACTAACAGGTCACATTCGCTGACGCCCAGATTTGAAGTCTTGGTACCGTGCATACCGATCATTCCGGTATATCGCCCGCTTCTGCCGTCAAATGCACCCTTGCCCATCAGAGTATCACATACCGGTGCATCGATGAGTTCCGCGAATTCTGCCACCTCATCACTTGCTCCGGAGATAATGGCACCGCCGCCCAGATAAATATACGGCTTCTTTGCCTTATGTATCATTTCCGCCACCAGCATCAGTTCTTCTCTGGTGTAACGGGTCACTCTCTCCTCCGGCTGGATCGTCACAGGCGTATATTCACAGGTGGCTGCGGTCACATCCTTGGTAATATCGATCAACACCGGACCTGGTCTGCCGCTTCTGGCGATATGGAATGCCTTGCGGATGGTATCTGCCAGAATCTCCACGTTTTTCACAATATATCCATGCTTCGTGATGGGCATGGTCACACCGGCAATATCCACCTCCTGGAAGCTGTCCTTACCCAACAAAGGCAGGGTAACATTGGCTGTGATCGCCACCATGGGAACGGAATCCATATACGCCGTGGCAATACCGGTGACCAGATTGGTGGCTCCGGGACCACTGGTAGCCATGCAGACACCTACTTTTCCCGTAGCTCTTGCATAGCCGTCCGCCGCATGGGCTGCTCCCTGCTCATGGGAAGTCAGAATATGATTGATCTCTCCGCTGTGCTTGTAAAGTGCATCATAGATATTAAGTATTGCCCCGCCGGGGTAGCCGAATACGGTGTCTACCCCCTGCTCCTTCAGGCATTCTACCAGAATTTCTGATCCTGTTAACTGCATCGTAAAATTCCTCCGGTTTTTTTCATGATTGCTTAGTTCTTCTGGGAAGGTGCCTCCAGTACGGCACCGCGGTTGCCGCTGGTCACCAGTTCATGATATCTTGCCAGATATCCTGTGGTGATCTTGGGCTCTCTGGGCTGCCATTTTGCTTTTCTGGCTGCCAGTTCTTCGTCGGATACCAGTACATCCAGCTTGTTCTCCGGAATGTTGATCCGGATGATATCGCCCTCTTCCACCAGTGCGATGGGGCCGCCTACGGCTGCCTCCGGGGATACATGTCCGATGGAGGCGCCACGGGAAGCTCCCGAGAAACGTCCGTCCGTGATCAGTGCCACGCTGGAGCCAAGTCCCATACCTGCGATGGCAGAGGTAGGATTCAGCATCTCACGCATGCCGGGGCCGCCCTTAGGACCTTCGTAACGGATCACCACGACATCTCCTGCCACGATCCTGCCGGACTTGATGGCATCAATGGCATCCTCTTCGCAGTCGAATACTCTGGCCGGTCCTTCGTGTACCAGCATCTCCGGTGCTACGGCAGATCTCTTGACCACACCGCTGTCCGGTGCCAGATTTCCCTTCAGTACGGCAATACCACCGGTCTGGGAATAAGGATTCTCCACGGGACGGATGACTTCCGGATTCTTATTGACACAATTTTTAATATTCTCGCCTACGGTGGTTCCGTTTGCGGTCAGACAGCCGAGGTTTAAAAGTCCCTTCTTGGACAGTTCGTTCATTACGGCATAGACACCGCCCGCCTCGTTCAGATCTTCCATATAGGTAGGACCCGCCGGTGCCAGATGGCACAGGTTCGGTGTCTTGGCGGAGATCTCGTTAGCAATCTCCAGATTCAGTTCCACGCCTGCTTCTCTTGCGATAGCGGGCAGATGCAGCATGGTATTCGTCGAACAACCCAATGCCATATCCACGGTCAGGGCATTCTGGAAGGCTTCCGGGGTCATGATGTCTCTGGGACGGATATTTTTTTCCACCAGTTCCATGATCTTCATGCCGGCATGCTTTGCCAGACGGATACGCTCGGAATATACGGCGGGAATGGTACCGTTACCTCTCAGTCCCATACCGATAGCCTCAGTCAGACAGTTCATGGAGTTCGCGGTATACATGCCGGAGCAGGAACCGCAGGTAGGACATACTTTTTCCTCGAACTCTGCCAGTTCCTCCATGGTCATGGTACCGGCTGCCACGCTTCCCACTGCCTCGAACATGGATGACAGGCTTCTCTTCTGTCCGTGTACATGACCGGCTAACATCGGACCGCCGGATACGAAGATGGTAGGAATATTCACTCTGGCTGCTGCCATCAGCAGTCCGGGAACATTCTTGTCACAGTTGGGAATGCATACCAGGCCGTCAAAACCGTGGGCCATAGCCATGCACTCGGTGCTGTCGGCGATCAGGTCTCTGGTCACCAGAGAGTATTTCATCCCTACGTGTCCCATGGCAATACCGTCACATACGGCAATGGCGGGGAATACCACCGGCATGCCTCCGGCCATGGCAACACCCATTTTTACAGCTTCGGTGATCTTATCCAGATTCATATGTCCGGGTACGATCTCATTGAAGGAGCTGACGATACCGATCATGGGGCGTCTTCTCTCTTCCTCGGTAAATCCCAGAGCATTGAACAGACTTCTGTGGGGTGCCTGGGCAGTTCCTGTCTTTACGGAATCACTTCTCATATTTTGATCTCTCTTTCTCTTCTCTTATTTTCTCTATACCGTTTTCTCTATACCGGATAAACGTGCTTTCGGGAGTAAAAGGCATCAAATTCTCTCTGCCAGAAGTTCTCCCATCTCAGTACAGCCGACCCGGGTGCAGCCCTCCGACATGATATCTCCGGTGCGGTAGCCGTCCTGCAGTACCTTCTTCACCGCTGCCTCAATGGCATCTGCCTCTTCATCCAGATCAAAGCTGTAACGAAGCATCATGGCAGCACTGAGTACGGTAGCAATGGGATTTGCCATGTCTTTTCCGGCGATATCCGGTGCGGAACCATGGCTTGGCTCGTACAGGCCGAACTTCGTATCGTTCAGGCTGGCGCTGGCCAGCATTCCGATGGAACCGGTCACCATGCTTGCCTCGTCGGAAAGAATATCTCCGAACATGTTCTCCGTCAAAATAACATCAAACTGTGCAGGATCCCTGACCAGCTGCATGGCACAGTTATCCACCAGCATATGTTCCAGCGTGACATCAGGATAATCCTTCGCCACTTCCTCCACAACCTTTCTCCACAGTCTGGAAGAATCCAGCACGTTGGCCTTGTCCACACTGGTAACTTTCTTTTTCCGCTTTCTGGCAATATCAAATCCCTTGATGGCAATACGACGGATCTCATTCTCGTCATAGGTCAGGGTATCCATCGCCCTCCTCACACCGTTCTCTTCCGTAGTCCTGCGCTCACCGAAGTAAAGTCCTCCTGCCAGTTCCCGCATGATCAGCATGTCAAATCCGGCTTTGCTGATCTCCTCCTTCAGGGGACACGCTGCCGCCAGTTCATCATAAAGTACTGCCGGTCTTAAATTAGCGAACAGGTTCAGTGCCTTACGCAGTGCCAGCAGTCCCGCCTCCGGACGCTTCTCGGGAGGAAGCTTGTACCAGGGGGAGGTGGTGGTATTGCCGCCGATGGATCCCATCAGCACGGCATCTGCTGCCTTGGCATCTGCAATAGCTTCCTCCGTCAGAGGTACGCCGTGGACATCAATGGAAGCTCCACCCATCAAAATATCTTTATAGATCATTTTATGACCATATTTATGCGCAACTTTGTCCAGAACTTTTTTGGTCTCCCTGACGATCTCCGGGCCAATGCCGTCGCCGGGAATACAGGTGATATTCAATTCCATAGTATTATTTTCCTCATTTCCTGTGAGATTTCCTGTATTTTCTGTTGGAAATACTTATTTCATAATAACTGATAGACGATCAAATTTCAATATTGAAAATTAACATAAATGCAAATTCATACATTAAAATAGATCAACTTTGTTTGATTTTCATAGATATAAAAAAGAAGCAACACCATCTTCTGGCATTGCTCCTTTTTCACTTCTTCTTAGTTCTCGCCGGACTTCTCTACCTTACTGATGGCAGATTTCTCCATGGGGATACGGCAGTTCTTGTTGTTACCGAACTCTACGATCACAGTATCATCGGTAATGTCGATCACGATACCATAGAAACCGGAAGTGGTCAGAACGCAGTCACCTGTCTCTAAGTTGGACAGCATTGCAGCTACTCTCTTCTGCTCCTTCTTCTGCGGTCTCATGAAGAAAAACCACATTGCACCGATCAATACTGCATATACAAGAAGCATAACGATCATGCTGGTTCCGGAACCTGCTGCAGCAGCCTCTGACTCAGTTAATAAAATACCCATTTGTTCCTCCATTCCGGCGTGTTACGCCTGTAAAACATTATCATCAAGTAAGTATGATACACAAAAATAGCCTACGGGGCAAGTCTTTTCTCATAAAATTGTATGAAATTCCTCTAAAGCGCACTTTTGTCCATCAATCCAGCGGAGCTGCCATGGAATCCAGCTTATGCTTTTTGTACTCTGCAAACCGTCCCTCATCCAGGGCATCCCGGATCTCGGTCATCATGGTATTGTAGAAATACAGATTATGCAGTACGCACAGACGCATTCCCAGCATTTCCTTTGCCTTTAACAGATGGCGGATATAGGCTCTGGAATATCTCTGGCAGGCCGGGCATCCGCATCCCTCTTCGATGGGTCTGCTGTCCAGTTCGTATTTGGCATTGAACAGATTGATTTTTCCATGGTTGGTATATAAATGGCCGTGACGCCCGTTTCTCGTGGGATATACACAGTCAAAGAAATCAACGCCGCGCTCCACACCTTCTAAAATATTGGCCGGGGTACCAACGCCCATAAGATAGGTAGGCTTGTTCACCGGTAAGTAAGGCACCACTTCATCCAGAATATGGTACATCTCCTCGTGGGTCTCACCGACAGCCAGACCACCTACCGCATAACCGTCCAGATCCATCTCCGCGATCCGTTTGGCATGTTCGATACGGATATCTTCGTAGATGGCACCCTGATTGATGCCGAATAACAGCTGATGAGGATTCACCGTGTCTTCCAGGCTGTTCAGACGCCTCATCTCCGCCTGACATCTCTGGAGCCATCTGGTGGTACGCTCCACGGAATTCTGTACATACATCCGGTCCGCCTTGCTGGGGGCGCATTCATCAAAAGCCATGGCAATGGTAGAACCCAGGTTGGACTGGATCTGCATGCTCTCTTCCGGTCCCATAAAAATCTTGTGACCGTCGATATGGGAGCGGAAAGTCACACCCTCCTCCTTGATCTTGCGCAGTCCCGCCAGGGAAAATACCTGAAATCCACCGGAATCTGTCAGGATCGGCTTGTTCCAGGACATAAATTTATGAAGGCCTCCCATCTGTTTGATGATCTGGTCTCCCGGTCTTACATGTAAATGGTAAGTGTTGGACAGTTCCACCTGGGTTCCAATCTGCTCTAAGTCTGCTGTGGATACCGCACCCTTGATAGCGGCCACAGTTCCCACATTCATAAATACAGGGGTCTGGATCACGCCGTGTACGGTGGTAAATTCTCCTCTTTTGGCACGTCCTTCCTGTTTAATCAATCGATACATCTTCTACATATTCCTCCCAGAATTCTTCTAACGAAATTCCCTGTTCCATGATTACCGTCGCTGCAGCCTTGCCCACATAACGGAAATGCCAGGGTTCATATTCGATCCCCGTAATGTTTTCCCTGCCTTCGGGGTATCGTAAAATAAAGCCAAAGCGGCAGCTGTTGGCTGCCAGCCACTTTCCTGCCTTCGTATCACCAAATCCTTCGTCCAGTGACGTATAACTATTGCATATAATATCCAGTGCCAGTCCCAGTTCATGTTCGCTGGTCCCCGGTACGGTCACTGCCCGGCTGGACAGCTGATATGCCTCAAGATAGGACATTCCACGGTTCATATAACGCCTGATCTTCCGGTCAAACAGCATCTTCTGATATTCCATATCCCGGTAGGAGGAACAGATCACAAGATTCACGCCGTCCTCCTCTGCCGCATACAGCATATCCAGCAGATCATCCAGAATTCTCTCGTCACACTGCATCCTGCCCTGGATCTTGTCCGTCTGAAAGGTATAGCCTTCCGGGATGGAGTTCTGTTTGTTGACCAGAATCAGTCTCCAGTTGTCTGACGTAAATTCGTCCGGGCCATAGGACTTGCGTTCCTCTTTGGGACGCGGCGTTCTGAGTGGTTCCGGCGTCGGTGTGGGGATTATCGTCTCCTCTGCCGCTTCTCCCTCTCCGGTCTGTTCCGGGAAATCATCTTCCACATCATCGTCATCATCGTCGTCATCGTCATCGTCATTATCATTATCCTGCTCCGGCGGTGCCTCCTCGGAAGGCACGTTCTCCGGTTCCTGCGGTTCCGACGACTCCTGCGGTTCCGGCGACTCCTGCGGTTCCGGCGGCTCCTGCGGTTCCGGCGTTGCCTCCCAGATCTCCGTTTCACTCACAGTCCCACTGCTGTCAGACGGAATCTCCGCTTCTGCAGGATAAGCAAAGCTGCTGAACGTAAAAAAAAGGAGAACCGTTCCGCATAATATCTTCCATTGCTTCTTTCGCATTTGTATCTTAACCTTTTTCTGATTTGTCTTTCTTATTTTACACTCACGCCATATCATAGCATATTTTATATTTTCCTGCACTATTTTTCTCCAAAAAAGTTGCGCTTTGTCAGGTTATTGCGTATAATTTTGTTATTCATTGGCTTTTTCTAGTTTAAAGTGCAGATATTGCGGAATGGAGATATTATGGCTGGTTCAAGTTTTGGAAACATATTTAAGATCACTACCTGGGGCGAGTCCCACGGAAAGGCACTGGGTGTCATCGTGGACGGTTGCCCCGCAGGTCTTCCTCTCTCCGAAGAAGATATTCAGAAATATTTAGACCGCCGCAAGCCCGGCACCAGCGCTATTACCACCCAGCGCAAAGAAGCCGATCAGGTAGAGATTCTGTCCGGTGTTTTTGAAGGAAAAACCACCGGTACTCCCATCTCCCTGATGGTACGCAATACCTCCCAGATCTCCGCAGATTACAGCGAGATCGCCGGGAATTACCGTCCCGGTCATGCGGACTACTGCTTTGATGCCAAATACGGTTTCCGGGATTACCGGGGCGGCGGACGTTCCTCCGGCCGTGAGACCATTGGACGTGTAGCTGCCGGAGCCATCGCTGCGAAGATCTTAAAGCAGATGGGTATCACCGTCTTCGCCTATACCCGTTCCATCGGTCCCGTGGATGCGGATTTGTCAAAATTCGACCGTAATACTGCCCGCTCCACCATCACCGCCATGCCGGACGCGGAAGCTGATGAAAAAGCCTGTGCCTATCTGCAGCAGGCAAGAGAAGCCTGCGATTCCGTAGGTGGCTGCATGGAGTGTCTCGTGGAGGGCCTTCCTGCGGGGATCGGAGATCCGGTCTTTGAAAAGCTAGATGCCAATCTGGCGAAGGCCATCATGTCCATCGGTGCCGTAAAAGCTGTGGAACTTGGCGATGGAGCCGAAGCTGCCCGTCACATGGGCAGTGAGAACAATGATCCCTTCCGCATGGAGAATGGCAGGGTCGTTAAGACCAGCAATCATTCCGGCGGTATCTTAGGCGGTATGAGTGACGGCAGCCCTGTCGTCGTCCGCGCTTATGTGAAGCCCACCCCTTCCATCTTCCGTCCCCAGCAGACCGTGAATCAGTCGGGCGAGAATACCGAGCTTACCATCCGCGGCCGCCACGACCCCATCATCGTCCCCAGAGCCGTAGTCGTCATGGAATGCATGACCGCCATCACTGTGCTGGATGCCATGATGATGAATATGTCCGCAAAGCTGGAGTCTCTGGTGGAGTTCTACCGGTAAATGGATTCCCCATGACATAAAATGGGAAGTTAGTGAAATAAATATTGGCAAATGCAACTCCAACAGGTGGAATAATGTATTCGACATGTTGGAGTTTTTGTTTGTAGGACACCGCTGAAATCAAAAATACATGCATAAAAAGTTCAAAATAGGATTGAGGATGTCCTTTCATTTGGATAATACATGTGTGAAAACCAAAAGTAAGAATTAGGTATGTATTATAATTTGAAAAATACATGCGCGAAAATCAAAAAGTGATTTTTAGTATGTACTATA
>CAKRRD010000027.1 GCA_934394815.1 uncultured Acetatifactor sp. | reverse complement strand
TCCGACCCCACGCTTAGGAGGCGTGTGCTCTATCCAGCTGAGCTACTGAGACATTTTTAAGATTTATGCAATTTTCACTACTCGAAGGAATCGAACAATCTGCCGCTTAGGAGGCGCTTGTTATATCCATTTAACTATAGGAACGTATGCACAACTGTAAGTATACCGAAAATATCTCTATTTTGCAACCCTATTCCTCAGGAAAATTGATATATCCCTGAAGCCAGATCACACCCTTGAAGCGGCGACCCACCTGGGGTTCTCCGTAGAGGTCTTTGGTATTGATGCATACGTCGAAGGATAGCTCGTTGCACAGAATTGTGAGAATGTATACCTTTTCTCCGGTGACATCGTTGGTCACCAGACGAAGTTCTGTGATTTCTCCCAGTACGGAGTACTGATCGCACTCCACGCCGTAGGGCATAAAATAGGTATCCACCAGACTGAAAATGTCGTCCTTCTGGATTCTGCGGGAGATGGTAGTGTACATGTCCATATCTTCCAACGTCAGGGTCTCAATGGCATCTTCGTCTCCCTGTCTGGCGGCTGCCAGCAGTTTGTTACGATTGGCGGAATCTTTTTTCCCCCGGAGAACCTGTTCTTCATCTTTTTTGATGGGTAACAGGATGCTTCCGGTCAGAGACAGGCCGGATAAGGTCAATGTAGTACCGCGGATAGGTAATTTTCCGGTACTCTGGGCCTTGATGTAGGGAATCCGGTTCCGCAGATAGAAAATCAGGGAGATTCCCACCTTAATATCATCACAGATACCGGCATAGGAATCCTTTTCCGCATGACGTTCCACGGAGACATCTTCGTAAGAAGTAACGCCACTTCCCGTCAGATACGGAAAATAATATTCGTAAATAAATTTATCATTATCATCAAATTCTCCACAGACAGCCACACCAAAGGCACCGGATTCCACGGCTCCTCTGGTGGCAGTGTGATTTTTGCTGAATTCACCCAGAAGGATTTCCTCCTGATTCATGGTATATGCGCGATGATCGGAATTCATGATCACGTCTGTCAGTAATTCTTTTAATTTCTTCCGGTCCGTATATTCACTGAACCCGATAGCTCTCATATATTTATGCAAAAAATCACCCTCTTTCTGTCTGTGTCATTTTTCATAAAATACTACTTATTTCTGGGGGAATACTTTCTCCTTGCCACCCATGTAAGGACGCAGGGCAACAGGAATATTCACGCTGCCGTCTTCATTTACATTGTTCTCCAGGAATGCAATCAGTCCTCTGGGAGAAGCCAGTACGGTATTGTTCAGTGTGTGTACCAGATAAGTTCCGTTTTCACCCTTGGTACGGATACCCAGACGTCTTGCCTGTGCATCACCCAGAGTAGAACAGGAACCAACCTCGAAGTACTTCTTCTGTCTGGGGCTCCATGCCTCAACATCGCAGGATTTCACCTTCAGGTCTGCCAGGTCACCACTACAGCACTCCAGTGTACGAACCGGTACATCCAGACTGCGGAAGAACTCTACAGTGTAGGACCACATCTTGTTATACCAGTCCATGGAATCCTCAGGCTTACACAGTACTACCATCTCCTGTTTTTCGAACTGGTGTACGCGGTATACACCTCTCTCCTCGATTCCGTGAGAACCTACTTCCTTACGGAAGCAGGGAGAATAAGAAGTCATGGTAACAGGCAGGCTCTTCTCATCAACAATCTGACCCTTGAACTTACCGATCATGGAATGCTCGGAAGTACCGATCAGGTACAGATCTTCGCCTTCGATCTTATACATCATAGCTTCCATCTCTGCGAAGCTCATAACGCCGTTTACAACGCTGCTGCGGATCATGAAAGGAGGAATGCAGTAAGTGAATCCCTTATCGATCATGAAATCTCTTGCATAGCTGATCATTGCGGAATGGATTCTTGCAGCATCGCCCATCAGGTAATAGAAACCGTTACCGCTGGTACGTCCTGCGCTCTCCTTGTCCAGACCGTTCAGACGATCCAGAATATCTGCATGATAGGGAACCTCAAAATCAGGAACTACCGGCTCGCCGAATTTCTCGATTTCTACGTTCTGGCTGTCATCCTTACCGATAGGAACGGACGCATCAATAATGTTGGGGATGACCATCATGATCTTGGTGATCTTCTCCTGCAGCTCGGTCTCGGAAGCTTCCAGCTCTGCCAGACGCTTTGCACCGGCAGCTACTTCTGCCTTCTTGGCCTCTGCCTCTTCCTTCTTGCCCTGACCCATCAGTGCACCGATTTCTTTGGAAATACGGTTTCTGGAAGCACGCAGATCATCTGCTTCCTGTTTTGCCTTTCTGCTCTCGGCATCCAGTGCGATCACTTCATCTACCAGAGGCAGCTTCTCATCCTGGAACTTCTTGCGGATGTTCTCCTTGACCACCTCGGGATTTTCTCTTAAAAATTTAATGTCTATCATGACTTCCTCCATTCTGCTGACATATATGTATCCAGCATTATTCTAATCCTTTTTCAATATACACATTCAGAACCTTTACAAGATCCACAATTCTCTCTTCCTTTAATTCCCGTCCGTCCTTATCACGGATAATGCGAATCACGGGACGATCCTGGAAATCTTTGTTCTGCGATACCACAATGGCTTCTTCTCCGTCGTTGGTCAGTACGTGGCTTCCGGCAGGGTAGACTGCGGTAAAACTTAAAAACGCGTCTACTATTTTACCATTATATTTCAAATTTTTAAAGCTTTTTAAATATTCTACCGCTTCGTAGACTTTGCTTTGCCTCTGGGCAATACCACAGATCATTTCATCAAAGGCATCACACACGGCAACGATCTGACAGGAAAGAGGAATCTCTGCTTCCTTCAGGCGGAGCGGAAATCCGGATCCATCCAGTCTCTCATGATGATACAGGATGATCTTCTTCACTTCATCGGAAATCCATTCTTCATCCTTGACGGAAGTGTATCCGTAAACCGGATGCTTCTTATATTCAGCCAGTGCTTCCGGCTTCATATCTTCCATAGATTTTCCTTCATAGTCCAGAGTCGTATACCGGAGTCCAATATCATGCAGCAGACATCCTACACCGATATCATGGATTACCTTTTTATCAACATTCAGACGAAGTGCTGTCAGAATAGCCAGCGAACTCAGACTGATGGAATGCTCATAGATATCAGCACTTCTTTCTTTAATATCAAATACTTTTTCTACGACTTCTTTCTCATCCAGAATATTGGCAATGATCTCATCTGCCGCCTGGGTCAGTCCCTGCAATTGCTTATTATTCTGATAAGTATGTCTCTCCAGAATATTTTTTACTTTACTTTTTATTGCTTTTTCTATATCGTTTTTTAGTATTACAATTTCATTGCCTGAGTCTTCTTTTACATAGACCTCCAGGATACCCATTTCCTCAATCTTATTGATATACTCTTTTTTTAATACTGCACCTTCCGGAAGAATGATCTGATAATCCCAAGTCATCAATGACTGTGCAAGAATTTCGTTTCCGGTCAGCTCGCTCAGTTTCATTCTCTTCATATGAAAAACCTCTTTACTTATTCTCCCATTGCCATGGCAAGTGCTTCTGCTTCTTCTGCCCCCAGATCAATAGCGCACTGACCAAGCTTGATTTCCTTTGTATAAGAATAACATCCCTCTGAACTATGTACAGAGTTAATAATAAAACCGTTATTATTTTCATCCAACAGAGCCAGAGAAAAACTCAGCTGTCCACCCATTTGGTTGAACGCATCGTATTTTACAAGACCCATTTTCTGGTAGGCAGATTCCATATTCTTATATAAAGTGCGAATATCCTTTTTGTTCTTGTCCGTATTTGCCTTAAGAAATTTATTGTCCTCATACAGACTGGCAATATCCTGTTCCAGGCTTGCTCCATCTTTTCCGCTGAGGAACTTGTCCAGTCTCTTTTTCAGCCTGCCTGTCTTCCGAATCTGAACAATCAACAGAATCAGCAAAATGATCAATAATAGAATCACTACACCCATTCCGATCAGTAGATATCCCAGATCAAATCCTCCCAAGCCGATCTGACTTAAAAAAGTACTACCTGTCATAATACTCTCCTTTGTATGTCTTACTTCTTTTTTTCTTATTTATTCAATACATCCAGCAGACGATCCAGATCTTCATGATTATAGAATTCGATTTCGATTTTACCGGATCCCTCTCCCTTGGATGTTACGGTAACTTTTCTTCCAAGCTTCTCCTTCAGCTTTTCTTCGATATCCTGATAGATCACTTGAATGGTCTTGTCATCTGTCTTTTTCGGCTTTACAGGTTTATGTAGATTCTTTACCAGCTTTTCTACATCACGTACACTCAGCTTTTCATCAAAGATACGCTGTGCCAGATTATACTGTTCTTCCTGATTTTCCACTGCCAATAAGGCTCTCGCATGTCCGGTACTGATCATTTCATCTACCACCATGCGCTGCACATCTTCATTCAGTTTCAACAGACGAATAGAGTTGGTTACTGCCGCCCGGCTCTTGGATACTCTCTCCGCCACTTCATCCTGTTTCAGGTGAAACTCTGTCAAAAGTCTTTTATAAGCCTGCGCTTCTTCAATAGGGTTCAGATCTTCACGCTGAATATTCTCAATCAGGGAAATCTCCACGATTTCCTGTTCCGTGTAATTACGAATGATGACCGGAACTTCCTTCAATCCTGCCAACTTTGCTGCACGCCATCTTCTCTCACCGGCAATGATTTCATAATAATCCTTACGATCCTGCACCAAAATTGGCTGTAACAGACCGAACTGCTTGATGGAATCAGCCAGTTCCTGTAAAGCATCTTCATCAAAATTCTTACGGGGCTGTTCTCTGTTCGGCTCCACCTTTGTGATCTTCACGAGGGTCTGCGGTTCCCTTTCTCCGGTTGCCGTCTCTGTCGCCGCTTTGGCTACTGCTTCTTTTTTTGTCTTTGTCTCCCCTAACGCATTAGGTATCAGAGAATCCAGACCTTTTCCCAATCCTCTTGCTGCCATACCGTTCTTCTCCTATACTCTTCTCTTTTATTTATTCTTTATAACTTCTTCTGCCAACTGCATATATGCTTCTGCACCTGCAGACCTAGGATCGTACATATTAATAGGCATACCATAACTGGGTGCTTCTGCCAATCTGATATTTCTGGGAATCAATGTATTATACACCTTTTGATTCAAATTTTGTTTAACATTTTCTACCACCTGCATTGACAGATTCGTACGGGAATCATACATAGTGAAAACAACACCATCAATATTGAGATTCGGGTTCAATCTTTCTTTTACCAGATTGATGGTATGGATCAACTGGCTCAATCCTTCCAGCGCATAATACTCACACTGAATGGGAACCAGTACACTGTCTGCCGTCGTCATAGAATTAATGGTCAACATATTTAAGGAAGGAGGACAATCTATAATAATGAAATCATAATCCTCTTTAACATAATCCACTTCATTCTTTAATATGAATTCCTTCCTGTCGACACCAATCAATTCGATTTCGGCCGCTGCCAGATTTACATTAGAAGGAACTACAGATACATTCTTAATAACATCCGAGATAATGCAATCTCTGATGGAACACTCTCCCAAAATCAATTCATAAATGGTGCTTTCCAATTCATTTTTTTCAATACCAAATCCGCTGGTGGTATTTCCCTGCGGGTCCGTGTCAATTACTAATACCTTTTTTCCTTTTGCAGCCAGAGATGCAGACAAATTAATGGACGTAGTTGTCTTACCTACGCCACCCTTCTGGTTTGCTATTGCAATAATTCTACCCATACTTATTTTTTCACCATGTCCTTCTTATTGATTTAGCCGTGCAAACCTCTGGACTGTCTGTCCATATCCTCTACAACAATATCATAGATTTCTCCAAGAGAAGCACAATACTCCAGAACCTTCCAAGGCTCATTAGTATGAAAATGAATTTTAATCAGTTCTTCATCTCCTACTGCTAACAGGCAGTCTCCTTTAAAATGTTCTGTGATGTAGTCGTTGATTTCATCTTCATCCAAATCTGTTCCTTCAATTAATAACTGTGTATCATATTTGAATTCTAACATTTGAAGTCCTCCATTCTGTGATACAAACCACTCTATAATAATAGCATGAGCATTTCCATGTTACAAGGTAAAAATGCTACAAAAAGTTGATACTTTATATACATTTATTAAGATGAACACTATATATAGTAGCGTTGTATTCTCATTTTTTCTGTAAATATCATGTTTCACAGGATTTTTGCAAAATGTTTCACATTTTTACCCACTACATCTTGGGTTATAATGTTTCACGTGAAACATTATCTAGTATTATTTTCTTTTCTATCCATACAATGTTTCACGTGAAACATTGTATGGAATTACCCTATATCTAGTAAAGACTTTTTTTAAAAAGATATCTATGTAACTTGTTTTGCTCTTTTATCTATGTTAGGATGAAACTGTTTAAATCATTGATAACGAGGTGTAAAAAATGGCTATTGATAAAGTACGAGAATATTTTAAATCATTTCATATGGAAGACAATATTTTGGAATTTAATGTTTCCAGTGCTACTGTAGAACTGGCTGCTGAAGTTCTTCACTGTGAAGGAAAACGAATTGCCAAGACCATGTCCTTTCTGGTTGGAGAACAACCGATACTGATTGTCACAGCCGGTGATACAAAAATAGATAATGCAAAGTACAAACACTTCTTTGGAACAAAAGCTAAAATGATACCGGGGGAGGAAGTTGAAACAATCATTGGACATGCCATTGGTGGTGTATGTCCTTTTGCAGTAAACGAAAATGTAAAAGTATATTTGGATGAGTCGTTAAAAAGATTTGAAACAATATTTCCAGCCGCAGGAAGTTCGAACAGTGCCATTGAATTGACGATCCCCGAATTAGAGAAATATTCAAACTTCCTACAGTGGGTAGATGTGTGTAAGGGTTGGCAGGAATCTGCTAACTAATACAATTTAATAAGATTATTCTTAATAGCAAACACAGCTGCCTGTGTTCGATCTGATACATCTATCTTCTTAAAAATATTAGAGATATGATTTTTTACAGTTCTCTCACTGATATTCAGAGAGGTTGCGATCTCCTTATTGAACATTCCATTTGCCACTTCAATCAGAACTTCCAACTCTCTCTTAGTGAGACTATTAATTTTCTCCTTGTCCACATCTCTGGATACCAGTCGGCTGTTCAATGCCGGAACGAGACTGGGCTGAATATAAGTATCTCCACTCATAATACAATTAATAGCATTCTTCAGTTCTGCGGACTCCGCATCTTTCATAATATATCCGTCTACACCGATGTCCACTGCTTTCAGAAGGTATTCCACTTCATTATGTACGGTAAGAACCAGCACTTTGACAGGAATTTTTTTCTTTTTGATTTCCTGAAGTACTTCTATTCCATTCATAACAGGCATGTTAATATCCAAAAGCAATATATCAGGATGAACCTTCAATAACTGCTCCATGCATTCCACACCATTATTAGCCTCTGCAATTACAGAAATGATTCCGTCAAACTCCAATAACTGACGAATTCCTTCTCGCATAAGAACATGATCATCTGCCAACATTACTTTAATACTCATATATTATGTATGACCTCACTTATTTCTACTTAACTTTTGTAAGAATCTGTTGGAATCTCTATTTCTATAGTAGTACCTTTTCCAACAACGGAACTGATATGAATCGTACCATCCAACAATCCCACACCCTCATGGATCAATGCCAGACCAAAATGTTTATTGGCCTTATCCTCTGCTTTTTCCATGGTAAATCCCTTACCATTATCCTGTATAAGAATCATATATTTATCATGATCCCTTTTACAATGAAAGAGCACTTTGGAAGCTCCCGAATGCTTTTTAATATTCAAAAGACATTCCTGTACGATCCGGTAAAGTGTGACACAGAAATAGTCATCTGTTTCACATGAAATATCATCGATATCAATATCCATGGAATATTCTTTCTCTACATTCAGAAAATCCAGCAATCTTTCAAAAGAGGCCTTCAACCCCAGATCTTCAAATGTCATGGGACGTAAATTGAAAATAGTGCTTCGAATATCTTCAATTACATTATGTAATCCTTTACTTACCACACTTAATTCCATCTTGGCCCGATCCGGATCCTTATCGATATATAAAGATGCCAATTCTATCTTGTGGACAAAATGGGCAATATTCTGTAGGGAGGTATCATGAAGTTCGGAAACAATTCTCTTACGTTCCGTCTCCAGCATCTCAATCATCTTCCTGCCATTTTCCGTATCAAAGGTCCAGTCGTCCGGTTGATTGTATTTAGCTATGTTCATATAGCACCTCGTAGAACATATGTTCTGTTTGTAGATATTCCATAACTATATTTTAAAGGAATTTTGTTTTCATGTAAAACGTTTCTTCTCGGAAGCAAAAAATTTTAACAACAATTTTACATACTATTTTATATCAAAGGCTCCTTGGAAGGCAAGCCTGCTTTTCTGGGATACTTAGCAGGAGTTGTTTTCTCTTTTTCAATAACAAAGAGATTACGGTAAATATTAGAATCCGGAAGTGTAAATTCCACCTGTCCATCCATTTTTCCACCAAGAATTTTTACCGCATGCTGTGCTGCATTCATTTCCTCCACAATTTTCTCCGATTTATAAGAGATAAACTTTCCTCCCACTTTTACGAAAGGAAGGCAATACTCCGATAATGTCGAAAGGTTAGCAACCGCTCTGGAAACACAGAGATCATACTTTTCTCTGCATTTTCCCGGTTTGGCATAATCCTCTGCACGTCCATGAATCGTTTCCACATCGGTAAGTCCCAGCGTTGCAATCACTTCATTCAAAAAATTAATTCTCTTATTCAGGGAATCCAGCAAAGTCACCTGTAAATTCGGAAAAGCAATTTTCAGGGCAAGTCCGGGAAATCCGGCACCGGTTCCCACGTCAATTACCGTTTTCTTCTGTGTGACATCGTAAGCCTTACATAAGGATATGCTGTCCACGAAATGTTTCTTCATGACTTCATCATATTCCGTAATTGCCGTGAGGTTCATAACCCCATTCCATTCCACCAGCATTTCATAATATTTCAGAAATTGCCGGATCTGCTCGTTATTTAAGGTCACACCCAATGCTTTACAATCTTTTTCAAATTGTTCTGTATTATAGTCTGCCATGTATTCCTCCGTGGAATTATTTCGTCGATTTATAATGTTCCAGATATACCAGCAGCACAGAGATATCCGCCGGTGACACACCGGAGATCCGGGAAGCCTGTCCTACCGAAATAGGACGGAATTCCTTCAGCTTCTGTCGCGCTTCCAGGCGAAGGGAAGGAACTTCATCATAATCCAGAGACTCCGGAATCAGTTTTTTCTCCATTTTACGATACTGTTCTACCTGTCGCTTCTGTCTGATAATATACCCTTCATATTTAATTTCAATTTCCACCTGTTCCACAACAGAGGGCGGCAGAGGCTGTCTCTCCTTATCAATGGGTGCCAGTGCCGCATATCCCAGTTCCGGTCTGCAGATCAGTTCTGCCAGAGTAGCCGCAGTTTTCAGAGTAGAACTGCCGCTTGCTTCCAGAAAATGCTGGATTTCCTTATTGGCACCTACGGAAGTATTCTTCAATCTCTGAATCTCTCCGTCAATCAGTTCTTCTTTCTCCACCAGAGCATCATATTCCTGCTGTGAAATCAATCCAATCTCATACCCCTTCTTACGGAGACGCAGATCCGCATTATCCTGTCGGAGCAACAGACGATACTCCGCTCTGGAGGTCATCATACGATAAGGTTCTCTGTTATCCTTGGTCACCAGATCGTCAATCAGAACACCGATATAACTTTCAGAACGATCCAGAATCAAAGGTTCCCTATGCAGTACAGACATTGCTGCATTAATACCGGCAATCAATCCCTGAGAAGCAGCTTCTTCATATCCACTGCTTCCATTAAACTGTCCGCCGCTGAACAGACCACTGATATTCTTGAACTCCAGAGAAGGATTCAGTTGTTTTGCATTGATACAGTCATATTCAATAGCATAAGCATTTCTTACGATTTCACAATGTTCCAGTCCGGGAACGGTACGATACATAGCTAACTGTACATCTTCCGGAAGAGAAGACGACATGCCGCCAACGTACATTTCATTCGTGTGCAGACCTTCCGGCTCAATGAACACCTGATGTCTTTCCTTTTCCGCAAATTTCACGACTTTATCCTCAATGGAAGGACAATATCTGGGACCGGTACCTTCGATAATACCGGCATAAATAGGAGAACGATCCAGGTTATTCCGGATAATCTCATGGGTATTCTCATTGGTATAGGTTAACCAGCAGGAGGCCTGTTCCTTCTGAATGGATTCCGGATTCGTAGAAAAAGAGAAAGGAACAATCCTATCATCTCCAAACTGCTCTTCCATTCTGGAAAAATCAAGAGAGCGCTTATCCATTCTGGCGGGAGTTCCCGTCTTGAAACGGCGCATCTCTATCCCCATGGCTTTCAGGGAATCTGTCAGATGATTGGCCGCCTGTAATCCATTGGGTCCTGTATAGGTAATGGATTCACCGCACAGGCATCTGGCCCGCAGATATGTTCCTGTACAAAGCACTACCGCTTTGCACTCATAGATAGCACCGGTAAAGGTCTTGAGGCCGATAATTTTCTTTTTCTGATCTCCGGTCTCCTCCCAGAGAAGTTCACAGACTTCCGCCTGTTTGATCAGAAGATTCTCCTGATTCTCCAGTACCTTGCGCATGGCTCTGGAATATTCCGCCTTATCCGCCTGTGCCCGCAGGGAATGTACTGCCGGTCCCTTGGACACGTTCAGCATTTTCGACTGAATAAAAGTCTTGTCGATATTTTTTCCCATCTCTCCGCCCAGAGCATCCAGTTCTCTGACCAGATGTCCCTTGGACGATCCACCGACATTAGGATTACAGGGCATTAAAGCAATACTGTCTACACTTACCGTAAAGATCACTGTCTTCAGCCCCAGTCTGGCACAGGCCAGCGCTGCTTCGCATCCGGCATGACCGGCACCTACTACACATACATCTACTTGCTTCTTTAGTTCCATAGTATTTTTCCTTCTGGTTGTTACTTACCCATACAAAATTTAGAGAAAATCTCATTGACCACATCTTCGTCCACTTCTTCTCCGATGATTTTTCCCAGAGAAGCATAGGCACTGGTCAGATCAATGGAATAAAAATCTTCCGGCATACCATCTTCAATACTTCTCTCCACCAACTGCAAACTGTTCAAAGCATCCTGAAGAGCTTCTTTATGTCTGAGATTAGTTACTACCAATTCGTTGTTATGCTTTAATTTTCCTTCAAAGAACATTTTTCGAATAATCTCTTCCAGCTCTTCCATTCCGGAATCTTCCGAAGAAGGATCAATGGTAGAAGTACGAAGAATCTGAATTTCTTCGGTATGTTCCAATACTCCTGTCAGACTGTCTTTCAGACTATCCTCCGTAATCCTATTTTCCAGATCCGATTTATTTAACAAAATAATTGCCTTTTTTCCTTCCAGCAGAGATATGATTTCCCTGTCATTCTCATCCAGATCTCCGGAAGCATCTACCACATACAGAATCAGATCCGCCTCCACAGCATATTTTTTGGCCCGTTCCACACCTATTTTTTCCACGACATCCTGTGTTTCATGAATACCGGCCGTATCAATCATATTCAAACTGATTCCATGCAGATTGATAGTCTCATGCAGAGCATCCCTGGTAGTTCCGGCAATTTCCGTAACAATGGCTCTGTCTTCTCCCAACAGCATATTCAACAGAGAAGATTTTCCCGCATTGGGTTTACCCACAATCACTGTGGAAATTCCTTCCTTGATCAGTCTTCCGTTATCCGCTGTTGCCAGCAGCTTTTGGATTTCTTTTTCAAAACGATTGACTTTCCCGGCCAACTGCTCCGGATATCCTTCCAGACTAATGTGTTCCGGATCATCCAATGCCGATTCAATAAAAGCAATCTGATATAAAATATCCTCCCGCAGGCTGTGAATCTTATCAGAAAGCAGTCCTTTTAACTGACTGACTGAAGAAGAAAGAGCATATTCATTCTGAGAATGGATCACATCAATGACTGCTTCTGCACGGGACAGATCAATTCTGCCATTCAGAAAAGCTCTCTTGGTGAATTCTCCCGGCTCTGCCAGTCTGGCTCCGGCCTGTAATACTGTTTCCAGTACTTTCTGCATGACCAGCACACCCCCATGGCAGTTGATTTCCACAGTATCCTCCATGGTATAGCTTTTTGGAGCTTTCATGACAACTGCCATAACTTCATCTATGACATTTTCGTTTTGATCTACAATATAACCATAATGGATCGTATGACTCTGTACTTTTGTCAGGATTCTTTTCCCGGATGCGGAACGAAAAACATTATCTACTATATATATGGCATTGTCACCACTGATTCTTACAATTCCGATCCCGGAATCCGATAATGCCGTAGCAATGGCAGCTATCGTCTCATTTTCATATTTTTCCATACAACTACTTATGCCTTTCCATAACCTACAGACTTTGAATCATTCTAATTGGCATCAAACACTCTTCCCGTAGGAACCAATGTCGATTTATCGCCTGCATATCCTGTCTGAACATATTCTACCATGTGGTCTTCTCCAAGGTATTTATAAAGAAGATATCTTCGCTCTCTCTGATCACCTTCTTTATATGCAAAGCAATCATCGGATGCTGCACCATCCATTAATTTATAATAGGCACCTACCAGATCCTCATAAGAGATTGGTGCTCCGGATACCTGAAAATCATGACTCTCATTCAGGCCCTTTACAAATAAAACAGAATGCTGTCTGCCGGTTTCGTTCTCATTGCGCTGGGGCGTATCCACGGCATCCCCTTCTATATTATATCCATGATCCGAAAGTACAATAATGACAGAATTGTCATATACTCCCGCTTCTCTCAATTTATCCAGATAAGCCATCGTAACGGTCATAGAAGATTCAATACATGTGTAATAATTGGCATCATCAATTTCATTGACATCCTTGTCATAATAGAAAGGAACATGGGCTCCCATCAGATGGATCAGCTTAAATCTCTTTCCATCCACATAAGTGATATCATCTTCTTTTACATCATCATAAAAAGCTTTATTTTTCCAGGAGAATAATGCCTCATCCTTCGGTGTCATCTCCTGATTATTCAGCATATCCACATTGAACCAGCACTTGGGTTTTAACAGGTAGGGTGCATATTTCATGCCTACCATTTTAATAATACGCTTATTGAACAAAGGAGCATCCCAGAGAGAAGACTGTGTATAAGCCAGATTGTTAAAGGCTCCGTCCATCACACCGACTTCAAATTTGTATTCATCCTCATAATAACTTAACGTATACCCCTGTTCCCTCAGACGATTGAAGAAGGGAGAATCCTTGAATATCCGGATCTGATAATCCGAAAAAGGCTCTTTATTTTCATACCATTCGCCGGATATGATAAGGGGAAGGGAATGATCGGTATAGGCATACCCTGACATTGCATTATTATAGAAAGTAAAATCTCTCATTTCCTCCGCATATTCCGGATGCTGCTCCCATACCTGCCAGAAACACTCTTCATCTATGGCATCCAGCATAACAATAACAAAATTCGTATCCGTAGACATTTCAAACTGATCTAATTTATTAAACTTTTCATACTGCTTCTTCGTAAAAATATCACCATTGATGGAAAGAACCGTAATCGTACCTGCCAGCATTAAAACCATAAAAATACTGATATAAGAAACTGCTTTTTTCACCTTATCATATTTTAAAATAAGAAATCCAATAAGACAGATAATCGCAACCACAGCCCACATGATTGTGGACTTTATCATTTCCGGCCGATACCATGTCCAGTTGATATCCGTACCGTCCAGAGGAGGCAGACCCTTTACCATATAGTTTCCCTGGATATAGCAGGCGATCATACATACAAAATAACCATACAGGGCAATTTCATATACCACCTTAGCCAATAAATAAGCCACAACAAATCCAGCCAGGCTGATAAATAAAAAGAAGAAAAAATCCTTGATGATAAACGGAAACAATACAAAGGCATCATACCAGAAGCCCTCTATGTTATTTACATAAAGTTCCAGCGGCGCATAAATAAAAAGCATAAAACAAAAAGTCAGAGACAGAAAAAAAGCAGGCTTTAATTCTGCAGGCATCTTTCCCTTATTCCATTTTTTCTGCAACCAACTCTTCATTTTCTTTATATCTCCTTAAAATATAGACAATTATACTCCATAAAACAGGTAGTTGTAAATAAAGCCGGTAAATAGAATCAAATTCTAATACCGGCTCTATCACTCTTATAATAACTATCTCTTGAGAGTAACTACAACTCTTCGGAAGGGTTCTTCTCCTTCACTGTGGGTCGTAACATATTTATCATTCTGCAATGCGGAATGAATGATTCTTCTCTCATAAGGATTCATAGGTTCAAGAGATACACTTCTCTTGGTTCTCTTCACCTTATAAGCTATATTCTTGGCAAGATTCTCAAGAGTTTCCTTTCTGCGCTGACGGTAGTTCTCTGTGTCAACCTTTACGTGAATATACTCTTCAGACTCTTTATTAGCTACCAGAGATACCAGATACTGTAAGGAATCCAGTGTCTGTCCTCTCTTACCGATCAGAACACCCATCTCATTACCGCTTAACTCGATGTCCATGTTCTTCTCTTCTTCGTTGTACTTAATATCAATGGCAACTTCCATATTCATTGCCTGAAAAACATCATTTAAGAATACTCTGGCAACTTCCTCTACGGAACTCTTCTTCACAGCAGCCTTGATTACTGCAGGCTTTGCTCCGATTCCCAGAAATCCGGAAGAACCTTCTTCCACTACCTGATAATCCAGCTTGTCACTGGTAACACCCAGCTTCTGACATGCTTCTGTAATGGCATCATTGACTGTCTTTGCAGATACTTCGATCATGTCCATATATAACACCCTGCCTTTCTACAACCTGCAAACTTTCAGGTACCTTTGTACCTTGTGCAGGCGCAAATTTATTTACGACTGTTCTTCTCGTTATAATCTCTGACCATATTTGCCTTGGCCATCATGCTTCCGGGCTTTGCCGCCTTTACTTCGGAATAGCTGTCAGCAGATACTTCACTGTTATCTACCCTGGAAGAAATATTTGCTTTCTTCTGAATGTTCTTGGTGCTAATGTTAGCGTATGCATTCAGCTTTTCCTGCTGTTCCTTCATCTTCTCAAGCTTTTTGGCGCTCTTTACTGAATTTTTCTTGATAATGTCATCAAAATTCATCTTGTCAATGTGCTTGTTTATTACTATCTGCTGGATACTTCTGACAACACTTCCGGCTACCCAGTACAATCCCAGACCAGAAGGTAACGTGAAGCAGAACCATGCAGACATCAGAGGCATAATCATGTTCATGGTCTTCATGGAAGAAGCCATTGCTGCAGCCTGATCATTACCATTGGCTGCAGAGGTATCCTGCTGAGGCATCAGCTTTACATTAATCCACTGTGTCAATGCAGACAGAACAGGAATGGCAATTGCACCAATTACCAACAACCAGGCACCATTTGCCCATGCTTCCTTCAACAGATAAGAAGGAGAATTACCAATGTTCAGTCCCAGGAAGTTATTGTACTCTTCCAGCTTGTTTACCGTATTGGTCACATCGCTGGCCAAAGAAGGAAACTTCTCGCTGATACTTGCGAAATCAGCAGTAGATGCTTTATTCAGACAGTCGATGATCGTATTCTGAACATATTCACTGTGGGTTCCTGCCACAAAGCCTGCACTGGTAAACTGCTTGCTGTACATGCCGGAATTGGTCAGATTCTGTATCAGTTCCGTAGCACCCGCGGTATCAATGATATTATCTACCAGTGGGAAGAAAGCTTCCTTAACTCTTCCTACATACGCGGGAATTGCATAGATAACACGATACAGAGCGAACAGAATAGGCATCTGGATCAACATATACAGACAGCTGCCGGTAGGAGATACTCCGTACTTGGCATATACGGCCTGAATTTCCTGATTCTGTGCCAGCTGGGCATCCTGATCCTTGCGATTCTTATATTTTGCCTGAATTGCCTGAATCTCAGGATTCATCTTAGCAGAAAGCTTGGAGAATTTCTGCTGTTTGATGGTAAGAGGCATCATCAACAGATTCACAACGATTGTAAAAAGGATGATTGCGAGACCGATGTTGGGAATACCGATCATGTTCAGGACTTCGAAGATTCCTTCCATTATCTTACCAAGTATCCATGCGACCTGTCCGATAATGAATGTGGAATTCTGTGTCAAAAGAATACCGTTCATTTATCCTCCTAATGTGTGCCATATTCTATTAGAAATAATATCTCAGGGTACCGGATCATACCCTCCCTTGGAAAAAGGATTACACCGAAGAATCCTCCATGCAGCCAGAAGTCCTCCCTTGATCACACCATATTTTTGAATGGCTTCCAGACCATATTGAGAGCAGCTGGGAACATAAGGACATTTGGTACCTTTATAAGGCGAGATATATTTTTGATAGAACCTGATCATGGCTATAACTAATTTTTTCATATACTAATCTTATTAATCCTGATAAAAATAGATTTTTATCAGATGATGAAGTTTTGCAAGATGCATCAACGCGCTCTCCGCTTCTTCATAACCTATGGAAGCTGCGGCCGGTCTTGCAACGATTACCATATCCAAACCACTATTGAATACACTTTCATGTAATCTGTAACTTTCTCTGACCAGTCGGGTAATCCGGTGCCTTACGACACTGTTGCCGACTTTCTTACTGACACTGATTCCGATTCTGTTCTTATCAAGGCCATTTTCCTTTACATACATGATAAAGTACTTATTGGCATAGGATCTGCCATTCTTGTACACAAAACGGAACTGCTGATTTTTCTTTAATGATTCCGAAAACTGCATGCACTCCTCCAACCGTGAAAGTTAAGAGAAAAAAAGGTCACATTACTGTGACCTATGCGGATAATTTCTTTCTTCCTTTTGCACGTCTTGCTGCTAAAACTTTTCTTCCACCGGGAGTACTCATTCTGGCTCTGAAACCGTGAACCTTGGAATGGGAACGCTTTTTAGGCTGAAATGTCATCTTCATGGAAAGGCACCTCCTTCTCTAAACCTTCTTATATAAAAAGGTAAACATATTTTTCATCATTTGGGCACATAAAAAATGCGCCTTCCTTTCGGAAAATAGCATATTGATTGTAATGTAAAAGCCCGGCAATGTCAAGCAAAATTCCATAAAAATGCTGAAAAATCAAGAGAAAATCAGCTTTCTAAAATTCTGAAAAATTTTTAAAATGAGTTATCCACATAGATATACACCATATTTACCCACAAACGAGTTATCCACAGGTTGTTGATTATTTGTGGATATTTATTTTTTTCACATGGATATTCTGTGCAAATCCGGTGTAAAAGTGGACAAGTTTACCTTAATTGTGGATATCTCGAAATTTGTCGCATTTATCCACATATACACATTACTATCCACATCCCCTGTTAATAGACCCAGTTATGAACAACTTTATCAACAATATGTGGATAACTTTATCCATGACCTGTTCATAACTTACATTTGAATTATTTTTAATTCTATTATACAATGAAATGGAGTTTCGCACAGCGAGGCTCTTAGCGGGAGGAAATCAATGGACGCAATCAAAGAAAACTGGACTACTGTTAAAGAAGCTGTCAGAAGAGAATACAGTCTTTCTGACATTTCTTATCATACATGGGTGGAGCCTCTGGAATTTTACAATGTGGTAAATGATGTCGTAAGCATCATTATTCCTTCAGACCAGGCCCATGCCCTGAATTACATTTCTTCTAAATATAAGAGCTTTTTTCAGGTAACCATTACCGAAATGTTTGATCATCCTTATGATATCAGCTTCATATTGGAAAAGGATGTCAAGGAGGAGCCTCCTGAGAACGAAATGGCGGTTCCTAATCAGATCTATGGCATTAATTATGAAGATGCCCATCTGAACCCCAAGTACAAATTCGATACCTTTGTCGTAGGCAGCAACAACAAGTTTGCTCATTCTGCATCCCTTGCGGTAGCGGAATCTCCGGGAGAAGTCTATAATCCTCTCTATTTATATGGAGGTCCCGGTCTGGGCAAGACTCACCTGATGCATTCCATCGGACATTTTATTTTAGAACAGGATCCGGACAAGAAGGTACTCTACGTTACCAGTGAGGAATTCACCAATGAAGTAATCGAATCCATCCGTAGCGGTAATGCGGCTTCCATGACCAAGCTGCGTGAAAAATACCGTAACGTCGATGTGCTCATGGTCGATGACGTACAGTTCATTATCGGTAAGGAAAGTACCCAGGAAGAATTCTTCCATACTTTCAATGCCCTGCATGCTGCCCATAAGCAGATCATTCTGTCCTCCGATAAACCGCCCAAGGAAATGGAGACTCTGGATGAACGATTCCGTTCCCGTTTCGAATGGGGCCTGATTGCAGATATCCAGCCGCCCGATTATGAGACCAGAATGGCTATTTTACGGAAAAATGCAGAAACCTATGATCGCCAGATTGACGAAGAGATCATTAAATACATTGCCACGAATATTAAATCCAACATTCGTGAATTAGAAGGCGCATTTAATAAGATCATTGCTTTTGCCAAATTAAATAAGGTAGATCTGACCCTCTCTCTGGCGGAGGAAGCCCTGAAGGATGTTATCTACCCAAATAAACCAAAAGAAATCACTCCTACTCTCATTATTAATGTAGTAGCAGAACATTTTGGCGTAAAACCGGAAGACATTACCTCCAAAAAGAGAAATTCCGAGTTCGTACAGCCCCGTCAGGTCGTTATGTACCTGTGCAGAGAGCTGACAGATACCTCTTTCACGAATATTGGTAAACTTTTAGGCAAAAAAGACCATACAACCATCATTCACGGTGTCAATAAGATAACCTCGGAGATCCAGACCAACGAGGAGCTTCGTAATAAAATAGATATCATTACAAAGAAGATCAATCCTTCATAGAAAATAAACCTTTCTTAAGTGGATATCTGTTATTATTTTTTTTCTTATTCCGAGGACAAGTTGTGTATATCTTTGGAATAAAAGGTGCCTGCCTGTTGATAACTTGTTTTAAGGCTATGAAACGGAATCCGGAGGATGTGAATAAGCTGAGAGTTATTCTTAGGTTATTCTGCCAAATCCACCAAGATTTCCATTCCATTTTGCCTTGAAAAATAGTATAATAAGACTGGTTATGCACATATCAACAGCCCTTATTAAGGAGACTACGAAATTCTTTTAATATTTTTATACAACGCGTATCCACGCGTGCGTAAATCAACCAGAAAGGAAGTTATGCACACATGAAATTAGTCTGTTCAAAAGCCAATCTTTTAAATGGCGTACAAACTGTATCAAAAGCTGTTCCCAGTAAGACTACCATGTCGATTCTGGAATGTATTTTAGTAGATGCTACCAACGGAGAGATCAAGCTTACCGCCAACGATATGGAGCTTGGTATCGAGACTACCATAGAAGGACAGATTGTAGAAAAAGGTATCATTGCTCTGGATGCCAAAATGTTCCTGGAAATCGTACGCAAACTTCCTGACAGCGATATTACCATTGAGACCGATACTTCCTACAAGGTAGTCATCACCTGTGAAAAAGCAAAATTTACCATTATCGGTAAATCCGGTGAAGATTTCTCTTATTTACCGGTAGTAGAAAAAGATGACAGTATTGTCATGAGCCAGTTTACATTGAAAGAAGTCGTTAGACAGACCATTTTCTCTATTTCTGACAATGATAATAATAAACTGATGACAGGTGAACTTTTTGATATTAACGGAGAAGAATTCAAGATCGTATCTCTGGACGGACATCGTATCTCCATCCGCAAGATCCAGTTGAAGAACAGCTATTCTCCGAAAAAAGTGGTGGTTCCCGGTAAGACTCTGAACGAGGTAAGTAAGATTTTGCCCGGAGATGCAGACAGTGATGTAACGATTTCCTTTACCGCAAAGCATATTGTATTTGAATTTGACAAGACGGTTGTGGTATCCCGTCTGATTGAGGGTGAATACTTCAAGATTGACCAGATGCTTTCCAGCGATTATGAAACGAAAGTAAGAGTTAACAAGAGAGAATTCTTAAGCTGTATTGATCGTGCTACTCTTCTGGTCAAGGAAGGCGATAAGAAGCCTATTATTGTAAATATCACGGACAACGGCATGGAATTAAAGATTAATTCCGCTCTGGGAAGCATGAACGAAGAAATCGACATCCAGAAACAGGGTAAGGATCTGATGATCGGATTCAATCCGAAGTTCCTGATCGATGCTCTTCGTGTCATTGATGATGAGGAAGTGGATCTGTATATGGTAAATCCCAAGGCTCCCTGCTTTATCAAAAATACAGAGGAAAGCTATATTTATCTGATTCTTCCCGTGAACTTTACAACAGTTGCATAGTTTGAATAAAAAAGAGGATAAAAAGATGCATACGATCCGTTTAAAGGATGATTATATTAAGCTTGGTCAGGCATTGAAGGCAGCCGGTGTGGTAGAATCCGGCGTAGATGCCAAGTTCGCCGTACAGGATGGCCTGGTAAAGGTGAACGGACAGACGGAATTACAGCGTGGCAAAAAGCTGGTATCCGGAGATAAAGTGGAATATGATGGTGAGACCATCGTGATAGAGTAAGCAGGTTACTATGATCATCAAATCAATAGAATTGGCAGATTACAGAAATTATGATTCTCTTGTACTTCAGTTTGACCGTGGGACGAATATCCTCTACGGAGATAATGCACAGGGCAAGACGAATATTCTGGAAGCAATTTATGTAGCTGCCACCACAAAATCACATAAGGGAAGCAAGGATAGGGAAATTGTTAATTTCGACAAGGAAGAGGCCCATATCAGAACCTATCTGGAAAAGGATGACAAAGAGATCCGCGTGGATATGCATCTGAGAAAGTCGAAATCCAAGGGAATTGCCATAGACGGTCAGAAGATAAAGAAAGCAGCGGATCTTCTGGGGCTTTGTAATGTCGTCTTTTTTTCTCCGGAAGACCTGGGAATCATCAAAAACGGCCCTTCCGAACGGAGAAGGTTCGTAGATATGGAATTGTGCCAGTTGGACAATTTCTATCTCTACAATCTCAATCATTACAACAAGATCGTCAATCAGCGCAACAAGCTTCTCAAGGATATGTACATGAACCCGGATCTGAAGGAGACCCTGACGATTTGGGATATGCAGCTGGTGTCTTACGGAAGTAAGATCATAGAGAGAAGAAAGCTGTTCGTGGAACAGCTCAATGAGATCATTTATGAAATTCATAAAAAATTATCCGGTGGCCGGGAAGAAATCCGTATCCAGTATGAACCGGATGTGGAACTGGATGAATTTGAAAGTAAGCTGAGAAACAGTCAGGATCGGGATATGCGGGCCAAAATGACATCCGTGGGACCCCACAGAGATGATTTTTCCTTTCTGGTAGGGGACGTGGATATCCGAAAATTCGGATCCCAGGGGCAACAGCGTACCGCTGCTCTCTCCCTGAAATTATCCGAGATAGAACTGGTCAAGAGGATCACGAAGGATACTCCGGTGCTATTACTTGATGATGTGTTGTCTGAACTGGACAGTAACCGGCAAAACTATCTGTTGAACAGTATCGGAGATATCCAGACCATCATTACCTGTACTGGTCTGGAAGAATTTGTGAATAACCGTTTCGAGATCAACCGGGTATTCAAAGTATCTGCCGGAACTGTCACCTGTGTAAATGAAAATATGGGACTGAAATCGGAACCGGAAGCATCCGTGGCAGATGCGTATAATTTTGGCAGCCTGTAGGGCAGAATGTGAGGAATCATGAGCGAAGAAAATAGGAACAATACCGCGGTAGAACATGAATACGGCGCGGATCAGATTCAGATATTGGAAGGTCTGGAAGCTGTAAGAAAGCGTCCGGGAATGTACATTGGTACCACATCCAGCAGAGGACTGCATCATCTGGTATACGAGATCGTAGACAATGCGGTAGATGAGGCATTGGCAGGATTCTGTGATACCATTGACGTAACCATAAATGAAGACAACTCCATCACTGTTATCGATAACGGCCGTGGAATTCCTGTAGGTATCAACCACAAAGCAGGTATTCCTGCGGTAGAAGTTGTATTTACGGTTCTGCATGCCGGTGGTAAGTTCGGCGGTGGGGGATACAAGGTATCCGGTGGTCTGCACGGTGTAGGTGCATCGGTTGTAAATGCTCTTTCCAACTGGCTGGAAGTAGAGATTTGTCAGGGGGGTAAAGTATATAAACAGCGTTACGAGAGAGGACATGTGTGCTATCCGCTGAAAGAAATCAGTACCTGTCCTGTGGAAAAGACCGGTACGAAGGTTACTTTCCTGCCGGATGATGCAATCTTTACCGAGACCACGGTATATGATTTTGACGTATTGAAGAGAAGACTCAGGGAGATGGCGTTCCTGACCAAGGGACTGCGTATCATTTTAAGAGATAATCGTACCGAGGAGGAAATTTCTCTGGAAGGCGGTTCCGTTATGGACAGTGCAGCTGCGGAGGCTATGTCTACAGAGCATGAAAAGAAGCAGATCAGCGAACTGTTACAGCGGGCACAGGAAGATGCACAGGATGGATCTGCATCTTCGGATACTCCTGCTTCTAATGATGAGGCAAAAGAATCTTCCAGGGATGACTCTGAAGCATTTGCAGATGCTTTTGCTACTTCCGAGGAATCCACCAAGGCCCGTACCGGCGGCAAGATCGGCAAGATACATACCATTACTCTGGAAAATGGTAAAAAGCAAAAAGTCGTTGAGTTCTACTACGAGGGTGGTATCAGGGAATTTGTTGCTTACCTGAACAAGAGTAAGGAGCCTTTGTACGAAAATATCCTGTATTTTGAAGGCGAGAAGAACAATGTGTATGTGGAAGTATCTTTCCAGCACAACGATTCTTATAACGAGAGCGTATTCAGCTTTGTAAATAATATCAATACGCCTGAGGGAGGTACCCATTTACAGGGCTTCCGTAATGCTATTACGAAGACATTTAACGATTATGCCAGAAGCGCAAAGCTGTTAAAAGACAGTGAACCGAATCTGTCCGGTGAAGATATCCGTGAAGGTCTGACGGCAATCGTCAGTGTTAAGATCGAGGATCCCCAGTTCGAAGGTCAGACCAAGCAGAAACTGGGTAACAGTGAGGCGAGAGGTGCTGTAGATAATATTGTCAGTGAACAGCTGACTTACTTTTTGGAGCAGAATCCGCAGATTGCAAAGTCCATCTGTGAGAAATCCATTCTGGCACAGCGTGCCAGAGAGGCAGCCAGAAAGGCAAGAGATCTCACCAGAAGAAAGACGGCTCTGGATACCATGGCGCTGCCAGGTAAGCTGGCAGACTGTTCCGATAAGGATCCGAAGAACTGTGAAATCTACATCGTAGAGGGAGACTCTGCAGGAGGAAGTGCGAAGACGGCACGTTCCCGTGCAA
Source organism: uncultured Acetatifactor sp. (assembly GCA_934394815.1). Classification (GTDB taxonomy): domain Bacteria; phylum Bacillota; class Clostridia; order Lachnospirales; family Lachnospiraceae; genus Acetatifactor. The sequence continues at coordinate 17,409 of CAKRRD010000027.1, read as the reverse complement.
CGCAGGCAATACTTCCCTTACGTGGTAAGATTCTGAATGTAGAAAAGGCAAGACTGGATAAGATCTATGCCAATGCCGAGATTAAGGCAATGATTACTGCCTTCGGTACCGGTATCCATGAAGATTTTGATATTACGAAGCTTCGTTACAATAAGATCATCCTGATGACCGATGCCGATGTAGACGGTGCGCATATCAGTACTCTTCTGCTGACCTTTATCTATCGGTTTATGCCGGAACTGATCAAGCAGGGACATGTATTTCTGGCAAAGCCGCCTCTGTATAAGCTGGAGAAGAACAAGAAGGTATGGTATGCCTACAGTGATGAAGAGCTTGACAGCATTCTCGCAGAAGTAGGCCGTGACCAGAACAACAAGATCCAGCGTTACAAAGGTCTGGGAGAGATGGATGCAGAGCAGCTCTGGGAGACTACCATGGATCCCGAGAGACGTATTCTGCTCAGAGTCAACTACGATGAAGAGACCGAATCCGAACTGGATCTGACCTTTACCACCCTGATGGGCGATAAAGTAGAGCCAAGAAGAGAATTCATCGAGGAAAATGCTCAGTTTGTTAAAAATCTGGACATCTGATTATTTTTATAAATGTGAAACGTCGTATTTTACGACAGAATGTGAGGAAACATGAACGACGATATTTTTGATAAGCCTTCGGAGGCTGAGATTGATAAAATCCATGAAGTCGATCTGAAAGAAAAAATGGAAACTTTCTATATCGACTATGCCATGAGTGTTATCGCATCCCGTGCGCTTCCGGATGTGAGGGATGGTCTGAAGCCGGTACAGAGACGTGTACTCTATTCCATGATCGAACTGAACAATGGTCCCGACAAGCCGCATCGTAAGAGTGCCCGTATTGTCGGTGATACCATGGGTAAATATCATCCTCATGGTGACAGCTCTATTTACGGTGCATTGGTTAATATGGCACAGGACTGGTCTACCCGTTATCCTCTGGTAGACGGCCACGGTAACTTTGGTTCCATGGATGGTGACGGTGCCGCAGCAATGCGTTATACCGAGGCAAGACTTTCCAGAATTTCCATGGAACTTCTGGCAGATATCGGTAAGAATACCGTAGATTTTGTACCGAACTTTGATGATACGGAAAAAGAACCTGTTGTACTGCCCAGCCGTTATCCGAATCTGCTGGTGAACGGTACTACCGGTATTGCCGTAGGTATGGCCACTAATATCCCGCCTCACAATCTTCGTGAAGTGGTACAGGCCGTCGTTAAAATTATTGATAATCGTGTGGAGGAAGACAGAGAGACTACTATCGATGAGATTCTTCCCATTGTGAAGGCTCCCGATTTTCCTACCGGGGGACTGATTCTGGGTACCAGAGGCTGCGAGGAAGCTTACAGTACCGGCCGTGGTAAAATCAGAGTCCGTGCAGTGACCAATATCGAGACACTGCCCAACGGTAAGAGCCAGATTATTGCCACAGAACTGCCCTATATGGTCAACAAGGCTAATCTGATCATCAAGATTGCCGAGTTGGTAAAGCTGAAAAAGATCGACGGTATCACGGATATCCGTGATGAATCCAACCGCGAAGGTGTCCGCGTGGTTATTGAGCTTCGTAAGGATGCCAATGCCAACGTTATTCTGAATCAGCTGTACAAGCATACACAGTTACAGGATACTTTCGGTGTCATCATGCTGGCCCTGATCAACAATCAGCCCAAAGTCATGAATCTGCTGGATATGCTGACCTACTATCTGAAGCATCAGGAAGATGTAGTCACCAGAAGAACTAAATATGATCTGAACAAGGCGGAGGAAAGAGATCATATTTTACAGGGATTGTTAAAGGCTCTGGATTTCATTGACGAAGTCATCACGATCATCCGCGGCAGCCAGAATGCCCAGATCGCAAAAGAACGACTGATGGAGAGATTCGAACTGTCTGATGTACAGGCACAGGCTATTGTAGATATGCGTCTGCGTGCTCTGACAGGTCTGGAAAGAGAGAAGCTGGAGAACGAGCATCAGGATCTGGTGGCAAAAATTGCGGAGTTGAAGGCTATTTTGGCAGATGAAAAGCTGTTATTGGGTGTTATTAAGACAGAAATGAGTGTTATCGCCGAAAAATACGGGGATGACAGACGCAGTAAGATTGGTTATGACGAACTGGATATCTCCATGGAGGATCTGATTCCGAAGGAGAATACCATCATTGCCATGACCAGTCTCGGTTATATCAAGCGTATGACCGTAGATAATTTCAAGGCACAGAACCGCGGTGGCCGTGGTATCAAGGGAATGCAGACTATTGATGAGGATTACATCGAGGATCTGCTGATGACAACGACCCACCATTATCTGAATTTCTTCACTAATATGGGAAGAGTCTACAGATTGAAGGCTTACGAGATTCCGGAGGCAGGACGTACCGCAAGAGGTACTGCTATTGTGAATCTCCTGCAGCTGGCACCCGGCGAGAAAATCACTGCAATGATTCCTATCCGGGAATACAGTGATGACAAGAATCTGTTCATGGTGACCAAGACCGGTATCGTGAAAAAGACTCCTTTGATGGAATTCTCAAATGTCAGAAAGAACGGACTGACCGCCATTAACCTCAGAGAAGAGGATGAACTGATCGAGGTGAAAATCACCGACAGCAACAGTGAAATTTTTCTGGTAACAAAACAGGGCATGTGTATCCGCTTCCAGGAGACCGATGTCCGGGCGACCGGCAGAGCCTCCATGGGTGTCATCGGTATGAATCTTTCTCCCGGAGATGAGATCATCGGTATGCAGTTACAGACCCAGGGCAGCGATCTGCTGATCGTATCTGAAAACGGTATGGGTAAGCGTACCAATATGGATGAATTTACCATACAGAAACGTGGCGGTAAGGGTGTGAAATGTTACAAGATCGTGGAAAAGACCGGTGATGTAGTAGGTGCCAAGGCTGTCAATGATGATAACGAGATCATGATGATCACCACCGAAGGTATTATCATTCAGCTGCGTGTTCAGGATATCTCCACACTGAGCAGAATTACTTCCGGTGTGAAGCTGATTAATCTGGACGAAGGCGTGAAGGTAGCACAGATTGCCAAGGTACGCGAGAAGCTTTCCAACGGTGACCATGAATTCGAAAATATCGAAGAAGCTATGGAACAGGTATCACAGGAAGTCGGTTCCGAGGATGAGGACGAAGCGGAAGAAAATCTGATTTTCCCCACCGAGGAAAATGAAGACGATGAGTAATTAATTATCAAAATAATCAAAAATAAGTATTAATGTTGAGCACTTTTATGTTGCAGATGCAAGGTGTCTGTGATATAACAAAAGTGCTCAATTTAATGAACTTATTATGTAATAACTCAAATGAAAAAGAGGGGCAGGAAAAATGGAATCTTATAGTATTTTCAGAGATCTGGCAATTATTATTGTATTTGCCAAAGTGTTTGGTATCATTGCGAGAAAATGTAAGGCACCTCAGGTCGTGGGTGAGATCGTGGCCGGTCTGTTGATCGGACCCAGTGTGCTGGGATTGGTGCAGCAGTCGGATTTTCTGATCCAGATGGCGGAGATCGGTGTTATCCTGCTGATGTTTTCCGCGGGTCTGGAGACGAATCTGAAGGATCTGATGAAGACCGGTTTTGTGGCATTTTTGATAGCTTGTGCGGGTGTATTTGTTCCATTGGTGGGCGGAACCTTATTGTACATGGGCTTCTACGGAGTGGCACCCTGGGGATCCGAGAAATTCTATGAGGCTGTATTTATCGGCGTTATTATGACGGCTACCAGCGTAAGTATTACGGTACAGTCTCTGAAGGAACTTGGTAAATTAAAGGGAAAAGTCGGCACCACTATTATGAGTGCCGCTATTATTGATGATGTCATCGGTATTATCGTACTGACCTTTGTCATTGGATTCAAGAATCCCGATTCCAATCCGGGAAGCGTAATTATTTCTACCGCACTCTTCTTCCTGTTTGCTATCGGTGTGGGATTTGTATTATTCAAAGTATTCCAGTATCTGGATAACAGATACCCTCATACGAGACGTATTCCTATTCTTGGATTGGCTCTCTGCTTCATCTTTGCCTATGTAGCAGAGGTATTTTTCGGAATTGCTGATATTACCGGTGCTTATGTGGCAGGTATCATCCTGTGCTCCATTCAGGATTCCGATTATATAGCTGAGAAGATGGATATCAACTCTTATATGATCTTCGGACCGATTTTCTTCGCAAGTATCGGACTTAAGACCAGCTTTGATCATCTGAACGGAGAATTTGTACTTTTCTCCATTGGATTCGTTGTTGTTGCTCTGCTGTGCAAGATTATCGGCTGCGGTCTGATGGCGAGAATCTGCAGATTCAAGGGACCGGATGCCTTGAAAATCGGTGTCGGTATGATGACCAGAGGTGAGGTTGCCCTGATCGTGGCACAGAAAGGATTGTCTGTGGGAATGATCGGATCGGAATACTTTACCGCAGTAATTCTCTTGATCATCGTATCCAGCATTTCTACTCCTATCCTGCTTAAGATTTTGTATACGAAGCATGCCGAGATTGATTAGGGAATATGGATCAGAAGCGTTTTGAAGAAGCTAAACAAAAAATAATAGGTGTGGACCGTCAGAGACTGGGAATCGGAACGCTCTCAGAGAAGACGGTTCATGCTATTTTTAAGGATTATTATGAACCGGACGAGGATCATCAGGAGATTCCCATAGAGAATTATGTAGCGGATATTTACAGGGATGGGGAGATTATCGAGATCCAGACGAGACAGTTTAACCGGATGCGGGGAAAATTACAGGCTTTTCTTCCATTATATCCGGTGACCGTAGTCTATCCGATTCCTTATGAAAAATGGCTGATCTGGATCAATGAAGACAGCGGAGAACTGAGCAGGAAGCGGAAATCTCCAAAAAAGGGTTCCGCTTATCAGGCTTTTAAGGAACTGTATAAGATTAAAATGTTTCTGAAGGATCCGAATCTTCGGTTTAAATTCGTACTGGTGAATATGGAAGAATACCGGCTGTTGAACGGCTGGAGCCATGACAGGAAAAAGGGATCCACGCGGTACGACCGGATTCCTACGGATCTGATTGAAGAAGTGGAAATCAGACAGCCGGAGGATTATCTGCAATTTGTACCCTATGAGCTGAAAGAACCCTTCCATAGCAAAGATTTTGCAAAGGCCGCCCACATTCCTCTCTCACTGGCTCAGACCGTATTGAATATTCTGTTTGAAATGGGAACGGTGGAACGGGTAGGAAAACAGGGAAACAGTTATCTATATCGGGTAGTGGAAATATAAAAAAGAGGACTAAGTCGAAAGCTTAGTCCTCTTCGTCTTCCTGATGAGATTTCGGCAGGGAGAAAATAAATTCACTTCCCACGCCGGGAGTACTGATAACATTAATATGTTCATCATGAGCATTAATGATTTCTTTCACAATGGACAATCCCAGACCGGTTCCCTTTTTATCCTTGCCGCGGGAAAGATCCGATTTATAAAACCGATCCCAGATCAGCTTCAGATCCTCCTTTGGAATGCCGATTCCGGTGTCTTTTACGGAGACAAACAGCTTATTTTTCTTTTCCGAGGTCTCAATGTGGATGACGGAATCGTGATGGCTGAACTTGATTGCATTGTCCATAAGATTATAAAGCACCTGTTGGATTTTGCCCATATCTGCGTGTACATACATTTCATTGCCGGTGAGGATCATTTCGATGGCAATGGATTTGCTGTGGCAGGTACCCTCGAAGGAAGCCGCTGTGTTACGGATTACCTGGTTGATATCAAAATCCGTTTTATCTAGAAGCATTCCCTTGGTGTTCAGATTATTTAATGTCAGCAGACTGTTGGTCAGTTTGGCCAGACGTTCCGTTTCATTCAATACGATATTGATGTATTTTTCATGCATTTCCGGTGGAATCGTGCCGTCCAGCATTGCTTCCAGGTATCCCCGGATGGAAGTCAACGGGGAACGGAAATCATGTGAGACATTGGCTACAAACTTTTTCTGATCATCTTCGGAACGTGCAATTTCGCTGGCCATGTAGTTGAGGCAGGAAGCCAGATAACCAATTTCATCTTCACTGTCCACCTGAAATTCGTAGTGCATGTTACCGGCGGCATACTGTTCTGTGGCATGGGTGATCTTCCGCAGAGGAATATATACGATCTCGGTGAAAAAGATCAGGATGATCAGGGATAACAGGAACAGGATCGCCAGCGTAATATAAGAGATGTTCAGCAGGCTGTTGCAGGATTCCTGAATGTCATTCATATCGGTATGAATGACTACATAGCCTTTTACCTTATAATTGGAGGTAATGGGGGCAAATACAGTGAGTACATCCGAATCAAAGTTGCCGAAGAAGTCTCCGACCATGTAATAGGATCTGCTGGTGACCGTCGGGTCAAAATTCTCTATGACGACTACATTTTCCACATCCAACGGACTGTTGGTGTCCAGCACCAGTCGTCCGGAAGGATTGATGATGCGGATTTCGGAGTTCAGATAGACAGCCAGGGAATCCAGCTGCATTTTAACAGTCTCCAGTGTGGTTTCACTGGTGTACAGGCCGCCGGCATAAGTCCCGGCTATCAGTGTTGCCTCGGAATAGAGGCTTTCTGCTTTTTCCCGGATCAGGTGCTCTTTGGTCATATTGGGAACAAAGGTCGTGACAATGATAAAACCAAATACACCAAAAATAAAATAAGCAAGTATAAATTTTAGATAAAGTGTTTTTTTCATAATAAATCCTGCTTCTGGTATGACTTAATTGCGTACTTCAAATTTATAGCCGATGCCCCAGATGGTGCTGATCTTCCAGTTGGCATGATCCTTGATCTTTTCGCGGAGACGCTTGATATGCACATCCACGGTTCGGGTATCACCGATATATTCATAGCCCCAGATCTGATCCAGCAGCTGTTCTCTGGTGAATACATGGTTCGGTGAGGACGCTAAAAAGTAAAGAAGCTCCAGTTCCTTGGGAGGCATTTCCACGGTGTGCCCCATATAAATCACGGAATAATTGGTCAGATTAATGGTGAGATCTGCATATTCCACGCATTTATCATTGGAATTTTCGGTGGGGGTATTGGTGGGCTTGTAGCGTCTGAGGACGGCCTTGGTCCGGGCTACCAGTTCCTTGGAGTCGAAAGGTTTTTCCATATAATCATCCGCACCCAGTTCCAGTCCCAACACTTTGTCAAAGACTTCTCCCTTTGCGGAAAGCATAATGATCGGGACGGAATATTGTGCCCGGACTTCCCTGCACACCTGATAGCCGTCGATGCCGGGAAGCATCAGATCCAGCAGAATCAGATTCGGTGCAAAGGTCTCCATGGCCGGCATCACGGATTCCCCGTCGTTGACGATCATGGTCTCAAAACATTCCTTCGTCAGATATAGGGAAATCAGTTCAGCAATATTATTATCATCATCTACAATGAGAATTTTCTGTTTACTTACCATGTAGTAGGAACCTCCTGTCAGTCATTATTTAAAAGTAACAATAGTTACGCCGGCATCGCCCTCACCGTATTCGCCCAATCGGTATTCCCTGACATATTTCAGACGCTTTAAGTGGGACTGTACGGCACTGCGCAGAGCACCGGTACCTTTTCCGTGGACTACTCTCACACTGGGCAGATGTGCCAGATAGGCATCATCCAGATATTTATCCAGCTTTGCAATGGCCTCGTCCACCGTGCATCCCAGAAGATTGATTTCGGAGGATACGGAAAATGACTTGGACATTTTCAGCTTGCCGGTATTGGTGCGCTGCAGGGCAGGTGCGGTAATGGTCTCTTCCTTTACCGGAATGAGATCGTTAATATTGGTCTGCATCCGCATGATTCCGCATTGTACGAACAGATTACCCCTGGCATCCGGCAGTGTATTCACGATTCCTTTCAGATTCATGGAAATGATCTTTACGGAATCACCTTTTTTCAGCTTTTTCGGATCCACGGTCTTCTGGTTGGCCGGTTTCTTTTGAGAATTACCGAGTGCCAGTTTTCCGTTCTTTTCGTTGATCTTGTCACGAACCTTCTGTCTCTTTTTCTCCAGTTCCCTGATATCAGCGGAAGCACCTGCTTTATTGAAGTCACGGATAGTTTCATCGGCCACATCCTTGGCTTCCTGGAGGATGGCTCTTGCCTTTTCGTTGGCATCCCGAAGAATTTTATCTTTCGCCTGATCGATCTTTTCGTTTTTCTTCTGTAATTGTTCCTGTAAGGTGCGGATCCGCTCCTTGTATTCTGCAATCTCCTGCTGTTCTTTTTCGATGGTCACGCGGCTCTGCTCCAGATCGGCAATGACGTCTTCAAAGCTTTCGTCCTCTTTGCTGATCTGCTCTTTTGCGGCATTGATGATCTCGTCGGACAGTCCCAGCTTGGAAGAAATGGCGAAAGCATTACTTTTACCGGGAATACCGATAAGCAGCCGGTAAGTAGGGCGAAGGGTCTCTACGTCGAATTCACAGCAGGCATTTTCCACAAAATTCGTGGAAAGTGCGTAGATTTTGAGTTCGCTGTAATGGGTGGTGGCCATGGTGCGGATGCCGCGGTCATGCAGATAATTCAGAATAGCAATCGCCAGCGCGGCGCCTTCCGTGGGATCTGTTCCGGCACCCAGTTCGTCAAATAAACACAGAGAATCAGTGTCCGCATGCTGTAAAATGTGGACAACTCTGGTCATATGGGAGGAGAATGTGGACAGACTCTGTTCAATACTCTGTTCATCTCCAATATCCGCATAGACTTCCGAGAAAATCGACAGTTCGGAACGATCCAGAGCCGGAATATGCAGTCCGGCCTGTCCCATCAGGGTAAAAAGTCCCACTGTTTTCAGGGAGACCGTCTTACCGCCGGTGTTGGGACCGGTGATCACCAGAAGGTCAAAATCCCTGCCCAGACGGACATCAATGGGTACCGCCTTTTTCTTGTCTAACAAAGGATGTCGGCCCTTGCGGATCTGGATGTAATGATCGGTATTGAAAATCGGCTCCGTGGCATTCTGTTCCATGGCAAGTTTCGCCTTGGCAAAGATGAAGTCCAGTGTGGTCATGATCTTCTGGTCGGCAGCAAGTTCGGAGGTATGAACGGCAGCCTGACTGCTCAGATCCCCCAGAATCACTTCGATCTCTTCCTGCTCCTGCAGATCCAGTTCTTTTAACTGGTTGTTCAGATTCACGACGGCGGCCGGTTCGATGAAAAAGGTGGAACCGGTTGAGGACTGATCATGCACCATACCGCTGACCTGACCTTTATACTCTGCCTTTACGGGGATACAGTAGCGGTTATCACGCATGGTAATGACCGCATCCTGCAAAAAGGTACGATAAGCGCCGTTTACCATGGAGGTCAGCTGGCTGTGGATTTTTTCATTGGTGGACAATTTGGAACGGCGGATACTTTTTAATCTTGGGCTGGCATCGTCTGCCATCTCCTCTTCCGAGAGAATGCAGCGGTTGATCTCATTGGCCAGCTGTGTCATAGGTGTAAGTCCCTCAAAATAGGCATCCAGACTGTCGTTCGGAAGATCCTCCCGCTCTTTTTTGCCGTAGGTTTTGATGCGGCTGACATTATCCAGAAAAGATGCCAGTTTTAATAATTCGGACATGGACAGAGAACTGCCGATTTCCAGAGAACGGATGGAGAATCCCAAGTCTCTGTTGCTGCCAAATGAGGTACTTCCGATACGGAAGAGACGGCCTAAGGCATCTTTGGTCTCCCGCTGTGCGGTTCGGATGGCGGATAGATCGGTGGAAGGTACCAGCTCCCGGCAAAGCTTTTTACCGGGTTGGGAATCAGCCTTCTCCGTCAGAAGGTCGATAATCTTCGTATATTCTAAAGTGGTGAGTACTTTTGTGTTCATGTGAGGCTCCTTAATGAAAATAAAATTCTTAAAATGTCCGCAGTACATCAGGAAAATGCAAAGCATTTTCCTGATGTAGGGCTTTCGCCCTATCAAAATCGGACATGTCAATTTCGCCTGCGAGCAGTCGAATTGACATATCTCGATTTTGCTACTGCTCAATGCTGAACACATTATACCATATTTATTGCCTTTTTTGATACAGTTTTGTATAATTGAGATATTAGAGTCCTAAGGAAAAGCCGAGTGATCTGTAGGCAGCAGAGGAGGCGTATTTATGGCGGATTCGCAGGAAAACAGGCAGAAGGACACTTCCGACAAGAATTTCATGATAGAGAAGATAAAGGAACGTCCGGTGAACAAGAAAAAGCTGTTGCGGCGGACACTGATCACGGTTTCCATGGCGGTGATCTTTGGTTTGGTGGCATGTTTTACATTTCTGGTGCTGGAACCGGTGATCAGTAACTGGTTGTATCCGGAAGAGGATCCGCAGATTGTGGTATTCCCCGAGGATCAGGATGAGATGTCTCCGGAGGAAATGCTGGCGGAGAACATGCAGCAGGAAAACCAGAACAGCCAGCCCTCTTCTGCTCCCAGTGAGGTCATGGAACAGGAACAGATCCGGGAACTGCTGTCCGGAATCATATTGGATCTGGACAATTACAAGCAGATTTATAACGCTCTCTCCCAGTATGTTGCGGAGATGAATCGTTCCATAGTCACTGTGACAGGAGTGTCATCTGGCGTGGACTGGTTCCATAATGTAAATGAGAAAAAGAATCAGTCCTCCGGTCTGATCATAGCGCAGAATGGAAAACAATTACTGATTTTAACCGATTATTCCCCGGTAAAACAGGCAGATGACATTATTGTCACATTCAATGAAGGCACCCAGGCAGACGCTTCCCTGAAGGAAAAGGATGAGACGACAGGTCTGGCCGTGATCGCTGTGGAACTGGATGCGTTGGATGAGGACTTTTTGAAAAATGAAATTACGATTGCCACGCTGGGATCTTCCAATATCAGAGATATTGCCGGACTTCCCGTAGTGGCTTTGGGACGTCCCATGGGTGCCAACGGTTCTGTGGGGTATGGTATCATTACTTCATCCGCCAGTGAGTCGGCGGCTTCGGATACCACTTACCGTATTTTGCAGACGAATATCGTGGGAAGCCAGAATGCGGGCGGTGTATTATTCAATCTTCAGGGACAGGTCATCGGTATCATTACCAACGGCAAGTCCGCTACGGACATGAAAAATATGGTGTGCGCTTACGGTATTACGGACTTAAAGCGTCATATCGAGAAAATGTCCAACGGAGAAAAGTTTGCCTATCTGGGTCTGAAGGGCGTGGATGTTACCGAGGAAGCCAACAGGGAATTGGGAGTTCCCTATGGCGCTTATATTACAGAGGTGGAAATGGATTCTCCCGCCATGCTGGCCGGAATCCAGCAGGGGGATGTCATAACGGGATTCGGAGAGAGGGTGATCGTCAGCTTTGATGAGTATACGAACTCTCTGCTCAGCATGAAGCCCGGAGACAGTGTGGAACTGACCATTATGCGGCAGTCCCAGCAGGAATACAAGGAAATGAAATTCAACATTACCTTAACGGTGTTGAAATAGATTGACAGAAAGGTTTGGACAACAACATGAAATTCATCAAGGAGTTAAAAGAAGGCGACAGAGTATTTGATATTTATCTCTGTAAGCATAAACAGGAGGCTGTAACCAAGAACGGAAAACCCTATGAAAGCGTAATTTTGCAGGATAAGACCGGAACCATCGATGCCAAGGTATGGGAGCCGAACAATCCGGGAATCGGTGATTATGACGATCTGGATTACATAGAGGTATACGGCGATGTGACGAATTTCCAGGGGCAGTTACAGATCAGTGTAAAACGCATCCGCGTCTGCCGTGAAGGAGAATATAATCCTTCCGATTATCTGCCGGTGAGTTCCAAAGGCATCGACACGATGTACAATGAATTAAAGACTTTGATCGGAAGCATTAAGAATACGTATCTGCATCAGCTGCTACAGGATATGTTTATCGAGGATGCCGATTTTGCGAAGAAGTTCTGTAATTCTTCTGCAGCAAAGACTGTGCATCATGGTTTTGTGGGTGGATTGCTGGAGCATACCTTAGGAGTCACCAGGCTGTGTGACTACTACTGCTCTGCTTATCCTGTTTTACAGAGAGATCTGCTTCTGACGGCGGCTATGTGCCATGATATTGGAAAGGTAAAAGAGATTTCCGCTTTTCCGGTAAACGATTATACGGATGACGGACAGTTACTGGGACATATCGTTATGGGGGCACAGATGGTGGGTGAGCGTGCTGCAAAGATTGATGGCTTCCCTCACAAGCTGCTGGCAGAATTACAGCACTGCATTCTGGCACATCACGGGAAATTGGAATACGGCTCTCCCAAAGTACCGGCTCTGATCGAGGCGGTGGCTCTGAATTATGCAGACGATACTGATGCCAAGATGGAGACTTTTAAGGAAATTCTGGAAAATAACAGCGAAAACAGCGGATGGCTGGGGTATAACAGATTGTTTGAATCCAATCTGCGGGCTACAAAAATGGAGTAAATGACAGAATAAAAACTACAAATTCTGTGAACAGACAGGAAAGAGAGGAAGTATATGGAAATCAGTGCATGTGTAAAATATGTGGGGGTAAACGATCATCAGGTGGATCTGTTTGAGGGACAGTATAAGGTTCCGAACGGAATGTCTTACAATTCCTATGTGATTTTGGATGACAAAATCGCTGTTATGGATACGGTGGATGGATTTTTTACCGAAGAATGGCTGAAAAATGTGGAGCAGATACTTTCCGGAAAAACGCCGGATTATCTTGTTATCCAGCATATGGAACCGGATCATTCCGCCAGCATTCCCGCTTTTCTGAAAAAATATCCCAAGACTACGGTAGTATCCACAGCCAAGGGATTCCAGTTCATGGAACAGTTTTTCCCGGAATTTTTCGCTGGACAGGGATTACCTGCCAAACAACGAATCGTTGCGGCAAATGATGGTGTTCTGGAACTGGGACAGCACAGCCTGCATTTCGTTTATGCTCCCATGGTACATTGGCCGGAAGTTATGATGACCTACGAATCAACAGAGAAAATATTGTTTGCTGCAGACGGCTTCGGCAAATTCGGTGCGCTGGATGTAGAGGAAGAATGGACGGATGAGGCCCGTCGTTATTATATTGGTATTGTCGGAAAATATGGTCCGCAGGTACAGGCGGTGCTGAAAAAGGCGGCAGGACTGGATATTCGGATCATCTGCTCTCTTCACGGTCCGGTACTTAAAGAGAATCTGGGATTCTATCTGGAAAAATACGATCAATGGTCTTCCTATCAGCCAGAGGAATCCGGTGTGGTCATTGCCTATGCTTCTGTCTACGGCAATACCAGAAATGCTGCGGAATGTCTGGCAGATGCCTTACAGGAAAAAGGGCAGAAAACGGTACTGTATGATCTGGCAAGATGTGACAAGGCCAAAGCTATTGCCGATGCCTTCCGCTATGACAGACTGGTGCTGGCGGGCATTACTTATAACGGAGACCTCTTCCCCTGCATGCGCAGTTTTATCGAAGGTCTGGCCGAGCGTAATTATCAGAATCGTAAGGTGGGTGTCATTGAGAACGGCACCTGGGCACCCATGGCGGGCAAACTGATTCTGGGAATGTTTGAAAAAAGTAAGAATCTGACAGTTACGGAGACTACGGTAAGTATCAAATCTGCCATGAATATGCATAACAAAGAAGAAATTGGGAAGCTGGCAGAGGAACTTTCCTGAGATTTTGGAGTGAATGGCTCCTGCCGTATAGCAGGATACCTGTAGAAAATGAGGATTTTGTATGGAATATAAAAAGAATGATCGTGTGACACTGACCATAGAGGATATGGGAAGTGACGGAGAGGGAATCGGTAAGGTAGACGGTTTTACGCTCTTTATCAAAGATGCTGTCATCGGCGATCAGGTGGAAGCCAAGATCATAAAAAGCAAAAAGCACTATGCTTATGCCAGATTAGAGAAGGTGTTGCAGCCTTCTCCTTTTCGTGTGGAACCGAAATGCGCTTATCACAGACAGTGTGGCGGTTGTCAGCTGCAGGCACTCTCCTACTCCGAGCAGCTGCATTTCAAGGAACAGAAGATCCGCAACAATCTGATCCGGATCGGTGGATTCGATGCGGAATACATTGATGAACGCATGGAGCCCATCGTAGGCATGGAGGAACCCTTCCACTATCGCAATAAGGCACAGTATCCCATAGGAACCGACCGGGATGGCAATGTCATCACCGGATTCTATGCCGGGCGCACCCATACGATCATTGCCAATACGGATTGTGCCCTTGGCGCTTCCGAGAATCAGCAGATCCTTGAGACTATCCTCTCCTATATGCATAAAAATAAAGTGACTGCCTATGATGAAGTCACGGGCAAAGGGCTGGTGCGTCATGTGCTGATCCGGAAGGGCTTTACCAGTGGACAGTTCATGGTATGTTTGGTGATAAATAAAAAAATGACAAAAATGTCATACCCTTCTGCCGGCATACAGAAGAATACCAACGAGTTTTTACCAAATCAGGGAGAATTACTGGCTGCACTGGCAGAAATCAAAGGTATGACAAGCGTGTCAGTCAGCATCAATACCGAAAAAACCAACGTGATTATGGGTACGGAGATCCACAATCTCTGGGGAGAAAGCACCATTGAGGATACGATTCACGTAAGAGATATGCAGAAAGAAAATTACCCTTATACTGGGGATGCATTAACCTTCAAGATATCTCCTCTCTCCTTCTATCAGGTGAATCCCGTACAAACCGAGAAACTTTACAGCCTGGCCTTGGAATATGCGGGACTGACCGGAAAAGAGACCGTGTGGGATCTCTACTGCGGCATCGGAACCATTTCCCTCTTTCTGGCAGGCAAAGCCAAAAAGGTATGTGGTGTGGAAATCATTCCCCAGGCCATCGACGATGCCAGAGAGAATGCGAAGAAAAATCATATTGAAAATGCTGAATTTTTTGTTGGCAAAGCGGAGGAAGTCCTGCCGGAGTTCTACGAAAAGGCAACGAAACAGGCAGCTTCCGACGAAATGCTCCACCCGGATGTCATCGTCGTGGATCCTCCAAGAAAAGGCTGTGACGATGCCTGCCTAAACACCATGCTGCGTATGCAGCCTGAACGTATCGTATATGTCAGCTGCGACTCCGCCACCCTTGCCAGAGACTTGAAAATCCTCTGCGACGGCGGATATGAGATCCGGAAGGTCCGGAGCGTGGACCAGTTTGGGATGACTGTGCATGTGGAGACGGTTGTCTTACTTTCCAAGAGCGCTAAAGGTCCGGGGGACCTTTGTCTAGCGCGGATCGAAGCGGAGACAAGCAACTTATGAGCAAATAAAGGCATATGTATTGGAACAGACAGGACTTAAGGTTTCATCATTGTATATCGCACAGATTAAGAAGAAGTGTGGACTGGATGTCGGTGAGAATTTCAATCTGGCTAAATCAGAGAATACGAGACAGCCACAGTGTACACCGGAGAAGGAAGATGCGATTATGCAGGCGTTTAGGCATTTTGGAATCATATAGGTTGTGGATAAACAGCATCATGTGTTAAAAATATAGTGAAGTATGGAAAAAAGGACATTCCAGAACTGTAGATTTTACAGGTCAGGGGATGTCCTTTTTGCAGATATGAAAGTGTTCAAGGGACAAGGTAATGATACTGAGAGATATTAAGACTGATAGGAATGATATCTATCTTATCTATTGTTATTTGTTCTGGTTTCTCCATTCCCGCGGAGAAACACCATAAATATTTTTAAAAGCACGGGAAAAATGAAGCTGATTTTCGTATCCGACAGCAGAGCCGACATCTGCAATGGATAAGGAAGTCAGCTTTAATAATTCCGTAGCCTTTACCATGCGGTAGTTCATAAGAAATTCCTGCGGGGAGCGGCCGATCGAGTTGCGGAAGATTTTTCCGAAATAACTCCGGTTGATGCCGCATACCGCAGCGATATCTTCAATCGAAATATTATTCTGAAAATTCTGTTCCATATAATTGATCGCTTCTTTTATGTAATAATCACTCATGCGTCCGCTGGAGACAAGCTTTGTCGATTTTGCTGACTGCAGCAGATAATCTAAAAACAGATACAGATGCCCGATGAGATGGAAGGAAGATTCTTGTGGATGATTGACAATATAAAGCATTTCATCGGCAAGTTTTTCCCGCAATTCTTTGGAGTGGGAATGATAAACGGGCGCGTCTTTGCACAAATCTGTGACACTTAAAGCCTCTTTTACACGTAAGCCGTCAAACTCGATCCACATATATTCCCATGGAAGCTGTTCATCGGCAATGTAAGTATTGATCTGCCCCGGGAAAATCATAAATCCCTGTCCGCTTTTTACGGAATAGGTCTGTGTATCCCCTTTTGCATTGTCTGCCATAAGCGTTCCGGTTCCGGAAAGAACATAGTGAAACAGATAGTGGTTGCGTGTTGCAGGTCCAAAAGAATGACCGGGATCACACTGTTCGTATCCAAACTGATACATGCACAGATCAATAAAATTTTCATTTGGAAAAATATTAAAAAATGTATTGCTCATAAAATACTCCTTATATACCAAAATGCGATATCAATATCTATTATAGCATAAAATATTGCATTTCGGTATAAAACTGAAAAAATGCAGATATTTAAGGACGCATAAAGGTATGTTATAATCAGATTATCAAAAAAGTAAACGGATATATTGCAAAAAAGGAGAGAGGAATATGGCAAAAAGAAATATTTTCCGCAGTGTTGCGGCGGTGCTTGCACTTGGCATGTGTATGACGGGCCTTGCCGGATGCGGAAGTGAAAAAAGGGCAGACGGGAAAACAGAAATCGAAGTGGTTTCCTACAAACCGGAAGCAGTTAAGGCATTTGAAAAGATTGAAAAGCGGTTCAATGAAACACATGATGACATCCATCTGACGATTTCATCTCCAAACGAAGCAATGACCATTTTAAAGACACGTTTTATCCGGGAGGATTATCCGGATATCATCGCAATCGGAGGAGATATCAACTACTCCAATTTTTTAGATGCAGACCTGTTTGAAGATATTTCCGGTCTGGATGAAGTTCAGACCGTAAAGCAGGCATATCTGGATATGGATAAGGAACTGGAGTTTATTCCAAAAGATGGCACATACGCACTTCCATATGTGGCAAATGCTGCAGGAATTTTATATAACAAAGATCTGTTTGAGGAAAATGGTTGGAAAGTTCCGACCACCTGGCAGGAATTTATGGAACTGTGTGATGAAATAAAACAGAGCGGAACACTTCCGTTGTATCTGGGCTTTAAAGATACCTGGACCTGTCTGGCTCCGTGGAATGCGTTGGCAGTCGGACTTACCGATTCGGATACCTGCAATCAGGTAAATATGGGAAATACCACATTTTTCGATACGTATGGA
>CAKRRD010000026.1 GCA_934394815.1 uncultured Acetatifactor sp. | reverse complement strand
TCTACATCTACAAGTGGAAGCCCCAATCTTGCCGCTGCCGCAATAGGAAGCATGGAATTCACTCCTCCTGCTTCTATTGGCATAAAAGCATAAATGGGTTTTCCAAAAAAACCGGATACAATGTCATACAGTGCCTTGTATTCCCCTTCGCCCACAGCTTTTTCCGCAAGAATGGTGGGTGCTCCCATCATTGCAATGGGTACAACTAAAGCATCATCCGGTACCTCTTCCGGATCCAGCAGGGTTACCTCTCCGCATTCCCTTACAGCACTAATTGCAACCAGTTTACCGACATAAGGGTCTCCGCCCCCTCCTGCTCCCAAAAGAGATGCTCCAAGTGCAATATCTTCTATTTCTGAAATACCTATTTTTCGCATATGATTACTCTCCTTTTCTCTTATTTATTCTACTTAGCTTTCTCTGACGACATTACCTTCGACAACACAATATGCAACACCAATGACAGCACAATACCATTTACAGGTCCGATAAAGAACGGTATATTCAGGAAAGAAATGTTTGCAAGACCGGGGAAATTTGCAAATGTACCACCAGTAATACAAGCTGCAACTGCACCTATTACAAAGGATATAACTCCAGGAGCATAAAAACCGTTTCTTAATTTAAATTTTTCCTTATTGCCCTTGGCAATCACCCAATACTCTGCAATCAAAACCCCTGCAAGAGGAGGGATCAGATTAGACATTAAAGTAAGGAATGCCGAAAATTTCCCAAGCAGGCCAACCGCTGCAAGTAAAGTACCTGCTGCACCCGCAATTGCCGTTGTCAATTTGAAACGGCTTTCGTCAAATCCAAGCAGATTTGACAATGCCAATCCACCGGAATAAGCATTAGTTACATTGGTCGTCCATGTAGCAGCCACCAGTGCAAACAATCCCACCAGCGGAAGACCGATGGATACCAGAATTGTGGAAATATCATACTGTCCGGTTACAAGACTCAACAATGCTCCTGTCAACAACATAAATAAGCCTGCAGGAATAACTCCTACGATAGAGGATTTTATGACATCTGCCCTTGATTTTGCAAAACGGCAATAATCTCCGGAAATAACACCTCCAAGTGCAAAGGATGCCACAACCATAGAAATACCAAATATCATTCCCGCAGACTTCTCCGGATCGTAAGCTGCAATTTTACTAAAGCCGTCATTCCCCATTAATCCAGCAATTACGCCATATACGCAGACAATAACCAGAAGAGGTACCGCTATGTAGTTCAACCATTTCAACCCCTTAAATCCTGCACAGGCTGTCACCAGCATAATAATTCCCCATACAATGGACGAAATAGCTATTGCCAGAGAACTTGCATCCTTGCCAAGCATCTTTGCGACCATGGTTGCAAATGCCTGTCCACAGGTTGCTGACTGAATTCCAAACCACCCGATACACGCAAACGCAAGGAGTAGACTAATAATATAGCGCGCTCCCTGTTTTCCAAGGGCTCCTTCTGCCATAACAGCTACCGGTATACCGGTATCACAGGCTGCCATACCAATGAATATCATATAGGCACAAATCAATCCATATCCGATAAAAATGGAGGCTATGATCTGCATAATAGAAAGTCCATTTCCGGACAATACACCTCCTACCATCAGACAGGGAACACAGATCATTCCTCCTGCCCACACCAATGCAATAGAACCCCAGCTCTGTCTCTGTTCGGGCTTAATTTCAAAGCCACTGCTTCTCTCACTCATAACATTCTCCTCCTTTATAATTGTCTTTTGTTTCTTAGTAAATATGAAATATAGTATATGCAAACATTAAAACTTGTGCATTATACAAAAAGAAGAAAAAAAAGAGTTTTTCATTGTCCGATTGGACAACAAAAAACTCTTTTTCAATTACGATACTATTATCAACAGAAGTAAATATCTACTAATTACGTAAAATACGTTGTAAAGCAACTGCTCTGTAAAAGTCAAACGCTGCCGGCATTTGATCTATCCGTCTTCCAAAAATATCAGACAATTTTCTTATACGATATTTTATAGTGTTCGGATGAACATATAATTTCTGTGCTGTCAATGTTACACTGGAATCACAATCCAACAGATAGGTTTCCATTGTCTGCAACAGTTCCGGCCAATCCTTTATCATATGTAACGGCTCTATCACAGATTCATATTTTTGTATTTCCTGTTCCCCTTTACCAAGGATTTCATTACAGCTTGCAGCAAAATGAACCTCATCCAATGTAAAATGCTTTTTTCTTAAAAAGATTTTTTGCAGCAATGCAATATTATTAGAATTGTCTAAAAAAGCTTTTCTAACCTGCGCCGTATTTGCCAAAGGGTTACAGCAAGTGATCACCGTTTGTACTTTCTGACAATCCATTAATGTCTCCAGTGCTGTGCAAAGTTCGACGGTCTCCTGTAAAGAATCCGGTCCGTCCATAAAAAGAAAAAGCTCCTTTTCATATATATCACACAACACTGTTGTCGTATACTCTCTGGCAAGTGAAGTTACCGCTTGTATCATATCTTTTGAAAAAGGATTCTCCTCTTTATTGTCCGAATGTATAATCCACATATTATGAATTGCCGCTACATCAATGTGGAATATTTCGGCGAGCCTTCGCATCTTTAGGGGTTCATCCTGCAAAATAGCGCGGACAAGTTCGGTAGCTGCTACCCTGTCATGATTGCTACTCCATAAATTTAACGCTAATTGCACGGTCTCCTTCACTTGCTGCATCTGTGATGTTTCCGGACTTTCTTCTGACGAATCCAACAAATATAAGGACATTGGTCTGCTTTCAACCATGACGGTCATCATCAATACCCATATTCCATTAAGCAACGGCAATCTAATCGGTTCCCTAACTGCCTTGCAGGCAATAATATCGGGCAATTCCCGCAGAATATCATCAACTAACGTTCTGGGCCATGTAATAGCATTTAACACAGCACCGTTCTCACTGACAAGAAACAACGACAAGTGCAATCTGTCAGAAAGCATTTTGAATACGGTATCAACCGTTCTCTGATGAACCGGAAGATGCGTAATACGCTCCAAGATATCTGCCGTAAATGCCACATTGGAAGTCTGATCCTGATAGATTTCACCCATAATATCACAAATTGCTTCACTATAACGCAGATCCAATCTGCCTTTTGGCATGCAGATCAATATAAATCCAAGACTATCTGCAAGACGAATAAGTCTGGAATCTATTTTGTCTAATAATATCCCCACATAATATAAAATCAGTCCAACTTCACCGGCTTCATTCAGACGAATAATATTGGCACATTGTGCTTCTACATTGTCACGGATATTAGCAAATGCCGTAATTACAATTTCACTCCCAAAAAATTCAATATTTTGAAACAGTTCATCCTGCAAAAAACTGGGTTCCGCATATTCCAGCACAGATACCGACGTGACAATCCGGTTAAGTCCCTGCTTTCCGGCAACCACTTCGGCATTGCGTAATGATGGTAATTTCAAAAGATCCGCTACCGTTACACTCATTTACTGTTTCCTTTCCAGTGCAGTCTGTGCAATTCTCCATCCCTCTGCATGCTCTCAAATCCCTGCTGTCTGAGCGCCTCATATAATACAATCGCTACGGAATTGGACAGATTCAGGGAACGGATCTCGGGAAGCATAGGGATACGTATGCAGGTCTCTTCATGCTCTACAAGGATCTCTTCGGGGATTCCGGCGCTTTCCTTGCCGAACATGATGTAATCGTCCGGTCCGAATTTCACATCAGTGTAGGTCTGGTGCGCCTTTGTGGTGGCCATCCAGATCTTCGCTCCGGGATGCATTTCCCGGAACTCCTGAAAATTCATATATCTGGTGACATCCAGATGCTGCCAGTAATCCATACCGGCTCTCTTGATCTCTTTTTCATTCAGCCGGAAGCCGAGGGGCTCGATCAGGTGCAGGCTGGTGCCGGTAGCCACACAGGTTCTTCCGATATTTCCGGTGTTTGCCGGGATCTCCGGCTGGTGTAATATAATATGCATAATTTATCCTCTACAGCATAGTAACTATTCAGCGCCACTTACAGCCTGTGGTTCCGAATAGTTACTTAGAATGCCTTATTTATTATTTTGTTCTGCTCTTAATTTTTCTACAAAATGTCCCAGTCTGCCGATGGCGATCTTCAGCTTCTCCAGGGAATACGCATAGGAGATTCTCAGATAGCCTTCGCCGCTGTCACCGAATGCCGTTCCGGGCACGGCAGCTACTTTTTCTTCCTCCAGGAAGCGGGTGGCGAACTCTTCACTGGTCATGCCGAATTCCTTGATGCAGGGGAATACATAGAATGCACCATAAGGCTCGAAGCATTCCAGTCCCATCTCGCGGAACGCATTCATCAGAAAACGCCTTCTCTGGTTATAGGCCGTACGCATTTCCTCAATATCGGGATCTCCGTTTTTCAAAGCTTCCACAGCCGCATACTGGCTGGTGGTGGGAGCACACATGATGGCAAACTGATGGATCTTCGTCATCTGCTGAATGATGGCTGCGGGTCCGCAACAGTATCCCAATCTCCATCCGGTCATAGCATATGCTTTGGAGAAACCGTTGATATAAACGGTTCTCTCCTTCATGCCGGGCAGACTGATGATGGAAACATGTTTTTCTTTATAGGTAAGCTCTGAATAGATCTCATCGGACATGACAAATATGTCATGTTCTTCGATAATCTTCGCAATAGCTTCCAGATCGGACTTCTCCATAATGGCACCGGTAGGATTGTTCGGGAAAGGAAGGATCAGGACTTTCGTCTTGTCCGTAATGGCTGCTTCCAGTTCCTCTGCAGTCAGACGAAACTCATTCTCTGCCTTCAGATCAATGATCACCGGCGTTGCCCCCGCCAGAATCGCACAGGGTTCATAGGATACATAACTGGGCTGTGGAATCAGCACTTCATCTCCCGGATTACACATGGCACGCAATCCGATGTCGATAGCCTCGGAACCCCCTACCGTTACCAGCACTTCATGCTGCCAGTCGTAGGTCACACCCTGTTTTCTCCGGATCGTGTTGCAGATCTCCTGACGCAGATCCTTCAGACCCGCATTGGAGGTATAGAAGGTTCTTCCCTTCTCCAGGGAATAGATTCCCTCGTCCCGGATGTGCCAGGGAGTATCAAAGTCCGGTTCTCCCACACCGAGTGAGATGGCATCCTGCATCTCGCTTACAATGTCAAAAAATTTGCGGATACCCGATGGTTTGATATCCACTACTTTATCTGCTAATGGATTTCTCATGGAGTGATCATCTCTCTTTCATCTTCTTTTTTCGTAGCAAATGCGGTTCCGTGATCCTTGTATTTCTTCAGGATAAAATGCGTTGCTGTACTCAGCACGGAATCCAGTGTGGACAACTTGTCAGATACAAAATTAGATACCTCACGCAGGGTCTTACCCTCCAGAATGACCATCAGATCATACGCTCCGGACATCAGATATACGCTCCGGACCTCGGGATATTTGTAGATACGCTCCGCAATGCTGTCAAAGCCCTGGCCTCTCTGGGGAGTCACACGTACCTCGATCAGAGCACTTACTTTTTCAATGTCTGTCTTCTCCCAGTTGATCAGGGTATGATAACCGCAGATGATCCCCTCTGCTTCCAGTGCTGCCAGTTCATTTACCACATCGATCTCTTCCACGCCCAGGATCACTGCCAGTTCCTTCAGGTCGATCCTGCTGTTCTTCTCTATGATCGCTAATAATTCTTCTCTCATGCCACTATCTCCTTTTATTCTGCTTCTTTATAGATCTCATCTCTCTGGGGGCGATCCATATAACGGGTCTCGTCCTCGTTCAGGATCAGACGGTCATTACTGTCGGTGAATCTCCCCACGATCGTCGCCGGGATTCCTTCTGCCTGCAGTGCTTCCACCACTGCGGTTCCCTCCGGGCTTGCGATAATAAGGCTTCCACCGGATCGCAATTCGTAGGGATTCACATTGCAGTATTCACAGACTTCCACCGTCTCCTGTCTGAGAGGAAGTTTCTTCATATCTATTGTCAGTCCAACACCTGCACCCTCTGCCATCTCCCACAGGCCGGCGAAAATGCCGCCCTCGGAAGCATCATGCATGGTACAACCGCCGGACTTCACGGCGGTAGCGGCCTCCGGTAAAATAGAATAATACCAGTCAAACGCCGCGGCCTCTTCCACCAGATACGCCGGGTATCTTGTCAGAAGCCCCTCCTGGTTCCGGGCCGCCAGATCTGCGGTGCCCTCCAGGCCGATCCACTTGGTAATAATAATTTCCTGTCCCGCCAGCTTCCTCCGGGCATCCGCCTGTACCGTTTCTGCCTTGCGGATTCCATACCCGGTCACCGTGGCAAGGGGCTGCCGTACTGCGGAACTCACTCTGGTCTGGCCACCAATGATCTGGATGTTTAATTCCGCGGCTGTTTCCTCCGCTTCCGCCATCAGCGCCTTCAGTTCCGGTTCTTCGACGCTCTCCGGCAGGAAGACCACCAGTTCTGCCGCCACAGGTTCCGCCCCCGCCACCGCCAGATTATTGGCACATTTCCGGAATATACGACCCATGGGCATCACGGACGGATCCTCTCTCTCCGCTTCTGCCAGATCATTCTCGCAACAAAGTTCTACTACGCCCTCCTGAACACAGGTCACCAGCTGTCCCCCGGTAAATGGTTCAAAAATAGCGCAGTCTGCCCCCAGACCTGCGCTATTTGCTATTTCCGACCTTTTATTTTTCAGTTGTCTGAGAACGGAACGTTTCAATACGTTCACGGGTACTTTACCGCTCTTCATTATGTCACCTTTAGTCGTCTACGATTTCTGTCTCCTGTGCAGCCGCTGCCGCTCTGGCATTCAATGCTGCTGCCACGTTTTTCACATGATCAATATTGGCTGTGCCGATGGCTGCCATGATCTCCTCATACGCCTGCGGATCTGCTGTTGCAGTTCCTACGGTAGCGCTGCGGGGCACCATCTTGTAGTTACTGCTGTTGACCTGCTCTCTGCTGACCTCTACACCGTTTTCCAGTGTGATCTTCCACAGTCTTGCCTTGTAGCCGATATGTGCACTCTCAGTCACAATATAACCAATGGGCTGTCCGGCATCCGCATAGATCTGATCTGCAGGAGGAGTGATGGTTTCCAATACTTCACTTTCATAACGGACCGAATGTCCGGCATCTCTGGTCTCTTTGCCATAGATGTTGAAAGTGATCTGCTTGTCATGAGTATAACCTTCAATATAAATCGGATAATCCGTATTGTTTACGAACTTGAAGTCCTTGCCGGAGCTCTCCGCGATAGCTGCATCTGCGGAAGGATCCACATAGGATACGATCATGGAGTGGTTGTAACGCTCCGTCACTTCCAGTTCAGACAGTAATACTGCATTATATAATGTTGTGGATACCTGACAGATTCCTCCGCCCAGACTGTCTACTACCTTACCGCTGACATAGGAACCGGCCATGTAATAACCGTTTGCCTCGGAAAAAGGAGATACTGTCTTGTAAGTGGAGAATTCCTCTCCGGGATATAAAGTCGTTCCGTTGATCAGATTACAGCCGTTGGTCACATTGGCACTTCTGGCGGAACCAGACGTCTTAAACGATGTTGTAAAGCTTCCCAGCACATCCGTTACCTGTGCCAGTTCCTCGGCGCTGCCCTTCGGCTCAGCCACCACGATCTCCAAAGGGATACTGCAAGGCTCATGATCCCATTCTTCCGTCAGATAATTATACACAGTGTCAATGGATTTCTCCACATCCAGCACATAACCTGTCTGGCCCTGTACCACCGTGAATTTGCCGCCCTCTCTCTTCAGAGAGACATTGATGGCTTCCTGATCGTATTTGGTACATCTGGTCAGCAGATCGTTGATCGCCTGCAGATCAAAATCCAGTTCCATCGGATATACATAATTCTCATGCTGCAGATCCATCAGGATCTTATAACGCTCAATCACATTTCCGTGGGTTCCCAGCTCCAGTGCTTCCTGCACCAGTTCCGGATTCTTCCAGGTCACACCCAGATCTCCGGCCGTGGTGGTCACCTGATGATCGTTGGCCGCAATCAGCGTGATCTCTACCTCTTTCAGGCTCTCCACATGCTCTTCGATGGCTGCCGTGGCTTCTTCTGCCGTCATTCCGGACAGTTCCACATCCCCGGCATAGATTCCTGTCTTAATGGTGTCCTCTGTCTTCGCCTGCACTGTCATGCCGAACAGCAATGTCAGTGACAACAGTAAAACACCCTGCATTCCCTTGCGATACATTTTTTTCATAATACTTCTATGGCCCTCATTTCCCGGTTCCATCTACCATTCCGGCTACAGTTGAATTAGTAGAAAATAGATGTTATAGTAGGTACGATCATAGCGATTACGAGCAGCACGATAATGGCTGCGGAGATCCGCTGTTTTGTCTTTTTATTATTCATATTAAACATGGCTTAACCTCCGTAAATACTTCAAAAAATGGCTTTTGTTCTGAAAGGATATTATATATGAGTTTAAAGTTTTTGGCAAGTCTAATCATATTTATTGTCTTTGTGTATACCGTTCTCATCGTGGCACAGAGTACCAGGCGCCAGCGTGTCATCGCCGAGAAAAAAGAGCGGGAATTCTGGGATCGGGAGAAAAGAGCCAACTCCGTCCGCAAAAAATCCCTCGACGGCCTGGATTATGTGAAGATTCCTCTGGATAAGCTTCCCATGGGTGTCCTGCCGGAAGATGAGAAAGTCCGGGAATATACGGAACTTTTGACCTATCTGTCCACACAGCCCATCGTAAATCTCACAGGATATACCAATACGGATCTGAAACTGGAATACGGTACCGCCAACATCACACCCCTGTCCCAGTACGATCAGAATTACACCACGCTGGTGCGTACCCTGCAGCAATGGGCGGATCTTCTGTGGAAAGCGGATCTTACCGGGGATGCCGAAACGGTTCTGGCCTACGCTGTTTCTATCGGCACAGATGTCAGCCATACTTACTACGCACTGGCAAAAATCTATGCGGGCCGGGCAGAATATGACAAGATTGCCGATCTGATCCATCAGGCGGAAGGCTTGCGTTCCGCGCTGCGGGGATCTATCGTCCGTACTTTGCAAGAATCTTATCCACAAGCCTCCCGGCCTCACTGCGGGTAAGCTTTTCCACATCGGCCTCCAAGGTTATCTTATGCTGCTCCAGCAGACGATATAACCGCTCTTTCTGTGGTTTCGTCGCCGGAGTATCTCTTTTTACCTGAAAATGTAACGGTTTCGGGGCGAACAATGTATTCTTCGCAATCTTCCCGTCCGATTCCGTCAATGCCTGTTCCCCGTTTTCTTCCTCATAAAACAGTTCCGCCAGCTTCCAGAACAGCCGGTCCGTGGCTTTCGCATCCTCCAGCGCCCTGTGGGCATGATGCGGGATCTCATAATACCGGCACAGATATTCCAGATTGCGATGGGGCAGATCCGGCAGATATTTCCGGGCAATCTGCAAAGTGTCCACCGCGGATCTCTCAAAGGTCAGCTTTCTGTCCACCGCCGCTTTTTTTAAAAAGGAATAATCAAATAAAATGCCATGGCCCAACAACGGAAAATCTCCCATAAACTCCAGAAGCTTCGGGAACACCTCGTCCAGTTCCGGTGCCTCCGCAAGATCCTCGTCCCGGATCCCCGTCAGTTCCGTGATCCGCTCTTCCAGCTTCCGTCCCGGGTTCACAAAGGTGGAAAACTCTTCCCTGATCTCTCCACGTTCCACCCGGATAGCTCCGATCTCTATGATCCGGTCTCGTTTGGGATTCAGTCCGGTGGTCTCCAGATCTATACTGACATATGTGTCATACATACTATTCTCCATTCTGTCACTGCAGGATTTCTCAGCAGTTCTTGTTCTCAGGAATCCTCCGGATCCTGTACCGGCTTTTCGATCACCTGTACCATTGCCTCATAATTCAACGGGTTCCGCTCCTGATAATCAAACAGCATATAATGAGGCTCCGGATACCGGAACGGTTCCATGTGTGTCATTCTGCTCAACTGTTTCCAGTCATACTCTCCATAAGCCGGAAGATAGCGGCGCTCCTGTTCCTCCGTCTGATAAAAACGGCGGATATCCTGTTTTTCCTCTTCTGTGATCTCTGCGGCAAAGCCCGGTCTGCTCTTCAAATTCTCCCGCAGATACATATCGTAGGTCAGAAGTTCTCTGTAAATCTCTCGGTTGTCCGGATCCTTAAGCGCCGCGAACTCCAACAGAATCTGATAGCGGTAGGCTCTGGCCGGACTGTTGGTAAAATATCCCTGCTCCTGGTAATAATCCGCCAGCGCCTCATACAGGGCAAAGGGGCCGGAAAATGCTTTTTCCAGAACCGGCAGAGTATGAGTAAACTGCCCGCTGTTGTAATACAGCTCCACCATCTCTTCGATCCGTTTCAGTCTCCGGATCTCTCCATAGCTGATCCAGTTGGTATACAATACTTCATAAGGAGGCTGTTCCAGATAACGAATGCCGTATTTTTCTGCATTTTCATGCATATCGGATCCCTTCAATACTTTCAGAAAGCCCAGCTGCAGCTGTTCCGGCTGCATTCCGTAGACCCGGTCAAAGGATCTGCCAAAGCTCGTATAATCCTCATAGGGCAGTCCGGCGATCAGATCCAGATGCTGATGGATATTCTGTCCACGGTGGATGGCTGCCACGATTTTCTCCAGCCTGTCCACATCCATGACCCGGTGGATGGCCCGGATAGTCTCCGGATTCGTAGACTGCACACCAATCTCCAGCTGTGCCAGTCCCGGACGGAAGCGGTTCAGCAGAGCAATCTCTTCTTCCCGCAAAATATCGGCGGAAATCTCGAAATGGAAGTTGGTGACACCGTTGTCATGTTCATAAATATACTGCCAGATTTCCATGGCATGTTTATGGTCGCAGTTAAAAGTACGATCAATAAACTTCACCTGTTTCACGTTCTGATCCAGAAAAAACTGAAGTTCTCTCTTTACGACACTTATGTCACGTAGTCTCACCTTCTTATCTATGGAGGACAGGCAATAGCTGCACCGGTAAGGACAGCCTCTGCTGGTCTCATAATAGATAATACGATTCGTAAAGGGCTCCATATCCTCATAGAGAAAGGGGAGCGTCGTCAGATCTGTCAGGTCTCTGGGCGCCGTATAGCCGGAGGCAAGACACAGGCCGGGGATCTGTCCAAAACGCTCTCCCACAGACTTTCCTGCAACCGTTCCCGTTCGATCTGCTACCTGCTGTTCTATGCTGTTGCGTTCAGGTTGCTGTTCGGACTGTCCGGTGCTTTCTGCTTCCCGCACATATTGGTCCAGTACCTCCCGGAAGGTGACTTCTCCTTCTCCCACCATGATTCCGGTAACCTGAGGGAACTCGCTTAAAAGCCCCGGTCCATCATAAGTCACCTCCGGTCCTCCCAGCCAGATCTCCGTATCCGGCAGGATCTTGGGCAGCTCCGTCAGGATCTCCCGGATCAGCTTCCAGTTCCAGATATAGCAGGAAAAGCCTATCACCTCCGGCTGGCATTTCCAGATTCCCTCCAGAATACTTTCCAGAGACTCATTGATGGTGAACTCCGCCAGTTCCACATGCGGCTGTAATTTTTCCCCCACACAGGCCCGCAGGCTGTAAATGGCGGGATTGGAATGTATGAATTTTGCATTAATAGCTGTTAATAAGAATTTCATGGGATTATTATACTAAGAAAAAAGAATTGTGTCACCACAATTCCTTTTCCTCGCAACAAATGTACAACAAACATTCAACAAAAATATAATTATAAGCTCTTTACAAAACGGTCGAACGCCTTCTGGCCTTCCTCGGTTCTCTTGTAGACCCCGGCATCTTCCAGTACCTGCATGAATACCAGACCGATCTCTTTCTCCACAATGCCGTCGATATTCTCTGCGGTGATGGCATCGTATTTCGGGCGGAATTCGTCTACCCAGTCGGCATGCTTTGCCAGTTCTTCATCGGCTCTTAAGTCCTTACCGGCGAGGATTGCTTCCTTCAAATGTGCCATCTCACCTTTCAGGCGGGCGGGCAGTACTGCCAGACCCATGACCTCGATCAAACCGATATTCTCCTTCTTGATATGATGCAGCTTTGCATGGGGATGATATACACCCAGAGGATGTTCCTCGGTGGTGATATTGTTACGCAGCACCAGATCCAGTTCAAACTTTTCTCCACGCTTTCTGGCAATGGGAGTAATGGTATTGTGAGGCTCATTATCGGTATAGGCATAAATAAATGCCTCTTCATCCGTATACTCTCTCCACTTGTTCAGGATCACGTCTGCCAGTGCTATAATACGATCGGTATCCGTACCGCTGAGACGGATCACGGACATAGGCCATGCCACGATACCGGCATCCACATCTTCATATCCTGCTACGGAGAAGGTTCTCTCCACAGGGGCTTTCGCCATGGCGAACTCATAATGGCCGCCCTGGAAATGGTCATGGCTTAAAATGGAACCGCCTACAATGGGCAGATCCGCATTGGAACCTACAAAATAATGAGGGAACTGCTTTACAAAGTCAAACAGCTTGCAGAAGGTCGCATGCTCGATCTTCATGGGTACGTGCTGAGAGTTAAATACGATGCAGTGCTCATTGTAATATACATACGGAGAATACTGGAATCCCCACTGGCTGCCGTTGATGGTCACCGGAATGATGCGGTGGTTCTGGCGGGCAGGATGATTCACGCGGCCTGCATAGCCTTCATTCTCACGGCACAGCAGACACTTCGGATATCCAGCCTGTTTTGCCAGCTTCGCTGCGGCGATGGCCTTGGGATCCTTCTCCGGCTTGGACAGGTTGATGGTAATGTCCAGATCACCGTATTTGGTGGGCGCTACCCATTTCATATCCTTGCAGATACGGTAGCGGCGGATATAGTCGGAATCTCTGCTTAATTTATAGTAATAGTCAGTAGCTGCCTCAGGAGATACCTGCTCGTACAGCTCATGGAAATGACGGATCACTTCACTGGGTCTGGGCATCAGCATGCTCATGATCTTCGTATCGAAAAGGTCACGGTATACCACGCTGTTCTCCCTGAGAATGCCTTTTTCGTACGCATAATCCAACATGCCCTTCAGAACCTCTTCCAGTTCGTCCTCACGCATGGTCACATTGTCGCGCTCTTCCAGTTCATCCAGTTCGAACAGTTCCAACAGACGGTTGGTCGTATAGATCACATCTTCCTCCGGAACCAGTCCTGTCTGTACTCCGTAGGATACCAATTTGCGAATTAATACCTGAATATCCATTTTTTCTCCATTCTGCCATGCCGGTGTTCCCGGCACAGCACTCACTCTCTCTTCTCGTCAGATCTTACTTTCTTACAGGGTCTGGGGGCCGTCACCGATCTCTACTACATAGAAGTCTGCTGCATAACCGATCTTTTCCTTATATGCCTTGCCTACCTGATCGATAAAGGTATCAATTGCTTCATCCTTTACGATACTTACGGTACATCCGCCGAAACCGGCACCCGTCATACGGGATCCGATGACACCTTCTACCTTCCATGCTTCCTCTACCAGCGTATCCAGTTCGATACCGGTTACTTCATAATCATCCCGCAGGGATACATGAGACGCATTCATCAGTTCACCGAACAGCTTTACATCATTGTTCTTCAGCGCTTCTACCGCACGGATGGTTCTCTGGTTCTCATATACGGCATGCTTTGCACGCTTTCTGCGTACATCACTCTTGATAATGGACTTGAACTTCTCGAAGGTCTCCTCATCCAGATCGCCCAGCGTCTTGATCTTCACTACCTGCTGCAGTTCTGCCAGTGCCGTCTCACACTCACTGCGGCGCTCATTGTACTTGGAATCTCCCAGGCCTCTCTTTTTGTTGCTGCATGCGATAACGATCTTTGCATTCTCCAGATGGATCGGTGCATACTCATACTCCAGAGTTGCCGTATCCAGGAAAATAGCGTTCTCCTTCTTACCCATGGCAATAGCAAACTGATCCATAATACCGCAGTTTACCTTGTTGTATTTGTTCTCGGAGAACTGTCCGATCAGTGCCAGCTCCTGATTGGTCACATCAAACCCGAAGAAATCTCTCAGAATGTAGCCGGTCAGCACTTCTACGGAAGCGGAAGAGGAAAGTCCGGAACCGTTGGGGATATTACCGTTTAACAGCAGATCCATACCGGAGGTCACTTTCATGCCCTTCTCACCAAACGCCCAGATCACACCCTTCGGATAGTTCGTCCAGCCTGCTTCCTTGCTGGGTACCAAATCCTCCAGAGAAGACTCGATCACTCCCAGATGTGCGAAATTCATGGAATAGAAACGCAGCTTATTGTCATTTCTCTTTCTTGCCACGCCGTAAGTACCGATGGTCAGTGCGCAGGGAAATACATGTCCACCGTTATAGTCGGTATGTTCACCGATCAGATTCACACGCCCCGGTGCAAAATAAGCCTCAGCGCCTTCTGCATCTCCAAATACTTCTGCGAAAGTCTTCAGAATCGTCTCTTTCATTTCCATTTTCTACTCCTGTCTGCTTACGGTGTAAGCCCCTTACATTTATGTTTTATCACACCTGCTCCTCCGGCGGGTGCCGAAGTGCAATTTCTCTTGCTCTATGTTTTCATCATAATAGAAAAAAATAAACATTTCTACTGATTTATGTTTTTAAGAACTGTCAAAATGTTAAAAGCTACGAGCCATGCAAAATTGGAAATAAAAACACGCCCTGGGAGCTTGCTCACAGGACGTGTTTTTATTTTTGATTTTATACGGCGACAGCCGTACATTCGCAGACACTTTAGTGTTTGCGAATGGGCATGGCAGAACTCTCCGGGAGCTTGCAAATGGGCATGGCAGTTTTATTCTGCACTCTGTTTTCGATACTGTACCGGTGTCATGTCGTACGCCTTTTTGAACAAGCGGTTAAAATGCTCCACATTCTCATAACCAACATTGGCTGCAATGGTCTCCACCGTCTGGTTGGTCTCCTTTAAAAGCATTCTTGCCTTTTTCATCCGCTCTTCCCGAACGACTTCCTGGAAAGTCATGCCGGCCTTTTCCTTAATATATTTGGACAGGTAAGGCTTGGAGAGATGGAAGGTATCTACCAGCATATCCAGTGTCACATCCACATAATTCTTCTGGATAAAGCTGATGATCTCCACGATCCGCTCCTCTCTGCCGGAGGTAATATGCTGCTCTGCTGCCAGTTTGTTCACTGCGGACACCAGTGCAGCGATGGAACTCTTGATGATATCTTCATCCACGCCGACACCCCAGTAGAACTTACCGTCATGAACGATGCCTACATAGGTAGCAGCCTTGGAATTGGAACCTCTGGAAATCGCATGCTCTTCGTATACAGACAACTCATAGGTAATACCGAAGTATGTCTTGATGGCGTTGCTGACTGCGTCCAGACGACCATTACCCATAGTGGTAATCTCTCTGGAAGCGCCGCCCTGCTCAATGGTCACCTCTGCCTGAATGCCGTTCTCCTGCTTGAAGTGGCACTCCGGAATGTTAAAGATGCTGCGGGGATAAATATAATTTTCCTCGAAGATCGCATAGATCTCCTTGGGAAGCAACTCCTGATGACGCCTGTCGGAAATACCTTTTACAAGGTAACCGACCTCTTCCTTCATGGCTGCAGGCAATGCGAAACCAAACTGCTGCTTCAATACGAATGCTACGCCGCCCTTACCGGATACACTGTTGATACGGATAACATCGGATTCGTACTCTCTTCCCACATCTGCCGGATCGATGGGCAGATAAGGGATATCCCAGCGCTTGCCGGTCCTGCCTTCCTTCTGCCATGCCATACCCTTGCTGATGGCATCCTGATGGGAACCGGAGAATGCGGTAAATACCAGATCTCCCGCATAGGGAACTCTCTCATGTACCTTCATGCCGGTGAAATTCTCATAAGCTTCGCGGATCTCCATAATATGAGAGAAATCCAGTCCGCTGTCCACACCATGGCACATCATGTTCAATGCAACGGTTACCAGATCCACATTACCGGTACGCTCGCCGTTGCCGAACAAAGTACCTTCCACACGGTCTGCTCCGGCCAGTACACCGAACTCCGCATCACTGATACCGCAGCCTCTGTCATTATGGGGATGTACGCTGAGTACTACATTGTCACGGTATTTCAAATGCTTGTGCATATATTCTACCTGGCAGGCAAATACGTGGGGCATTGCCACCTGTACGGTGGTCGGCAGATTGATGATGGCCTTGCAGTCAGCCGTAGGCCTCCACACGTCCAGTACGGCATTGCAGACTTCCAGTGCATAATCCACTTCGGTCTGGGAAAAGCTCTCAGGGCTGTACTCAAAGGTAAATCTTCCTTCCGTCTCATCTGCCAGATTCTTTAACATCCGGGCACCGTCTACCGCCAGCTTCTTGATGGCCTCCTTATCCTTTTTAAATACCTGTTCTCTCTGCTCTACAGAAGTAGAATTATACAGATGGATCACTGCATGGGGCGCACCCTTTACCGCCTCAAAGGTCTTGCGGATGATATGTTCTCTCGCCTGCGTCAATACCTGAATGGTCACATCGTCCGGGATCATGTCTCGTTCAATCAATGCACGGATAAAGTTGTACTCGGTATCGGAGGAAGCAGGGAAACCAACCTCGATCTCCTTGAAACCGATCTTTACCAACAGCTTAAAGAATTCCAGCTTGTCTTCCAGACTCATGGGATCGATCAAAGCCTGGTTGCCGTCTCTTAAGTCAACGCTGCACCAGATGGGGGGCTTGGTAATGCTGTCCTTCTTCACCCAGTCGTAGGTCACCTCGGGGGGCATAAAATATGTTTTCTGATATTTTGCTGCAATGTCTGCGCTGTTCATGGAAATCCTCCTGCCATATGATTACTTTTTATTTTGAAAACCTGTTGTTTTTACTATTTTCACTCATCTGATTGCACTATATTAACACTCATGATTTCTGTAAGCAAGTTATATTCTTATCTTGTTGATTGATGCATTTTAATGTGACATTTTTGTCACATGCTTATAAATCCAAGAAAAATGCTATTTTATTCCACTTTTATCTGCTTTCACTATTTGATTGAAAATTTTAATTATCTATATCATTTTTTGTTATAGTTAAAAATATATTTTTAACTTTATATTTCTGTATTATTGATTGATTTTATTATATTTAACAAAAAAACAGATGTCCGTGTCGGGCATCTGTTTTGCTATTTCATTCTCTTTTTATAGTCTAAACGCTTTCTTCCTGCTGCGTACTCTCGAAATCGTAACGCCTGTCCGCATTCCGGGCTGTCAAATGATTTCCACTCTCTCAAAATACCGGATCAGAATATCCGCGCAGTTCTCAATTCCCAGCTTCGTGGTATCCAGAATCATGTGATAGTTGTTCACATCACCCCACACCTTACCGGTATTCTCATAATAATAGTCAGCGCGCTCCGCATCATTTTTCTCAAGCATAGCTTTCGCCTCATCATGGGAAAGACTTTCCTTCTTCATAATACGTTCAATACGATCTTCCTTATCCGCGCACACATACACGTTAAACACATTCGGCTGATCCCTCAGGATCTCGGATGCGCAGCGTCCCAGAATGATACAGGGATGTTCCGCCAGTCCCTTAATGACCTCCGCTTCCGAAGCATAACTGTCACCATCCAGTTCATGCTCTATGTACGCCTTATCATATACCGGCACCCCCAGCTTCTCAGACAGCTCCTGTGCGATCAGACTGGCTCCTGTTCCGAATCTTCGGCTGATAGTAATTACAAGGTTCATCGTAAGCACCTCCTTTGTAAGGTACTCTCATTTTATGATAAAGACTCTGAATTTGCAAGAGGGATGTCATCCCATTCTGTCTTTTACCAGCTTTACGATCAAATCTGCAGCATAGTTCTCTCCCAATGACGCTGTATTCAGACAGATATCATATTCGCTGGGGTCATACCAGTTTCTACCGGTGTAGTATTGGTAATAATCCGAGCGATATTTATTCGTTTTCTGAATCATTTCCGCTGCCTCATATTCACTTTTAACAAGACGTTTTGTAATATTTCCGATGCAATACTCCTGCGGTGCCTGAATATTGATCTTAATAACATTTTTCAGACTTTTTAAAATATAATTTGCCGCCTTTCCCACAATAATACAGGATTGCTTATCTTCCAACGCCAGATTTCGAATAACTAACGCCTGATAGTTAAACAAATTTTCATTTGAAAGATATTGTCTGTCATTTACACTGTAGATGGAACCGGTATATACTCCTTTTGATGAAATGGGAAGTATACCTCTATGAATCTTTTCATTGGCCTGATAAAAATAACTTTCATTGATTCCACTGAGATTCGAAGCCATTTCAAGTATTTCGTTATCATAGCAGGGAATCTGCAGTTTCTCTGCAACAGCCTTCGCAATATGGCTTCCGCCACTGCCATAACCTCTGGCAATTGTAATAATATAATTTTCCATATTTGCTCCTTCCTGCACGGTTATACAGACTGCACATCACTTACACAACAAACTCATAAAAACAGATACCACAGGTATTGTAATAACGGATTCCAAAGTCGTCAGTGCTACCGCTCCGGAAGATAACTCATAATTTCCATCATATTGCTGCGCAAGCATGGCCGTCATGCTTCCTACCGGCGTTGCCAGCATTACCATTGCCACTCCCATTCTCACAGGATCCTTTACTGCCAGAGAAAGTAAAAAAACACCCACTAACGGCAGCAAAAGCATTTTCAGAAAAGAAAATATCAACATTTTCACATCCGAAAACAAGCTGCTCCATTTTCTGCGAGCCATGGCATCTCCGATAACGATCATGCTTAAAGGTGCCGTCAGATTGCTGAGATTTGTAACCGTTGTTTCCACCACATAAGGTACCGTAATCCCCGACAAATATAATACGATCATCAGCAGGCAGGCCATGACACCTACGTTAAAGATTTTACTCCAGGGAATCCGTTTCCGTTCCGGAATCTCTTTCCCGGTCACTTTCGGTTTCATGGCAGATATACCATAAGTATATATCAGCATATTATAAGGTATCGAGAAAACAGAGGCATGTAATATTGCCTCTTTTCCATACACGGCAGCTATCAGAGGAAATCCGATAAAGCCTATGTTGGAAAAAATAGTCATAACACGGTAAACGCCCCGGTCTTTCCGATCCACCTTCAGGATTCTGGGGATAATCTGTGCTGCAATGATCAGGTACAGATATACGGCAGCTGCCAGTCCGACGGTCTGTAGAAGTTCTCTTCCCTCTACCCTTGAAGCCGGATTGATTCCTGCCGACAACACCAGTGCCGGATTCGCTACATTAACTACCAGCCCGGATATCTTTTTGCTTCCTTCATCATTCAAAAGGCCTCTTTTCCTGCACACATATCCGACCATCATCAGAAGGAACAATATTATCATCTGTTTGAATATCAGCATACCTTGAAACCCTTCTTAACTTCTGTTGATCCATTAATTCTTCAGAACCACAATATGGCGTATCAGGGCTTCTCTCAGTCCTTTTGCATTTTTCGCTTTTAAGAGTTCTAACATTTCTTTGTGTTCATCATGCGCCTGTATCCGCACACTGAGATCCCACAGAATATAATTCCGATCCAGTGTATCGTTCAAAATCTGAATAAAATTGGTCAACATCTCATTTTTTCCGCATTCCATCAATTTAATATGGAATTGCTTATCTAACTCTCCATACGGCTCCCGGTCCTTCACCACGATACTCATCTGTTCATAAATAGCTTCCAGCTGCGCAATATCCTCTGCCGTCACCCGCTCTACGATCAGATCGACCATCGCCCCTTCCAGAGCAATACGTGCCTCCACTATCTCATTTAAGGGAACTGTACTGTTTGCGATCACATTCCCTAATTTTTCCCTGATATCATGGGCACTGGGAAGTTTTACATAATGTCCCTTTCCCGGCTGGATTTCCACATACCCTTTTTCATTTAAAACCTTCAGGGCATCACGGATCACGGTTCTGCTGACTCCGTACTTTTCCGCAAGACTTCTCTCGGAAAGCTTGCTTCCTTCTTTCAGGATTCCTGTCTTAATCTGCAATATAATTTCGTTCGAAATATTTTCATACAATAATGTTGGCATGTTTCTTCATTCCCATCCTACCTATGATGCTCCGATTCCAATCCTTTATCCTGCAGGCAGAATATTTTCTCAGAATCTTTGATTTCTATCTCTTCCATTATAATATAACGCATATGCAAAAAAAAGCCAGAATCCGCAGAACCACTGCACACCTTGAAATTTCCTACAAAATGACAGCCGTGAATTCCATTTCCACAAGACATCCGTCAACCATCTTAACGCACTGCGTACAGCAACGTGCAGGATAGTCTCCTTCGGTAAAGTATGTCTTGTAGATTTCATTCATCTGCGGGATCAGTTCAATATCTGCAATATAGATCGTTACCTTTGCCACATCTGTCATGGAAGCGCCTGCTGCCTCCAAAACGGCCTTTGCATTTTCCATGGTAGCCTTTGTCTGCTCCCGGATTCCCCCTTCTACCATTTCACCGGTGATATCCGTGCCGATCTGCGTGGTAAAAATGGTATTTCCCATTTTTACTCCCAAAGCATAAGGTCCATGACATTCTCCGCATTTTTCCGATGTAATCTGTGTTCTCATAATTTTTTCCTCCTTAAAATTTAATTTCAACATCTTTATTGACAAGACTGGATGGTCTTACCTTCTCACTCAAGCGCATTACCAGCTGCTTCAGGGCTCTCTTTCTTCCATCATAAAAAGAGTCTTCCGATATAAAGGCGGCATGTGGTGTGATCACTACATTTTCCAACCCGAAAAGTTCACTGGTCTCGTTGGTCTCATCTTCTATAACATCTATACCGGCTCCCTGAATCCACCCTTCTTTTAATGCCTTCACCAGCGCCTTTTCCTCTACGACAGAGCCTCGCGCCGTGTTAATAAGAAAAGCCTCTTTTTTCATCAGCTTCAGCTGTTCTTCTCCGATGAGATGATAAGTTACTCCCTGAATCAAAGGACAATGCAGCGAGACATAATCAGACGTTTTTAACAGTTCTTCCATAGTCTCTGCTTTCCCGCATCCGTATTCCTCCAGATATTCCTTTGTCTTGGTTGGAGCATATACTAAAATTCTGAGTCCCAATGCCTTCAGTACCGGTACCATTGCCTTGGGAATCTCTCCGAAAAATACCAGGCCAATCGTCTTCCCCGTTAAACGATGGAGCGTATATCCCAACAAAGGATCCCATTTTCCATTTCGGACACTTCGATCATAGAATGAGATCTTTCTCACCAGATCCAACAACAGGCCAATCGCATGCACGGAAACTTCTTCCGCACAAAATCCGGGGATATTGGTGACACAAATACCATGATCCGTAGCCGCCGTAATATCCACATTGTTATAACCGATGCTTTGCAGAGATACAATTTTCAGATCCGGTAACTGTTCGATCACTTCTCTTGTCACCTGTTCATATTCCACGACCAGGCCGTCTGCTTTGCTGTCTCTGACATGGGAAACAAAATCCTTTTTGTATTCCTTATCCTTGATCTCGATCAGCTCGATATCCTCGATTCCCCATTCCTTCAGAAGCTGATTTTCATAGTCAAGATTGTCATCGATATTAAAATATAATACCTTTGCCATAATCCATCCCCTCTTTCCACTTAATCGTAAAGTTCAGCCAGAGAATCTGCAAGAATTGCCACTCCCTCATCAATTTCCTCTTTTTTGACATTCAACGGAGTAGCAAATCGCATTCCGTTCCCATGTACTCCACAGTTTAAGGTGAGCATATGCCTCTTAAGACATCCTGCTTTTACTTTCTGCCATACCTCCGGGGCCGGTGTTCCGTCTTCATAGGCAAATTCAATCGCTACCATCAATCCGAGACCACGCACATCATAAATGATCGGATATTTCTCCTGCAGCTTGCGAAGCTTTTCTCTTAAATATTCGCCCATTTCATTTACATTCTGAAGCAGCGTACCATCTTCAAAGGCATCCAATACCGCACATCCTGCGGCGGCAGCTATGGGATTTCCTCCAAATGTAGTTCCGTGAGTACCGGTAGGCCATTCTGCTGCGATATCCGGTCTTGTAAGCACCGCACTCATGGGAAGACCTCCGGCGATTGCCTTGCCGACCGTCATAATATCCGGAATAACATCAAAGTTCTGGCTTGCCCACATTTTACCGGTTCTTCCGTATCCCGCCTGGATCTCATCATATATCAGCAGAATGCCATATTCATCACAAATCCTGCGGACCTCCTGCATAAACTTTTTGGGCGGTACCACATATCCGCCTTCGCCCATGACCGGCTCCATATAAATACAGCTGACATCTTCCGGCGATACCACATATCGCAGAAGCTTGTTCAGTTCAAACAGGGAGTATTCTCCTCGTTCCTCCTCATTTAATCCGGCAGGACATAAATCTCTTCCCGGATACGGTGCAAAATACACACGTCCCATCAGTCCTTCATAATGCTTTCGATACTTGGAATTCGAACCTGTTATGGAAGTTGCTCCGCAGGTTCTTCCGTGAAAAGATCCCATAAATGCAATAACCGCACTCTTTTTGGAATAACTCATAGCCATTTTTAAAGCACTGTCCGTAGCCTCTGCACCACCGTTGGTAAAGAAAATGGAGGTCAGACCTTCCGGTGCCACACCTGCCAGCCTTTTGGCCAGTGTTAAGGTCGATTCATAATTTACCAGATTAAAAGATGCATTGACCAGATTTCCGGCCTGTTCCTGAATTGCCTTCACAACCGTAGGATAATTATGGCCCAGAGCATTGACTGCAATTCCCTGTACATAATCCAGGTACTTCTCTCCCTTCACATCCGTCAGATAACAGCCGGATCCTGTCTTCATGATCAAATCTGTCTGCTTTGCAAATACCGGGTTCAAATACTGCTTATAATCATCAAATTTCATTACCTCTGCCATGTTTTTTTCCTCCTTATAATGCTTTATTGAGTATCTCATATACATCCTGTTCCCGAACCTTTACAGGGTTCAGAGACAACAGACGATATTCCATAGTTCCTTTGACAATTGTGTCAAACATCTCCGGCCCCACCGGAATCTTTAATTCATGCAGCTTTGTGGGTATATGCAGATCTTCTACTAAAGTTCTCACTGCTTTCACTGCTGCCTCTGCCGCTTCTCTTTCACTGCAGCCATCTGTATTTTCCCCAAGCAGTCTGGCAATCTTCGCAAATTTTCCGGGTGCACCCTTAATGTTCAGTTCCATAACATAAGGCAGAAGAAGTGCATTGGCAATTCCATGCGGTGTGTGTGCCACACCTCCCATAGCCTGAGCAATCCCGTGAACCGCCCCCAATCCTCCGTTCACAAAAGCTGCTGCCGCAATCGTACTTGCAATAGCCATGTTGGATCTTGCTTCCAGGTTTGTCGGATCATAGGTTGCCTTACGGATATTTTCTCCGATCAGTTGAATGGCTTTTTCTGCAAATGCTTCATTCATCGGTTCGGCATTCAATGATACATAAGATTCCATAGCATGCGTAAGTGCATCCATTCCCGTACTGGCCGTAACAACAGGAGGCATCCCACGATGCATGACCGGATCAATCACTGCCGCCAGCGGCATCAGAAAATCATGAGTTACTGACAACTTGATATCATGCTGATTATCTGTAATAACACTGGATGCTGTAACTTCACTTCCACTCCCGGCCGTCGTAGGTACCGCAATCAATGGCAACGGTTTATGTACTACTGTTTTGGTACCTCCAAAAAGATAGTCCCGGACAGATCCTTCGTTGGTCACCAGCATACACATAGCCTTACTGATATCAATTACACTTCCTCCACCGACAGCCACTACTCCATCGACACCACTTTCTTTTAATTTCTGTGCCGATGCATCCACCGCTTCGATACAGGGATCAGATTCTATATCCTTATACACCGTATATTCAACCTGTTCCCCTTCCAGGTGCCTCAGTAATGTCTGAAATTCCTCTGTCTTCGCAATATGCGGGCCGGTTACAATCATTATTCTGCCGAGTCCATACAAATCCAGCACACTCTTCAGCCGTTCTATTGCATGTACGCCGAAAATAACCCGGGTAGGCATCTTAAATATAAAATCTTTCATATTTTCCCTTCTTTCTGAATACCCCTATATTCCCAGATATGATTTTTTTATCTGGTCATCACTGATCAAATCCCTGGACAGCCCGGAATGTGTGATTTTTCCGACTTCCATAATATACGCCCTGTGGGAAGCCATAAGCGCCATCTGCGCATTCTGCTCCACCAGCAGAATTGTTGTATGCTGCTCTTTATTGATCTTCCTGATGATTTTAAATATATCTTCTACAATAACCGGTGCCAGTCCCATAGACGGTTCATCTAACAACAGCATTTTTGGACGTCCCATCAGGGCTCTTGCCATAGCAAGCATCTGTTGTTCGCCTCCGGATAATGTTCCGCTGATCTGATTTCTGCGTTCCGCGAGTCTGGGAAACAGATCATATACCCACAGCCGGTCTTTGACAATTTCCGCCTTATCCTTACGCAGATAGGAACCAAGCGCTATATTTTCCGCCACTGTCAGATCCAGAAAAATTCCTCTGCCTTCCGGCACCTGACAAATTCCCTGTCCCACCAGCTTATGTGCCTCCGTTCCGGCAATATTTTTTCCCTGGAACAGAATCTGTCCGCTCTTTGGCTTTACGAGACCGGAAATA
Source organism: uncultured Acetatifactor sp. (assembly GCA_934394815.1). Taxonomy (GTDB): domain Bacteria; phylum Bacillota; class Clostridia; order Lachnospirales; family Lachnospiraceae; genus Acetatifactor. Next base: position 16,583 of record CAKRRD010000026.1, on the reverse strand, counting down.
GCATGCATTGTGGTTGTCTTGCCTGCGCCATTGGATCCGATAATTGCTACAATCTCACCTTCTGCTACGTCAAAAGAAACCTTCTGAAGCGCCGGAACTACACCATAATTAACACAGAGATCCTTGATTTCAAGCATAATTCCCATCCTGCTTCCTCCTATTCGCCTTCATTTTCCTGCGTGAATTTTCCACTTCCAAGATAAGCCTGTATTACCTTTTCATTCTTTTGGATCTCCTCCGGAAGTCCCTCGGCAATTTTCTGTCCATGGTCCAATACAACAATCCGGTCTGAGATTCCCATGATAAATTTCATATCATGCTCAATCAGCAATACATCGATTTTTAAATCTCTGGTAATATAATGGATAACCTCCGTCAGTTCCTCTTTTTCCACACCATTCATGCCGGCTCCCGGTTCATCCAAAAGCAACAGCCTCGGCTTTGTTGCCAACGCTCTGGCAATCTCCAGCAATCGCTGCTTACCATAGGGAAGATTGGTTGCCAGTACATCCTCCATGTCCTTTAATCCTACGATCTGTAAATATTCTTCACATTCCCGAATGGTTTCTGCCCGTTTCTTATTTACATAAGAAGGGCGGAATACAGCATTTATCAGTTTCTCATCTTTGCAGTCCGGATGTGCGATCAATACATTCTCCAGCACTGTCATGCTCTTGATCAGGCGGATATTCTGAAACGTTCTGGCTATTCCGTTTCTGTTTCTTTCATAGGCCTTCAGTTTTGTAATTTCTTTTCCTTCAAACCGGACGCTTCCGTAGGTCGGCGAATAGACACCTGTTAACAGGTTAAAAAGTGTCGTTTTTCCTGCACCGTTCGGCCCGATAAGGGATAAAATCTCTCCTCTATTCTGGTACAGGTTTACCTCATTCACAGCTGTAAGGCCACCAAAGCGAATGGTTAGATTGACTACCTCTAATATTTTTTCCATTGTCGTCACTCCTTACTTGCTTTCCCTGTCTGCTTCATTGCCTTTATCTTATATTCATTAAGAATTCTCTTTTTTCTGCTCCACAGACCTTCCGGTTTGAAAATCATCATGAGCACCATTGCTGCACCGTAAATTACCATCCGGTAATCGGAAAATGCTCTTAATACTTCGGGCAGGGCCGCCAGCAGAAAAGCACCGAGAACAGATCCTTCAATACTTCCCACACCGCCCAAAACTACCATGGACACCAGTTTTACCGACTCCGAATAGGAAAAAGTGGTTGGCGAGATCATTCCCATATACACCGCGTAAAAGCTTCCCATAAGACCGGCCATACCACAGCCAATGGCAAAAGACATCAATTTATATTTCTTTACATTCAGTCCTATAAAAGTTGCTGCAATGTCGTCTTCATTTACCATGATCAACGCCATTCCAAAACCGGAATTATTGATTCGTTTCATGGCAATTACAAACAATACCACCAAAATTACTGCAAAATAGAAATATGCCGTTTTTCCCTTGATCGTAAAACCAAAAACAGTCGGATCCGGTATTCCCGGAATTCCTGCAGGCCCTTTGGTAATATCTACTGCATTCGTAAGAAAAAGTCGAAATACCTCTCCAAATCCAAGTGTTACCACTGCAAGATAGTCTCCACGCAGTTTTAATGTCGGGTAACACAGGATCAGACTCAGGAAAACAGTTACCGCAACCGCGATCAGTGTTGCCAGAAAATAATTTATTTTAAAATTCATCATAAGCAACGCCGTTACATAAGCACCCATACCATAAAAACAGACATGCCCCAGAGAAAACTGTCCCGACCATCCGATAATCAGGTTCAAACTTAATGTAATGCAGCTGTAGAGACAACAAAGGATCAGAATATGCATTACATAACTGCTGGAAACAACATGAGGCAAAGCAAGGGTCAACAAAATCACTGCCACAAGCGCTATTTTTTTCTGTTTGTCTGTCGGTCGAAACTCCGTTATTTTCTTCCATGTTTCCTTCATCTTGCTCATCCTCACACCTCCTATACTTTGTTGATTCTCTTTTTACCCATGATTCCGGAGGGTCTCAGCACAAGGATCAAAATCATAACGATAAAGGAATAAGCATCCCGGTACCCGGAAGAGAGATAACCTGCACCCAGGCTTTCAATAATTCCTATTACGAAACCTCCGATCATAGCTCCCGGAATCGATCCGATTCCTCCCAGAATTGCTGCCGCGAAAGCTTTCATTCCCAACAGATATCCCATGGTCGGATACACAGCGCTGTAATAGGTTCCTACACATACTCCTGCGATACCAGCCATAAAAGCACCAATACCAAATGTGAGAGAAATGATCTTATTTGTATTGATTCCCATAAGCCTGGCATTATCAATGTTCATGGAACATGCCCTCATGGCTACACCCAGTTTCGTCTTATAGACCACTATGTACAGCACCAGCATCATAAACGCAGTTACTATCAGAATAATAATCTGCATATTGGAAATCGTAACATCCCCTGCTTTGTAACTGACCTTCTGAATGGTAGGAAACGGCTGTGTCGTACTTCCGAATATTAATTGTGCCAGATTCTGCAGAAAAGTAGATACTCCCAGCGCGCTTACCAGAACTGCCATTTTTCGATTTTCGGACTTGATGGGGCGGTACGCAAGTCTTTCTACTGCCATTCCCAAAGCCGCCGTGAAAAATGCCGCACACAATACCATGGCAATCACCGGCATTCCTACAACCGTAGAGAGGATCATACCTATGAATGTTCCAAACATCAGCACATCTGCATGTGCCCAGTTTACAATCTGCAATACTCCATATACCATGGAATATCCTAAAGCCATCATTGCATAGATTCCGCCTATGATGATTCCGTTTAACAAATGTTGGAGAAACATATGCAATCCTCCTTATTTTTCTTATAGCGGAGATCCCTTGATCCGGATCTCCGCAGTCCTGGTTTGATTAGTAAAGTGTGAACTTGCCATTCTCAATGACAAACCGTAATTCATTCTTGATTTCACAATCACAATTCTCGAATTTATAGGTACCGGCCGCACCATCGTATTCAATGTTGGAGATTGCTTCGTTCAAAGCTTCTCTGGTAACGTCACCGTCAATAGATTTCATGGCTTCCATCATTACCATCGCCGCATCATATGCAAGTGCTGCCCAGTTACTGGGATCCTCGTCATATTTTTCACGGAATGCCTTTACAAATTCCTGTGTGGATTCTTTTTCACTTTCCGTACTGAATTCACCTAAAAGATAAACACCATCTACTGCACTGCCATACTCCAGAAATGCGGGGGAATACAGACCATTTGCACCTACTACAATCATGTCGCCACAACCGTAATCATCCTTCTGTTCACAAATCAGTCCGGCCTCCGTTGTAACACCGGCGATAAAAATGCCATCTGCTCCGGCATCCGCGCAGGCTGTAAGAATGGTACTGTAATCCACCGTTTCCCCGTATACATAAGTCTGTACCGTAGCAATTTCCAGACCAATTTCTTCACAGGTAGCCATATATTCTTCTGCAATACCAAGACCATAATCGTCGTTTTCATAAAGAACCGCCACAGAGGTCATTCCCAGATCTTTGGAGAATAATGCGCTTTCCTCACCAACAACTGCATCACTGGTAGAAGTACGATAGAAATAATCACTAATTCCTGTAAATCCGGGGTTCGTACTAACCGGACTGATTGCCGGAAGCTTTGCCTCCTCTAATGTGTCTACCTGTGCAAACATACAGGAACTGTTATACGAGGAAAGTACACCGACAATACCCTTATCTTCTGCAAACTTATTGGCAATAGATGCTGCCGAAGTAGGATTTGCTTCATCATCCTCTTTTACTATTTCTACTGTTTTTCCATTAATTCCGCCTGCTGCATTTACTTCCTCCACAGCAAGATCAATGGCATCCAGAATCAATAAACCATCTGCTGCACAGCTTCCCGTCATCGGAAAGGAGGTTCCAATCTTAATAGTATCGGAACTCTTGCTTCCACATCCCGTTAACATCGTTGCGGCCAACACTGCTGCCATTACACCTGCTGTCACTCTGTTGTTCATCCACTTTCTCATAACATTTCCTCCTTCTCACATCGCCTTATTTTGCGGTACAAAAAAAGCACATTGAACCATTTCAATGCGCCTTTGCAAGCTGTTTCCTTATGTGGTCATACCAGTTGTACCACTTGTTGTGTTAGATATATATTACGGAATATGGACTGTCTTGTCAATACTTTTTTCTCATTTCCTGTTTTTCTGTTATGTTTTTATAATTTTTTCTTATTTTATATGAATTTTCTGTCTATATTTTACTTATTGATATTTCATTAACTATATTTAGTGTTCAAAATGTGCGTTAAACTATTACGCTCATCATCGTTCTCTCTCCCAGAAACGTTAAAAAAATACCGCCCGAATTACCTTAGTGGCTTTTCGGGCGGTATTTTCCATACCAGCTTTCCGGTTATCTCTCTTCTCTGAAGTACGCCAGTCCCAGACTTGCAGGGGGCTGATTCTCTCTCTTGCTCCGCATGCTGATGATGACCAGTACCAGTAAGGTCACAACATAAGGGATCATCTTATACAGTTCCTGATACTCCATATGCTCAATACCGGTGGGCAGATACAAATACAGGATGTAAAGTCCGCCGAACAGGAAGGAAGCAAATACACTGATATTCGGTCTCCAGATGGTGAAAATGACCAGTGCGATGGCAAGCCAGCCTCTGTCACCGAACGCATCGTTAGACCAGACACCACAGGCATAGTCCATTACATAATACAGACCACCCAGACCTGCGATCATACATCCCACGCAGGTAGCGATGTATTTGTACCGGGATACATTGATACCGGCCGCATCTGCGGTATTGGGGCCCTCACCGACCGCTCTTAAATGCAGACCGGTTCTGGTATGGCTCAGGACATAAGATGCCGCAAACGCAATGATCACTGCCAGATAAGCCAGGAATCCATAGGATAAAAACAGCTTGCCAAACCATCCAAGCTTCGCCGCAAAGGGAAGCGACTTACTAAAATAACTGCTGGTGGCGGACAGTGCGATGGAAGGCACATCACTGTTTACCAGCTTGATCAGGGAGCCGCCGAAGAAGTTACCGAAGCCGACACCGAAGGTGGTCATGGCCAGACCGGTCACATTCTGGTTCGCCCGCAGGGTAACCGTCAGAAAGCAATACAGCAGTCCCATCAGCAGGGAACCCAGCAAGCAGCAGAACAGTGGGATCGCAATAGCCAGAAAACCGTTCATATTCGCTGCGCCGCCGGCCGATCTCTCATAGAAGAAGGAACCGATGACACCGCAGATACCTCCCACGTACATAACGCCGGGGATTCCCAGATTCAGGTTACCGGATTTCTCCGTGATGATCTCACCGGTGCTTCCGTATAACAGAGGAATTCCCTGTACGATTGCTCTCGGAATAAATGCAAGTAAAAATGTCCACATGATTACTGTTCCTCCTTTTCTGCCTTTTTACGAAACTGCAGGCGATAGGTAATGAAGAACTCACAGCCGATGATAAAGAACAGGATAATACCCGTCAGAATATCGGAGTAGGAATGATTCAGTCCGAAATTGGTCGAAATCTCACTGGCACCACGATCCATGAAAATGATCAGAAAGCTGGAAAATACCATAGTCAGCGGATTGAACTTGGACATCCAGGACACCAGTACCGCGGTAAAGCCCTGTCCTCCCGCAATAGTAGTTGTGATGGTATGATTGATACCACCTACCAGAAGCAGACCTACCAGTCCGCACAGCGCACCGGACAGAAGCATGGTACGGATAATTACCTTTTCCACCTTGATGCCCACGTATTTCGCGGTATTTTCACTCTCACCCACAACAGAGATCTCATATCCCTGCTTGCTGTAGTTGAGATACACATACATAAATATCGTGATCACAACTGCCACCACGATGCTTAACAGATACTTGGAACCGAAGATCTGAGGCAGCCAGCCCACGTTGGTGTTCTGGTTGATGATACCGATCTTACCGGATCCCTTGGGAACCTCCCATACGATAGTATAGAATGCTACCAGCTGGGTCGCTATGTAGTTCATCATCAGTGTGGACAGCGTCTCATTGGTATTCCATTTTGCCTTGAAAAATGCAGGAATGAAGCCCCAGAAGGCTCCTGCCGCCAGGCTGGCCACGATCATGCACAGGATCACGACTGCGCCCGGAAGCTTGTCTCCCAGACAGATCATGCAGGCCGCAGCGGCCAGACCACCGATCAATACCTGTCCCTCACCGCCGATATTCCAGAATTTCATCTTGAATGCCGGAGTCAGCGCCAGTGCGATCAGCAACAGGATCGCGATATTCTGAAAAGTGACCCAGGTCTTACGGACAGAGCCGAAAGCACCCAGAACAATCGACTGATATACCTGTATAGGATTGATTCCCGTGGTGATCGTCGTAATAATACCGCACAGAACTAACGCCAGCAGGATCGCCACAAAGCGGATACCCAGAGATTTGTACCAGGGAAGCGCATCTCTTTTTACGATATGAAACAAAGGCTCTTTATTCTTCTCCTTCATGTTCTTTGCCTCCTACTCTGGTCATCAGCATACCGACCTCATTTTTATCTGTCTTTCTCGCATCGAGGATACCGCTGACTTCTCCGCCGCACAGCACCATGATACGGTCGGACAGCTCCATCAGCACATCCAGATCCTCACCGACGAAGATTACGGCAACGCCCTTTTTCTTCTGCTCATTGATCAGATCATATATGGTATAGGAAGAATTGATATCCAATCCACGCACCGCATAAGCTGTCAGCAATACGGTAGGTGCGGATGCAATCTCTCTTCCCACGAGAACCTTCTGTACATTACCACCAGACAGTCGGCGCACCGGTGTGGTAATACCCGGAGTTACAACCTCCAGATTCTCTACCACATCAGCTGCAAGCTGTTTGGAAGGCTTTCGGTTCGTAAACGGTGTATGTCCCTGTCGGAAGGAACGTAACATCATATTATCGGTCAGATCCATATTGCCTACCAGACCCATGCCGAGACGATCCTCCGGTACAAAAGAAAGAGATACACCCATCTCTGCGATCTTCAACGGATCCTTGCCGATCAGCATTTCCTTGCTTCCATCATCTTCCACATAGCTGATCGTGCCGGCTTCTGTTACCTGCAGACCTGCAATGGCTTCCAGAAGCTCCTTCTGTCCACAGCCGGAGATACCGGCGATTCCCAGGATCTCACCACTGTTGGCGGTAAAGGAGACATCCTTCAGCTTAACGATACCTTCTTCGTTACGTACAGTCAGTCCCTGTACTTCGATACGGGGCTTCGGATTCACAGGTTCCGGTCTGACAATATTCAAAGTAACCGCATGTCCCACCATCATATTGGTCATTTCTGTAACGGTGGTATCCTTTGTCAGCATGCTTCCAATATACTGACCGTTACGAAGCACAGCCACCCTGTCAGACAGAGATTCCACTTCATGCATTTTATGGGTAATGATAACAATGGCTTTACCGTCATCTCTCATTTTCCGGAGAACATTGAAAAGCTTCTCGGTCTCCTGCGGTGTCAGTACGGCGGTAGGCTCATCCAGGATCAGGATATCCGCACCACGATACAGCACCTTTACAATCTCTACGGTCTGCTTCTGGGATACCGTCATATCATAGATTTTCTGCTTCGGATCCACTTCAAAACCGTATTTGTCACAGATTTCCTCTATTTTCCGGGAAGCCTCCTTGATATTAAGCCTGCCCTCCAGACCCAGGATGATATTCTCCGTAGCGGAAAGTACATCGATCAGCTTAAAATGCTGATGCACCATACCAATTCCCAGTCGTAACGCATCCTTAGGGGATTTGATGACCTCTTCCTTACCGTTAATAAAGATCTGTCCCTCATCCGGGAAATAAATACCGGAGAGCATATTCATCAGTGTCGTCTTACCGCTGCCGTTTTCTCCAAGCAGTGATAATATCTCACCCTTATAGATATCCAGATTTACCTTATCATTGGCAATCACGGATCCAAAAGTCTTGGTAATGTTTTTCATCGAAACCGCAGCTACTTTTGTCTCTTTTTCCATCCTAGTCACCTTTCCAATTTATCCACGACCTGCAGACTTTGTGCCTGCGGCCCCTTTTCTATCCTGTCGATTCCGGGAATCAACAGGGTAGAAAAAGGGCGGCGCGGCGATAAACGCGGCGCCGTCCAGGCTTTTTACCAATTAGTACTGCTCGTCCAACAGGTTGATTCCATCAATTCTTACATTGAAGTAAGGAGCGGAACGGAATGCAACATCGGACTCATGGAAGTATCCGTCACTTACTACCTCATGGTCAGGAGTATAATCAGGATCGGTATCGATATCAGCTTCATAGCTGTCCAGGGTCTTGCCGTCTACAGTAAAGGTGGTGATATCATATACATGAGTCTTGCCTGCGATCAGATCAGCCTTTGCAGCTTCTACTGCTTCTGCAGTACCATCTGCTACAGCAGTACCAAGATCGCTCAGTTCTACAGAGCCGGTCTCCAGAGTACCGCACCAGTCGGTATCGATAGGAGTTCCGTCTGCTACACATTTGATCGCATACTCAAAATAAGGCTCCCAGTTAACTCTGGAAGATACCAGGAAAGTATTGGGGCAGGCTGCCTCCGTGCTTCCGTTGTAAGATACGTTGGGAACACCTGCGGTCTCACATGCGGTAGGAGCACCCATGGAGTCTGCATGCTGGCTGATCAGTACACAGCCGTTCTCAATCAGCTTATTTGCTGCTTCTTTCTCAGCAGTTTCATCATACCAGGAACCGGTAAAGGTTACATCCATGGTAACGCTGGGGCATACGGAACGGGCGCCCAGGAAGAAAGAAGTATATCCGGACATAACCTCTGCATAGGTGTAAGCACCTACATAGCCCATCTTTGCCTGATCCTCGGTGATGTCACCGTTAGCAATCATCTCATTCAGCTTCATACCTGCAACGATACCTGCAAGGTAACGGCCATCATAGATGGATGCAAATGCATTATGGAAGTTGTCCAGACCCTCTGTATGAGCCTTGGTACCGGTTGCATGGCTGAACTGAACATCAGGATATTCTTTAGCAGCCTCGATGATGTAGTCCTCATGTCCAAAGCTGTCTGCGAAAATGAAATTACAGCCAGCATCAGCAAGCTCACAGGCTGCTTCATAAGCTTCCTGTCCTTCAGGAATGTTGGTCTTGGTCATGTACTCAATGCCAAGCTTCTCGCAAGCTGCCTTTGCTGCGTTCAGGAAGTTCAGATCATAAGTGGAATTCTCATCATGCAGGAAAATAAAACCTGCCTTTACACCGCTGACAGCTTCGCCAGCTGCTGCTTCCGTAGTAGAAGCTGCTGCCTCAGTAGTAGCTGCAACAGTTGCCGCATCTGTGCCGGTGGCAGCTGCGTTATTGGATCCGCATCCTGCCAGAGCAGTAACTGCGAGAGCCATAGCTGCAAGTAAACTTACGACTTTCTTTTTCATAATTCTCCTCTTTCTGCGCTGCTGCCTCATCACAGATCCATGGTGGCAGCGCGGACACGAATCTGCGGATAAACTGCTGAGTCTTAACATAAAAAGGGCAGTATGATCTTTCATACAACCCCTTTATTGTATCCTCTCAACATTAGTCAGTATAAGCATTCGTCTGACTTCTTGTCAAGAGAAGTATTAAATTTTTATTAACTCATTTTTTAAGCGCGAAAGGTGATGTCTCCGGTCTTGTCATCCATGCTTTCCACAATGGCCAGAGACTCTACCCGGATGCCTTTGGAACGGATCAGATCGCCGCCCTTCTGGAAACCTTTTTCTACTGCAATGCCGACACCTTCTACGGTAGCTCCTGCCTTATTGACGATGTCGATCAGACCTTCCAGTGCGCATCCGTTGGCCAGGAAATCATCAATAATGAGAATGTGGTCTTCGGGATGCAGGAACTTTCTGGAGACGATCACGTCATATACTCTCTTATGTGTAAAGGATTCGATCTTGGTAGAATAGACCTCACCGTCAATATTTACCGACTGGGATTTCTTGGCGAATACCACCGGCACATGAAAATGCTGGGCTGCCACGCAGGCAATGCCGATACCGGAAGCCTCCACCGTCAGGATTTTTGTAATGTTACGGTCTGCAAACAGACGCGCCCACTCTTTTCCCATTTCATTGAATAAATCAATATCCATCTGATGATTCAGAAAAGAATCCACCTTTAATACATTTCCGGCTTTTACCGTTCCGTCCTTGCGGATACGCTCTTCGAGTAGTTTCATTGTGTGTCTCCTTTGTTAGCTTTTTCTTAATTATAATCAGGGGAGTGCTTCTTTTTCAATAGAAGAATTTACTTCTCCCCAAGTATTTTCTGTATAGTATCCATAATCAAATCCTGGCCGGCTTCTCCTTATATATAATGTCACCGATGCCCAAAATCCCATATTAATTGCTTTTTTATGATATATTTTCATTGTATGCTTCCCCACGGGAAAAGGCAACCGCTTTCTCTTGCTATTTTCATGGCATTTTGATATGTTAACCATGGGAAAATTGTTTTGTGAGGTAGTTTTATGGCTCTTAAGGGATATCTGATTGAAAAATATAATGTGATGAGCAATGCCTATACCTGCAACCGGCTGGCAGCGGAAGCTGCTGCCCGCGATGTGAATCTTCAGATTGTAGGGATCCATGACACCATGGTCACACCGGACGGTATCTTCAATCATGGTGTAAGGCTGGAACCGGTAGATTTTGTAATAAACCGCTACAAATGGGGCCGGGCAAAAGATGCCATAAACGCACTTGCGCCCCGAAGCTATAATCCCTTATCTGCCTATAATGTCTATATTAATAAATTTGAACAGGTACAAAGGCTCCATTCCGAAGCTTTTCTGATGCCGAAATATCTTCTGGGAACCTCGCTGCTGCCTTTTGCTTCCCTTGTGGAACAGCTGGGACTTCCCTTTGTGGGAAAAGGCCTGGAAAGTTCCATGGGAGAGGAGATCGTCTGCATCCGGAATCCGGAGGATTACGAAAAGCTGTCCATTACCTATCCGGCAGCAAAGGAATGGCTCTTTGAGGAATTTATCTCGGAGAGTTATGGCAGGGATCTGCGTTTCTACAGCATCCGCGGGGAAGCCGTGGCCTGTATGCAGCGTAGATCCCAGGGAGATTTCCGCGCCAATGTGGCTCTGGGAGCCTCCGTGGAGCCTTATGAAATCACCCCTGCCATCCGCACCATTGCCGCAGACATTTACGAACAGACCGGACTGGATTTTCTGGGGATCGATCTGCTCTTTGGCCGGGAGAAGCCTTATTTCTGCGAGATCAATGTCATGCCGGGGCTGGAAGGCATCGAAAAGGCTTCCGGTGTGAATGTTGCAGGAAAAATTATCGAAACGATAAAATCAGACTTTACAGGTCACGGAAAGGCATAAATTTTTTCATGAAAAACACTTCCGGAACACCACTACAATTTCATGGAATCACCACACCCGGGGATGCCGAGGATTTCGTCTATGCCTCTTATCTGCAGGCTGCCACCCATCAGGAGTACGCCGCAAAGGATGCCGGAAAAAGGCATCCGGAACTGACGAAATCCCTGCTCTGGCAGAAATCCGTTACTCCCTGCGTCGTCGTCACCGGAAGCAAGGGAAAGGGCTCCGTTGCCAATATGATCTCACAGATCCTGCAGACAAGATTCTCTGTGGGTCTTATGACCAGCCCCCATATCACAGACTTCCGGGAACGCTTCCGTGTCAATGGCACCATGATCGACGAATCGGATTTCTGTCGGCTGATGGAAGAAATCCGGCCGGAGATTCTGGACATTGCCTCTGAACTGCCGGAGTCGGCATGTGTCAGTCCCATGGGCATTCAGGCGGATCTGGCGCTGACTTATTTCTCCGAAAAGCATACGGATTTTAATGTACTGGAATGCGGAAAAGGTGCGAAATACGATGATGTGAATAATGTGCGCCACGATTATGCCGTGGTCAACCGAATCTTCTTAGAACACACGAGGGAGCTGGGAGACACATTGACGGCTATTGCGGAAGATAAGTCCCACATCATCACGGGAGAGCAGAAATGTGTCTATTTTGCAGAACAGGAACCGGAAGTACTGGAGGTTCTGCTACGCCGTGCCGTAGATCTTCAGGTTCCCTGTAAGATCTACGGCCGGGATTTTCACGCGGAAAATATCCGCTATACCTGTTTGGGGATGCAGTTTGATGTGGTGATCGGAGATAACATTTATCCGGATTTACAGATTCCGTTATTCGGAGAACATCAGGCAGAAAACTGTGCACTGGCACTGGCACTGTGCGCGGATGTCCTGTCGGATCTTTGCGGGGAATCCGCAGTTTTTTCTTTGTCAGCTATTCGGGAGTATTTGTCCCGGCTGCACTGGCCGGGGCGTATGGAAGTCCTGCATTCCGACCCCCTTATCCTGTTAGATGCCTGTATTAATTCCGCCAGTTGTGAGAATGTAAAAAAAGTTCTTGGTCATCTGGGGATTCGGAACTGTACGGTTATTGTGGGAATCCCGGAGGATAAGGATTATGCCGGTGTCGTCCGGTCCATGAAGAACATGGCAAAACGGATCCTTCTCACCAGATCCGGGAATCCGCACTATCATTTTTCCAAAAAACAGCAGGAGACATTGTCGGGAGAGGGCATAGATACTGAATGGACAGATTCGGTGGAACAGGCCCTGACGCTGGCGGGTTCTTTTCCGGATCCCATCGTAATATTGGGTACAACCTCCGTAGTCTCGGAAGTCGAGCAGATTTTTCAGCAATCCTGACTTGCCCTCACCGGATATAGGTGCTACAATGAGGGCAAACAAAGGTAGATAACGCAGAAAGGAGAATTCCTATGGCAGGCATTTACGGAATCGGTAATTATAATAATTATAGTCTGAGCGGCAATTACGGACACGGTTATTCTACCGGCGCGGCATCTTCCGCACAGTCCGATGAGAAGGGCGTTGTGGTAAATCCCGGAAAATCCGATGTGGAAAAGCCCGGCAGGAAATCTTCTCCCGCAGAATGTGAGACCTGCAAAAACCGGAAATATCAGGACGGTTCCAACGAGATGGTCTCCTTCAAATCTGCATCCCATATTTCACCTCAGGCTTCCGCCTCCAGGGTTCGCGCCCATGAGCAGGAGCATGTAACGAATGCCTACAACAAGGCTGCACAGAACAACGGCAAGGTTCTCTCCGCCACAGTGTCCCTGCGGACCGCGGTATGCCCTGAATGCGGCACTGTCTACACCGCCGGCGGCACCACCACGACCAAGATCAGCTACAGTGACGAGAGCAATCCCTATCAGCAGAATAAGAAATCTGCCGATGCCGCCATGCTGATCGGGCAGAATCTGGATCTGAGTGCTTAAAACAAAACATTTCTGCACCTCTTCGTTCCGCCCATACAGCCAAAAAAGTGTTTCGTTTTTCATTAAAATAATTCCTTTCGGTATTTCACGGAATCCTCCTCCGTTATCTCGCGTATAACCCTGCAGGGGTTTCCTACCGCAAGTGAATTCGGTGGAATATCCCGTGTTACCACACTTCCGGCACCAATAACGCAGCCTTCGCCGATTGTCACGCCGCCTGTAATCACAACATTGCTTGCAATCCAACAATTAGCTCCAATCGTTACCGGCTTACCGTATTCATCATCATATGCCGTCCCATCTTCCTTATATTTAATAGTTCTCTCCTGCCATCTGAAAGGGTGTACCGGTGTCGCAATAGTACAGTTCGGTCCAAAATAAACATTATTTCCAATCCGTACAGGACAAGTATCTAAAACTGTGAAATTAAAATTTGCATAGCAGCTATCGCCCATGCTTGTGAATACTCCATAGTCAAATTGAACCGGTCCCTGAAGATATACACCTTTCCCCCGATTCGGCAGCAATTCATCCAGTATCTGCTTTCTGACTGTTATCTGGTCCTCAAATGTATTGTTGTACTGCTGAGAAAGCTTATGCGCTTTTACCCTCAAAGTACTCAGTATTGCATCGCTCGGATCATAAATTTTTCCCGAAAGCATTTTTTCCTGTTCCGTCATAGTAGTCTCCATTTTCTTAAAATCTGATTTGTTTTAAAATCTCCTCTTCTTCCGGCATGACTCGAAGTGCGCCTCTTCTGGTGGTAATGATGGAGGCGGCCGCGTTGGCAAAGGTAAGCATTTTTTCCATATCCTGTCTGATCAGGTTTTGAATCCATTTTGTGTAAAGTCAATGAGTAATTCTCCCATTGCTACAACATCATATTTTTCCATTACTTTACCTCAATATCATATTTGGTTACATCCAAATATGTCTTTCCGTTACTTGCAAAACGAATTCCAGAAGCATCTACCGGTGTATAAATCAGCGAGGTCATTACCTGTTCCCCATCATTTACGAATATCTCCACGGAAAATCTGTCTACTAAAATTCTAAGATTTATCACATCTTTTTGATCTGAGACATACATGCTGCGCATGCTTATTGTATCTTTCCTGAAGCCAGAATGAGTACGGTCAAATGTAAGTGTCTTTTCATCCCTGTCATAGATTACTTCTGAATAATGCTTTTCATCCGCCGCCAGTTTTATTCTAAATTTCCCATATTCCTTCCCTTTAAGAGCTATTTGCAGATCGATACTTCTTCCATTAATGCCTTTCAATTCTGTCTCTTCGTGAATACAAACATTATCGTAAATTATAACATTGCTACGATAATTTTCAAGCTCACGCACAGGCATCTGACAAATTCTTCCACCCTTCATTGATAGCTCTCTCGGAATAGTCATCATACCTGAATATCGCTGAGTATCCGGATACATTGGATTATCCCATGACTGCATCCAGCCGATCACAATCCTTCTTCCATCTTCTGTCTCCATAGTCTGTGGTGCATAGAAATCAAGTCCATAATCCACACACTGTACTTTTTCTCTTGTAAACTTCAACTTTTCCCTGTCATAATTTCCAATCAAAAATGCTGTATTGTTACCATTGTGAAATTCCAATCCTTCTGCTTCCATCTCCTGTGGTGAAATCATAAGAACCTGTTTCCCACCTAAAGGATAGAAATCCGGACATTCCCACATCCTTCCCATCTTATTTTCACTACGATCTACAATTCCTGCAAATTCCCATTTTTCCGGCTTTTCTGCACAGAACAACGCAATCTGACCGCTTCCGTCACTATGGCGGCTTCCGGCAACCATATAATATTTACCGTTTTCCTTCCATATTTTCGGATCCCTGAAATCTTCCAGACTACTTCCTTCTGGTAACATATCTGCAGTCACAACCGGGTTATTTTCAATTTTTTCATATTCAACACCATTTCCTATTGCAACGCATTGATTCTGGCGGATACATTTTTCTCCATTTTCAGCCACTTTTTCTTCTACACCTGTATAAATCAGTATCTGCTTTTCTCCATCTTCAATGGCACTACCGGAAAATACACCAAAATTGTCATAGTCCTGATCTGGAGCCAATGCTGTTGGAAGGTATTCCCACTTGATAAAATCCGTACTTTTTGCATGTCCCCAATGCATAGAATCCCAATGTGTTGCATACGGATAATACTGGAAGAATAAGTGATGTTCCCCTTTATAGTCAGAAAACCCATTAGGATCATTCATCCAGCCAACCGGATTTGAAAAATGATATACCGGTCTGTTCTCCTTTGCTATTTTCATGCTTTCTTCCATCTCATATTTTCTTGCCTTTTTTACCATTTCACTCATGTTTATCACTCCCGTTGTATACTAATTTTCCTCTGATAATGACTCTATATATGCATCAAAATATTTCTGTTTGATTTCTAGATACTCTGAAAGTCCATAGTCCTCCATTTTCTGCAGATAGCTATCCCATACATAACTCAATCGCTATCTCTATTGGCTCTTTATCCTGACTTCTAATTTCATCTATTCGCTCGATAACCACTGTTTCAATAGGTAATGGTGGTACATAGCTTGTTCCGCCTATCTGCACAGGAATACCACGAATACGACCTCCATCATAAAAGAAACCTTCATTAACCAACTTTGCAATATGACAAAGCATATGATAATTACTTTCACTCTGAATCACATCTCTATCTAAGATAAATTCCCAGGCGTGTTTCAAATTAAGAATCTTCTGCACATCCGTAGCCGATACCCCATAGACTTGTCCATTCTCGATAATATCCTCCGTTTGCGGAAATGTCGTTGCGACACCTTCTAACACTGCCTGATTATAAATGTTCGCTTTCAAATTTGCTCTGGCAAAATCTAAATTTCGCTCTATATTCCTTCTTATATATTAGTCCCCGGCGACGGCTAGATACGCATTAGAGATGTCTCCATCCAAATGCCGTTCTAGCAAGGGATTTTTCCCTTGAACCCTTTATTTATTATATGTGGGGGCGCTTTTCGTCCCCACTCAGGAAATATTGCTAAAATACAGTTTAGATTTACCATAAATACAAATCTGGAAGTTATCTATTTCTCCTCTTCGTTAAGACCTAGTTCATTACATATTACTTGCTATCCCTGATACCTTATTCTTTC
>CAKRRD010000025.1 GCA_934394815.1 uncultured Acetatifactor sp. | reverse complement strand
TTGTGCCCATGAAATATCAAATGCGGTCGCAAAAACAATGCTCACGTCGAACAGTAATTTTCGCCGTGAGCATTTGTCAACTCATTCATTAACTTTCTATTTTATTACCGCTTGGTATCACCGTCTTCGGCATCCTCTTCGGAGGTGATGGCGAAGGCGATGTTGGTAGCGTGGTCGGCTACTCTCTCCAGTCCGGATACGATATCGGAGAAGATCATACCGGCTTCGGGAGAACACTCTCCCTTGGTCAGGCGCTCTACATGCTTCTTCTGCAGTTCTCTCTCCTTCTCGTCCACCTGATCCTCCAGGGTAACGATCTCCTGCATATGGGACTCGTCGCTCCTGGCAAACATTTCTACGGCATAGCGGATGATCTTGTTGACCATCTCCAGCATGTCTCCCAGTTCCTTCTGGGCTTCCTTACTGATAGAGATACCTTCTTCCTTACGCTGTCTGGCGGCATCTGCCACGTTCTCCGCATGATCGCCGATACGCTCGATATCATTCACCACATGGAACAAGGCACCCAGACTGTTCAGGTCTTCAATGGGCAGTGTGGTCTGGTTGATCTTCACCAGATAGTCCGTGATGGCGTGGTTCAGGAAGTTGATATTTTTCTCCACCTCGTAGACTTCCTCAATATCCTCTTCATCCAATGTGATCAGGGCATTCATGGCACGGTTTAAGTTCTCCTCTGCCAGAGAAGCCATACGCTCCAGTTCTTTGATAACCTCTACCACTGCGGTAGCGGGATTAAACACTACCTTGTCGCCGATGTATTTCAGCTGATAGCTCTCTCTGTAGCCAACCTTCTGATCCTCTCCCGGAACGATCAGATAAGTCATCTTCACCAACCAACCGGTGAACGGGAACAGCAGGATTACCTGTGTGATTTTGATCAGTGTATGTGCATTTGCTACGAACCGGCCATTATCTGCGGAGATGAACTTGATCAGTTCCACAATCTGGTCTCCTGCCACAAACAGGGCAATGTAGATAATAACAGTACCGATAATGTTGAACAGCAGATGGATCAGTGCTGCTCTCTTCGCATCCTTTTTACCGGTCATGGAAGCTAACATTGCGGTAGCGCAGGCACCGATGTTACATCCCAGAATAATGTACAGCGTAATGGGTAACGGCAGCAGATCCTGATTGGCTAACAGCAATACGATGCTGACCGTAACGGAGGAGCTCTGAATAATGGCTGTCAGGGCAAATCCCATCAGTGTAGCCAGGAATGGATTCTTCAGAGACATCAGCAGATTTACCACCTGCGGTTCATTCTTCATATTCGCCATCGCCTGGGACATAGTACTCAGACCCACGAACAGAATACCGAAACCAACGACTACTTCCGCCACCTTACGGACTTTTTCCTTCTTCGTGAACATCATCACGACCACACCCACCAACAGGATCAGCGGTGCTATTTTCGATAAATTAAAAGATACCAGCTGTGAAGTGATCGTGGTACCGATATTGGCACCGAGGATAACGCCCGCCGCCTGATACAGATTCATCAGGCCGGAATTAACGAAGCTGACGACCATGACCGTACAGGCCGAGGAAGACTGGATGATACCGGTAAAAATAATACCTACGATCATGCCCATGAAACGGTTGGTGGTGAAGATTTCCAGAATACGACGAAGTCTGGCACCCGCTACCTTCTCGATGGAATCACTCATCAGTTCCATTCCGAATAAAAACAGTCCCAGACCTCCTGCCATTGTCAATATTGTTCCAAAGCTCATTTTTAATCCCTCAATCTCTCTTGATTCTCTTCCGAAAACCAGAACAATCATTTTCAAATTTATTCTTATCAAAACAATCCAAAATATATTTTACGAGATAGAATTAAAACTTGCAATGAATATTTTACTTTTCTTTTACTTTTCTTTACAAAATTTTACGCTTTTACGCCATTTTTGCACAAAATCAGCGGAGTTCTTACGCATTTCGGCCATCCGCGATATCCAGATCCAACTGTTTCTTAAGTTCCTCCAGGGAACCGAATCTGCGTTCCGGGCGCCGGAAGCTTTTTAATGCCACTTCAATCTCCTGTCCGTAGATATCCTGGTCAAAATCGTACAGATAGGATTCCACACCCATTACTTTCTCCGCGGAGACGGTCGGTTTGGTTCCCACATTGCTGATTGCCTTGTAGACCCTTCCATTATGGCGCACCGCCGCATAGTAGACTCCGTTGGGAGGCAGAAGCTTGCCTGCGGGAGGCAGCAGATTCACCGTGGGGAATCCCAGGGTGTGGCCGATATGATTGCCATGCTCCACCGTTCCCACTAAGGTATAAGGCATTCCCAGCATTTTTTCGGCTTCTTCCATCCGGCCCTCTTCCACCAGCTTACGGATGTAGGTGGAGCTGACCTCAATACCGTTCACTTCGATCTTCTCTATGGTCTGGACGCAAAAGCCCAGCTGCGGAGCCATTTTCTCCAGAAGTTCGGCGTTGCCCGCACCGTTTTTTCCAAAAGACAGATCTTCTCCGGCTGCCACAAAACGGGTATTCATCCGCTTTGCCAGAATCTCGGTTACAAAACGCTCCGGCTCTGTGGCCGCGGTTTCTTTCGTCAGGGGGAACTCGATCAGGATGTCGATTCCCAGCCGCTCGAACAGACGTCTTTTTTCCTCTCTGGTGGTCAGTTCTCTGCCGTCGGACAAGCCGAACAGTACCGCCGGTGTAGGATCAAAAGTGAACACACATGCCGCCAGTCCGTTTTTTTTCCGGTCAAGGATCTCTTCCAGAAGTCTTCTGTGCCCCAGATGGACGCCGTCGAATTTACCGATGGCTGCCGCTGTATCTTTTTCCAGATAAAAGTCTGTTGTTCCTGCAATGATTTCCAAGTTTATTTCCTGCTTTCTGTTGTACAGGTAAAACGTTCCTCTAATGTCCTGAAACCGTTGTACCTGGGAATATCTTCACGGGCCTGTACCATTCTTTCGTCCCGTCATACGCATAAATGCCCACAAAGCTGTCATTCTCTCTGTAGACCCGCACCCACTCTCCTGCCGGATATATGGTCTGCTCTATGGTCTGCCCCGGATAAAAAGCATTCCCGTTGTCGATCAGTTTCCGCCACTTTTCCTGCACATGCAGCAACGGAAAATCTGCAAAAATACGGTCTGTGGGCAGCAATGCCTCCTCCAGTCTGTCCGTATCCCGAAGTTCCTGCAGCTGTGCCAGCGTCAACGCATCCTGCAGCCGGAATTCCCCGACTCTGGTGCGGATGAGGCTCTGCATGGTGCCACCGCAGCCAAGTCTTTCTCCGATATCGGCGCAGAGACTTCGGATATAGGTTCCTTTGGAACATTCCACGCGGAACTTTACCACCGAAAGCTTCAGTTCCAGAATCTCGATAGCCGGCAGATCCACATGTCTTGCCTGACGCTCCACTTCCCTGCCCGCCCTGGCCAGTTCATAGAGCTTTTTCCCGTTGACTTTCAGGGCGGAATACATGGGCGGAATCTGGTCATAACCGCCGACAAAGCTGTCTACCGCTTCCCGCACCTGTGCCTCGCTTACAGTCACTTCCCGCTCTTCCAGAACGGTTCCCGTGGTGTCCTGGGTATCTGTGATCTGTCCCAGCAACAGTTCCGCCACATATTCCTTGGTTCTGTCCGTCAGCATTTCACAGGCTCTGGTTGCACTCCCCAGACATACAGGGAGCACACCGGTAGCCTGTGGATCCAGTGTACCTGTGTGCCCTATCTTTTTCTGCCGGCAGATCCCGCGAAGCTTGGCTACCACATCATGGGAGGTAAAGCCCGCTTCCTTGTATACATTGATGATGCCGTCCATTAATCCTTTTCTCCCCGCAGTTGCTTATCGATGTGCAGTGACAAATTGTTGACGCAATCGTGGAAGGTTCCCTTCATAGTGCAGCCTGCGGCACGTACATGTCCGCCGCCTCCAAAGAAGGATGCCACCTTTGCCACGTCCACCTTTTCGTTGGAGCGCATGCTGACCTTGTACTCCAGTACATTGGTCTCATACATGAAAATGGCACAGTCCACGCCCTTGATATTCCGCAGCTGGTTCACAATACCGTCCAGATCGCCCGGCACCGCATTGTAGAATTCCATGGTCTTGCGGTCCACCATGCTCACGATACAACGGCCGTCCATGAAACGGATGCTCTCCATCAGTGCTCTGCCCATGATCTGGGTCTGCAGATACGTCTTCTGGTAAAAGCTTTCCTCGATCAGCTTCGGAAAATTAAATCCGAAGCTGATCAGAAATGCTGCCGCCTGCAGCGTCTCCGGTGTCGTATTGGAATACTGGAATACACCGGTATCATGAATGATGCCGGTATACAGTGCTTCCGCAATATCCCTGTCAATGAGTTCCACATCCATACTATGATACAGTACCTCACAGGCACTGCCCACCTCGGGACGGACCAGATTTACATCGCCGCAGCCGGCGTTGCTGATATGATGATCGATGTTGATCTTCTTTTTCGCACTCTGAAAATATTTTTCCGCGTCTCCCAGTCTGTCCGGGCTGCAATCCAGTACAAAATACACATCAAAAGGATCCTGATCCGGACACTCGGTCCGGATTTCATCGTATCCTTTCAGATAGGAAAACTCTTCGGAAGGCTTCTGTAAATATACGGTAACTTCCGCTTCGGGAAGGAGCTTACGCAGATACATCTGTAAGGACAGACATATGCCCACACAGTCTCCGTCCGGACGAATATGCCCGCTGATGCCAATTTTTTTCGCACCCAGACATTCTTCACGTAAATCCATTACTCCTCACCTTCCTCTGTTCCCTCGGTCTCTTCCGCAGCTTCATTTTCCGGCTTCTGTGCCTGTTCGTCCGCTGCAATGACCTCGTCGATCTTGTGGGACATATTGACACCGTATTCTATGGACTGATCCATCACAAAAGTGATATCCGGTGTGTTACGCAGATTGATGGTACGAGCCAGTTCTCTGCGGATAAAGCCTTCGGCACTCTTCAGTCCCTGCAGGGTGGACTTTCTCGTTTCCTCGTCCCCCAGTACGCTGATCCATGCCTTACAGCTTTTTAAATCCGGTGCCACCTCCACAGCGACCACACTGGTCCAAGGACTGATCCGGGGATCCTTAAGACCGCCCCGGATGATCTCTGCCAGAACGCGCTGCACTTCCCCGTTGACACGGGTATTTTTCACACTATTCTTTCTCATTCTTATTCCTTCTTAAATAACTAACGAAATCCAAGCCACCGGAAGAATCGTTAAACGATTCTTCCCGCTAAAGCTATAGAATATCTTAGGCGTGGTATTTTCACGCCTTAGATGTTCTCTTTAGCGTGGTACTTCCACCATAATGTAGGCTTCTACGATATCCAGCTCCTGCATCTTGTCAAAGCCTTCGAATACGAGACCACACTCGTATCCTGCCTTAACTTCCTTCACATCGTCCTTGAATCTCTTCAGGGAAGCCAGGCTGCCCTCAAAGATCTGCTCGCCCTCACGGGTGATACGAACCTTGCAGCCTCTCTGGAATACACCGTCCAGCACATAGGAACCTGCGATGTTACCGATAGCGGATGCCTTAAAGATCTGACGAACCTCTGCATGACCGATGACCTTCTCCTCGTATACGGGATCCAGCATACCCTTCATGGCAGCTTCGATATCTTCGATGGCCTGGTAGATGACCTTGTACAGACGTACATCCACGCCCTCTCTCTCTGCGGTTGCCTTGGCAGTCGCATCAGGACGGACGTTGAATCCGATGATGATCGCATTGGATGCACTTGCCAGGGATACGTCGGATTCATTGATGGCACCTACGCCGCCATGAATACATTTTACTACTACTTCTTCATTGGACAGCTTCATCAGAGACTGTTTTACAGCCTCGACACTACCCTGTACATCAGCCTTGACGATCAGGTTCAGTTCCTTCAGATTGCCTTCCTGGATCTGGCTGAACAGATCATCCAGTGACATTCTGCCCTTGGTCTCTTCCAGCATCTTTTCCTTGTTCTGTGCCAGATAGGTCTCTGCGTAGGATTTTGCCGTCTTATCGTTATCGTGTGCCAGGAATACTTCACCGGCACTGGGAACATCGGACAGACCCAGAATCTCTACCGGAGTAGAAGGTCCTGCTTCCTTTACTCTGCGTCCCTTATCATCGATCATGGCTCTTACCTTACCGTGAGCCACACCTGCGGAAATGAAATCACCCACATGCAGGGTACCCTTCTGTACCAGTACGGTAGCCACAGGACCGCGTCCCTTATCCAGCTCTGCCTCGATGACCAGACCTCTTGCCTTTCTCTTGGGGTTCGCCTTCAGTTCCATGATGTCTGCGGTCAGCAGGATCATGTCAAGCAGCTGGTCGATACCTTCTCCACTCTTTGCGGATACCGGTGCAAATACGGTGCTTCCGCCCCAATCTTCAGGGATCAGCTCGTACTCTGCCAGTTCCTGTTTTACACGGTCAATATTTGCAGAGGGCTTATCGATCTTGTTCACTGCCACGATGATCTCAACGCCTGCTGCCTTTGCATGGTTGATTGCCTCTACGGTCTGGGGCATTACGCCGTCATCCGCTGCTACTACCAAGATAGCGATATCGGTAGCGTTGGCACCACGCATACGCATGGCGGTAAATGCTTCGTGTCCGGGAGTATCCAGGAATGTGATCTTACGTTCTCCCACATTTACAGTATAAGCACCGATGTGCTGGGTGATACCACCGGCCTCACGATCTGTTACATTGGTCTTACGGATGGCATCCAGCAGGGAAGTCTTACCATGGTCAACGTGACCCATAACACAGATTACGGGAGGTCTCTCCACCAGATCTTCCTCTTTCTCTTCGTCTTCCTTCAACAGTTCTTCGATGACATCGACCTTGACCTCTTTTTCACAGAGAATATCATATTCCATGGCGATGTTCTCGGCATCCTCATAAGAGATTTCCTGGTTCATGGTTACAATCTTGCCCTCCAGGAACAGCTTCTTGATAATAGCTGCGGGCTGTAATTTCATCTTTTCTGCCAATTCTTTGATGGTGATGGACTCAGGCAGCACGATCACCTTGATCTGTTCTTCCTGTACCTCTTCCTTCTTCTTTTCCGGCTTGATAAAACGTCCGGGCTTGTTCTTCAGTGCGTCCTCGTCCTCGTAGATATGGTCCTTCTTGGAACGCTTGTTGTCCTTCTCCTGGCTGAAACGTCTCTTTTCATCTTCGCGCTTCTTCTCAAGATCCTTGCCTGCAGGTTCCGGAGCGAAGCCCTTATTCTGTCTGTTATCTCCGAATCGATTACCCGATCCGCCATTGCCTCTTTGGTCGCGGCCGTTATTGCCGTAACCGCGTTCGCCATTGCCATTACCCCGGCGATCACTCTGGCCGCCTTCCATACCCGGACGGCCCTGTCTGTTAAATCCGCTTCCCTGAGGTCTGCCATTACCCATACCTCCTCTGTTACCATTCTGGCCGTTCTGGCCGCCCTGACGGCTGCCCTGTCCGTAGCCGCCCTGACGATTGTCACGATTACCGTCTCTGTTGTCACGGTTATAACCGCCCTGGCCGCGGTCGTTCTGGCCACGGTTGTCACGGTTGTATCCGCCCTGACGGTTATCGCGGTTATCGCGGTTGTCGCGATTGCCGTTCTGGGGTCTGTCTGCGGGTCTGGTCTGTGCCGTGTTCTGTGCGGGCTGTGCTGCCTGAGGTACCTGAGGTGCCTGAGGTGCCTGTGTGGCTGCTGTATTCTGTGCTGCCTGCTCCTTTACCGGTGCCTGTGTCTGCGGTTTCTTCACAGGCTGCTGTCCGCGATTACCGGGTACCATTGCCACACTGGGTGTGGGGGAAGGCGGGGTCAGCGGCTTGATGGGACGTACAGGAGCCTGTGCCTGTACGCGGCTGTTATAGGAATTATTCTGATAACCGTTGTTCTGATATCTGCCGCCCTGTCCCTGATTCGGACGCTGTCCACCTGCATTTCTCTGACCCTGTCCGTTCTGGCCGCCCTGACGCTGTCCGGGCATCTTGGAATTCTGAGGGTTGCTTACGAAAATGATCTTTTTCTTCTTTTTTGTTTCCTCGGGAGATCTGCTCTCTTCGGAAGCCTTGGCTTCCTGGGCCTTTTCCTCAGCAGGCTTTGCGCTTTCGGTCTTTACCGGAGCTTCTTTTTCCGCAGCGGGAGCAGGCTGTGCCGCCTTCTTGTGTCCCAGGCTGTTACGCACCAGTGCTGCCGCATCCTCTTCCAGAGAACTCTGCGCTGCCTTCGCTTCAATTCCTTTTTCCTGTAAAAAACTTAATATATCCTTACTCTGTAGTTCCAATTCTTTTGCGAGTTCATGTACTTTGATTTTCGCCATGCTTTCCTCCATTCTGCCTAACCGGGCAAATTCGCTTCCAATTGCTTGATGAGTGCATCTGCCAGTCCCGCATCACACACACCTACCGAAGATCTCAGATCCCGGCCGATGGCCCAGCCGAGTTCTTCCTTCGTGCCATATTCATATACCGGGACTTCATAATAGGAACATTTGTCGTGAAACAACTTTTTCGTATTGGCCGATGCATCCTCTGCAACGATCACCAACATGGCAGAACCTTTTTTCACAGCGTCCTCCGTCTGGAATTCACCGCTTACCAGGTTACGCCCCCTCATCGCAAGTCCCAAAAGGGAATAAATCTTATTCTGTTTCAAGCTGATCAAACTCCTTTTCCAGTGTATCATATACCTCAGGAGAAATACTCATCTTGAAAGAACGTTCTAATCCTTTATTCTTCCGGGCTTTCTGCAGACATTCCTTCTGTCTGCATATATATGCACCACGTCCGTTTTTTTTGCCGGTTGCATCCAGACATATCTCATCTTCCGGTGTTTTCAGGACACGCAGCATTTCTTTTTTGCCTTTCATTTCTCCGCAGCCTACGCACTGCCTCAGTGGAATCTTTTTTGCCATTGATTATTCCTGCTCTCCATCAAAATCGTCTACGGTATCATCTTCGTAATCATCCACATAGTCCTCATAACGGAAGCCGGGAGCATCCTTGGCCTGAGTCTCGGACTTGATGTCGATCTTGTAGCCGGTCAGTCTTGCTGCCAGTCTTGCGTTCTGACCTTCCTTACCGATAGCCAGAGACAACTGATAATCGGGTACGACTACCTTTGCGGTCTTCTCATCGGGATCTGCAAATACTGCTACGATCTTGGCAGGAGAAAGTGCATTCTGGATCAGGTTACCGGGGTTCTCATCCCAGTTCACGATATCGATCTTCTCACCGCGCAACTCTTCCACGATAGCATTGACGCGGGCACCATTCATACCTACACAGGCGCCGACAGCATCTACATTGGGGTTATTGCTCCATACAGCGATCTTGGTACGGCTTCCTGCCTCTCTGGCAATGCTCTTGATCTCTACGGTACCGTCCTTGATCTCGGTAACTTCGGACTCGAACAGTCTCTTTACCAGTTCCGGATGGGTACGGCTGACATTGATGCGGGGTCCCTTCGGGGTGTTCTTTACTTCCACAATGTAAACCTTGATACGCTCGGTGGGCTTGAATACTTCGCCCTTTACCTGCTCGTTCTCGGTCAGCATGGCATCTGCCTTACCCAGATTGATGCTGATGTTCTTGCCTACATAACGCTGTACTACGCCGGTCACAACATCCTTTTCCTTCTCGTAGTACTGGTTGTAGATCACGCTTCTCTCTTCCTCACGGATCTTCTGTAAGATCACGTTCTTGGCATTCTGGGTAGCGATACGGCCGAACTCCTTGGACTTGATCTCCACATGGATCATGTCGCCCACCTGTGCTCTCTTGGAAATCTCCTGTGCATCCTCCAGAGCAATCTGCAGGCAGTCATCCTCCACATCATCCTTCGTGGGAACGACTTCCTTCTCAGCATATACCAGAAAATCGCAGGTCTCTCTATTAATCTCCACATGGACATTGTCAGCCTTTCCAAAATGATTCTTGCAGGCTGTCATCAGGGAGTTCTCGATGGCTTCAAACAAGGTCTCCTTGCTGATCTCCTTCTCCTTCTCCAGAACGTCCAGTGCCTCCATTAATTCCTTATTCATCATTTCCTCCATTCCGGCTTGCGCCTTTTCTTAGTGTATGGTTTCTTCTTATTCTAATGATCCTGTTAAAAATCCAGTGCCAGACGGATCAGGGCGATGTCTGCTCTGGCAAAAGTTCTCGGGCTGCCGTCTTCCGTGATCGTAATGTTGTCTGCATCAAAGCTTTCCAGAATGCCGGAAAACTCTTTACACTTATCAATGGGCTTGAACAGCTTGATCTCTACTTCTTCGCCGATGCTCTTCTGCAAATGCTTATCCTTCTTCAGCGTTCTTCCCAGTCCCGGGCTGCTGACTTCCAGAATATATGCATCCGGAATGAAATCCGCCTTGTCCAGTGCTTCGGATAATGCTCTGCTGACATTCTCACAGTCCAGAATGTTCACTCCTTCCGGCTTGTCGATGTAGGCTCTCAGATAGTAGTCACTGCCTTCCTTTACATACTCCACATCGTAGATTTCCACCTGATTTGCTTCTGCGATGGGGGTCAGCAGTTCTTCGGTTCTGCTTTCGTAGTCCTCTCGTTTGGACATGTATGCCCTCCTTTACTGATGCGCGAAAAAAGTTTTATACATACAAGAAAGAGTGGCGCGCGTCCACTCTTACTCTAGTAATCATCTTTAAACTATACACAGTATAGACCCTGTGCGTGAAAAAGTCAATAGTTTATATTTATACCGTCACGATCACGCCGCCGTCGTTGGCGTACATGCTGCTGACGCCGCGGGTGTCCATGATCAGGCATCCCTTGAACTCGGCTTTCTCCATAAGGAGCTTCTTCACGGTCTCTGCGCGGTCGGGAGCGTTGCAATGGGTGATCATCAGGACACGGTCTTTTGTCTCGCCCACTTCCTCCAGCACGATCTCCGCCATTCTGCGAAGTGCTTTCTTCATGCCTATGCTCTGTCCTCTCTGCACGATGCTGCCCTTGTCTCCTGCCATGATGGGCTTGATGCTTAAAGTGGATGCCACCAGCGCTTTCACGCCGGTCAGTCTGCCGTTCTTGCGCAGAGTCTCCAGATTATCCAGTACAAAATAAGTATGCACATTGCTGCGGAACTCCTCGATCTGTTTTACGATCTCTTCAAAGGGAAGTCCCTGCTCCTCCAGTTCTACCAGCTTCTTTGCGATCTGGGTCTCCCCACAGCTGGCAGACTCGGAATCAATGACATGGATCTGCTTCTTTCCGTATTTTTCCCGATACAGGTTCATTCCCAGCATCGCACTGTTGTAGCTTCCGCTGAGGTGGGAAGACAGGGTGATCACATACACATGCTCCGCCTCCGTGCAATAGGATTCCCGGAAACTCTCCGGGGAAGGGCAGGCCGACCTGGGACACTTGGGATACTCTGCCACCTTTTTCAAAAATTCCGCCTGATTGAAGTTCTCGTCATCCTGAATCTGGTAATCACCCACTTCCAGTCCCAGCGGGACGATCTCAAAACGGGGATCCTGCAGGTACTCTTCCGGCAATTCACAACAGCTGTCTACTACAATTTTAAAACTCATATCATATATCTCCATATTATTGATTGATTGTTATTCTCTCAGAAACTATACTATGTAGTTTTTAATACTACTTATAATAGCACGAAATATTCCATTCGTAAAGTCTTTCCACAAAATATTCATATTCCCTTTTCGACGGACTTCGTTTATACTGTTTCTATATAGCATATAACCAACTGTCGCAGACCACTGTCATCCTTCCGCCCGGCGGAACGCATCACAGAGAATGCCGGTATTCCACACCCCAAGGAGTCCCCATGATTGCATTACAGATTACATCCATGAAAAATTTTATGAACCACCTGCTGGCAGCGGATACTTTCGATCCCTTCCTGCTGGAGGAGGCTACCGTCAGCACCGCCCTCACCGTCACCATCGACGGGCATATCAACAAGGACTTCTATCCCGCCGAGGAACGGGGCGCGGACTGTATTCCCTGGGATCTGCAGTCCTGGAGCAAAATAAAAGGACTGTGCTTTGACCTGATCAAGGGAAAACACACTCCTTTGTATTTTAAATTCGTACTTCACATGCAGCCCGACAAGGCAGCCGCCATGCTTACAAAAGCGCAGGTCGACCCCGGCGTCATCCGGGCACTGGTACTGAACATCCGCTACGATGGGGAAAAGACCGTTCTCACCACCGGATGCGCCTACCAGATCTTCACCATGGATAAGAGCGCCGACACCGCATGGGACAAGGCGCTGAAAAAATATCTGGATCTGAAGGGGATCTCCTATGAGGAACTTTGATTACTCCTTTGAGGAACTTTGATTACTCCTTCATCTTCGGTTTGCTGAGCAGGCTTGCCAGATAACCGAAGATCAGCGCCGCAGAGGTTCCCACAGCCCCTGCCTTGAAGCCTCCGGCAAAAAGTCCTAAGAATCCCTGTTCCTGCACCGCTTCTTTCACGCCCTTCATTAATACATTTCCAAATCCCAATAACGGTACACTGGCCCCGGCTCCCGCATAATTCTGAAAAGGTTCATACCAGCCAAGGGCACTGATGACCGCACCGGTAACCACTAAAAGCACCATAATACGTCCCGGCATCATCTTCGTTTTTTCCATTAATATCTGCACCAAAGCACAGATCAGGCCGCCCACCCAGAAAGCATTGATATAATCCATCCTCTGCATTTCCTCCTTACTATCTGTTAAGGACAGTCTCTGCACTTTTTTCTGAATTTATGCGTTCTTTTTGCCAAACCGGAACCATTCCGGCGGAAGCTGCACCAGGATCACCGCTGCAAATACAATGACGCAGCCCGCGATCTGTCTGG
Organism: uncultured Acetatifactor sp.; assembly: GCA_934394815.1. Taxonomy (GTDB): domain Bacteria; phylum Bacillota; class Clostridia; order Lachnospirales; family Lachnospiraceae; genus Acetatifactor. The sequence continues at coordinate 29,106 of CAKRRD010000025.1, read as the reverse complement.
GTGTCAGTGTCTGGTCGGTGGTTAAAAAGCCGATCTTATAGGCGATCCATCCGGAGATCGTGGCAATGACGGATTCCAGACTCATGATCAGTGCTGCCACGGTGGGATTCAAGCCCTTCTGCCCTACGATCTGCAGGGTATAGCCCACGCCGCAGCTTAACACCCCGGCATATAACAGGGCACCCAGCCCTTCCTGCAGCTGGCTGAAAGCAGGCTGGCCCCAGATCAAGGCTCCAATGCAGCAGACCACTCCGCATACCGTGAACTGGATGCAGGATACCACGGCCCCGTCAATTTTTGCTGCATAATGGTCAACGGTCATGATCTGTATGGCAAAAGCAATGGCGCATAAAAACACCATGATGTCTCCGGCTCCGAGACGCAGAGACTCGGTCATGCAGAGCAGATACATACCCACGGCTGCCATGACTGCTGCCGCCCAGACCACCGGCGCCACCTTTTTCTTCAGAAAAATACCGAACATGGGGACAAAAATGATATATAGCGTTGTGATAAATCCCGCCTTACCGACACTGGTGTATTTAATACCGAACTGCTGCAGGGTACTGGCGATTGTCAGGAAAATGCCACACAAAAGTCCTGCTTTCACATTCAGTTTCAGATCAAGGGGGACTGCCTTATCCCCGGCGATCTTCCGGCTGATCAGAATGTACACCAGAATACCGGAAGCACCGATCAGGGAGCGGACGCCGTTAAAGGTGAACGGGTGCATGTAATCCATGCCCTTGCTCTGGGAGACGAAGGCCATGCCCCAGATTGTGGCTGTCAGCAGCAGGATCAGACTGTTTCTCGTCGATTTTGCTCTCGTATTTTCCATGACTATTTTTCTCCTCCGGCTGCAATCTCCGCCACCACATCCCGCAGCATTTTTCCGCTGCAGTCTATGATAAGGTCTGCATATTTTTCATATAAAGGGGTTCTCTCCTCGTACAGGTCCCTCAATGTCTGGCCGGGCTGCAGGGTCACACCTCTGGCATTCAGATCTCCCAGCCGCTGCTCCACCTCTTCATAGGGAAGCTTCAGATACACCACAGTGCTGATATCCCGCAGATGCTGCATGCCCTCCGGCTCGTAACAGGCACTTCCGCCGGTGGCAATGATGCTGTTATTCAGATCTAAGGACGCATTCACATCGCTCTCGATCTGCCAGAAGCCCTCCACACCGTATTCCGTGATGAGTTCGTGCAATAATTTGCCGTGTTTCTCCTGGATCACCAGATCCGAATCCACAAAACGTCTGCCCAGGCGCTTCGCCAGAACCACACCTACCGTACTTTTTCCCGAACCCGGCATGCCGATCAGGGTAATATTATTTTTCATAAGTTTCTCCTGTCTCTACATAAGAAGATCGCCGCCTGTAAGCGACGATCTTCCGTCCTGTTCTTATTATCGTTATACTTCTGCAATAACTTCCACTTCACACAGTACGTTCTTGGGAAGGGTCTTGACTGCAACACAGCTTCTGGCAGGGTTCTCGGTAAAGTATTTGGCATAGACCTGATTGAAAGCTGCGAAATCGCCCATATCTGCCAGGAAGCAGGAGGTCTTGGCTACTCTGGTGTAGTCGGTGCCTGCTGCCTTTAACAGTTCGCCGATGTTCTTCATTACCTGCTCTGCCTGCTCCTCGATGGTGGTTCCGTGGATCTCTCCGGTAGCGGGATCAATGGGGATCTGACCGGATGCGAAAAAGATATTGCCCAGTACGATGCCCTGGGAGTAAGGTCCGATTGCTGCGGGTGCTTTGTCTGTTGAAATCTTCTGTAACATAATATTCTCCTCTTTCTTCCTATAATTAATTCTTTCTTAACTCTGTCATCTGCGCCTTGAGCCGCCTGCCTCCCGGCATGTTCCGAAATTCCTGCGGCATCCTCGGCGTTTACTTCGTCATATCTACCTCCGGCTCATCAAATTCCGCCGTCACGTAGAATCCTCTGGAATTCTCCACAATATCCGCCACGACACCCTCCCGGTTCTTCAAACGGTAACGGAAAGGGATATTCGGGGACATGGCCAGAGACGGGTCTATGGTATAGTAATAGTTACTGGGCAGAAGTCCTTCGGTTACCGTGATCTTCTGTCCGACCTCCAACAATCCCGGCCGCTCCATCTTAAATTCTATCCTGCGCATTTTGACTCACCAGCCATTCCCGGCATAATGTGTTTTCGCCGTTTGAGGTTTATTCTAACAGTATCTTACAAGGCTTGCAAGAATTATTTCTTCATCTACCTTGTCTGCTCTACTTTCTCCTGCAATCAGCTTTTAAGCTTAATTCTGCCATTTACTTTCATCTACCACTACTTCCCAATGTCCATTTTGACTGGTACCAACACGCTTTATAATTCCTTTTCTCTTTAACTTATTAAGATAATATTTTACCCGGTCAATTTTCCAATCTAATTTTGCAGCTATTTCCTTCTGTGTGATACGAGGGTCTTCTACTATTGATGTCAACACCGCCTTGTCATCCTCGCTCACCCCCTTCGGAATAGTTTGGGTAGTACCTTGGATAGCTTGGGTAGTGTCTTGGGTAGCTTGGGTAGTCGCGCCATCGACACCAAGCTCACTTGCTACCCTTCGATACATATTCACCCGGAAATCCCCATCAAAATCGATCAGTTCCGGTTTCAGTAATCCGTATTCCTCGCATGCTTTAAACAATCTCGGTATTCCAGTCCCCCACTTCTCTATGATTTTCATATAAGCAAACGCACTTGCGATTGCCGGGTTTCTCGGTTTGGAATAACCTTCCATCATTTTTGAAATCGTAACATTATTCAAAAGCATTCCCGGAGAAGTTATCTCCAATCTGTCATCAAACAATGCCACCTGGATATTTCCCGGATCCAGATAACTGCGATGTGCCACTGCATTTGCAATCAGCTCCCGGATGCTATCTGTCGGCAGTTCATATATATCCTGTCTATACATTCCTGTGATTGTCATTCCCATATTGATTTTTTCAAGAACATACTGGTATGCTGCTTCCATTTGTTCCTGAATAGAGCCTTCAAATTCCCTGCGGTCAACAAAATACGCACGGTTTGTTCCTTTGAACACGCCACATTGAATTACAGGCATTTGCGGCATTTTGCCTGTTAAAAGTGCATAGGCATTTGTCGGATATACTTTACCTTCTACTTCTTTCAACACTCCCCATGAAACCAACACATTTTTGGTAACATCTTTAATTTTTGATTTTTCACTATCCTGCCATGTATTTTTCATAGCAGTTTCTTTCATACTTTTACACAGTTTCTCTATCTCACTGTCGGAAACTGTCATATTCTGACATATCTCGCTGTCAAAATAGCGATTCTGTCCTTCCAAAATCAGTTCTTTCAGCATATATCCTTCCACATGTCTGGTGGTTCCAGCTACACGCACATAAGTACCGTCAACCATTCCCTGTGATTTTATATAATATGGACGCTGTGCACCCGGAAGAATCTCCACAACAATCACTGTCTTATCCTTGACTGTCTGTAATGCAACATCCGGTCTGATTGCCGGTTCGCATGTATCAGAAATAGCATTGGTAATGGCATCCATGGTCTTATAGATATTATCTGCATCCATTCCTACAATGTCTAAAGTTTTATCATCTATCCCAAAAACAATTTTTCCACCTCTGCCATTGGCAAAAGCCACTACGGTTTTCATATACTTTTCGCTTTTATCCGGCACAGTTACTTTATATTCAATATTCCTGGATTCTCCGGAAAACAGCATATCTTCTGCCATGGATAATTACCTCCCAATCAAGACACCGTATGTCCTGTCTTCTTTGTTGCCTGTACTTTTACGTCATTATAAATATTTTACCATGCCCATTTCTAAAATACTATGAAATACTTAGACTTTTCTCTAAAAGAAAAAAGCAGCAAATCATTTCTGACCTGCTGCTTTCCACTACTTTGTGGCAGGGCTTTCCAGTACCACCGCATGTGCAATCCCCGGCACACTTTTGCCTTCATTGAAGCTGGTCTTACTGAGCAGGGCACCGGTGGGGAGGAAGAGGACTTTTTTCCACTCACCGGATTCCAACTTCGGCAGGACGTAGGCCGCCAGGGTCACGGCACTGCAGCCGCAGCCGCTGCCGCCGGCGTGAGTGTCCTGGGCGCCCGCATCGAAAATTTCAATGCCGCAGTCCATGTGTCTGTCGGCGATATCAATTCCTTTTTCCCGCAAAAGGTCGATCAGTACCGTCTGTCCCACACTTCCGAGGTCCCCCGTGATGATCCTGTCATATTCCTGCGGTGTGGTATGAAAATCCTCCAAATGCCGAAGTAACGTATCACAAGATGCAGGAGCCATGCAGGCGCCCATGTTCATGGAATCTTTTAAACCGTAGTCCACGATCCTTCCGGGGGTCATGCCGGTGATGTGGGCTCTGCATTTCTGATTTAATCCCAGTGCAAAGGCGCCGCTTCCCGTCACTGTCCAACTGGCGGACAGCGGCCTCTGGTTCCCGTAGTCCAGTGGGAAACGGAACTCCTTCTCCGCACTGGCGAAATGACTGGAGGTCACGCAGACCACACGCTCCGCATAACCGCCCGCCACAGTCATGGCTCCCAGCGTCAGGGACTCCCCACAGGTGGAGCAGGCGCCGTAGATGCCGAACAGCGGAATGCTGTAAGCCGAAATGCCGAAAGAGGTGGCGATGCACTGCCCCAGCAGATCCCCGGCGAACAGATACGACACATCCTCCGCTTTCCATCCCGCCTTTTCCATGGCCATATAGACGGCATCTTTCTGGAGATTGCTCTCCGCCTCCTCCCAGGTCTTGCAGCCGAAGAGATCATCCTCTCCCACCATGTCGAACATGGCTCCCAGCGGCCCTTCGCCCTCTTTTTTCCCAACGATACTGGCACCGGCGATGACGCATACGGGCTGTGCCAGACGGATGCTGCTTCTTCCCACTCTCTGATTCATAGTTTCTCCTTCCATGCGATAACACTGCATTCTTTTTTGTCAGTGTTCCCGCATTCCGGAAAAATTATAAGAAAATCTCCTCCAGCGCCCTGATCACCTTCTGCAGCACCGCATCCTCCATATCGGAATAGTGAATGACCAGGATCCCCCGGTATTTCTGCGCATCCGCAAAACAGTACTCCGACAGGCAGTTCACCAGGATTCCCCGCTGTCTGGCCGCCCATTTGATCTCTACATCGCTTAGCTCCGTCCGCACATGCAGCAGGAAATGGGTTCCGGCATCATCCTGATAGATCTGGCTGATCCGGCTTAAGGGTGATTCCCGGAACAAGCGGCAGATCCGCTCCCGCTGCCCTCTGTAGTCATTTAACAGTCTTCGGATGTGGCGTTCAAAATACCCTTTTTCCAGAAAAGCCGCCATGGCATACTGTTCAAAACCGGATACCGTACAGGAATAGAAATTCATGGTGGAAATATAGCGTTCCATCAGCTTTTCCGGCAGTACCATATAACCGATACGCAAAGACGGCACCATAGTCTTGGAAAAGGTGTTGATGTAGATGACTCTGTGGTTGCGGTCCATGGACTGCATGGAGGGAACCGGTTTCCCCACCATACGGAACTCGCAGTCGAAATCATCCTCCACAATATAGCGTTCCGGTTCCTCCGCCGCCCAGCGAAGCAGCTCCTGCCGTCTGCCCACCGGCATGACCAGTCCGATGGGAAAATGATGTTCCGGTGACACATGAGCCACGGTAATGCCCTTCTGATCCAGCTGCTCCACTTTCATTCCCTGTCCGTCGATATCCACATAATCCCAGGCCACGCCGCCCACTTCGTATAATTTTGTGATCTTGCGGTAGCCCGGATTCTCCACACCGAACTTTGCATTTTTCCCCAACAGTTGCAGCAACCGGCTGTAGAGATATTCCGTTCCCGCTCCCACAATAATATGATCCGGTGACACCTGCATGCCGCGGTAGCGGTACAGATGCTCCGCGATGGCCACCCGCAGCCTTTCCACGCCGTTAAAGGGAACCGTCTTAAGCAGCGACGTATCATAATCCGTCAGTGTCTGGCGCATGATCTTCGCCCAGGTGGCAAAGGGGAACTTATCATATTGAATATTATTGGCTGTCAGATCCGCCAGATATTCTTCCTCCCGGAAACGGGTCACAAAAGAGGCATAGGCCGGGGCGGAAGCACTCTTCACTTCCAGCTTATTGACGAAATACCCTCTTTTTTCCTCCGACCGGATATAGCCCTCCAGCAGCAGCTGTTCGTAGGTATTTTCCACGGTCTTGACACTGACCTGTAAGTGCTCGGCAAAGGCCCGCTTCGAAGGCAGCTTCTCCCCAGCCGCCAGACGGCCGCTCAAAATATCCGCTTTCATTGCTTCATATAAGTATTCGTACATGTTTTTTCTGCCACGGGCAGTCAGATCATAGGTCAGCATCTGGTATCCTCATTTTTTCTTGTTTTGGTTATTTAAAAGATATCAGTTTTTATTATAATGAACTCATAAAGCAAATGCAACAGCAAAGCAGGGAAAACAAGGAGGATTATATCATGGGCGTATATGCAATCACCGGCGCATCCAGCGGAATCGGCGCCAAGACAAAAGAACTGTTACTTCAAAAAGGACACGAAGTCATCAATATCGATCTGAAAGACGGCGACATCTGCGTGAACCTGGCTGCTCCGGAAGGAAGACAGGCCGCTGTAGACAAGCTGCACGAGCTGCATCCCGAAGGTCTGGACGGCATGATCTGTAATGCCGGTGTCTCCGGTGCCTGCGGCAATCTGGAACTGATCATTTCCCTGAACTATTTCGGAACCGTAGCCATCGCCAACGGCGTCTATGATCTCCTTAAGAAAAAGCACGGCAGCTGCGTAGTCACCGTATCCAACACCATTTCCCAGGGTGCCGGACGTAAGGATATCGTAGATCTGCTGAACAATATCGGTGACGAAAAGAGAGTATTAAGCCTGGTATCCTCCATGGATTCCACCAACCTTTCCGTAGGCAACAGCCTCTATGTATCCACCAAATATGCTCTGGCCAGATGGGTCCGCAGAGTCTCCGCTGCCTGGGCTGCCAACGGCGTCCGCATCAATGCGGTAGCTCCCGGCAACGTACATACTGCCATGACCGCTACCATGAGCACTACTGCAAAAATGGCACTGAATGCCCTCCCCATTCCTACCAAATACGGTCAGGAATGTCTGATGGCTCCGGAAGAGATTGCTGAGGTCATGGTATTCCTGGCATCCGATTCCGCCAGAGGTGTCAACGGCAACATCATGTTCGTAGACGGTGGTACTGACGCACTGTTAAATTCTGAAAAGGTATATTAAGGAGGAACACGCTATGAGACCCATCGAAAAATATGTAGAAGCTATGGAAAATAAAGATTTTGCCGGACTTGCAGAGTTGTTCACTCCTGACGGCATTCTGTGTGACTATTGTACCACCTCTGCTTCCCAGCAGGAGTATCACATCTACGGAAAGGAAGCCATCAACATGTTTTTCCGTAACAAGTTCGGTTTCCGCCGCTACTCCATTCTGGATGCCGAGGTCGTTAACGACGAGCAGGCCGAATTCATTGCCAACTTCGGCGGCTACAATATCATGGCCATTGCCACGGTCCGTGAGACTGACGAGAACGGTCTGATAAAAAGACTTACCGTAAGACCGAAATAAATCAGCCAATCCCTTATACTTTTCTCTAAATAGAATCTTACGTAAAGAAGCTGCACCCTGAGGGTACAGCTTCTTTGCATTCTGTGACTTGCCGTGGCTTATTCCGGAGCACTGCCGGAGACCACATAATTGGTCACGGCATACAGGATCTCACCGTTGTACTCCACTCTGGACCAGCCGGAGGTCTCGCTGTAGCCGGTGCGATGCAGATTGGTCCCGTTGCGCACCTGAGTCCGCACGGTACTGTCTCCTTCACTGGTGCTGGGTTCCGTCCGCAGATTGATCAGTTCCTTGGGGGTAATGTAATCGTCACAGTCGGTGAAAACGATCACTCTGCCATCCTGGGTGCTGACGCGGTTGGGATATGTGGGCTTCTCCGGTGTCTTATAGGTAAGATCCGTGGTCAGGTACGCCGATACCGCATAGACGGTCTGTCCGTTGTATTCCAGTCTGGACCAGCCGGTGGAATCATTCCTTCCGGTGCGGACCAGCGTCTCTCCGTTTTTCAACTGTCCCACTACATTTCCCTCATCTCCGGTATAAGGCGTACTGCGGAGGTTACTCACATCCTTGGCGGTGACAGTCTCGTTCACATCGCCGAAGGTCATGGAATTCCCCTCCGCGAGGGCATCCGCATTACCGGTGTCCGGAAGTTCTGTCGCTGCCGGTGTCTCTGTCACTACTGCTGCCGGCTCCGGAGTAACCGTCTCAGAAGCCGGTGTGCTTTCCGGTTCTGCCACTGCCGCCGTTTCCTCCGGTATCGTCCCGGTCTCCGGTATCTCCGCAGAAGCCTGTTCTGACCTCTGCGCTTCCGTGGTTACCACCGCTGTTTTGTCCGCTCCATCGTTTCCCGCATCTGCGTTGTGATGGCTCAGTTTCCACAGCGGAATACAGATCAGGACCGCCAGAACCATCATGCCCGCAAAAGCCGGAATCATCCATGGCCGGAACCGGAAGTCGATCCCGTCCCCCTCGTCGAAGTCATCCAGGTCATCCCCTTCCGGGTACTCCCCATAGTCCTCATTCTCCGTAAAGTCCTCCGGTTCCACAGTATACGGATCCTCTGTATCACAGGTTGTTTCCCATACAGCATCATCACGTTGCCTTGTCTGTTCAGAATCCACCTCTGCATCCGCAAGTTTTTCATAGTCAAAATTATATTCTTCCGGTTCCCTTTTCCGGTCTCTGACACCCTTTTCTTCCATGGCATACCCTCCTTCCGCCATCTTTAAGCTGATTATATACTTCCCTCTTTTACAAAACAAGTACCTTTTCCTGTCTTTGCAGGTATGTTATACTGACTGTAGCATTATAAAAACCTCTCAGGAGTTATATTCTCTATGAAAAATAAACTTGCCAAATGGAAACCTTATATTTTCCTCGCGCTCCTGCTCGCCAGCCTGGTTCCTCTGGTATGGCTGGGGCGTTACAATTATCCCACCGGGGATGATTATTATTACGGTGCGGAAGCCCATCTGGTCTGGCAGCAGACCGGAAGCATCCCGCAGGCCATTTCCGCCGCCTGTGCCGGTGTTGCCAAAAGCTATCAGGACTGGCAGGGAACCTATTCGGCGCTGTTTCTGATGTACCTTGCACCCAATGCGTTTTCCAACACTGCCTATCATCTGGTGACTTTCGTGATCCTTCTTTTATTATGCGGCAGTATTTTCTATCTGCTACGTCCGCTGGTCTGCCGTTTTCTACCGGGAACCGACGAGGATTGGATCACGATATCCTCGGTTTTAAGCTTACTGTGTGTCCAGACCGTGGTCTTTCAGAGCGACAGCTTCTACTGGTATAACGGCTCCATGTATTACACCGGTTTCTTTGCCGTGACTCTGTTCTTCCTCGGCACATTGCTCCGCTATCTTTACAACGGGAAAAAGATACTGTTGCTTCCGCTGCTTCTGTTGGCAGTCTTCTTAGGCGGTGGCAATTACGTGTCCCTTCTTCCCTGCCTGCTGCTTGTGGTAACCGTAACCTTCCTGTTACTGTTGCGGAAAAATAAAAAAGCCTATCTCTGCGGCATCACCTCCGCTGTTCTCCTGTTATCCTTTGCCGTCAGCGCCATGGCTCCCGGCAATCATGTACGGCAGGACGGCATGTGGAAGATTCCCGCCTGGAAGGCCATTGCAAAATGCCTGTTGCAGGGGATCCGCTATACCTTTGCCTGGACCAGACTGTGGTGGTTCCTTGCCGCCCTGCTTCTGCTGCCGGTCTTTTTACGGATCCTGCGGAAGAAAAACGGCGGGGTTTTCTCCCACCCTATCCTGTTTACCGGATATTCCTATGGACTGTTCTGCTCCATGTCCTGTCCCCTGTTCTACACCATGAACTCCACGGGACCGGGCCGGGCGGTTGCCATCGTCTACTATACCTTCCTGCTGACCAGCTTCGCCGTATTCTTCTACTGGCTCGGCTTTGTGGTCCGGAAGCTGCAAATGCGTCAGAACGCTTCGGAGAAAAAAGCGGTATCCGGCAGATTGAAAATGGCCCGTTATCTCGCCATGTTGCTCCTGTTGCCGGGCATTCTTTTCACAGGACTATGGCAGGAGACCTCCTCCGCAAAAGCGATCCGGGTGCTGACAAGCGGAGAAGCCGCTGCCTACGCTGCGGAATATGAAGCGCGTCTGCTTCTGTTAAATGATCCGGAGGCTGCAGACGTGGTACTGACCCCCTTTACCCACCAGCCTGCAATGATCTACACCGGTGATCTTCCCGGAGATCCTGAGGATCCCACCAGCCAAAAGACCGCCCAGTATTTCGGGAAACATTCTCTCTATGTTGATTACAGCAGATAATCCTCTGCCACGTTTTTATCCAGCTTATCCAAAAAGGACACTCCCCGGTTCCCCGGAAAGCGTCCTTTTTCTTGTCTCAAATTATTCTTATATTTATTGTCCTTCGTACTTCTCACTCTGCATACGGATCAGTTCCGCATCCTCGAAGTAGTTGATACGCATGGCGCCCTTTACCTCAGACAGCGTCTGGGCTGCCACTTCACGGGCCTCATCACTGCCCTTCTTCAGAATCTCGTAAACTGCGGGAATATCCTTCTCCAGTTCTTTTCTGCGGTTGCGGATTGGCTCTAAGGTCTCCTGCATGACATTGTTCAGGAACTTCTTCACCTTCACGTCCCCCAGACCACCTCTGGTATAATGACCCTTCAGTTCATCCAGATTTGCGTAATCCGGCAGATATCTCTCGAAATGCTCCGGCTGACAGAATGCATCCAGATAAGTGAATACGGTGTTGCCTTCCAGATGTCCGGGATCACTGACTAACAGATGCTCGGGGTCGGTGTACATGCTCATGATCTTGGTACGTACATCATCTGCACTGTCTGACAGATAGATGCAGTTGCCCAGGGATTTACTCATTTTCGCCTTGCCGTCGATGCCGGGCAGCCGCTGGCAGGCCTCGTTCTCCGGCAGCAGTGCCTTAGGCTCTACCAGTACCGGTGCATATACGGTGTTGAATTTGTGTACGATCTCTCTGGTCTGCTCGATCATGGGCAGCTGGTCGCCGCCTACGGGAACGGTAGTTGCCTTAAATGCGGTGATATCGGAAGCCTGGCTGATGGGATAGGTGAAAAATCCCACAGGAATGCTGGCTTCAAAGTTACGCATCTGGATCTCGCTCTTTACGGTCGGGTTTCTCTGCAGTCTCGCTACGGTTACCAGATCCATATAATAGAAGGTCAGTTCACACAGTTCGGAGATCTGAGACTGAATGAAGATCGTCGCCTTGTCGGGATCCAGTCCGCAGGACATGTAGTCCAGTGCCACTTCGATAATATTCTGGCGCACCTTCTCGGGATTCTCGATATTATCCGTCAGCGCCTGTGCGTCTGCGATCATGATAAAAGTCTTCTTATATTCGCCGGAATTCTGCAGCTCTACACGTCTTCTCAGGGAGCCTGCATAGTGTCCCACATGTAATCTTCCGGTGGGTCTGTCACCTGTCAAAATAATTTTGTCCATTTCGTCCTCTCAATCCGCCGTCCACACGGCTATACATCATTGCTTCTATCATACCATCTTTTTGCATAGAAGCAAATGATTTTTCTGTAGAATTAACGCTTTGTGTGCAAGCACCCACACATTCATTCTGCTGCTCTATGGCTGGACTATTGTGAGCAGCTTATCCAGAATCTTATGGGCCACCTGTTCCTTGCTCATCAGTTCCAGACTTTCCTCGGAAGTCTTCGTGATCAGCGTCACGATATTCGTGTCTGTGCCGAAGCCCGCTCCGGCACTCTTTAAGCTGTTGGCGCAGATCATGTCACAATGCTTGCTCTCCAGCTTCTTCCTCGAATTCTCCAGTACATTTTCCGTCTCCATGGAGAATCCACACAAAATCTGTCCCGGTTTCTTGTTTTCCCCAAGGGCCTTTAAAATATCCTTCGTGCGCACCAGAGGAATCGACAGGTCTCCATCCTTTTTCTTGATCTTATTGTCTGCGGTCACCGCAGGAGTGTAATCGGCCACGGCTGCAGCCTTGATGATCATGTCGTATTCTGTCGCTCTGGACAGGATCGCATCGTACATCTCCGCCGCCGTCTGTACCGGCACCACATTCACAAACAGAGGCGGCTCCACATCCGTGTGTGCTGCCACTACCGTGACTTCTGCGCCGCGGTGCAGGGCGGCTCTCGCCAGAGCATAGCCCATTTTCCCGCTGGAATGGTTCGTGATAAAACGCACCGGGTCAATGGGTTCTCTGGTGGCTCCCGCGGAGATCAGCACCTTCCTGCCCGCCAGATCCTTTCCGCAGGCGATCTCCTTCACCACGGCTTCGAACAATACGGATTCCTCCGGCATTCTGCCGTCACCGATGTCACCGTTGGCCAGCATTCCCGTAGCCGGTGTGAGGATCTCATAGCCGAAACGCATTAATTTCTCGATGTTGTCCTGCACGATGGGATTGTGATACATATTATGGTTCATGGCCGGGGACACGATCTTCTTACAGGGACATGCCATGACCGTAGTGGTCAACATATCGTCCGCAATGCCATTCGCGATCTTGCCGATCACATTGGCCGATGCCGGTGCCACCAGCACCACATCCGCCCGTTTCGCCAGTGCCACATGTTCCACACTGTACTGGAAATTGCGGTCAAAGGTATCCACCAGACATTTATGTCCCGTCAGACTTTCAAACGTAATGGGGTTGATGAACTGTGTGGCATTCTGCGTCATCAGCACTTCCACATCGCAGTGCTGTTTTAACAACATCCGCGCCACATTCGCCATTTTATATGCAGCAATACTTCCCGAGATTGCCAGAACTACGGTCTTTCCCTTCAGCATAGTCGTCTCCTTTTTGCCCAATAATAAAATACTTCAAAACTGTACTCCTAAAATACCATAAGTGCATATTTTATGCAAATATCACTTTCCTTTTTGCCCGGAATATGATATAAACAGGAGGAGTGTCCCGAATCACCGGGGCAACTTGTATTGTATCTCCCAGAGGGAGAATGGTAACAAGGAGGAAAATTTCATATGAACAAACAAAGTAAGACAATGCGACTCACGTTGATGGGGTTGTTTGCGGCGGTACTGCTGTTAATGGCTTATACCCCGCTCGGGTACCTGAACATCGGCCCCCTGGCAATCACCCTCAATGTCATCCCCGTTGCACTGGCTGCGATCACACTTGGCCCTGTAGGCGGAGCCGCCATGGGAGCTGTGTTCGGATTAACCAGCTTTTTGCAATGTGTCGGTGTGGGAGGCACCAGCGCCATGGGAGCGATGCTTTTTGACATCAATCCTGTGTTGGCCTTCATCCAGCGCTTCGTCCCCCGACTTCTGGACGGATTTCTGCTGGGATACGTCTTCCGTTACAGCCGCAGGGCCGTAGGAGACAAAATCGCCTGCATGATCACCGGATTTTGCAGTGCGTTTTTCAACACCGCATTTTTCATGTCCCTTTTAGTACTGCTGTTCGGCAATACTTCCTATATCCAGGGACTGATGGGCGGTAAAAATGCGATTTTATTCATCTGCTCTTTTGTAGGTGTGAATGCAGTCTTCGAGATGTGTGCATCCACGTTCCTGACCGGAGCCGTGGGACTGGCACTGATCAAGGCAAAGGTCATTCCTGTATATCAGAAAGCAGAGTCTGCAGCATAACAGGAGTGTACCCGTGGTACTGACAATCGACATCGGAAATACTACGATCGGCATCGGGGGATTTCAGGGAAACAGACTGCTCTTTCTTGAGAAGCTATCGTCCCGCCGTCCCCTGTCTGATGCCGGATATAGAAAAAAACTGAATATGATTTTAGACAAACACGGTCTGTCTGCCGAAGCCTTTGAGGGATCTGTGATCTCCTCGGTTGTGCCTTCGGTGACAGCCGTTTTTTCCTCTGCTCTGGAAGCTTTTCTGGGGCAGAAGCCTCTGCTTCTTACCCATGAACTGGATCTTGGCTATGAGATCTGTACGGAATTTCCGGAAAAGGTGGGCTGCGACCGTCTGGCAGATATCGCCGGAGCCATTTCCCGCTATCCTCTGCCACTGATCACCATTGATCTGGGCACCGCCACGACATTTAACGTGGTGGATAAGAACAGACGCTTTTCAGGCGGCCTGATCCTTCCCGGCGTGGGAACTGCCCACAGGGCACTTTTAGGCAGGACCGCCCAGCTTCCCAAAGGAGACATTCATATGCCCGCCCACACCATCGGTGTGAATACGCAGGAATGCATTACAGGCGGCATGCTCTTCGGCAACGCCTGTGCCATCGACGGTCTGATCCGCCGCATCAATGCGGAACTTGGGCAAAAAGCAACGGTCGTTGCCACCGGAGGGTACGCAACGACCGTCATTCCACATTGTGAGACGAAAATCTCTATCGATCAGAATCTTCTTATGAAAGGTCTGAGATCCATCTACGAAAATAATAAATCTACTGGATCACCAGATTAGAGTAGCCCATCAGGCTCTCATCCACAGCATGTGCGGCTTCTCTGCCTTCGCGGATGGCCCACACCACCAGGGACTGTCCTCTGTGCATATCACCGGTGACGAAGACATTTTCCACACTGGTCTGGTATTTGCCGGGGACAGTTTTTACGTTGGTACGTTCATTTAATTCCACCCCGAAAGCATCGGCAATATATTTCTGGGTTCCCAGGAATCCTGCTGCAATCAGTACGATCTCCGCATCCAGAATCTGCTCGCTTCCGGCGATCTCCTGCATCTTCATGCGTCCGGTAGCGGGATCCTTTTCCCAGGACAGCTTCACGATCTTCACGGCTTTCAGGCTGCCGTTCTTATCCTTGATAAATTCCTTCACCGTAGCTTCATAGATTCTCGGATCATGTCCGTAGACTGCAATGGCTTCTTCCTGACCGTAATCGGTCTTGCAGACCTTCGGCCATTCGGGCCAGGGATTATTCTCCGCTCTCTTGTCCGGAGCCTTGGGCATCATCTCGATCTGGGTCACGGATTTGGCACCGTGGCGGATGGAAGTGCCCACACAGTCGTTACCGGTATCACCGCCGCCGATGATGACTACGTTCTTGCCCTTGGTCTCCACATATTTCTTATCTTCGAAATTGGAATCCAGCAGGCTCTTGGTATTGGCCTTCAGAAAATCCACCGCAAAATAGATTCCTTTGGCATCTCTGCCGGGAGCATTGATGTCTCTGGGGTTGGAAGCACCACAGGCCAGTACCACACGGTCAAAATCATGCAACAGCTTGGATGCCTTGATGTCCCTGCCGATATCCATACCGGTGACGAAGGTGATCCCTTCTTCCTTCATAATGTTGATCTTACGGTCAATGATCTGCTTCTCCAGCTTCATGTTGGGAATGCCGTACATCAACAGTCCACCCACACGGTCGGAACGTTCGAACACCGTTACCTGATGTCCTCTCTGGTTCAACAGATCCGCTGCTGCCAGTCCGGAGGGACCGCTGCCGATGACTGCCACCTTTTTGCCGGTACGCACCACCGGGGGCTTGGCTGCCGCGTAGCCCTCGCTGTAGGCATTCTCAATGATCGCATATTCATTCTCCTTGGTGGAGACCGGATCCCCGTTCAATCCGCAGGTACATGCCGCCTCACACAGGGCGGGACATACTCTGGAAGTGAACTCGGGGAAGTTGTTGGTCTTCTTTAAGCGGTTGTAAGCCTGCTGCCAGTTGCCGGTATATACCAGATCGTTCCACTCCGGCACCAGATTGTGCAGAGGGCATCCGCTGGCCATACCGCAGATCATCATGCCCGACTGACAGAACGGTACGCCGCATTCCATACATCTGGCACCCTGTAAGCGCTGCTTTTCCTTCGGCAGATGCTCATGGAATTCGTTAAAATGCTGTATTCTCTTTTTAGGATCCTCAGCCACGCTGACTTCCCTTTTATATTCCATAAATCCCGTTGGTTTTCCCATGACTTACCTCCATTTATTTTCTGGTGTTGGCATAGAATGCTTCGATCTGTGCCTGTTCTGCGCTCAATCCCTTTTCCTCCATCTGGACGATGGTCTTTAAGACTCTCTCGTAATCATGAGGGATAATTTTCTTAAACTTGGGCAGATACTCTCCAAAGTTATCCAGTACTTCCTTACCCTTGGCGGAATTGGTCAGTGCCACATGCTCCTGGATCATGGATTTCAGTTCCAGCACATCATATTTGGATGTAATCTCGCTGGAAGATACCATTTCCTTGTTTAATCTCTTATACAGATCGTTGCCTTCATCCAGTACATAAGCGATACCGCCGCTCATACCGGCTGCAAAGTTCTTACCGGTCATGCCCAGGACTACCACCCGGCCGCCGGTCATGTACTCACAGCCGTGGTCGCCTACACCCTCAACAACTGCGATGGCACCGGAGTTACGAACGCAGAAACGTTCGCCTGCCACACCGTTGATAAATGCCTTGCCGGAGGTTGCACCGTACAGTGCCACGTTTCCGATGATGATATTCTCCTCCGCCTTGAATTTGCTGCCCTGGGGAGGATATACCACCAGCTTGCCACCGGACAGGCCCTTGCCGAAGTAATCGTTGCTGTCGCCTACCAGTTCCAGGGTCAGGCCCTTGGGAATAAAGGCTCCGAAGGACTGTCCGCCGGCACCCTTACACAGTACATGGTAGGTATCTTCTTCCACGTCATCGCCCAGTTTTCTGGTGATCTCACTTCCGAGGATCGTACCGAAAGCGCGGTCGGTGTTGCTGACATCCACTTCAATGCTGCGCTTCTGTCCTGCGTCGATGGCTTTGCCCAGCTGCTTTAACAGCACCTTCTCATCCAGGGTCTTCTCCAGCTGGAAGTCATAGACCTGCCTGGGATCGAAGGTCACCTTCTGCTTGCTGCCTTCGTAAGGATTGCTCAGGATCTGGGTCAGATCCACTTCCTCCTGACGCTCATTCAGATGCTCTTTTCTCTTCAGCAGATCGGTTCTGCCTACCAGTTCATCTACGGTACGCACACCCAGTGCTGCCATGTATTCCCGCAGCTCCTGTGCGATAAATTTCATAAAGTTTTCCACATATTCCGGCTTACCGCGGAAGTTTTTCCGCAGCTCCGGGTTCTGGGTAGCCACACCTACCGGGCAGGTATCCAGATTACATACTCTCATCATGACACAGCCCATGGTCACAAGGGGTGCGGTAGCAAAACCGAATTCCTCGGCACCGAGGATGGCTGCGATGGCTACGTCTCTGCCGCTCATAAGCTTACCGTCCGTCTCGATGCGTACCTTGTTACGCAGTCCGTTCATGATCAGGGTCTGATGGGTCTCTGCCAGTCCCAGTTCCCAGGGAAGTCCGGCATTGTGGATGGAGTTTCTCGGTGCCGCACCGGTACCGCCGTCATAACCGGATACCAGGATGACCTGGGCTCCCGCCTTGGCTACACCGGCTGCTACGGTTCCCACACCGGCTTCTGATACCAGCTTTACGGAGATTCTTGCCTGGGTGTTGGCATTTTTCAGATCGTAGATCAGCTGCGCCAGATCCTCAATGGAGTAAATATCGTGATGAGGGGGCGGAGAGATCAGGGACACACCGGGTGTGGAATGTCTGGTCTTGGCGATCCAGGGATATACCTTTCCTCCGGGCAGATGTCCGCCCTCTCCGGGTTTTGCTCCCTGTGCCATCTTGATCTGGATCTCCTGTGCACTCACCAGATAGCGGCTGGTGACGCCAAAGCGTCCGCTGGCTACCTGCTTGATGGCGGAACAACGGTTTAAGCCATCCGGGCCTACTGTCAGACGGTCCAGATCCTCACCGCCTTCACCGGAATTGCTCTTGCCGTGCAGATGGTTCATGGCGATGGCCATGGTCTCATGGGCTTCCTTGGAAATGGAACCGTAGGACATGGCACCGGTCTTGAATCTGGTCACGATGGATTCTACCGGCTCTACTTCCTCGATGGGCACGCCCTTTTTCGGATAATTGAAGTCCATCAGTCCTCTGAGGTTCTTGATGGAATCTTCGTCGTTTACCATGGCGGTGTACTGCTTGAACATCTGGTAATCACCGCGTCTGGTGGATTCCTGTAACATATGGATGGTAGCGGGATTGTACAGATGCTCGTCACCGCCGCTGCGCATCTTGTGATGCCCGGGGCTGTTTAAGGTCAGATCGTTTTTCAGTCCCAGAGGATCAAATGCCTGAGAGTGCAGGTCGTCTACCTGCTGCTCAATATCTTTTAAGGTAATACCTCCCACACGACATACGGTGTTGGAGAAATACTTACTGATCACTTCCGGTGCGATACCGATGGCCTCGAAGATCTGGGAGCCCTGATAGGACTGGATGGTGCTGATACCCATCTTGGATGCGATCTTGACGATACCGTGGAGAACAGCATTGTTGTAATCATCCACTGCTGCATAGTAATCCTTATCCAGCATATTGCTCTCGATCAGCTCCTTGATGGTATCCTGTGCCAGATAAGGGTTGATAGCGCAGGCACCATAACCGAGCAGTGTAGCAAAATGGTGCACTTCTCTGGGTTCACCGGACTCCAGGATCAGTGCGACTCTGGTTCTCTTCTTGGTACGTACCAGATACTGGTTCAGGGCGGATACGGCAAGCAGGGAAGGAATGGGCACATGGTTCTCATCCACGCCTCTGTCGGACAGGATCAGGATGTTCACGCCGTCTCTGTAAGCTCTGTCCACTTCCACGAACAGTCGGTCAATGGCACGCTCTAAGCTGGTGTTCTTATAATATACGATAGGTACGACTTCTACCTTGAAGCCGTCTACCTTCATGTTCTTGATCTTCAAGAGATCCGTGTTGGTCAGAATCGGGTTGTTGACCTTTAGAACGTTACAGTTCTTCGGGGTCTCTTCCAGAATGTTGCCCTCCGTACCGATGTATACGGTGGTGGAGGTTACGATCTCCTCACGGATGGCATCGATGGGCGGGTTGGTCACCTGTGCGAACAGCTGCTTGAAATAATGGAACAGCGGATGGTTCGTCTTACTCAGAACGGGCAGTGGCGTATCCACGCCCATGGCTGCGATGGCTTCGCTGCCGTTCTTTGCCATGGGCAGAATGCTCTGCTTCATTTCATCATAGGTGTAGCCAAAAGCCTTCTGCATCCGCTGGCGCTCTTCGTAGGTGTATTCCGGAACACGATAGTTCGGGATATGGATGCTCTTCAGTTCGGTCAGATTATTGTCCAGCCATTCGCCGTAGGGCTGTCTGGAAGCGTATTTTTCCTTGATCTCCTCATCGTCGATGACTCTGCCCTGTACGGTATCGACTAAGAGCATCTTGCCGGGACGAAGTCTTTCTTTTACTTTGATCTTCGTGGGATCAATGGGAAGCACACCTACCTCAGAGGACAGGATCAGCGTATCGTCATCTGTGATCATGTAACGGGAAGGACGCAGGCCGTTTCTGTCCAGTACGGCACCCATGATATCTCCATCGGAGAACAGAATGGAGGCCGGGCCGTCCCATGGCTCCATCATGGTAGCGTAATACTGGTAGAAATCTCTCTTCGTCTGGGACATGGCCTTGTTGTTCGCCCAAGGCTCCGGAATGGCGATCATGATTGCCAGAGGCAGCTCCATGCCGCTCATCACCAGAAATTCCAGCGTATTGTCCAGCATAGCGGAGTCGGATCCGGTCTTGCTGATAGCGGGCAGTACCTTGTGCAGCTGTCCCTTCAGATGTTCGGATTCCATGTTTTCCTCCCGGGCCAGCATCTTATCAGCATTGCCCCGGATGGTGTTGATCTCGCCGTTGTGTACCATCAGACGGTTCGGATGGGCACGTTCCCAGCTGGGATTGGTGTTGGTGGAGAAACGGGAATGCACCATGGCAATGGCGGATTCGTAATCTTCGCTCTGTAAGTCTGCAAAGAAGGTACGCAACTGTCCCACCAGGAACATTCCTTTATATACGATGGTTCTGCTGGAAAGAGAAACTACATAGGTATCGTCGGAAGACTGCTCGAAGACACGTCTTGCGATGTAGAGTCTGCGGTCAAAGGGAAGCCCTTTTTCCACATCGGCGGGCTTCTTCACGAATCCCTGCATGATATAGGGCATGCACTCTACCGCCTTATGTCCCAGTACATTGGGGAAGGTAGGTACTTCACGCCAGCCTAAGAATTCCATTCCTTCTTTTTCCACAATGATCTCGAACATCTTCTTGGCCTGATTGCGGCGCAGCTCTTCCTGCGGGAAGAAGAACATACCGACGCCGTATTCTCTCTCTCCGCCGATATCCATGCCCAGAGCTTTGGTCACTCTGGCGAAAAATTTGTGGGGGATCTGGGTCAGAATACCAACACCGTCACCGGTCTTGCCTTCCGCATCCTTACCGGCTCTGTGCTCCAGATTCTCCACGATCTTCAACGCATTCTCTACGGTAGCGCGGCTCTTCTCTCCGTGAATATTGACACAGGCTCCGATACCGCAGTTATCATGTTCAAATTCTTCCCGATATAACGGTGCCTTGGGCAGCTCCTGTTTTACATCAAACATATAGTTCTCCTTTCCGGTTTTCTATCTCTCTTCTAGTATTTTGATTTCAAATAATAAAAAAGGTCGCAATGAGACTCTTTCGAGCGCCTCATTGCGACCTTTTCTGTACTATACACCTATTTTTCTCATTTGTAAATATAGATTTTTCTATGAATTGTCAGATAATTTGTCATTTCTTTTATTTGTACGGCTATTGTCTGGAAATTGTATTAATTTTTCTCTTAAATCTACTTCTCTAATACAATTTTCTTTGGTTTTTCCTATTTTTCCTGTTTCCGGCCATATACCCTGCTCATCAGTCCCCGGTAGATTCCGGAAAAATGTCTGTTCTCCGCCAGTGCGGTCCGAAGGGGAGCCAGAGTCAACGCCATGGCAGTCCGGTAACGGAACAGTTCTCCGCCGGCCATGTATTTCTCTGTAATCTCCTTATGCTCTTCGGCACTGCGCTTTAAGTTCTCCTTTGTCTCGGAGTAACCGCCGCCCTCATAGGAGGATACGGTGAGTCCCAGATACTGCATGGGCGCTTTGGCCCGGTAATAACACCACAGGAAATGCTCGTAATCTGCCCGGATCCGGTATTTCGGCTCGTAGGGTTTCTGTCGGCACAGGTCTGCGGCATAAAAGCAGGACTGATGACAGGGAATGTTGCGGTAGCAGACAAAACCGGTGATCCGGGGCGGTGATGAGATCTTCGTATCCGTTTTCGCACTGTAGGTATCTCCGTAATAAATGCCCTGCAGCTTCATGGGGTGCTGTTCCATGAACTGTGCAGTATGTGCCAGAACTTCGTTGTCATAGAAAAAGTCTCCGCAGTTTAAGAACAGGATATAGTCTCCGGTCACATGGGAGACCGCCTGGTTCATGGCCTCATAGATGCTGTGATCCTGCTCCTGATAGAGATGGATCCGTTCGTCACGACGCATGGACTCTATGGAACCGTCGCGACTGCCACCGTCCTTGACGATGACTTCCAGATCCGGATAGGTCTGGCTTAAAATGCTGTCCAGTGTCTGATTCAGTTTTTCACCGGAGTTTAGACATACTACGATAATGCTGAATTTCATGTAATTAGTTGCTCCTTTTTGGAATGCCTCCGCAGTCTCAAACAGGGTAAGGGATACGGCACGCGCGTGCTTTAAGCCCGATGCACTCATGTTGCAGAGCGTAGCGGCATGCTTATCCTTACCCTGTTATCAGCTTCCGGATTATGATATCCTTCTTGATAAATCATATATCTTAGCGAGTATTTGTACGATGTACGATTTTATTATTGCTTAGAATATATTTTTCTGTCTGTGCAGCGTGAGCAGTGACGCTGCTGCCACTACAAGGAATACCACGCACACGGGCCAGCTGACGAAGCCGGTGACCGCGACGGCGGTGTAGGACAGGCAGTAGGCGAGGACATTGGATGCCACATGGACAAACACAGCCACTTTGAATTCTCCGAAGTACTCATAGGCATAGGCCATGAGACAGCCCATGAGAAATCCATAGACTCCCTGCACATAGTTCATATGGTAAACGCCAAAGATCAGTGCGGACAGGGCAATGGCCAGCTTCAAGTCCATAAATCTGCGCAGATAACCATAAATAACGCCACGGAACAGAAGTTCCTCCGCAATGGGGGTGATAAAGCCGAAGACCAGAATTCCCACGATAAAATGTGCGGAATACTGCTGCGACACCACTTCGGTATAGGCCTCCGATTTATTGGTCACACCCAGAAGTTCAAACAGCAGATTAAAGCCGATGACGGCACCAATGGCAGCCGCCACCAGCAGGGCGTATTTTTCCTTGCCCTCTTTTTTCAGGTGGCTTAAATGCATGTCCTCTTTGTTCTTCGTGATCAGAAGCTTCGCCGTGGACCATACTGCCAGCGCTCCGCCGATGAAGCCCAGTGCCGCTATGATACTGGATACATCCCCGGAGTAGCCGTTGTAGGCTCCGGTCTCATCCCGCAGGATCAACAGATCCACCAGTCCGCCGGAGACTCCGGACTGTGCCAGCTGATACAACAGCGCCAGCAGCGCATACTGCACTGCATTACGCACCAGAATAAACATCAGGAAGGAATACACCATGGTCCAGATCCTCTGGTACATGGGATTTTTCTTCTTATTGTCAGGATTGCTGTCTGCCAGTTCCTCACTGCCCCGAAGCAGGAATTTCTCCAGTTCTTCCACGGATTGTACGATGTAGTCTGCTTTCGCTTCCTTTAATTCTTCCTTGCTTCCGTAGCCATAGGTCACACCCACGCTCTCCACGCCCAGAGCTCTGGCTCCTTCCACGTCAAACTTTCTGTCGCCGATCATGTAGACCTGATCCGGCTCTATTGGGTTCTCTCCGAACAGCTGATGCAGAGTCTCCTGCACCACCTGATCCTTCGTCTCTCTCGTGCCGTCCAGTTCACTGCCCACTACTACGGCAAAATATTTTTTCAGATCAAAATGTTCCAGAATCCGGTCTACAAACACCTGCGGCTTGCTGGATGCCACAGCCAGGAAAAAGCCTTTTGACTGCAGCTTTTTCAGCATCTCCGGAATGCCTGCATAGACCTCATTTTCAAAAATGCCGGTATTCTGAAAACGCTCTCTGTATTTGGCCACAGCCTCTTCTGCCTGTTCGGCGGTAAAGCCGTAAAATTCCATAAAGCTGTCCCGTAAGGGCGGCCCGATAAATGGCTCCAGCTTGTCCAGATCCGGCTCTTCAATGCCGAAGGAGTGCAGCGCATACTGCACACAGGTGGTAATTCCGATTTTGGGATCTGTCAGCGTACCGTCCAGATCAAACAGCAGATATTTTTTCATTCTTATAATTCCTTTTTTGTATCTGTTCCAGGCCCCGTAACTGTCGCAAAATATTCGTAGAATACCGGGATTCGAAAAAATATTCTGTGATCGTTATAAAGTTCTGAACAGTTACCCTTTCTTTCTATAGCTTGCGGAATCCGCAAATCCCTAAAAGCTGCGGATTTTGTCCCCGTCATCCTCCGTATTTTTCAGTGCCTTGATCTCCACGTCATACTCAATGTTGGCATTGACCTGAACATGGACAATATCGCCTACTTTTTTACCGAGCAGTGCCTTGCCCAGAGGGGATTCGTTGCTGATCAGGCCTTCCAGAGAATTACCGCGAACGGTAGTCACGATCTTATAATCCTCCTGGGTACCGTCGTCGATAAATTCCACGGTAACGGTGTTGTTTATGCCCACCTCGTCCGCAGCGGAATTTTCAGAAATAACCTTTGCGGTGCGGATCATCCTTTCCAGATAGCGGATGCGGCTCTCATTCTGGTTCTTGTATTTTTTGGCTGCATAATATTCAAAGTTTTCGCTGAGATCACCGTGGGCTCTGGCTTCCTTCACATCCTCCAGTGCCTTGGGACGCACCACCAGCTTGCGGTATTCGATCTCCTCTTCCATTTTTTTGATATCACTGGGTGTTAATTCATCGTACATAATTTCTCCATTCCTATCTGTTCGCTTGCTTATATCATTTATCAGCGGGACTTTCTCAGGTTCCGGCACCGACAGCTTTTCTTCCGGCGGAAGACTGGTCGTAGTCTCTATGCTGTACCGGTGTGCCCACGCATTTTACAGCTGCATTGCATAGATCACTGCCAGAGACAGGATGATCTGAATGATGGCAAAACGGAATACGGTCTGTGTATTGGACCAGTCCCACACTTTACGCACATGGTCGTGCAGGGGCGTACGCACATTTTTCAAAATATGAATCTTCAGGAAACGAAGCAGGGAGACCTTAAGCAGCCCCAGACCACCGTCCAGGATCAGCACCAGTGCCAACGGAATAAACAAAAACGGACAGCCGCTCTTTAAAATGGCGATACTGATGAACAGTCCCATGGCCCGGGAACCCGCGTCTCCCATCATCAGCTTGCTGGGTGTCGCATTGTACCACAGGTATCCCAGAATACATACGGCGAACAGCAGGATCAGGAAGGAATAGGTCTCATGGATGCCTTTCATGCGGTCCACAATGTAGATGGACATGATCGTAATGATCGACAGGGTTCCGGAGAGTCCGTCCACACCGTCGGAACAGTTGGTCACGTTCACGGAGGTCCATACCAGGATCACCGCCAGAACGGCAAATACCACGGGAGGCAGCGTGAACTTCACATGGAACAGTGCCAGTTCCACCACATTGGAGTTATATTTCAGGAAGGTGATGGCTACCAATGCCGCAACGCACAGATCCAGGAAACCCTTTTTATATTCTCCCCAGGGAGTTTTGGAAGCATCGTCCAGAAATCCCGTCATCATGCAGACCACAATTAACAGCAGATAGATCACCAGCTCTGCGCTTAAGGGTGAAAACAGCAAAACGGATACCACAAATGCCAGCACGAAAATGATTCCGGCGCCTCTGGGCTTTCCCGCAGATAATTTTCCGTCATGGGCAAATTCCCGTCCGGCATCCTTCGGCAGATACGGGCTTAATTTTGCCGTCGCCAGCACGGTCGCTCCGAAAGCAAAAAGGATTCCAAAAAAAGCAAGGAGAGAACTGCTTCCCTCCGGCAAGATCATCTGTAACATACTATCCCTCGTTTCCACATAAGCCACACCCGCCAGGATGCTCTCATGCTATATTTTTCTGACAAATTCCGCAACTGTTCAATAGGTCTCCGGGAAAGGAACACCTCGGAACAGTTACAAAATATTTTAACACAAATGTCCCGGAATCTCAAATGATTTCCACAACAGTTCAGCTATGGGCATATCTGTGCACGGAAATCACGCTTACACGATTTTGCGGACAAATATGTCTATGAATTAACCGCCAATCTATGAGCGAAGGTAGTCACGAAGTGACGGAAAGCATGTAACGTGACTTTGTGGATGATATTTGCTGAACTGCAGCATTTGACAGTTCCCCCACGGTGGACTACTATATTCTTATGAACATTTTCTGAAAAATAGCCACAAAAGGAGAAATACCCTATGATGATCCATAAAATTGAACCGCATAAATACTATCCGGAATTCCGTAGCCAGGATCCGAAGCCTTCCGATTATCTGCTGTTATTTGACGGGGAGAAAGTCTATCTGCCCTCCCATACAGATGTAACGGATGCTGCTGTCGCTTCCGTCGGAACAGATCTTTCGAAGCAGCCTCAGGTATATCTTCCTACCTTTGAAGAAGTCCATAAGCTGCTGGGGATCCGCCAGCCTATGGAGCGTTTTTTCCTGGACTGCGAATATCTCTTTTCCATTGATGACAGAGCATTCTTCCGCAAGACCACAGAAGAGGCCGGTGCCCTCATGCTCCCGGAAGAAGACCTTTATGCTTCCGGTGTGTTCCGTAATTTTGAGCCGGAATATCTGGCATTTGCCGGGATCACCGCCACCCAGATCAACCGTTTTCGTCTGGACCGGAAGTTCTGTGGCCGTTGCGGGCATCCAACAGTTCCCAGCACTACGGAGCGGGCCTGCATCTGCCCGGAGTGCGGTCAGATCGAATATCCCAAGATCTCTCCCGCTGTCATTATCGCTATTGTGGACACCAAACAGGACAAAATTCTGCTGACCCGCTATGCCGGCGGCTCCTATCGTCACTGGGCGCTGGTGGCAGGATTTGTGGAAGTGGGAGAGACCTTCAAGGGTGCTGCCCGCCGGGAGATCATGGAGGAAGTCGGATTGAAAGTCAGTGATCTGGTCTATTACAAATCCCAGCCCTGGTCCTTCAGCGATTCCGCCATGATCGGCTTTTTCGCAAAGCTGGATGGCGATCCTGCCATTACCCTGCAGGAATCGGAGCTTGGCGAAGCGAAGTGGTTTTCCCGTGACGAAGTTCCGAATCTTCCCTCCACTATCAGTGTCGGCCAGGAGATGATCACTTTATTCAAGAATGGCGGGGATCCCTTCTCGCAGAAATAATTCATATGCCTGACAGTTGGAATCCTCCATACCAAGACATAATACCTCCGTTGCTTCGGCTCCGGGGGTATTATTCGTTTCTTTTACTTCTCTATACCCAGCTGTTTTCTTTTCCTTTGGTATATTCACCTATTTTTTCTCTCTATCCCCAAGCCACTCACTTTTCTTGGGTATATCCATCTATTTTTTCTCTCTATTACCCAGCCCGCTCTCTTTTCTTGGGTATATCCGTCTATTTTTCTCTCTATACCCAGCCCGCTCTCTTTCCTTGGGTATATTTGCCCATTCTTCCTTCCTATACCCAGCAAACTTTCTTTCCTTGGGTATATTCACTTATTTTTCTTTACTATACCCACTCCTTTCACTTTCTCTGGGTATATTCACCTATTTTTTCCTCTATACCCAGCCCGCTCTCTTTCCTTGGGTATATTTGCCCATTCTTCCTTCCTATACCCAGCAAACTTTCTTTCCTTGGGTATATTCACTTATTTTTCCTCACTATACCCACCCCTTTCACTTTCTCTGGGTATATTCACCTATTTTTTCCTCTATACCCAACCCGCTCTCTTTCCTTGGGTATATTTGCCTATTTTCCCTTCCTATACCCAGCCGGCTTACCTTCCTCTGGGTATAATCTACCCGTTTTTGCTTTCTGCGCCCCGCTCTCTCGATCTTCCCGGGGCTTAGCCAGCTTCTTTGACTCTCTATGCCCCGTCCTTTCAATTTTCCCGGGGCCTATTTGACTTCTTAGGCTCTCTTCGCCCCGCTCCATCAATTTCCCCGGGGCTCAATCGGCTTCTTTCAGCGATTTACGCCCTCGTGCACAAAAACAGCCTGCCTCCGACGATCCCATCGTCATGAGGCAGGCTGTTTTCTGTATCTAAATTCTCTTTAGCTCAACAACCGACACTTCTTTGCCACCTTTACCAACAGATAGCCCTTGGGGAAGCTTCGGAGTTCCTGCTCTGTGATGCCACGCATCAATATCAGCATGACAAAATATACCACGGCCGCAATCACGATGGCCGGGATGACGGAGATCCGCATGGATTTGGTCACCATATACAGGCCTTCATAGATGGCCCAGGCTGCCGCGCCCATAAACGCAGAGGCGAAGGCCGGAATTACGAAGGTTCTGACGATCTCCTGCCGGTAGCCCACTGCTTTTCGCACCGCCCACTGGTTCAGCACACACATCATACCGGAATACAGCGTATTGGCAATGGCGATGCTGTACAGATCCAGACTTGTGAACATCAGAAGCAATACGGCTGCCACCGTCTGTATCACCAGAGAAATTCCGGCATTGATAATAGGCGTATTTACTTTGCCAAGTCCCTGCAAAATCGAACTGTTCAGAGTCGACAGTGCATAAAAAATAACCGACAGTGACAATGTCATTAAAAGAGCTGCCGCCAGGTTCAGTTCCTCTGCCGTCTTATTCGTGAACAGCAGACTGATCACCGGCTTCGCCAGCACGAAAAGTCCCACCGCACAGGGAATCGAGATTACCATTGTGGTTTTCACCGCCAGACCGATCTTCTCTCTGGCCCCCTTCACATCCCTCGCCGCCATCAGCTGCGCCACCGAAGGGATCATAGCCGAAGCCATGGCCGAGGCAAAGGCAATGGGGATATTGGACATGGTCAGCGACTGTCCGGAGAAAATACCGTATTTTTCATAAATGGTTACCGTATCCAGCCCCCGCAGATTCGGATACCATTTAGTATAAATGCTGTTGTTGACCGTGCTGCTCAGATTATATACGGCAGTACTCAAAATAAACGGTGTCACCACCAGTGTAATGGTCTTGAAAATCTGTCCGTAAGAATCCACTTGGGAATGTCTGTCGTGCTGCACTCTACGCAGGATCAACTTCCGGTTCAGGGCATAGACCCCCGCCATAAACAGCAATGCCACCAACACACCGACCCCGGTACCCAGCGCACTTCCCACAGCACCATAGGTGGCTCTGGTCACCTGTCCTTCCTGATCCGCCGGGACCTCCATGGTCTTCATGAACAGATTGATCAACAAATAAGCCGCACCCACACTGACCACTGCATTGGCGATCTGTTCCAGAACCTGTGACACGGAAGTCTGTGCCATGCTCTTATGGGCCTGAAAATATCCCCGCAGGACACCCAGAATCCCGTAGACGAAGATCGTCGGTGCAAAAGTACGCAATACCGTGACCGCCGCTCCCGACACAAACAATCCCGCCCCGAAAAACAGAAAAAGGCTGGCAATACCGCCAACCACCAATACATAGATCATGGCTCCGTGGAACAATCTGTGGGCATTGCGGTATTCCTTCTCTCCCAGCTTCTGAGCAATGGCTTTCGAGATTGCCGAAGGAATACTGTAGGAAGAGATCAGCAGGATGATGGTGTAATAGTTGTAGGCGGACTGATAATATCCCAGTCCGAGATTTCCTATGACACTCTGTAAAGGGCCCCTGTAAAGGAGCCCTATGATTCTGCTGATGATTCCGGCCGCCGCCAGAATTCCCGCCTGCATGATAAAATTGTTCTTGGAACTGTTCTTATCTGCCATATGTTATCTTACCTTATT